>DBFWBE010000044.1:0-3135 GCA_048485835.1 Collinsella sp.
CGAACTCTCTTCGCCGCGTGGAAACAATAAGGTACACAGAAATTGCAATAGAACCAATCAGAGAAAACAGCGGAACAACCAGCAATTCAAGCTTATTACCCCATCGATCAACCACACCCCCACTCCAATGAGCGGGAATTGCATCGGGGAGGACTGACCAAGCCGTCCATAGAATCAGAAATGGAAGAATAGAGAGGATGAGAGATGATAACACTGCGGTAGTTTTTTTTGAGGCTCTCATCGATTCCGCATCTCCTTGCGCGCTCACATTCCACTCCGCCTTAAATCAAGTATAAATACACAGTCTTTCAAGACAGCTATTCAACATTGGTGGTCACCGCTATGGACAATGTGAACCACCTAAACGAACTCTCAATACAGTCCCAGCTTAGCACCCTTGAAAAACTGGTCGCGGACGCGGAACAATCTACCGACGCAAGACGCGATTTCGAAGCTCAGCCTCGTGCCGTATTCCAGAAATATGGAATTACAGACCTCCAAATCAAAGCGGGAAATCGAAAAGTCTCTGTACGAACTGGTGAAGTCAACCGAAAAGGAGGCGCGTGTCCCCGTTGCACGCGCAGTATATCGTCGTATCCAGCTCCCACCGTCCAAGGCACTTGGACGGTGGGAGTTCCGCATCCCCGGGAAAGGAAAAGCGCGGCCCATCCGGACCGCGCCCGCGCCCTCCTCCCATTTCACCCCGCGACGTAAACCGTCCGGCCCGTCTCGCAGTCGATGGTCTCGGCGTCTCCGAACCCGACCCGGACGGCGGCCCATCCGCCGGCACCCGCCAACGCGTCGGCCTCGGACCTCGCGGCGGCGATGAGTCGCTCGAGCTCGGACGATCCGGCCGGCGCGGTCCCCACCTCGAACGCGTCGCCGCCGCCGCCCGACTCGTACTCGACGACGACCGTCGAGCCGAGCGCCTCCTCGAGGGTCGAGCGCTATCTCCGAAGCCTCGGCGGATCCTCGTCCTCCTCGGCCGGTTCGTCCTCCTCCCAGCCCCAGAAGAAGTTGGCCCCCGAGCAGGGCCACTGGGAGACCGACTACGGCCAGGTCTGGATCCCGAACGTGGTGTACGTGCGCCATGAGCGCTACTGGGTCAACCATGGTGGAACCAAAGTCGGACCGTTTGACAGCAAGGCTGCTGCATGGGCGTGGTGCGATAACGATGTCGATAATGGCGGCATTGGCGGATCTGTGATCGATGACTCCTATACCACCAGCGAGGACCAGGGTCATTACGAGCAGCAGGCGACCGGCAGGCACTGGGTCGTCGACGTGGTCGGGCACTGGGAGTAGTCGCAGCCTTCGGGCGGTATCGCACTGTCGCTGCGATTCACATCGCATGAACGATGGATGAACTCGCATGAAAACCCAAGCATACGGTGGTTTTATCTGACTAAAGAGGGTAAAATCACCGTAGAAGACGACGCATCCCGTGTAAGTATCGAGAGCGCGGGCGGCCTAGTTTTCTGGTTTAGTTAAATGCCCGGGCTCCACCCCGGGCATTCTTATTTGCGCCTGTTGCGGCGCAAATGCCGTCCACCGTCCGCACCGCGCGTACGCCTACGGACCTTAACTCGGACATCATACGAATCGAAAAACGCAATGACGAACGTGCCGACCGTCGCAAGGGCGGCCAGCGCATCAAGGATCTTTAGCATAGGGAAGCCTCCAATCGAATTGTCGGCCGCCCGCGCACGGAATGCGTCGCCTCGTCAATTCTAGCTGAAGCAGCGACTGTCGAACTTAATCGTCAGATAGTCATAGTCTCAAAACGTATGCCGCGCGGCACTCGAAAACCGAACCCTCGATGCCGTGAACAGCGAGTGCCAAAACCCAGTGTCAAAACCTCCACTTGCATTCCCATGAGAAAATCAAAAGACAAGGCAGGAGGCTGAAAATGACCAGATACGGATACGCTCGCGTGAGCACGAAGGATCAGAAGCTAGATAGGCAAATCGAGGCGTTGGTCAACGCCGGCGTGCCCTATGGCCATATCTACAAAGACAAGGTCACGGGTGCCAAGGACGGCGACCGAACTCAGCAGAAGCGTCTGTTCAAGAAGATGAAGGCCGGCGATGAAGTGGTGGTCGAGTCCTGGGAGCGCCTAACCAGATCGACCAGGCAATTGCTGAACTACGACCTTATGTTCCGAAATCTCGGCGTGAAGCTAACTTCCTTGAAACAGCCGGTCGACCTCGATACCGCCTTCGGTCGATTCGTCCTCGGCACTCACGCCTGCACCGCCGAGCTCGAGCGCGACCTGATCAAGCAGCGCCAGGCCGAGGGCATCGCCGTAAAACGGAACCATGGTGGCAACGTCGGGGGCCGCCCGCGCATCGCGGACGTCAAGGCCGATGCTGCCGTGAAACTCTACCTTGCGCGGGAAACGCCCATCCCCGACATCTGCGCCGCCACCGGTATATCGAAATCGACTTTGTACCGCATCCTCCGTGAACGCGGATTGGTGGGCGTCAGAAGATAAATCCGAGTGCGCTACTATATAAGAGTGCGGTATTTCTCCAACTGAAACCCCCTGCGTGAACGCATAACGTATGACTTGAGACGCCTTTTAGAACTCACCGATCGCAGGATGACTACAAATCAACAGCGGCCGTGCATTGTTCCCAGCCATATGGCATGGCGGAGCCATGCCGTTGTTGATTGGAGTGCCGCACCATGGCAGACAATCCGAGCGAAAAGAAAATCAGCGAGACATCCGGCGTGAAGGCCGTCCTCGATGAGGCTGCCGAGCGGATCGAGGCGACATGGCGGGAGAAGCTGCTGCGCGAGACCGCCGACCTCAGGACCGAGAACGCACTGCTCATGGCCCAGGTGGGTGAATTCAGCCGCAAGCTCGCCGAGGCGACGGATCGGAATGAAAAGATTGAGGCCGACTGCAATGAGCGGATCGCCTTTATAGAGGAGAAGTTCGAACTCGATACCGCGAGCCTCGAGCTCGAGAACAACGAGCTCCATGCCGCGAGCATCAGGTACCTCTCCCGTGCTAAGGGCCTCGGCAGGCAGGTTGTCCAACTCCATGCCGAGGCTGAGGCCATGGTCGATGAGATCGAGCGGCTGCGCGGCGAGCGTGACACTGCACTGAAAGCCCAAGCCGACACACTC
>DBFWBE010000045.1:0-11744 GCA_048485835.1 Collinsella sp.
CATGGGAGCCCCTTCCATGAATGCGGCGTGGCCGCCGCGGCTGAATTAGACACTCACCATTGTCGGCCTAATCCGCGGTCTTTCATGCAGCAGGGGCTCTCAATGTTTTTATGTCCTGCTCATATCGTCTGTGCCGGCACCCCGGACACTCCTTGGCAGCAACCGCACCTAGTCGTTGGGGACATTCTTGGGTAACACAGTCGACGAAACCCTCGTTGGCGTCGCCCTATAGAGGGGTCTGCAAATAGCTGTGGGCAAAAAACATCAAATATGAGTACTGTTACCTTTTTAGTAGCAGCGATTTGGGGCATTTTAGAGGCTTTTAGACATAGCAGCCAGTCAGGCGAGCTGACATATTTCCACAAATGTTCAATAGAATGGGCCCCTAACGAGAGATAATCTCATTAGGAGCCCATTATTTAGTGCAAATATATGTCACTATAATGGCAACAGTACTCATATTTGGCATTTTTTGCCCACTGCCCCCTGTGTGGGGATCCGTAACGGAAAGATAGACCCATTTCAAAGCATAAAAATGGGATAGATTTTCCGCCAACAGTCGCCGGAGAAGATCCATCCCAAAAATCAGAGCGCGCTAGAACGTTCCGCCGCCGCCTCCGCCGACGCCGCCGCCTCCGCCGCCAGAGAAGCCGCCGCCTCCGCCGCCGCCCGAGCTGTCGGAGCTCGACGCCAGCTCACGGATGCTCTCGTGATACACGTCATCGAACGAATCGAGCGGAGACTCGTTGCCGTAGTGATGGTAATACCACCAGTAGCAGGGGTAGTTGTCGTAGAAATCGTCGCTGTTGCGCAGGTCCGCAGGCACGGCCTCGGCCAGCTGTCGCAGCACTTCTTTCGAAACGCCCAGGGCAACGCCCATCACCAGCAGCTTGTTCCACAGCACCAAATCGCCGGGGACGGCTTCCTTTAGACGCGTGAAGTCCTCGAGCCAATGCTTAAGTGCCTTGCAGCGAGCCGCCACCTCGGCGCCCTCCGGCGTAAAGCGGCGGAACGTAAGGCCCACGCCGATACCCACCAGCACAATCGGCACCGAGATAACCGCGGCGATAATGTTCGCCTGTGCGCCATCGGTAAAGAAGATGGATCCCACGGGAACAAAGGCAACCAGGATACCAAGAACCAGGCAAAACACCATTGCAACAATGCCGTCCGAGGCAACGTACTCGCTATCGGCCAGCTTGCCCTTAACGGTGTTCTGATAGTCCTCGAGCTTATCACCCACGGGTGTAGCGTGCTGCTTGACGTAGTGCTGCAGCTCGTCAAACGTGCGCGAGCGATCGCCGTTCTCGTCAGGCTTAGCACCGGCAAAGAAGACCTTGAGCACCATGTGGTCAATGCCCTTGGCCGACTTCCAGCCCGCATCGCTCACCGTCACGCGATACGTCTGCTCTTCTTTTTCACGCCCCAACAGACCCTTCTTGGCCTTGGTCACGGTCGCCTGCTCCAGCTTGATCACACGGTCGTCAGTGAGCTTCATGAGCGTGGCGATATATGCCTGATCGGGCACCTCGTTCCAGCTCATGAGGGCCGAAAGCACGGCGGGATGGTCGGACGAAGGCACATCGCGGAAATATTCGTCCTGGAAAAGCGGCTTGGGCTTGCGCTTGCGCAGCTTGAGCATAACGATTGTGCCGGTAAAGGCCACCGCCGCAACAACACTTAGCACGGCAAGTGCATTGGCGATCATGCGAGCGTGAGCGCGGCGGGCGTTAGCTTCGTCGGCCCATTCCTTCTCTTCGCTCAGGATCGTCGACATGCGCTTTTCGCCCGAGACGGCAAGCTGCGGCACCCAGTCGCTGGGGAAGGCGATGCGTGCCTCGGCGAATTCGCCCTCATGCACGCAGGGAATGGTATAGGTGACCATGGGCTCGTCCGCATCGAGCGACACGTCGCCCGTCAGCGGGCCGTGGCCCCATGCGCGGAAGTTATCGCCCTTGACGGCCGCCGTCCCGGCAGCGGCATTTGCGAAGCACACTTCCATCTCGACGTCATCGGAATCCGCAGACCAGCCGTCGCCCACGAACTTCCAGTAGAGCTCGGCGGTATCGGCCCAGTTCATGACTGCACCGGTCATGGTGTAGCTCACGTAGTAGATTGCGCTGTCGCCGCTCTCGTGGGGGCTGAACACCTTAATCCTTACGCCGTCACTGGTCTGCTCGACCGTGTAGACGCCAGAATCGCCCTTGTTCGCGCTATCGACTTTGTTAAACGCGGTGTCCTCTTCCTCGACACTCAACACGTCGACGCCCGCTGTGCCGCCCTGCTGGTTGGTGCCCGTATTGATCTCCCAAAACACGCCGTTGATGTCGTCGTCGAAATCAAACTGGCGTCCCTCGACAACGGTCAGCGATCCATCGGCCTCAACCGTGGCACTGATATAGGTTTGGGTCATGGAATAACCGTCGGCGTGTGCGGCGGCGGGCAGTAGCAGCAGTGCGCACGCGACGAGCGCGCAAATGGAAGCAAATCGCGCAAACGGGCGGCGCTGCCGGCTGACTTTGGCGGCGAGGGTGTTCATAGGCACATCCTTTGTCTGTAAAACCAACAGCGCCATTGTCCCACGTTTGCGGGTACGCATGACGAACATCTAGGCGACCGGAGCGCCAAGCGGGATGAAAGTCACACCCGCGGCCGGCAGCTAGTCATTGGGGACGTTCTTTAGTCATTGGGGGCGTTCTTAAATGACTAGTCATTAGGGACACCCTTGGCATGGCCTGCGCCAGCAATAGATACCACTTCATAGCTCCGTCACAGGTGTAGCGGCTTTGTGTGGGCGCGGCGTGAGCCGATTAAGCCGGCGAGCGAGGGGCATAAAGCAGTTGAGCGAAAACGGTTTGCCCCTTTGCCGTTCGCTTGAGGATCATGTCCCCCTTTTCCGCGGAAACCCCGGCAGTTGCGAAGAGCTGCCGGGGTTTCTGTCGTTTGTGAGGCTAAGTCGGTACGCAGTGATCGAGACCTTGAGCCGCAAACCCACCGTGCGCAATGCGCACCGCCGCCAACTTGTGAGCGCGGCAACGCCTTCCCTGCCAAGCCCCGCGCTATACTCGTCCGCATGGATATCAAAACACGCAACATAGCAATGCCCGCCGCGGACGCGCCAGCGACGCCACCCGCCTCCGCCCCCGCGCCCGTCGTGGGCCGTTTCGCCCCGTCGCCCTCGGGCCGCATGCACCTGGGCAACGTGTTCAGTTGCCTGTGTGCGTGGCTTTCGGCCCGCAGCCAGGGCGGCAGCATCGTGTTGCGCATCGAGGACCTGGACGATCGCTGCAAGCGCCCGGAACTTGCCGCCCAATTGATTGACGACCTAGCTTGGCTGGGGCTTGAGTGGGACGAAGGCCCCTACTACCAGCACGATCGCCTGGACTTGTACGAGGACGCCCTGCACCAGCTGCAAGACGCCGGCCTCACCTATCCCTGCTTTTGCACGCGCGCCGAGCTCCACACCGCAAGCGCGCCGCACGCCAGCGACGGCACGCCCATCTACCGCGGCGCCTGCCGAGGCCTTTCTGCCGAGGAGGTTGCCCGCCGCAGTGCCCTGCGCGCTCCCGCCACGCGCCTGCGCGTGCCCGCCGTCGACGACCTCGCCGGCGACGTGATCGAATTCGTTGACCGCACGTACGGAGCCCAATGCGAGGCACTCGCCACCGAGTGCGGCGACTTTTTGGTGCGCCGCAGCGACGGCGTGTTTGCCTATCAGCTAGCCGTGGTGGTCGATGACGCCGCCATGGGCGTCACCGAGGTCGTGCGCGGATGCGACCTGCTGGGCTCCACGCCGCGCCAAATCTACCTGCAGCATCTGCTGGGACTTCCCACGCCGCACTACGCGCACATTCCGCTGCTCATGTCGCCGGACGGCCGCCGCCTTTCCAAGCGCGACCGCGATCTGGACCTGGGCGAACTCCGCACCCGCTTTGGCACACCCAAGGCACTGCTGGGCTGGCTCGCCGGGCAAACAGGCATCGCGCCGGACACCACGCCGCGTACCGCCGAGCAGTTGGTGGAGCACTTTAGCTGGGATGTCATCCGCAAGCACCGGGAAAACATCACCGTAACGGCCGAGTAGCCAAATACGCCCCGCCTCTACGCAACATCCCAGGGCTGGAGTTCGTCGCCCAGGCGAACGATGTGGTCGTAGAGCACGGTGTGGCGCTCGGCCGGGTTGGCATCCCGATGGAAATGCCCGTAGTACCAACGCTTGTAATCCAAGCGGTCTTCCAGCTCATCGAAAAATGCCGTAAGCTGATCAACGGCGGGGTAATTCCAGCCGGGCGCCGGATAGAGCGTGGGCGAAAGCATGCGCGTGGAGCAGGTGTGGGTGATCACGTAGTCGACCTTCCAGCCCACGCTGTCGAGCTTTGCCCGCGCCTCCTCGAAGTTGCGCTCGTCCGGCAGCTCCTGTGGCCACCAGCTGGAATACGGTATGCGGTATTCCTTATCCACGCTCGTGGCGCCGCCCATGGTAAGGATCGTTGAGCCATCGAGTTCAAAAACCTCGCCGCGTGTTAGGCGCCGAATGGGCGAGGTGTCCGACAGGCGCTGCGTCAGCCCACCGTGCCACAGCTCCATGGGACGCTCCGCCCAGTGATCGAAACGTTCGTGGTTGCCGTCGACGAACAGCACGGTATAAGGGCGCGACTCCAGCCAGGCGATATCGGCGCACTCCTCGGCAGAAAAATCCCACGGAAAGCCAAAGTCGCCCGCGATGATGAGATAGTCGTCGCCCGTCAGGCTATCCCCAAGATCCCAGTCGCGCAGCTTTTGCATGTCGAGGCCGCTGTGAATATCGCCCGTCACATAGACCGTCATCGGATCACCACTTCCCTGCAAGTCGCTAGCCCACATCCTGCACGATTACTAAGCTAACCGTTCCAGCCCTTCCATCCCTTAGGGCTTACCCCTCGTTCTTCCATCCAAACGGGTCAAGCACCCAAAAAACCAGATCGAGCACGCCGACGGTCATCATGGCGCCGGCAAGGGCCATGCAAACGTGCAGGGAACTGGTACTTCGGAGCACGTCGAATGGCCCCAGAACAGCCAGCAGCGCGACCGCTGCGCCGGCTACGCACAGCGCGAGGCACGGTCCCGCGTCCTTGGCGCACTTCTTTGCGAGATGCTTGGTGTTGTCACTCATCAATATCGAACTCCTTAGAGGGTCGTTGTTTGGGTACATGCCGCCGCGGCAGAGCAGGACGGCAGGGTAAGTGTCACATGTCGTGCGGACATCCATGGGGAAACCGCCTGCTCGACCAACCCTTGACGCCGTTTTGCACCGGCACCCCATCCCCCGCTATCGAGGTCTAATACTTTTCCCGAGAAGTGAACGGCTGTTTTTGGACCCCTGAAACAGCCGCATTTTTCGACGGCAAAATCGTGGGATTTCAGCATTGAAACCGCAGGAAACGGCACCTTTAAAATGTCGATGCTTCGGGGGTCCGTTTTAGCTCGTTCACTTCTCGGGAAAAGTATTAGACCTCGCTGCTAGCTATCCAGAAAGACATCTCTCCCTTCCCCACCGCCGCGCAAAAACTCATCCAACATTAATCTTGGCTCAAGAATCGCTTAATCTATAACCTGTACTATAGAGTTCGACCAAGGGCGGGGCGGCGCCGCGCAACGCAGACCGCCGAACGCAACGCTCGCGCCCGGGCAGATCGCCCGGCGTCGCGCCCATCGAACGAAAGGAACAGGTCATGGACGACCTCGAAAAAGTTGAAACCATCCGCACCAAGTGCAACGTGAGCTACACCGATGCCAAGGCCGCGCTCGACGCCGCCGACGGCAACGTTTTGGACGCCATCATTTGGCTCGAGTCGCAGGGCAAGACGCAGACCACGTCGGCGCACGCCGCCACCGAGTCCGTGCCAGTCGATGAGCCCTCAGCCGAGATGGTCGCAGCGCAGGCCGCCTACGAGAAGTCGAGCGAAAAGACCGACTTCTCCAAGAAGATGGACAGCGTGTGGGAGTACCTCAAAAAGCTCTTCCGCCTGAGCCTGGACACCAAGTTTATCGCCACGCGCCGCGACGCGATCATCCTCAACATTCCCATCCTGATCCCCATCGTCGCGCTGTTTGCCTGGGGCGCCACGATATGGCTGATGCTGATTGGCCTGTTCTTTGGCATGCGTTACCGCATCGATAGCGACGGCGACGTACCCGGTAGCATCAACAACCTTATGAATCACGCTGCCGATGCCGCGGACGACATCAAGCAAAATCTGAACGACGACAAGTAATCACAGACGGGGGCACGCATGGCACGGATCCTGATCGTAGAGGACGAGGAGAAAATCGCCCGCTTTGTGACGCTCGAGCTGGAGCACGAGGGCTACCAGGTGGAACATGCCGCCGACGGCCGCACCGCCGTGGACCTGGCACTGGAGCGCGACTACGATCTTATTCTGCTCGACGTGCTGTTGCCGCAGCTCAACGGCATGGAGGTGCTGCGGCGCATCCGCAAGCACAAGGATGTGCCGGTGATCATGGTCACCGCGCGCGACGCCGTGATGGACAAGGTGGCCGGGCTCGATGCCGGCGCCGACGATTACCTGACCAAGCCATTTGCGATTGAGGAGCTGTTCGCACGGATCCGCGTGGCGCTGAAGCGCTCGGAGGCCGTGCGGACGGCTTCCAGCGTTGGCGGCGCCGGCGCCAGGGCTGGCGTAGCGAACGGCACGGCCGCCGGTATCGCCACAATGTCCCCGGCAACCGACACGGCCCAGACCGCTGCCACACCCTCCCCCGCCGCACTCACCGTGGGCTCGGTTGCGCTCGATCCCGACCGCCGCGAAGTCACTGTCGGCGGCTCGCCCATCGTGCTGACTGCCCGCGAGTTCGATGTCCTCGCCCTGCTTATGGCGCATGCCGAGACCGTGCTCACACGCGAGCGCATCGCGCACGAGGCACTGGGCTACGAATACGTGGGCGACACCAACAACGTCGACGTGCATATCGCGCACCTGCGTGCCAAGATCGAAGACGCCGGTGGTACCCGCATCATCCAGACCGTGCGCGGGGTGGGCTATGTCTGCCGCGCGTAACGCCGAGGCCAAGCGCGTCACATCCATCGCCCGCGCCATCAACTGGAGCTATATGTGGCGCCGCTTGATGAGCTATGTCTGGCTCGATCTGTTGCTGTTGGTTATTGCGGCGGCGATCCTCGTCTATGGATACAACCAGACGCTGCCCGACGGCGCGTTTACCGCAGGATGGATCCCCGGCGCCACCGTTCACGGCATGTCGCTGACGCCCGCGCGCGGCTGGGACCCGGCAACGCTCACCTATACCGTCGAGCTTGCGCGTACCACCAAGACTTTCCCCCTCGCGCAGGACCTCGTCGCGCTATGGCCTCTCTACCTTGTCGTTGTGGGTTGGCAGGTCATCAGCGTGCTCGACATGCTCGGCGGCGCCCGTCGCGTGCGCCGTACCATGGCACCGCTCAACGACCTGGCCTTGCGCGTGGACGAGCTCGGCCGTATGCAGCTCTCCGGCGGCAAGATGGAAACACTGGAGCAGGCCATCGAGCGCGCAAGCGTCGACTCGCCGAGCGTCACTACCGGCGACGCCGACCTGGCAAGCATCGAGGTTGCACTTAACCGCCTACTGCGCCAGATGCAAGAGGCCAAACTGCAGCAAATGCGCTTTGTCAACGATGCGAGCCACGAGCTGCGCACGCCCATCGCGGTGATTCAGGGCTACGTAAACATGCTCGATCGCTGGGGCAAAGACGACCCGGACGTGCTGGCAGAATCCATCGCGTCCCTCAAGGCCGAAAGCGAGCACATGCAAGAGCTCGTGGAGCAGCTGCTGTTTTTGGCGCGCGGCGATGCCGGGCGCACGGTCCTGCGGCGCGCAAATACCAACCTTGCCGCACTGGTCGGCGAGGTATGCGAGGAATCGCAGATGATCGATACCGAGCACACGTATCGGCTGGCCTTTGACGCTGCGCTTGTCAGCGACCCGCGCTGCGACGCGCCCGTCGACGTGGCGCTCGTGAAGCAGGCTCTGCGCGTGATCGTGCAAAACGCCGCCAAGTACTCGGATGCGGGAACGACCGTCACATTTGGCATAACGCCCGATGCGGGCACGGGCACGATCGACATAAGTGTTGAGGACGAGGGCATCGGCATGAACCAGGAATCCGCAGCTCACGCGTTTGAACGGTTCTACCGCGCCGACAACGCACGCGATGCCGGCGCGCAGGGCTCGGGTCTGGGGCTTGCCATTGCCAAGTGGATCGTCGATAGCCATGGCGGTGTCATTGGCGTGACCTCAGTCGAGGGCGTCGGCAGCCGCTTTACGATTCGCCTGCCGCGGTAGGAAGCCCCTCGGCATAAATAAAGGGATAGGGCCACGCGGCCCTATCCCTTTTTGCTAGCTATGGCAGCTTGTGCGCTACTCGCGGCACAGGTGCACGGCGAAACCGGCGAACTCGCGCTTAAAATACACGAGCTTGGTGCCGCCGTCGGGCAGCAGCACGCGCGACTCCTCGTTGACCTCGAGCCCGCGCTCGGCAAACCACTTCTCGGCCGCATCGATGTCGTTGACGGCAAAGCCGATGTGGCCCTTGGTGCCACGACCGTTCTGCTTCATGATCTCGACCAGCGAATCGTTAAAGTACGAAACGGGGGTCTCGATAACGGGCAGGCCCATCATCGTCGAGAACAGCTCCGCGATCTCCAAGGCATCTGCCGGGTCGGTGGCGTTAATGCCCACATGGGCAACGCGCATGCCAAAGAGCTCGACCGGATTGGCGCTCTGCTCATTCATACAGGCAGCGCCTACTGAGCCATAACGTCGAGAACGGCCTTCTCGGCGGCAACGCGGTTCATGCCGGTCATGAAGGGCACGCCGCTCACGTACGGGCAGGTGAGGCCCTCGGGGGCAACGGTGGTGGCGATCAGCAGGTCGGCGCCCTCGTCGCAAGCGTCCTTGGCCTCGGAGATGGCGCACTGCACGATCTCATACTTGCCGGCATAACCGTTGGCGTCGAGCATGGTAGCGACCTTCTGGGCAACGAGCGTGGAAGTAGCAGCGCCAGCACCGCAAGCCAAAACGATCTTCTTCATAGGTAATGTCTCCCTTCATGGTTTACTTTAGGTAAGTGTACCGCAGCGAGCGATGGCACTCAGCCTCGATGAGCTTTTATGCCAGTTTACTTGCGCGCTGCGTATAATACATCTAGTACGTGTTGCCATACCGCTCGCTTTATGAGCGACTAAGGACCCTAATATGCCCGATTCCCGCACCCTCTGGACCGCCGTCGTTATCATCTGCATCGCCGTGTCGGTGTTCTTTAGCGTCAAAAAACGCACCACGTTTAAACGCCTGCAGCAATTGATGGCCGCCAAGCAGTGGGATGAGTTCGATCGTTTGCTCGACGGCAAACTCACCAGCATGCTGTACCCGCGCTACAACCGCGACTACCTGCGTCTGAACTCCTATCTGCTGCGCGAGGACCACGAGCGCGCCAGCGAGATGTTCGATTTGCTGCTGGGGCTCAACCTGCCCAAAATGCAGCGCGTCGACCTGGTAATCAAAGCTTTTAACTACTACGTTGGTCAGGAGAACCGCAAAAAGTCCAAGGAGCTGCTGCACGAGATCAAAAGCTTTGAGGGCGGCCAGGCCGAGGCAGTCGCGCACGAATGCCAACTGATGTACGACACGATGATCCTCAAGCGCCACAACGACATTCCCGAGCTGGAGCGCATGCTCGAGGAGGCCGGCGACGACCCGGTCAAGCGCTGCCGCTTGGAGTACCTGCTGGCCCTGCAGTACCAGAACAAGGGCGACGAAGCCAAGTTCCAGGAGTTCCTGGAGAAGTCGGGCCAACACTCGATGGCCGTCAACGCGTAACGGACGGCTTGTGCTAGACTTCTAGTCTCACGGGGGCGTGGCGGAATTGGCATACGCAGGAGACTTAAAATCTCTCGCCGCAAGGATTGTGGGTTCGAGTCCCACCGCCCCTACCATGCGATTGCTTGCGAGCCCGTGTTCCCCAGGGATGCGGGCTCGTTTCTTTTGAACGCCGGTGGGGCTCTAAGTTGCGGTGAAATAGTTCTTGTTTATGCTGTTTACCAGCCTATTTAGGAACTATTTCACCGCAACTTAGGTTGATACTCCCACATTTTTCGATGGAAAAACGTGGTTGTCTTACACATTTTTCGATGGAAAGACGTGGTTGTCTCGCACATTTTTCAAGGGAAATGCGCATATGGCCTTATACTATCCGAAAGGGTTGGGAGGCAATATGCAGCGACAGCTTATGAGTGAACTTATCGCTTGGAAATCAAGGGCGAATCGCAAACCTCTCTTGCTTAAGGGGGCCCGCCAGACAGGTAAGACTTGGCTTCTTAACGAATTCGCAAGCCAGCAATATCAAAACGTCATTCGTTTTGACTTTATGCTCGAGCCGAGCGCACGCTCGCTGTTCGATGGGGACCTCGACCCCAAGCGTATCATCTCTCAGATAGAACTCTTGCGCGGCCAAACCGTAACGCCGGCGGACACGCTCATCGTTTTCGACGAGATCCAGGAGGCGCCACGCGGCATCACCTCGCTCAAGTACTTCAACGAGCTTGCACCCGAATACCACATCGTGGCTGCCGGTTCCTATATGGGCCTCGCACTTCGACGCGAAAACGAGTCATTTCCCGTCGGTAAAATCGACCAGCTCACCATGCGTCCCATGGGGTTTGCTGAGTTCGTTCGTGCCGTCGACGGCAACCCGCTCGCCGACGCTATCCTTGCCGCAGACATGAACCTTCTGGCAAACGTTACCGAAAAGCTCGAGCACCTGCTTAAGGAATACTTTGTTGTCGGTGGTATGCCCGAAGTTGTCTCCGCTTTCACCGAGACACGCGACTTCATCGAAGCCCGTAGGCTTCAGCAGCAAATCATCGAGGCTTACGAATCCGATTTTGGCAAACATGCACCCGCCCGCATTGTCGAGCGCATGAGGTTGGTTTGGAAATCCCTGCCCGGCCAGCTTGCAAAGGAAAACAAAAAGTTCGTCTACGGAGCCCTTCGCCCCGGGGCGCGCGCACGCGATTTCGAAGAGAGTCTCCAGTGGCTCATGGATTACGGAATCATTCATAAGGTGCCGCGCGTTTCCGCCCTCAGGGCACCGCTCTCGAGCTACGAGGACCTCTCGGGCTTCAAGCTGTTTTGCATTGACACCGGTATCCTCGGAGCGCTCTCCAACCTCCCACCTGCCATCGTCCTTAACGGGCCCGCTGTTTTCACTGAATTTAAGGGCTCGCTCACCGAGCAATACGTCGCGCAGGAACTCTTGCTGCAAGGCAAAAATCCCGCGTATTGGTCCTCTACCTCTGGCAATGCCGAAACCGACTTTGCCATCGACCATGCGGGAACCGTGCTTCCGCTTGAGGTCAAGGCGGCAGAGAACCTTAAAGCGAAGAGTCTGAAAATAGCCTGCGAAAAATTCAAACTCGAGCGTTGCGTGAGGACCTCCCTAGCGGCATATAGAGACGAGGGCATGCTCGTCAATATTCCGCTTTGGGAGATTGGGCAAATCGACAAGCTGGCATAGGCGCTGTAGGGACGCCCCGCAAGGACTGTCCCCAGGTGCCGGCACAGACGATATGAGCAGGACATAAAAACATTGAGAGCCCCTGCTGCATGAAAGACCGCGGATTAGGCCGACAATGGTGAGTGTCTAATTCAGCCGCGGCGGCCACGCCGCATTCATGGAAGGGGCTCCCATG
>DBFWBE010000046.1:0-2997 GCA_048485835.1 Collinsella sp.
GGCCGAGGTCGGCGGCATCGGCGGCACCGAGGACGGCGTGACCTCCAACGGCGAGCTCGCTGACCCCGCTGAGTGCAAGCAGATTGCTGACCTGGGCGTCGACTTCCTCGCCTGCGGTATCGGCAACATCCACGGCGTGTATCCCGCCGACTGGGCTGGCCTTTCCTTCGAGCGTCTGGGCGAGATCAAGGCTCAGACCGGCGATCTGCCCCTTGTTCTGCACGGTGGCACCGGCATCCCCGAGGATCAGATCAAGAAGGCCATCTCCCTGGGTATCTCCAAGATCAACGTCAACACCGACCTGCAGCTCGTCTTCGCCAAGGGCGTTCGCGAGTATATCGAGGCTGGCAAGGATCAGCAGGGCAAGGGCTTTGATCCCCGCAAGCTCCTCAAGCCTGGTCGCGACAACATCGTTGCCCGCACCAAGGAGCTCATGGAGGAGTTCGGCTCCGTCAACAAGGCGTAACGCTTTAGACCGCTGACTCATCGGGGCACCCGAATTCTCCGCGCATGCATTTCCGAGAATCGCGCGTAACGATTCCTTGACCGTATGCTTGCCTGGGGATTTCGGGTGCCCTGTTCATTACCACGGGCTCGCACGCACGTCTCGTCGGGAATCTCACAACGAGATGAGAGCCGATGTGGTACCATAGCCCAGCGCGACTTTTTATGCCCGAGTGGCGGAACGGCAGACGCAGGGGACTCAAAATCCTCCGGTAGCGATACCGTGTGAGTTCGAATCTCACCTCGGGCACCATGCGAACGAACGGGGCTCCAGCAATGGGGCCCTTACTTATGAGTGCCGAACTCACGCGAGTGCGAGAGCGTCGCGCAAGCGCGAGCGTTCGCAGCGAGCTCGCGAAGGCGGAGCCTGAGCGGTTGCGGATGCCGCGGGCAGACGCTTCGAATCTCACCTTGGGCACCATGCGAGCGAACGGGGCTCCAGCAATGGGACTCTTTTATCGTGATGAAAGCATGGATGTTGCATCACTTGTGTTATCATTCACGAGTCGCTGGATTTCCAGCAGGGAAAGCGGGATCTGAGGGTCCCCACCTTTCGGCACCATTGGGTAGCTGTCTGGTCGCACAACCGAACGCTTGCACTCACGCTATTATGTGCGTGAAATCGAGCAAAAGCTGTCGACCCGGATGCCACATGGTTCCGGGTTTATTTGTATGAGTGCAAGAAGGAGGTATCGAGATAGCTAAGTCTGATGACACCCGCATCAACGATGAGATTCGCGCCCCGCGCGTTCGTCTTATCGGCGTCGATGGATCGCAGCTCGGTCTGTTCGACACACGTGATGCGCAGCGCATCGCCGATGACCAGAACCTTGACTTGGTGGAGATCGCTCCCAACGCGGATCCGCCGGTTTGCAAGGTCATGGATTACGGCAAGTTCAAGTACCAGCAGGCCATGAAGGCCAAGCAGGCTCGTAAGAACCAGTCCAAGATCGAAGTCAAGGAAATGAAGTTCCGACCCAAGATCGATGTGGGCGATTACGAGACCAAGAAGGGTCACGTCCTGCGCTTCCTCAAGAAGGGCGCGCGCGTCAAGATCACCATCATGTTCCGAGGCCGCGAGATGGCTCATCCGGAGCAGGGTCTGAACGTGCTCGAGCGTCTTGCCGAGGATCTCAAACCGTTCGCTACGGTCGAGTCCCAGCCCAAGCTGGAAGGCCGTAACATGCTCATGCTGCTCGCCCCCATCAAGGGCGCCTTCGATAACGAGGGCGACGCCGAGCCGAGTGATAAGTAGTTAACCGCCAGGTATTAGAAGGAGATTTCCATGCCTAAGATGAAGACCCACAGCGGCAGCAAGAAGCGTTTCCGCCGCAGCGGCACGGGCAAGATCATGCGTGCCAAGGCTTACAAGAGCCACATCTTGACCAAGAAGTCCACCAAGCGCAAGCGCGGCTTCCGTCAGGAGACCGAGCTGGCCGCCGCCGACGCCAAGGTCATCAACGCCCGTCTCGCCGGTCGTTAATCCATCCTTCCCGCTGTTATTTCCTTTAGGAGTTGATTAAATATGGCACGTGTCAAGCGCGCTGTGAACGCAAAGAAGAAGCGTCGTACCGTCCTTAACCGCGCGAAGGGTTATTACGGTCAGGCATCCCGTTCCTATAAGTACGCCAAGGAGCAGGTGCAGCACTCCCTCCAGTACCAGTACCGCGACCGTCGCAACAAGAAGCGCGAGATCCGCTCCCTGTGGATCACCCGCATCAACGCGGCCGCCCGCATGAACGACATCTCCTACTCCCAGTTCATGCACGGCCTGAAGCTCGCCGGCATCGAGCTCGACCGCAAGGTCCTGGCTCAGATGGCGTACGAGGACATCGAGTCCTTCAACGAGCTCGCCACCATCGCCAAGAAGGCTCTTGAGGCCTAAGTACGTTTCTACGGGATGTCCCATGGGGCATCCCGTTTTGTATCGTTGCATTCCATTTGTTGGCGAGCACCGCATGTCTTGCTTTGCAACAGGAGGGCGGCGGCATCCGGCGGGGGACCGATTCACTCCAGATTGGGGCTTTGATATCCAAGAACGGCTCTAGATATAAGAGGCTGCTCTTAGATACTCGCGCGACACCATGGTGGACCGTGTGTCTGCTTGCGGTTTAAAGAGCCCTCGTACAGCAGGAAGACGTTCTTCTCGCGTGGTCGACAGAACGCTGCATGCGTTTCGTTAGATATATACGGGTATATATCTCCTACAGATGACCGATCTCTATATATAGATAAACCGACGGGTCGTCATCTATAGCATGGGTGCGTAGCACCCGTTTCTTCTCCGATGCAGGAGAGAGGGATTCAGTAATTGTGTAGGAATTATGAACTAGTAATTCTCACTACACACCGCTCCCGACTCTGGCAATATATCTCCTTGCCGCGCGGGTGGCCGAGTGAAGACGAGGCCGACGGACCCGCGGCGGGTACC
The DNA here is from genome assembly GCA_048485835.1 of Collinsella sp. Taxonomy (GTDB): domain Bacteria; phylum Actinomycetota; class Coriobacteriia; order Coriobacteriales; family Coriobacteriaceae; genus Collinsella. Next base: position 2,936 of record DBFWBE010000046.1, read on the forward strand.
TTGAGAACCGGATACCGCGAAGAGACGGAAATGAAGTGGAGACACCATTTTAACAGGTGTCA
>DBFWBE010000047.1:0-15428 GCA_048485835.1 Collinsella sp.
CTGCGGGACCCGGGCTCGGCCACCGCCCGTATCTTCTCCGCGAGCGGGACGGGACCCGCTTTCGGGCTCGGCCCCCTGCATCTCCTCTGCCCGGGGGCGAGCTCGTCGATCCAGCCGCAGAGGCACTCCCTGCTGGCGGGATAGCCCATCCCGCGCATGGTCCCGGCGAGGCCCTTTCCGTGCGCGAGGCAATAGTCCACGGCGGCCCGCCTCATCTCCGAGGCGAGCTTGGGCTCCCGCCGCCGCTTCGGGGGCCCGACCTCCCCATGCTCCAGATAGTCCTTGTGCCAGGCCCTGAGCGAATGCCTCGTCGGGTACCCCGGCTCCGCAATAGCGTCTGCATGGCTATGATCGAATCTGATGAAGGCCTCGATTGAGATCCTTCGCTGTTCGGTGCTGAACATGCGGCTTCCTTCCTGTCCCGTTTTGGTCCAGGATCACCACCGCAGTCCCTTATGCTCAAATCTACTTGACGAAACACAACTACCGCAATAGCTCGCAAGCCTTACTGAGCACTGTGCGCCCACGGGTGGCGAGCAAACCCCACGACCGCTCGAAGAAGCCGCTCCAAGCAGCATCGATGCCCTTGGAGAGCAACCAACGCCTCATGCCATCCACGATTGTGCACGCAATATACACCGCAACGCAAAGCACGATCGCATATGCAAACCCTGCGGGCGACGCCGCCATGGCATCGAGGCTAAACGGCCCCTGCCACATGCGGCTCGCGATTGCCGGAAACTCGGTTATGAGATAAACGGACAGCGAGCACGCTGCAACTTTGTTGACAACAGGGCTATAAAAATGCATACGCTCAAACAACAAGAAGATGCCAAAACCTATAAGGAGGATGGGCGTCTTGGTCTCGCTTGTGATGTAGGCACCCGTGGAGACATCGAGCAACGCCTTGGCCGCAAGCGACGCGAGCACATAAGGGAGCAAGAGCATCGCACCCACCGCGATGAGCTTTAACGGGTCAAAGGCGTGCTCGGGCGCAACGTACCACTTGTAGGCGGAAATGAGAACAAAGAGGTACATCATTCCCATCGCGCCCGTGACAACCGGCGAGACGGGCAACAAACCAACAACGCCGATCACAAAGAACAGGACCGCACATAATGAAAGGTGTCGCTTGCGTCTCATGGCACGAAGTCCGTCTGCCAAGAACGGGAACACGATGAGGAACCCAGCATAGGCGGTCGTGTACCACCAGATCGAGGACATAAGGGGGAAGACACCGTGTAGCAAAGCACCGAGTCCAACACCATCAATGGTGAGGTAGCAGCCAGCGCCAAGAACGACGCCGTAAAACAGGGTCTCTTTCTCGAGCATCCAAACGCGCCGGAACGACGCCTTGACGCCAGTGGCGGCATCGGCCATAAACCATGCCGAGATCGCAAAGAAGATAACGACACCCACCTTGCCACCGCTCACAAAGAGGAATTGGAGCAGAAACCTAAAGATCCCGGGATCCATGGCCTTGTAGTCGACGACATTGTGCACCACAAGGTGATGGAGCAGGATCATGAACATGGAGAGAATCCTCAGCAACTCAATGGACGAGTTGCGAACACCCCCCCCCGGAGCGGTTTTACCCGGCGCCACGGATTGGTTATTTGAAGACATGTTTCTCCCAAATGCTTTACCAACGGACGTGAAACAGCTTACAACACCGCCAACGTCAGTTGTGCCCACCTTCATTTCTTGATGAGGCCGTAGAGATGCGTCGAGACAAGGAATCGTAAGAGCAGCTCCTTGGGGGAGTTGCAATACCTCGCAATATCGTCGCCCCTCTCCGCGAGCTCGCGCATGGCCAGATCGTAGACCGTTGGAAACCTTTTTCTATTATCGCCCCTTGAGGCTGCCAGGATCACGCTCCAGCACGCCTTCGCACAGTACTCCGAGCACGATTCGTGCAGCGAGGGGTAATTTGCCTGGACCATCTCCTCGAGCTTACGGCAGTTGCGAAACACGATTGCGGTATGCTCGCCAAAGGAGCTAGTGACACTAGCCTCACGGGCAAAATAGAAAAAGAGCGCCTCACCGATGAAGATCACCGAGTCCGCAGCGGCGAAAACCTCCGCCGTCCATAGAACATCCTCGTTGGTGACGCCTTCCTCGAACCTGATGCCATTGTCGATGAGGAGCCGTCTCGGGACCAACTTGGTGTATGGACCCGTCGACACCCCCCCCCTCAACCATTCATCGAGGGCCTCTTCCGGTGTCGACTCGTGTCGCCTGCAAGTAAATAAGTCGCGTTCCCTTCCATCGGGCAGCATTCTTCGTATGGCGCAAACCGATACACTATCGAACCCACGAGAGCATTCAACAAGCTTCTCGATAGCCAAGGAGGATTGGGTGTCGTCACTGTCCCAAAAGAGGACATATGCTCCCACAGCGTGCTCCAGGCCCGTATTTCGAGCCGACGAGGCACCGCCATTCTGCTTGCGGAACAAACGGCGGTGAAGCGGATCGGCAGCACACCATTCGGCGCAAACCTGGGCCGAACCATCGGTAGAGCCATCGTCGACCAGAACCCACTCCACATTGCCGTAGCACTGCCCTTCGAAGGAACGAAGTGTTGCGGCTAGGTAATCCGAGGCATTGTAAACGGGCACGATAACTGAAACCAAAGGTCGCTGAGCCATCATTTTCACACCTTGCTTTCGAGTCCAGAGCTGACTGAGCTTCTATTTAAAGATGACCGATGAAGATGCCTCCACGCCCCGAAAATCAATGAAATCGCTAACGCATACCCGATCGCATCGAGAACGAGGTCGATCACATCAAACTCGCGACCGGGCACGAATAGCTTATGCAGCTGATCCAAAAGAGAGTTGAGCATGCAAAAAACCAGGCAACCAGCTGCGAGTTGGTGCAGCGAAAACCTGTCTCCAAGCAAGGGCAACGCGCTCAAGGCGGCGAATAAGCCCACCGCCCCAAACTCGATGATATGGGCAAATCGTCGGAAAGACTTGCCCTCCCTCATCACGTCGCGGAACTCTATGTGCACCTCATCTGAGTAGGAGGATGAGCCATCTGCAAAGGTGACCAAACACCTGATGTCGCATTCCTCCATCCAGGTGAGGTCCTTCGTCATCTCGAATTCATACTTCGCCTTAGTGGCATCCACCCCGCCAATTTGATACCAGCCAGGCGTGCCGGGGTCCGTACACTCCCAAAGGTACGCCACGGCATCATTCGCCACCACCTTAAAAGAAACGAGCTCGCCAATCCGAACACTACAGTCCACTGGTTGCTCGACGATGGAACAAGGGGACGTTTGCACTGATGAATCGGGTTTCCCCTCGCCAGCCTCGGAATCAGATTCCTTGGCGCTTCCTCTACGCACGTCGTCAACTATATTGGCGAACCACCTGGTCAGATCGCCTGTTTGCGTAGGGGTCTGCTCCGTGAGCACCCAAATGAGCGACAATGAGAATAGTAGAAGTAACAGGGACGCAAAGCCCGCAAACCCCCTGAGAACGCCCAGACGCTTTCCCTTAAAATCCATCACCGCACATGAAGGACTTGAGAAAGACGATGCGAACCTAATCAAGCTTCCCCTTAAACGCGCAGACCTTAACACAGGCGCCGCAACCAACGCACAGAGCCTCGTCGATCACAGGGTAGAGGAAGCCAAACTCATCTGGTTTCATCGTGATGGCGCATTTAGGGCACGCCACAAAACAAGCGCTGCAGCCACAGCATTGGCTAGGATCGGTCCATAGCACCGGCACCGGTTTGTTAGGCATAGCTTATCACCTGCAACTAATCCTCTCGTCTCAACAAGGGTCTCAAAACTCTCTTGAGCAACCTCAAGACCCTCCACCTCATTGCGGAGTGGCCTGTCTCGCGTCTGTATTGATCCTCAAGGGACTCTATGCCGCGTTCGCGCCACCGCTTAAGAATCGCATCACGCTCCTTGGGCCGAGGCGTCGGGTGACGTAGCTGGTCATTGCCAGCTACCGCCTCCAGCGCATCACGCTCCGCCCATGTAGAGGACTTCTTTATCACGGGCAGCAGCTCACGGCCCTTGTGAGAATTCGCGAGCACCAACGAGATGCCGCGGCGAGGATCGAGCCCTGCATCAGCGGAATCGATACCCCAGAAGTCACCGATTGTGAGATCGCCCGGACGTTCGCCCCCGGCATAGGGACACCGATAGCAGCTCTCGCGATATACGTCTCCAGCAAGAAACCGCTTGTAGTAATACGAAACCTCCGGTGCAAACGGGACGTCCTTCATTTTTTGGTTATGAAGAACGGTCCCACCACCACCACAGCCCCAGCCCTCGCGCTTGTCTCGAAAACGGAGTTCAACGAGATCACGTCCAGCAAACTCAACATCGATGCAATCCTTGAAGAACTCCCAGCTGGGAACACCATGGCACACGATATCAACCGTGAGGAGATTGTCATGGCCCCCATCGAGAAAGGAGAGCAAACCATCGACTTGGCAAGGCGTGCCACTGAAGAGAACCGGCGCGCCCGAGCGCAGGTCATCGCGAACCCCTCGCATTGCATCGCCCATATCGCTCTGAACATACTTCGATCCGCGCAGACAATCCAGACCTTCGATGGAATCGACCCGGACGCACTTCACGTGAAGGCCTTCTGTAAATGTATGGCCGTACACAACCCCGCCCTCGCCCAGAACGTGACGAGCGAGAATCGAAAACACCCCGCCGGAAGATGACGCCATCAGCTCGTTACGCGAATCGTTCACAACGGCAAGGCACGGTATGTTTGCATCCATTCCAATCCCCCAATCCAATTCGGAACCCAACGCAGGCACTTCCCCGCTATCGAGCGAAGCGCAGGACGATGGCATTCAACGCCGCCTTGAACGTTCTCCAATATGACGCGCACGTAGCCACCGTGCACGCGACCGCGATCGGCGTATATAGCCCATCGAACCATGTAGACGAGCACACCAGCAACGCGACCGAGATGATCATGGGGGCATGCCTGCGCAGCCGCACATGGATCCCCACATACTTCTTGGTATGGAAGAAGCGGAATAGGCACACCGCAGCGTAGCTCGCAAATGTGGCGACAACGCTGCCCGTAAGCCCCGCGAAGGGAACGAGGACGAGCATCACCACAACGTTCATAACCGCTCCCATCATGCCGGACAGCAGCATTCCCTTGCTATCCTTATGCACGGAGTAAGGCGTAGCTAAAAAGGTCCCCAACGTAAGCATGAGATTACCCGCCAGGAGCCATGCGGAATAGTGCCATGCCTCCACATAGGCGGGCGCAACGTAAAGCGCCGTGAGCCATTTGATGTTGGCGAGGAGCAGCACCGTCACCAACCCCAAAACGGTCAGCATCTTGTCAAACACCGTTGAGGTGAACCGATCGCGATCCTCGCTGGCGTCCTCGTGAATAGCAGAATAGGTCCACGCCTGGGTAAAGGTGTTCGACACCACCGTGACGATCGACGGCAGCTTGTACGAGACGGCCAACATGCCGTTCGCCGCAGATCCGATCAGCGCGGCCACCACCACGCGAGAAGAGGAGTTGATGATCCACCACATGAACGTGTTGGGGATGAGCACAACCGAATAACGGATCATCTGCCGCGCCAACTCGCGATCGACGACAGGGTGCCTGAGGTATTTGACCAAGCCGCCGGAAATCGCCGCGAACACCGATGAGGCGAACATCGCCACGATATACGCGAGCAGATAACCCGAGACGCCCCAGCCGAGCACCACGAGGAACAGGATGTTCAGAAGCGCGGTCAGGGCGGTGTTGAGAATATTGGAGACCGCCATCGCACGCAGCTTCTCCGTGCCGCGTAGGAAGCACTGCAACATGGTGAACGCCGAGGTGGCGATGCAATACAGGTAGATCAGCACCGCATAATCCGCGACCGACTCAAACAGCTGGCTCACCGGCATGATGAGAAGCCCGACCACCGATGAGAGTACCAGAACGATGGCTCCGACCGTCATGATCTTGCCTGCATCCGCGCCCTCATCGAGCGGGAAACGGGCGACCGACTCGGCCAGGTTGAGCGTGAGGATGGGCGCCAGCACGAACGTGATCGTGGTCACCAAGTCGGCGACGCCATATTCCGCGGCGGCGAGCGTATAGGTATAGAGCGGCACCAAAAAGAAGGTGATGAGCTTCGTCCCTATGTTGTTCAAAGCGAATATCAATGTGTTGTTGAGGAGATACCTCGCGCGACTCTGTACCATCTGCGACTACCTCGAAATCGCACGATCTTCGCGACTTTGGGTGCCCGCCACGCCCTCGGCAAAGCAGGCATCCAGGAAGCGCTTCGCCTCGGCAGAGAAGCCCTGCTTGGCACGCCTTACAGCATCCCAGTCGATTGTGCGCTCATGCACGCGCACCTCGTTAGCCGGCGTGCCGTCCGCAACACGACGCTCCGACAGCCCGAAATCAGCGAGCACGTCCGCCAGGCGCACGGAGAAGCGCGGAGGATTGAACACGACCATGGCCTTCTCGAACAGCAGCGAGAAACATGTCCCATGGAACGAATCAGTGACCACGTAGGAAGCATCGCGAAACGCCGCGACCCACTCCTCGGGCGACGGCAGGCATATCGCCTCAAGACCATCGGGGGCCTTCTTGAGCGGATTAAATGTGATGATCTTCGCCTTCATACCCTGCTCATGCGCCAACAGCCCGGCATATTCCACCATGCGCGGATTCTCATTGAGCATATATACCAGGACGTACGGCTCCCGGTGACGCGGAATCTGCGCGGTTAGGTCGCTCCAGTAGGAGCTGCGGCACAACAGCACGGGATCCTTAAGTGCAACCGATCCCTCGATACCGATGCCATCGAGAATCGCCACGCTGGAGCTCTCACGAACGGAGATAGCATCGAACGAGGCCAGAAGCTGGCGCGTACCTGCCACCTCGTTCTCGGGTAGAGCGGAGCGACCGAAGCTCGCGGCGACGGATATCTTTTTGCATTCGGCCGGGACGTTCTCGAGAAAGTACACCGGGTCGAGCCCGTAGTTGCACTCAGCGTTCCATGTCTGGTCGCTGCCGACGCAATACATGGCAGTCGAATCAAAATCCCCGCCCGTCAAAAAAGGCCGCGCGTCACATAGGTTCAGGCGGCGCTCGACGAAAGAACGAAAGTTGCGATGTTCGCGCGCACGAAAAGGCGCCTTGAGAACGAGCTTGAGGGCGTTCACCAGACGTCCATGCGAAGGATCGGCAAGACCTGCATCGATCCAGCCGCGCGTGGTCCAGTGCGGGCGGCAGTAGTCGATGACCCTCACGTTGCCATACGGCGACAAAAGGTCGGTCGTCGCGGCGGCCTGCAGCACGGTGCCGTAGTTATACGAATCGATGATGGTGGAAAGGTAGATGTCCACGTGGTATCTCCTAATGAATCTCAAATTACGCCGGCCGCGCCGGGGCACGCCGTCGGCGAGCGGGCCAGCGCTTAAGCCCGAGCCTATTTATCAGCAGCGATGCTTACGGCCCCGCGACAAGCATCACAGAGTCGTTTCGCCGCCACATCCCAGCCCAGCGCATCAAAGTCCAAAGCATCATACAGACGCTGGGAGTTGGGATGCGATGCACAGTGCAAGATCTTTCGCGCGACCTCGCTCTCGTCTTCGCAGTCGAAGACGACGTCCCCTTCCTCGAGCGCTAAAACGCCCGTAACGCCGCAGTTGCGCGAAACAAGAAGGGACGCCCCCCGCCAGGGCATCGATCGCGCTCATGCCAAAGCTCTCTCGGCGCGAATTCATGACGAAAACGTCGATCCCCGAAAGGGTATCGAGAAATGCGCATTGCGATACCTGACCCGCCATGCGTCCGTCGCACACTCGTAAGGCACCTTCGAGCTGAGGGCTGTCAGCGTAAGCGCGTCCGAACACGAGCAACTCGACTCGATGACCCTGTTGCTGTAAAACCGACAGCGCGCGTGCCACGACCTCGTTTCCCTTGATGGGACGCGTCCCGCCACTCACGGCGACCCTGATCACATCGCCCTGCGAAACATGGTCGCGAGGGACAAACGGCTCGATACCCAGATTGAACCAACGTACCTTTTCCGCGATATCTGGTTCCGCAGCGCGAAGGCAATCCGCATGGAACTCCGAATTGGTCACCACAACATCCGCTGTATGAAGCATCAAACGCCATTCTCGGACGATTTCATCGGAAAGGCCAAGGTTGTTGACCTCGTTCTCATAGGGCAGATACCCATGGACGAGCACGATGACGGGAACGTTGCGCTTTCGTGCGATCGCCCAGGCTATAGCGCCCAATCGTCCCGCACCCGTGGTCAGCAGCACATCGCAGCGCATGGAGGCGGCTACTACGCTCATAAGCTTGGAGACCGCATTCGACCAGCGAGGCACCAAGAGCCCTTCTTCCGCGGGCCAATGCGCGATGAGTTCGCGATACACATTGGAGGGCCCGGCGTTATCGGACACATCTCCCACGAGCATGAACGTCTTCATAAAGGGCTTCCTTCTCCGCATTGCATTATAGGCTTAAGTCAATATAGTCGATGAACTTCTCATACGACTCGAACAACGAATCAACCTGCATGAAGCGCTCGTAACTCATAGCTTCCGTTCCGCGCAGGCGCATCGTACTTTCAAATGCCTCGCACGACAAACCCTCCTGTCCACGTGGCTCGAATAGCCAGAAAAACTCTGAAAACAGCTCGCGCGGCGGCACCCCCCCCTGTTTGCCTTCGGGAGAGTTTTTGCGCCAGCACGCATAGAGGTCCCGAGCCTCGTCCAGCTGGGCGGCACGACGCTTTTCCAGGTATTCGTCGATATCGCAGACCACGCGCTGCGGATTGCCGACCACGACCGAGTTGCTCGGCACATCCTTGTTGATGAGGGAATTAGCGCCTATCACCACGTTGTCTCCGATGGTCACGCCTTTGAGGATGGTGGAGTTCATCCCGATGAAGACGTTATCGCCGATCTTGACGCGGCCAGCCGACCCCAAAACGTCGCCGTACATCCCCTTGAAGACGCTCCAATCGTAGCCATGTGTGAGGATGGTAACCCCCTTGGTGATGGAGACGTTGCTTCCAATCTCGATCATCCAAGGACGGGTCTCATCGATGGTGCACTCGCGGGGCGTGTAGATGACCGTGTTCTCGCCGATCACCATGCCCTGGGAGCGAAGATAGGCGACATAGGACGCGGACGATGCCTTGGGGCCAAAGACGATTTTTCGAACGAATTCTTTGATCGGCATAGGAAAAACTCCATCTATATATCGTTAGCGCGATTTGGAAAACGAGGCCCTTACAGCTATCGCACCCACCGCGAGGGAAAAGGCGATGAAATAGCAGCATTCAATTCGAGTCGCGCAGTTGTACCAGAAATTAAAAATGGTAAACAGCGTCATAATGAACGAAAACTGGATAAGCACCTTGCTTTCCGGGACTCTTTTCACTTTCTTCATCAACCAAATGGCATAAACGACGAACACCATGACAAACAAACAAAAACCGACATACCCCGTTTCAATGAATGTCATCTGATGTGTAAACCATCGATAATTCAAATACCCCCAAACCTGGGAGAAAGAACTTGTAAATAGGGAGATATTTGATTCCTCCGCTCCGCCAAAACCGACCCCAAAGGCCGAGCGCACAGGATCTTTGTTAAAGATGAGCGAATCGATTTGCTCGAATGAGTCAAATCTACTCAGCTCATAGCCAGCCATCCCCTCAGTCGAATACGCAACCATTTCATCGATATCCATCATGTCGCTATAAGCTTGGGGAAAGACGGCTTTGAAGACCTGAAGGCCCATGATCAAAGCAACAACACTTATCAGAATTCCCATAATTGAACGGACTTTACCAATCCTCATCAAAGAAAGGACGACAACCAAACAGGCAAACTCCAGAAAGAAAACTTTTAGCTCCGCAAGCGCGGCAATAATCAGTGAAGATACAACGACGAATAGCAGCTTAGCGGTGCAGCCTTTATCACCATCAAGCCATTTAAAACCGTAATAAACCAGCAGCATCGACATAAAGACATTGGCATACGCATTGCACCCTTCAGCGATGCCGAAGATGCCACCGAGATCATCTTGCCTAAGCCCAAGAGCGCCAAACTGATAGAGCGTCACGATGACATTGATGATCTGCATACAGAACATCATTTTGAATAATCGGTCGATATCGGACTTATCGAGCAGCGCGACACAGGCATAGAAGAAAACAAATAATCTAAACGTGTTTCTCATTGCCCATGCAATTAGGGGCAATTGCACACCATTCAATATATCGGTGATAAGCAATGCGCAACAATAGGTTGCGAAAACAAAAATGACCGCTTTGAACCCGATGCCATGAAGCGCCCGTCGTCTCTTAAGCGCAAAAACCAGAGCGAGAACATTCAAAACGTCTAGAAGAAATGAAGCGTAGCCGGGAAAAGAAAGAGCTGTCGTTGCATATCGCATCACAACGACGTAAATCAACATAGCATATATGATAACCTTGCTACTGATCGGTGTATTCAATATACGCGACAAATTGTTTCGAAAAACAGTGGATTCACCGGACAGCAAATTAGTTTGCACCGCTCATACCCCGCCTCCACTTTTTAGCTGCAATACGAATACCTGCCATTGCCAAAACCGTGTTAAACCGCCCATTCATCAGGCATCTATGAAACACCCTCTGCTGGAGAGGCAGAGAAGTTATGGGATACTCCTTCGACTTGGCAAAAAAGTCACTGTTCACCAATCGAGTAAGCCAAGTAAGCTTCTCTGATCTCGCCATATCTGATTGAGCGAGAATCCCGACATATAGTCGGCAATAATCAATGCTCGTACGTTCTACTCGATCAATCGCCTCGTCACGGCGCGCATCAGCATCGGCAATAGTCATTAGCGTTGCAATAAGCTCTTCATATTTTGCAAGCAAGTCTGGTTTAAAAGATCCGGTTATCGATTCCTGCCCCTCTTTGCGGTAACGATATCCCGTGTCAGATGTAAAGGCGATTACATTCGCGAGCGAATAAGCAGGAAGATTGAAAACGATATCCTCTGATATGACGTTTTGAAAACGGAGGGAATTCCCCTTGATGAGGTCCCTGCTATATATGGACATGCAGGACGACATAGGAAAAGCTTCTACAACGCTATCATGAAGCCCATGGCCGAAAAGATTCAACCTCATTTCGGCTATCTTCTCAGCACTGTCCAATACTTTACCAGCCAACGGATGAACTTTTTTTAAAAGAATGGCATCTTCAGTCGCATCGCAGTGACCGCTGACAACAATATCGGCATTCGTCCTGTAAGCCGTCTCAATCAAATTCGAATAGAGTTCAGGAACAATCCAGTCATCGGAATCAACAAATGCTATGTAGCTACCTGCAGAATGTTCGATTCCTGTATTACGAGCGGGTCCCAAACCAGCATTTACCTGATGAACCACCTTGATATTGGGGTGCACCATGGCATAGGCGTCCGCGATCCCACCGCTCCCGTCGGGAGACCCATCATCAACGCAAACGATTTCAACACCCTCAAGAGTTTGTCCCAAAATGCTATCCAGACACTTGGGTAAAAAACGTTCCACATTATAGATTGGAACCACTACGCTCAAAATTGGATTAGACAATGGACAACCCGTCCTATCCTCATGTTAGATCAAAGCGCCATTTAACAGCGCATTATAGAAAGTTGAACAACCCTCAGAAGACCGCGAGAACTCCTGCTTCCAAGTCAGCTTGAAAAGTCTTGTATTAGCGTTCAGGTCATCCCAAACTCGCCGATCGAATGGCTTATCGAGCAACGAGATTAGATCGTCGCAACGGGGATTGTTGGGCTCGATCGTGGCGAACGCCGCAGCGATTGCGGGGTCGTGGCGCTGGGCGAGGACGATGAGGTAATCGACGAGAAGGTAGTCGATAAGCCTGTCGCTCTTGCGCCAGTACTCCAAGAAGAAGTCACGCGCGGCAACGAAGGGGCGACGGCTTGCGGCATCGCAGGCGAGCGAGTAACCGGCAAACATGCCGCACGCCACAGACGCATGCCGGTAATCGGGCCTCTTGATGGACCACATGGGGAGGTCTAGGTAGCTCTCCAGCGAACCACTGCAAAAGAAGGTCGCATCGAGCCACATGCCACCGTGCTCTGCGAGCAACGAGAGTCTCAGAAGGTCAGAGAGATTCGTCCTCGACATCACCCCTGCACGTACCTTCTCGAGCACCCACTCAGGGATATCGACGTACTCGGAAAGATTCTCGTCCGTGATGACGACGACCTCGTGACCGCCAGCATTTCTGCGTACGGAGTCGATGCAGGCGCGAACGATCTCCGGCGCGTTTTCCTCACCCTGCCACCAGCACATCCAGATCTTGCCCTCGAGAGCGGGGTCAAGTGGCGGAAGCGGCGCCCCGTAGTCATACGAAGCGTAATAATCGCCAAAGCGTCCTTCCAAGTACTTGAGGACCGTCTCGTGTTTGCGCAACAGGCGCTCCCTCACCTCAGGAGGCTCTTTGTAGCCATTGCGACTCATGACCTGAACGTCGAGCTTCGCACGAAACGTATTAATCGCCTCGGGCCACGAGGTAGCCCTGGCGATGCGGACCGTCGCCCCGATCTCCTCGCAGGAGCGGTGCACGATCCGCTTGATGCTGTTGTGGCCATTAGCCATTGACGGCCTCCTCATACAGCTCAACGAGCTGGTCCATGAACTTGTCGCGCGAGCAGTTCTCGCGGACGTAGGCGCGGCAGCTCTCCTGCATCCGCACGTACACGGGAGCGTCGAGGAACGTCTCGGCGCCGCGGACCATGGCATCCGCCATGGTTGCAACGTCGCCGGGCTCACATGCAAAGCCGGTGACGCCGTCTGCGACGAGCTCAGGGATGCCGCCTATGCGCGTGCCGACAACGGGCGTGCCCGCTGCGAACGCCTCCACGATGGAGTACGGCATGTTCTCTCGACATCGCGAGCTCGCGATGGCGAGAGAAGCCCTCTCGACATACGTTTGGAGGGCGTCCCCGGTTTGGTAGCCAGCGAACTCGATACGCGGGGCGCTACCCAGCGAGGCGGCGAGTTCCCTGAACTCGGCGGCATCGGGACCATCGCCGACCACGATGAGCCGCATGTCCCGAGGCAGCGACGAAGCCGCCGCGTCGAACGCCCTAAGCAGCACATCAACGCCCTTCTCTACAGAAAGGCGGCCAAAGAAGAGAAGGTAGGGACTTTCTCTATCGGTCACGTCACCCGCCACCCCCGAGGCGCGGGCGAGGATAGCATCGTCCGCGAAGTTCTGAAGCGCCAAGACCTTGCCCTCTGGCCAGCCGCCCTCGATAAGCTTTGAACGCATGAACTTCGAGGGGGCGATGACGCGGTCGATCCGCTCGTTGGAGCGGTGCAACCTGTTGAAGGACGCCTCGAGCGCCGCAAGCGCGCTCTTGGCGCGCGACCCCTTGACGCAGCGGTTCTCGATGCAATGGCGGTACTTGCCGTCTTCGAGGCAAGCGTCGCACACGCGGCCTTCGCCGTCGAGCATGAGATAGCCTGGGCAGACGGTCACGTAGTCGTGCGCCGTGTAGAAGACGGGCACATGATGCTCCTTTAGATAGGGGGCATCTAGAATGGACAGGGTTATCTGTCGGTGCACGTTGTTGAGGTGCACGACGTCGGGCTTGAACTCCTCGCACAAAGCTTGGAAATTTCTCTTGGCCTCAGGCGAATAAATGAGGGCAATGCCGTCGCGGACCGCAGAGAGAGGATTCTTGACATCGTTGTACTCACGCTGTGTGACAAAGTACCTGTCCCATTTGCAAGGCAGGTTGTTCGGGTGCTTCATAGAGAAATAGGCGACCTCGTGCCCCATGCGCTCGAGTTCGGACCCTACGGTGAGGTAGTAGGTCTCGGCCCCACCTTTTCGGTAATGGAACTTGTTCACCAGAAGGATCTTCATCGGGCTTCCCCCTCGTAGACGGCAAGGGTCCGCGAAACAACGGAATCCCAGGTGTACGTCTTCTCAACATGCGCCTTCGCGGCGATACCAAGCTGGCTGACGTGTTCACCGCGCGCCAACAGGTCACGCAGGACGTCGCGCAGCGACTCGGCGCTCCCCTTCTCAAACGTCACGCCGTTGCCGGCGAGCACGTCCGCGCACTCGGGAATGTCACTCGTCACGCAGCATCGACCGTATGCCATCGCCTCCAGCAAGCTCATGGGCATGCCCTCAACATCTGAAGGAAGCACATATGCGAAGCAGTTAGAATAAAGCTCCTCAAGCGGCTTACCGCTCACGAAACCCGTGAACACGATGCAAGGGTCGTCCGCAGCAAGCTCATGAAGATGCAACTCGAAATCGGAAGTATCCGAGCCTCCTCCAGCGATCACCAGCTTTTTATCCGTATCGAGCCCCTTGAACGCCTCGATGAGCAGCTCGGGACGCTTCTCTGGAACCAGACGACCCAAGAACAGGAGGTAATCCCCTTCTGAAAGTCCCCACGTGGACGCAATGAAATCCGCCGGGCGCGGAATCTTTCGATCCATTCCGTTGGGGATCACTATCGAATCGCGACCGTACATATCCTTGAAATATCGCTCGGCAGATCTTGAAAGGACGATAAGGCCGTCGGCTTTTTTGGCCGCAGCCTTCTCCCCCAATTTGATGTACGTGCTGGCAAGCTTGCCCCACTTGGCGCGCTGCCAGTCAAGGCCATGGATGGTTGCCACCGTACGAATGCCCATCAGGTGTGCGAGACGCAACGGCACGCACGGCCCTTCCGCATGGTAGTGAATGACGTCGGGGTGCTGGCGAATCGCAGCGAATGTTGCAAAAAAAAGACGAGCTGAGCGCCGCGAGCCCCTTCTTATCGATGGTACGCACGTGAACCACGCGCACGCCGTCAACTATGCTTTCACGAGCTGCAGTCTGGTTACCAGTCATTACATCGACTCCAGACCGATCGTAACAAGTAACGTCATGGCCCAATGCAGCCATGCGGCGAGCCAGTTCAGTCACCACCACTTCCACGCCGCCCTCGCGGCTACCGAAGCGCTTGTGCCCGATCATCGCGATCTTGAGCGGGCGGCCCATCTACGCCGCTCCTTTCCCGGTGAAGACGACCGCGACCGTCTGGAGGATGATCTTGAGGTCCATGGAGACGGACCTGCGAGCGATGTAGCCGAGGTCGAGCCGCACCATGTCGTCAAAGTCCACGTCCGAGCGACCGCCCACCTGCCAAGGGCCGGTGAGGCCGGGCTTCACGGCGAGCCTCTGCATGGCCCACTCGTCGTACTGCTCCACCTCGCGTGGCAGCGGCGGGCGCGGGCCCACCACGGACATGTCGCCCAGAAGGACGTTGAGGAACTGCGGGAACTCGTCGATGGAGTGCCTGCGGATGAAGCGGCCGATGCGCGTGACGCGCGGGTCGTCCCTCATCTTGAACATGGGCCCCTCGACCTCGTTC
>DBFWBE010000048.1:0-60849 GCA_048485835.1 Collinsella sp.
TCTTCTTGGGGCATCGCCTCTCCTTCCATTCGTCACCTTCATTACTCCAACGACGAATTCTAGGCGGTGTCCCCTCCCTTTCAAGAAAGAGAAGAGGCGGGGCATGCCCCGCCTCTTACACCACATCTCTGCGCGCTACCAGCAGGATGACCGGCCTGCTCGGGATGTTCAAAAAAGTCTACTCACTTGCCGCGCAAAGCTCCTGCATGAGAAAAAATGGGGTTTTCAACAGGGCTTCGTCCAGCTCTCGGCAAGCTTTTGGCCAGTTGGGGAGGGCTGTTGAAAACTTGGCAGTCCGTTCGGCGCCATTTTTGGCGCGTTCGCGCCAATGCGTGACTGACTGGGTTGAAATTCGTGTTTTCCTGTGCCTATGAAGGATCTACTTTGTGACATATCGGCTTTTAGGTACTGGCGTTTGCCTCCTCAAGTCCGCGCTTTGTGTCCGCCGCTTCCACGACCGGAAGAAGACCGGCAGCGATATGATCTCGCCCGCAACCCGACGGCTGCGGTCGCGCTCGGTTTTCCGTTGTATACATTGGTTCGGACGAGAAACAAACGGACTTGTCCAGCCAGCATTAGGCAGCGGCTGTTTCTTGGTGAGCTTCCCAGGGAATCCGTGCTGGAAACGGAGCATGGGTTTTTGATTACGTCTCCTCTACTGACGGCATTCATCATGTCGCGGCACCTGACGGATCTCCAGCTTCTTTTGGTATTGGCGGAGATGTGTGGCTTGTTTGCGGTGTGCGCTCTGCCAGCGGCACTTGAGGCGGAGCTTTCGTGTGCAATTGATTCGGGCGCGATTTCGACAACGTTCGGTTGGGTGCGCTGCCCGTCCGAGGACGGCACCGCCTCAAATTTATGGCGTCGAGACGCTTTAGTTTTGGGCGGAGACCTTGACCGTTTTTGTTCAGATGTTTGCGGGATGCGTTACGGCAATAGATTTATGGCGGTATCGCAACTCGTTCCATTGGGTGCCGCGTCGCCTTTTGAGGTCGAGGCGTATTTGTTGCTTGGACTGCCGCGATCCCTGGGAGGCGAAGGGTTTTGCGGCATAGAGCTCAATGTCGAAGTGACGTTAAGCACAAGTGCTCGAGCGATTGTGAGAAAGTCCCGTGCGTATATCGATCTACTTCTGTCTTCGCCGGACGGCAGACGACAGGTGGCCATTGAATGTCAGGGAAAGGCCTCGCACGGGCGCGCAGGGGATGGCTTGCGCGATGCTGACCGCATGACGGCCCTTCAGGCCATGGGCTACGACGTGCTTCTCCTGACACACAGACAGATATCCGATGAGGATAGATTCCGCGCGATCGTTAAGGCCGTATACAGGATGCTTGATGCTGAATATCGTGATAAAAGCTCGGATGAGCAAAGGGCTGAGGCATTACTCCGGTCTGAATTATTCGTTGACTGGACAAAATTGGGGGTAATCGACGAAAAGATGCCCATTAGACACAAAACGGCTCGATCGTGGACGGTTGGGGAGCTAAGTGAGTAGACTTTTAGCTTGATGGCGACCAGGCCGTTTTGCGACAAGTCATTTACCTGCGACTTTATAAAGCAATATGGATGGCGTGCTCGGCAAGTTCCAAAAAGTCTACTCACTTAGTTTTTGACGAGAAACCGATGCCGAAGGCGGTCCTATTTCAGGGCGTTAACGAGTCTTCGAGACGCAAAAAGGCCCGAACCAATACGGTCCGGGCCTCATCGAGCTAGAGGTTATGTCTCAGGCGGTTGGCTTAGCCAAAGTAGCGCTTGAGCAGGCCGGCGAAAGCCTTGCCGTGGCGGGCCTCGTCGCGAGCCATCTCGTGCACGGTGTCGTGGATGGCATCGAGGCCAGCGGCCTTGGCGCGCTTGGCAAGATCAGTCTTGCCGGCGGTGGCGCCGTTCTCGGCCTCAACGCGCATCTCGAGGTTCTTCTTGGTGGAGTCGGTCACGACCTCGCCCAGGAGCTCAGCGAACTTGGCGGCGTGCTCGGCCTCCTCGTGGGCAGCCTTCTCCCAGTACAGGCCGATCTCGGGATAGCCCTCGCGATGAGCGACACGAGCCATGGCCAGGTACATACCGACCTCGGAGCACTCACCCTCAAAGTTGGCGCGCAGGTCGGCAACGATATCCTCGGAGACGCCCTCCATCTTGGCGACGCCCACGACGTGCTCAGCAGCCCACTCGAGCTGGCCCTCCTCCTGCTTCAGGAAACGAGAACCGGGAACGCCGCACTGGGGGCACTTAAAGTCCTCGGGCAGCTGGTCGCCGTCGAACTCTTCCACATAACCGCAAACGGGGCAAACAAACTTCATGATTCGATCCTTTCGATCGATGGCGATGGTGCGCTCGTCCGGTCCCGTGAGGGCCCTCTCCGGACGTGCGTCTTGACGGGTTCTATTATCCATAAATGCAACCAAATGTGAAGCCTATTAGGAATGATTTTTAATAAAACAATTTTGAGATATGAAGATGTTGATTGATTAACGATTGGCAGGTCGTCTTTGACCGCCGCTGAGTACAATCGGTCGAGCAAATGTTGACCAATCAACAAATGAGGGAGTTTCCTTTATGCATTTAGCCCGTCGCGCCTGGTGCCGAACGTATCAAACGGTTTTTCGCATCGCATTGCCGGTGCTACCCTATACCGAGCCACGCATTCTAGAGCACGCTGAGGATGTGCCCACAGTGCTTCAAAAGCGTTCGATACAGCGGGCTCTTATCGTGACGGATCCCGGCATTGCCCGTCTGGGGCTCACGGCACCGCTCGAGACAGCGCTCGCGTCCAAGGGAATTGGCGTTGCGGTCTATGCCAAAACATCAGCGAACCCCACGGTTTCAAACGTGGAAGAAGCGGCGTCCCTGTATCGCGAGAATGACTGCCGGGCCATTATCGGCTTTGGCGGTGGCTCGGCCATGGACTGTGCCAAGGGCGTGGGAGCACGCATCGCGCAGCCAAACAAGCCCATCAACAAGATGCGCGGCCTGCTGCGGATTCATCGTCGCCTGCCGCTTCTCATCGCCGTTCCCACCACGGCAGGTACGGGAAGCGAGGTCACGCTTGCGGCAGTAATTACCGATGACGAAACACACTACAAGTATCCCATTAACGACTTTGTGCTTATCCCGCGCTTTGCGGTGCACGACCCCGAGTTTACGCGCGGCCTGCCCGCCTCCATTACGGGGCAGACGGGCATGGACGCCCTGACGCATGCCGTCGAGGCCTTTATCGGGCGAAGCACCACGCCCTACACGCGCAAGATGGCGCGTCAGACGGTGCTGCTCATCCACGACAATTTGCTCGATGCTTATGAGCGTGGGGACAACATACGGGCGCGCCGCAATATGCTTTCGGCAGCGTATAAAGCGGGTGTTGCCTTTACGCGCTCCTATGTTGGATACGTTCATGCCATCGCGCACAGTCTGGGCGGACGTTATGGGATTCCCCACGGTTTGGCCAATGCCATTATCCTGCCGCACATGCTTCGCGCCTATGGTGAAGCTGCTGCTCCTAAGCTCGCCGACCTCGCCCGCATGGCTGGTATCGCGCCGGCTAACGCACAGGACAACCTGGCGGCCGAGGCCTTTATCGATTGGGTCGATCGAATGAACGCTACCTTGGACATTCCCAAATATGTCTCGGGCATTCGCCGCTCCGACATTCCGCAGATGGCGGCGAATGCCGATGCCGAGGCCAATCCCCTGTACCCCGTTCCGCTTTTAATGGACCGCTTGGAGCTCGAGCATATGTATGAAGTCGTTGCAGGTGGTATGTTTGAGGGCGAGAACTAGGAGGGCACATGAACACCGAGGAAATTGCGCGCATCGTCGGCGATCAGCGCGCCTACTTTAAGACGCACGCCACGTTTGATGTCGATGCCCGACGTCGCGCGCTCGTGAGTTTACGCGATGCGGTACGGGCGCACGAGGCCGATATTGCCCATGCACTCAAGACCGATTTGGGAAAGTCGCATGACGAGGCATATATGTGCGAGATCGGCACGTCGCTTTCCGAGATTCGTCATCAGATCGCTCACGTGGCTCGATGGAGTCGTCCGCGCCTGCGTCCGTGTGACCTTGCCAACGCCGTGAGTGTGTGCAAAACGCAAGCCGTGCCCTATGGCGTCACGCTCATCATGGCTCCGTGGAACTACCCATTTTTGCTAACACTCGAGCCGCTCGCCGGCGCCCTTGCCGCGGGCAATACTGTGGTCATCAAGCCGAGCGCCTATGCTCCGGCATCGAGTGCGGTGCTCAAGCAAATCTGTGAAGAGGCATTTGATCCGCGCCTGGTGACGGTTGTCGAGGGCGGGCGCGCCGAGAACGAAGCGCTGCTCGATGAGTGCTGGGACAAGATCTTCTTTACCGGTAGCGTTCCGGTCGGCAAACTCGTCATGGAGCGCGCAAGTAAAAACCTTACGCCCGTGACGCTTGAGCTGGGCGGAAAGAGCCCCTGCATCGTGGATGCGACGGCAAACTTGAAGGTTGCGGCGCGGCGTATCGCCTTTGGTAAATGGCTCAACGTGGGGCAGACCTGCGTGGCGCCCGACTACCTGCTGGTCGATGCGCGCGTGCACGACGAGCTGCTGGACCTCATCAGGGAAGAGGCCCGCCGTATGTTTGGCGAGCATCCGCTCGATAACGAGGATTATGGGCATATCGTCAACGCCAAGCATTTTGCGCGCGTGCGTGGGCTGATCGATCCCGATAAGGTTGTGCTTGGAGGCACGGCGCGCGAGTCATCGCTCAAGATTGAGCCGACGATTTTGGACGGCGTGACCCCCGATGACGCCGTGATGCAGGAGGAGATTTTCGGCCCCATCTTGCCGGTGCTGACGTTTGAGAGCCTAGACGAGGCCGAGACGTTTATTACGGATCGTCCGACGCCGCTGGCTCTGTATATCTTTAGCCAGGATCGCGCAGTTCAGCAGCGCTTTGTGCGTTACGTGCCCTTTGGCGGCGGCTGCGTCAACGACACGATTATGCACTTGGCTACGAGCCATATGGGCTTTGGTGGCATGGGTGCGAGCGGTATGGGGCAGTACCATGGACGCGAGAGCTTCGATACGTTTAGCCACAAGAAGAGCATCGTGAACAAGGCAACGTGGCTGGACGTGCCATTCCGCTATGCTCCTTACGCAAGCTGGAAGCACAAGTTCGTGCGCATGTTTGTGCATTAGAAAAGGGCGCAGGTAATACGAACAAGTGTTCCTATTACCTGCATTTTGCGTTAGACTACTGTTATGGAGCACGGATGGGCCAACTCCCTTTAGAAGGGATTTGGTATGAACGTAAGCGATGTTATTTCGTTATTGGCGTTGTTGATTGCGGCTATCGAACTCGGTCTGTTTATCGGCCGAATGAAATAGCCGCCCCCGCGTAAGCGAAGACGGCCACTTCTCACGATGAAAACGTGTATCGGAGTTGGCAAGACCCGCGGCAACGGGTGCCATCCGTGTTCCTATCTTATCTGCAAGCGTTCTGTCGCGCAAGCGTTGAGGCAAACGATTGAAGGACGCAGACAGGATGTATTTGTGTCCGCACGGGACCGTAGACTTCTCAATAAGGTTACACACCGGTTTATCCGGCCGTTAGAGGAGCTGCTATGTACGAGCCTTCGCGTGTTCTTCTGTCATTTCACATTGCAGGATTTCAGTATACCGATGGCGCCTTGGTCTTGGGCGATCTTAAAGCGGGCGATAAACTGACGCTGTGTGCCGAGCGCGATAATCCCCATGACCCCGAGGCAGTTGCGATCTACTATGGCAAGACCAAACTTGGCTACGTTCCGGGAAACGAGGTTGGCCCACTGTCCTTGATGATGTATTACGGCCACGAGGACGTATTTGAGGCCCGCGTGCAACAGGTTGCCCCCGAGCGCAGCCCGTGGCATCAGGTGCGCGTTGGGCTCTATGTGGTGGATGCTCGCTAATCGGTATGGGAGACTGCCATGTTTGATGACGATGACCTGTTCGATCTGACAGACGATCCGTTTGAGTGGGATACGCTACTCGATGACGATGAGTTGGAGCGGGATCGTAAGAAGCGGCAGGGCAAGAACGCCCAGGGTGACGCTTCGAAAAAGCAAGACAAGCGCCGCCGCGGACTGTTCGGCGGGCTCTTTGGCTAACCGCCGCATCGCTGTGTCTGTATACTTAGCACGAGTTGGATGCATTGCGAAATGAGGGCATAGACGATGATGTGGTTTACCGCCGACCTGCACCTGGGCGATACGAATATCTTGCACGACATGGATCGACCGTTTGATTCGGTCGAGGAGATGAACCGCAAGGTCATCGATGCCATCAATGGGTGCGTGGCTGCGGACGACCGCCTCTATATCCTGGGAGACTTTACGTATCGCTTGCCCATGGCGGAGGCGGTGCGCCTGCGCGAGCGTATCGAATGCAAGAATGCGACGCTCATCCGCGGTAACCATGACGGCGACTGGGAAGATTCCGACGCCCCGCAAATTTGGGAAGACGTGCGCGATTACCTGGAGATTGCTCCCGGCTATGCCAAGGGCCATCGTCTGGTTATGAGCCACTACCCCATGCTCAGCTGGAACGGCAAGGCACGTGGCGCCATTATGCTGCATGGGCATATCCACAGCAGGGGTGACCGCACCAACGCACGCAACCGCGATCGCGAGCGCCCGATCCTGCGCTATGACGTTGGCCTTGATGCCAACGACTACAGACCCGTAAGCCGCGATCAAATCCTGGGCTTCTTTGGACTGTAATTCTCGAACCACCACAAAGGGGACAGGCACCTTTGTGGTGGTTCTGGCGCCGTTGCCATTATGGCGGCGGCGCCTTTTTTGTCCGCGTGGCGCGGTAGAGTGTAGGCGGTTGAAATTTGCGTCCATCGAGGAGCTGCTATGAACGAGATCAAGTGCCCGCATTGCGGCGAAGTTTTTAAGGTCGATGCGTCCGGCTATGCGGATATCGTCAAGCAAGTGCGCGATGCCGAGTTCTCGCGCGATCTTGATGAGCGCGTAGCGGCGGCTCGACGCGAGGGCGAGCAGGCGCTGGAGCTTGAGCGTTCGCGTTCGGCGTCTGCCCTGCAGGAGGCGGAGTCTCAACGCGACGCTCAGCTTGTCGAGCAGAAGAACACTGCGGATCAGAAACTGGCGCAAGAGGTTGCCAAGCGCGATGCTGAGCTTGCCGAGCTGCGCGCTAAGCTCGAGGGCGCTGCCGCAGAGCGCGAGAGTGCAAGCCAGCGCGCGGCGGTTGAGGCACGAGCCAATGCTCAAAAAGAGAATGCCGAACTCCAGCGTGAGATTGATAGCCTGCGTGCGCAGCTTGGGCGCAAAGATGACGAAGCAAAGCTTGCCGAGTCGGCGGCGCGCAACGCTGCTCAAAACGATTTAGCTGCACGCGACGCTCAGATTGCCGAGCTGCAGGCCAGGCTTGCCGCGGCGGACAAGGCCCAGGAGATGGCGCTTGCCGCTGCCGCGGCAGAGTCGCAGCGTGAGCTCGATGCCGCTCGCAGCGAGGCCGAGCGCGCGTTTGCTGACTATCGCGCGAAGGTGCAAGAGAAGTTTTCCGCCGCAAAGGCTCAGTCCGAGCAAGAGGCCGAGGGCCTGCGTGCCCAGCTGCGCGAGCAGGAACTGATGGCAAAAATGAACCTGTCAGAGGCGGTCGCCGCGGCGGAGCGAGAGCGCGATGAGGCGCGTGCCAAACTGACGAGCGAGCTGGCGGTGCGCGATTCTCGCGAGGAACAGGTCAAGGCGGCACACGAGCTCGAGCTTGCGCAGGCCAAGCGCGCGAGCGATGACCTGATTCGCTACAAGGACGAAGAGATTGAGCGCCTTAAGGACATGAAGGTCCGCCTGTCCACCAAGATGGTGGGCGAGTCGCTCGAGCAGCACTGCGAGACCGAGTTTAACCGTCTGCGCATGACGGCGTTTCCTAACGCGTACTTCGAGAAGGATAACGATGCGTCCGAGGGCACCAAGGGCGACTTTATCTTCCGCGAGTGCGACGCAAGCGGTAACGAGGTCATTTCGATTATGTTCGAGATGAAAAACGAGAACGACGAGACCGCGACCAAGCACAAAAACGAGGACTTCTTTAAGAAACTCGATCACGATCGTCGCCAGAAAGGCTGTGAGTACGCGGTGCTCTGCACACTGCTCGAGCCCGAAAGCGAGCTCTATAACGCAGGGATAGTCGACGTGAGTTACCGCTATGAGAAGATGTACGTGATCCGCCCGCAGTTCTTCATTCCCATGATCACGCTGCTGCGCAACGCCGCCATGGGTTCGCTGCGCTATAAGCAGGAGCTGGCGGAGTACAAGCAACAGAACATCGACGTCACGAACTTCGAGGCCAAGATGGAGAAGTTCAAGAACGACTTCGGCCGCAACTATGAGCTTGCGAGCCGTAAGTTCCAGACGGCGATCGAGGAGATTGACAAGACGATTAGCCATCTGCAGAAAACCAAGGAGGCATTGCTGTCCTCCGAGAACAATTTACGTCTAGCCAACAAGAAGGCCGACGATCTTACCATTCGCAAGCTCACCTGGGGCAACAAGACCATGAAGGCGGCGTTTGACGAGGCGCGCGGGGCTGCGACAGGGGCAAACGATGAGCCCGCCGAGGCGGATTCATATGAGGTCGAGGATGCCGAGTAAGGCATAGCAGATAGTGCAAAAGCGGGGCCGCTGGCGATATTGCCAACGGCCCCGCTTGTTTCGCTCCAGTATGTTCGGCTAGTCCTCGAGCAGGTCCTCGATAAAGCCAACGCGGTAGTTTTTGAAGATGACCTCGCCGCCGTCTTGCGTGGCGTCCAGATCGACATCGCCCATGATGCCAAAGTCGTGGTCGCCATCCTCGTCGGCAAAGATCTGGTGCACGTGCCATACGTGCGCGGTCTTCTCGTCGGACTCGTCGATGGAAAACATCGCGGCGCTGCGGGCATCTCCGCCGGTGAGGATTTCCTCGTGCTGCTCGTGGTAGGCATCGAGCGCCTTTTGCCAGCGAATTTCGCTCATGCCCCAGCCGTCGTCGAGCTCGCCCAGGTTGCGAACGTGCTCGCGGGCGGCAAGGGTCACGCGGCGGAAGAGCGCATTGCGCACCAACAGCGTGCAGCCGCGGCGGTCCGCCACGACCTCGTCAATGCCCTGTGGCGGCGCGGCATCGAGGGCTGCCGGGTTGCCGGCGTTCTCCCACTCGTCCACCAGGCTCGAGTCCACCGAGCGCACCACAAAGCCCAGCCACGAGATAATATCGCGCAGGCGCTCGTCGCGCTTCTCGATGGGTACGGTGCGGTCGAGCGAACGGTAGGCCTCTGCCAGGTAGCGTAGCAAAATGCCCTCGGAGCGGGCGATGCCGAGCTTTTGAATGTAGCCCTTAAAATCGCTCGCGCTTTCGAGCATATCGCGCAGAACGCTCTTGGGAGAGAGCTGATAGTCGTTTGCCCAGGGTACTTCCTGGCAGTACTTGTCAAAAGCGGCGTCGAGCAAATTCTCGAGCGGCTTTTCGTACGTGACGTCTTGAATGCGCTCCAGACGCTCCTCATATTCGATGCCGTCGGCCTTCATCTCGGCCATAGCGCGATCGCGTGCTGCGCGCTCCTGTGCGCGCAGCACCTGCTTGGGATCCTCGAGCGTTGCCTCGACCATTGAGATTAAGTCCATGGTATAGGTCTCGCTCTCGGGATCGAGCAGCTCCAACGCGGCAAGCAAGAACGGCGAGAGCGGCTGATCGAGCGCGAAGTCCTCGGGCAGATCGACCGTCAGCGCATAGTCGATGTCTGGTGCGGCGTCAGCCGGGGCATCGGGTGCGGGCGGCACCTCGGCGCGCACGACGACGCCGGAATCGATGAGCGTGGCGAAGATTTCGTCGGCGCGAACCTCGAGCTTGGCCTTTTCCTCGGGCGTTTGCAGGCTTGTCTCGATGAGGTCGTGCACGCGGGCTCGCGCATCGCCGCCCTGCTCGACCACGCTAATCACCATGGAGTGCGTGATGCGCAGGCGCGGCTTGAGCGTTTCTGGCTGCGTCTCGATCAGGCGCTCAAAGGTCTGCTTATTCCAGGTGACAAAGCCCTCGGGTGCCTTCTTCTTTTTAATCTTACGGAGTTTTTTGGGGTCGTCGCCCGCTTTGGCCATAAGCTTGGCATTCTCGATCTCGTGCTCGGGTGCCTCGGCAATCACCATGCCCTCGGTATCGAAGCCCGAGCGGCCGGCGCGACCGGCAATCTGATGAAACTCGCGGGCGCGCAGACGACGCATCTTGTAGCCGTCGAACTTGGTGAGCGCGGTGAGTACCACGGTGTGGATGGGTACGTTGATGCCGACGCCGAGCGTATCGGTGCCGCAGATGACGGGCAACAGGCCCTGTTGTGCCAAGCGCTCGACCAGCAGACGATAGCGCGGCAACATGCCAGCATGGTGCACGCCGACGCCGCATCCGAGCAAGCGCTTAAGAATCTTGCCAAAGGCCGTGGAGAAGCTCGTGCCTTTGGCAGCTTCCTTAATGGCCTCGCGCTGCGCCTTGCTGGCGATGCCAAAATTGGCGAGCGACTGCGCCGTCGCAAGGGCGGCATCCTGGCTAAAGTGCACGATATAGAGCGGGGCCTCGCCACGGCGCATGGCGAGCTCGACGGTGCCCTCGAGGGAGGTCGTCACATAGTCGTAGCTCAGCGGAACAGGACGCGGGGCGTCGACAACCAAGTCGCAAGCAGCGCCGGTGTGCTCCTCGAGTGAGGCGGCGATGGCAGTGACATCGCCGAGCGTGGCGCTCATGAGCATAAACTGCGTGTGGGGCAGGGTGAGCAGCGGCACCTGCCAGGCCCAACCGCGGTCGGGGTCGGCAAAGTAGTGGAACTCATCCATGGCCACGCAGCCCACATCGGCGTCCTCACCCTCGCGCAGCGCATCGTTAGCAAGGATTTCGGCCGTGCAGCAGATGACGGGTGCCTTGGTGTTGATATGCGTGTCGCCGGTGATCATGCCGACGTTATCGCGGCCGAGCACCTGCACAAGGTCGAAGAACTTTTCGCTGACCAGGGCCTTGATGGGGGCCGTGTAATAACAACGCTTACCCTGCGCCATGCCCATAAAGAGCATACCCAGCGCGACGAGCGATTTACCCGATCCGGTCGGTGTGCCTAAGATGACGTGATCGCCGGCTGCCAGGTCCATGAGGGCCTCTTCTTGGTGATCCCACAGTTCAATACCGCGATCGCTCGTCCATTCAAAGAAACGCTCGAAGGCCTGGTCGGGCGTGAGCCATGGCTCGGGCTCACTGCCATCCTCGGGCTCCCACCAGGTGGGGGAGAGCGCGCCGAGCGAGCCAAACTCGGCTTCGGTTCCCGTGCCGCCCGAGAATGAGCTGGCGGCGCCGGCGCCGGAGACGGTGCTGGCGGCGGTATCTGTCGTGGTCTGTGCCATGTGTTTGCTTTCTCTCGCGATTGTCCGCCAACTATTATGGCGTAGCGGCGGCGCGGAGCGGCAGCGCGCGAGAAAATGCAGGAAATGGGCGTGCGGTGCTAGCGTTCCTGAGGCAGGCGCTTCTTGCCTTTCCGGGCACGGTTTCTAAAGTTCTCGACGGCCTCTTCCATGCCCAGGGGTACATAGGTGAGCTCATCGAGGTTATCGGGCAGGTAGCAGGCAAGGCTTTGCTCCTGCATGCGGCCCGCCGTGAGCTGTTCGTCGGTTGGCTGCGCGCCGGGCGTAGCGCAAATGCCATAGACGGCGGCGCCCATCTCGCGCGTGCGGCACTCGTACTCGGTCTCGGGATGCTCGGGATGGTCGCGGCGCACGTCATCGCTTACCCAAAGTGTGTCGTAGCCCGCCGCGGCAAACTGCCCCAGGGCGTAGTCGCGCAACGGCTTGCTGTCAGTGCGCAGCGTGACGGTAGCGCCGGCTGCAAAGAGCGGACGGTACAGCATTAGGTGGTCGACATGGACGAGTCGTTTTTTGGCGTACTTGGCCTTGGGCTGCGGCGTGGGAAAGTTGATGGTGATGGCATCGAGCTCGCCTGCGGCAAACAACTGCGGCAGCGATGCGGCGCCTCGGGGCAGGACGAGTGCGTTGGTCAGTTCCTGCTCGCAGATTTTCTGTGCGGCATAGGCGATGCAGATGGGCTCCTGGTCCATACCGACAAAGAGCGTGTTCGGCTCGCGGGTGGCGCGCTCTACCAGGTACGTTCCCTTGCCACAGCCAAGATCTAGGTGAAGGTGTTCGAAGGGCTTGCTGCCAACTGGCGCGCAGGCCTCGCGCCAATCCCCGGCATATGCCTCGGGGTTCGTCTCAATCGCATCGGCGTAGCGCTCCAAGCGCTCCTCGAGCACAAAGTTCTTAGGCGTGCGAACGTGGACGGCTCCCATGAGGCTCCTTGGTCATAAGTATGGAACGCATAACTGTGCGTTCCGTCATTGGGTTGAAAAAAGGTGGGCATAGTTTGCCCGAAAGATGCGGTGCGGCTCGGCGGCGAGTCGTCGGTGCCCACAGACGCTTGAGAATCACATAGCGGTTGAGCTCGCCGCTACGACCGTCGGCATGGAAGCGCTCAAGCTCACGCACGGGGACCTCGCCGCTCTTGTAGAACGTACGGACGCCGCGCACAAGGTCGGTAATCTGCTGATCGTCAAAGTGATGGCAATAGCGGTAGGCGTGGCGGTCGTTTTGCCAGCCAATGAGGTGGTCGCCGGCTTCAAACTGCGCGGAATCGTAACCCTCAAACGGCGGGGTGAGCTCGGCGCGGGCTTCGGCTCGAACGGCCTTGCGCGCCATGCGCTCGTCGTTCATAAACTCCCAAAAGCTGATGGCGATGATGCCGCCTGGGCGCGTCTGGCGCACCAGAGCGTCGAGCACGCGTACACGGTACTCGCACGACGGCACATGGTGCATAAAGCCAAAGCAGACCGAGATGTCGGCGAGCGGGGCGTCGAAAAGCACGTCGGGCGTCTCGGCGGGGTTGAGCTTCATAAGGGCGTCGAGCACGTCGAGTTCCTGGAAGTGCAGGTTGGGAATGCGCAGCGCGTGGCCATGTGCATCG
Organism: Collinsella sp.; assembly: GCA_048485835.1. Classification (GTDB taxonomy): domain Bacteria; phylum Actinomycetota; class Coriobacteriia; order Coriobacteriales; family Coriobacteriaceae; genus Collinsella. The sequence goes on from DBFWBE010000048.1 coordinate 12,993, forward strand.
ATGGCCAGGTCTTGGCACGAGTCGACACCATAGAACTCAAACGGGCAGCTGGCATCTGCCGAGGGGTTTGCGCCATCGACGCCCTTGGCGGCAAGTGCGCCGCCGGCGGCAAAGTTCTCGAATCGCATATTGCCACAGGCAAGATCGAAGACGCGGACGGGATGCTCGATCGTGGCGACGTCGAGCTGTTCGAGCGCGATATCCATGGTACGTACCCAGCCGGGCCACGGGGCCTGGCGCGTATCGGAAAAGGAGGCGGAGTGCTCGCGATAGAACGTATTGTTGAGCTGGATGAGCGATGAGGCGAAATCGCGGTTCACGGCGCGGGACTCCCTCCGTTGGCGGTGCGGAATAAACAGTACGACCATACTACCGTTAACGCCGCAACGGGGACAACCAAGCTACGGGTCATTGCTTTGTTTGGACACATTTCCGCAGCTCACATGTGCCCGCAACCGCCGGTTGTCAAAAATCTCACTAGAATAGGTGGCATGCTTTTGGCAGTGGCGGATAGATTTTTAACTGTGCAAGGCGCCTTAAGAACAAAAACGGTCCGGCGGCACGGCTGGCATCACATAGGAGGAACCATGAATGTAGAAACTGCGCAGCGGCTCGCCGACCTTCGTCGCAGCAAGGGCTTTAGCCAAGAAGGGTTGGCGCGAAAGTTAGGGCTGTCGCGCCAGGCGGTCAGCAAATGGGAGCGCGCGGAGAGCTCGCCCGATACCGAGAACCTGATCTCGCTCGCCAAGCTCTATGGCGTGAGTCTGGACGAGCTGCTCAATCCGAGCGATGAGATCGAGGACGATATCGAGTTTGAGAACGAGGACCGCGCCCGTCAGCGCGAGGCCGAGGCAGCAGAGCGCGCTCGCACCCATGAGGCGGCGGCGCGTGCTACCGAGGCGGCAACGCAGGCGAGTGATGCCGCCGCCAAGGCGGCGCAAGCGGCAAGCTGGAGTGCGCAGGCCGCCAATGCCGCTACGGCGCAGGCGACGAGTGGCGGCGCAGTTGGCTCGACTCCGGTGAAGGGCCCGTTCCAGTCGTTCCCGTATTGGGCCGTGTGCTGGCTGCTGTTCTTTTTGCTGATGTTCCTGTTTGGTGCCGGCCCCTTTGCCGCGCTGATCTTCTTCACGATTCCCATCTATCACTGGGTGGCGCGTGCGCTCGATGGTGATTGGGCGCGTGGAGATATTCAGGTTGGTCCGGCGCCGGTGGCGGCTAGGGCTCAGAATACTTCCGCTTCAGTTGATACTGACGTGGCTACCGCGACCACCGCTGAGCCGATCGCCAAAGAGGGTGATGAATGATGAAGCTTTCGCATGAATCCAAGGTACGCTTGGGCGTTGGCATCGGAGCGTTTGTGCTCATCATCGGGCTCGTCTTTGGCACTTCGCGGACTTTGATTCATTTTGATGGCCCGTGGGATCTCGACGATGTTGTATCCGGCTTGTCCGGTATGGACGATGTGGTTGACGACGACGATTTTATGAACGATGGCGGTAAATATTCCGCTCGGCCTCAGCAACTTTCGAGCACGACTTTTGACGAAGACGCGTTCCAATCGCTCGACTTGGATGTGACGTCGGGGACGGTCGAGATTAAACGTGTCTCTGGCGGACCGGTACGTGTCATCGAAAGCGGGCGCGTTGCAAAGGGGGCGTCTGCTTCCGATGCCGCCACTCAGGATCTGGTTAAGATCGAGGGCTCTACACTCAAGATTAGCCAGTTCGACTGCGATGACGAGCGCGCCCATGACCGTAAGGTCACCATTGAACTGCCGCGTGAGCTTGCCGATAACATGATGGGCATTACGGCAAACGTGGGGTTGGGAGACCTGACGGTCGCGGACATTGCGTGCCACGACTTTGATTTGACGTTGGACTCGGGAGACGTCGCGTTCGCGGGCACCGTGACCGACACTCTGAATGCCGAGGTCGGTTCGGGCGATGTGACGTTCGAGCTTTACCAGGCCCCCGCGAAATCGATGGACGTGAGTGTGGGCTCGGGCGATGTGGAGATGACGGTTCCGAACTCGACGGGCTTTAAGGCGAGCCTCACCTTGGGCAGCGGCGACTTTGAGAGCGATTTCCTTCCGCTTGGCTACGACGGCGAGACCATTTTGAATCTTGAATTCGATAACGGCGATAAGTCTGCTACGTATCGTTTTGAGGTCGGTTCGGGCGACATGTCGTTTGATCCGGAGTGACATGCGGTTTTCGGAGATCGGTACATATAGGCATGCTCTTTGATGGAGGCGCCGGAGCCGTGACGGGCTTCGGCGCCTTTGCCTTTACAATGGGGACATGGAACAGATTATCTTGAACATACTCGAGGCTCTGCGTCGCGGCGAGACCGTGGACGACAAAGCGCTCGTCAAACTGATACATGCCGAGGCGCGCCGTGAGGGTGCCGACAAACGCGATTTGGCCAAGCGCCGTCTGCTGCCGTTCTACCAGCGGGTTAAACGTGAGGAGCCGGCTCGGTGGGCTGCGTGGAATGTCGATTCCGATCTGGAACGTCAACTGCTGCAGGTGCTGCGTATGAAGCCGCGCCGAACGGCCTCGGGCGTGGCGACCATTACCGTCATCACCAAGCCCTGGCCATGCTCGGGCGATTGCCTGTTTTGCCCCAACGATCTGCGCATGCCCAAAAGCTATCTGCACGCCGAGCCGGCGTGCGCCCGTGCGGAGCAAAACTGCTTCGACCCGTATCTGCAGGTGAGCGCTCGTCTGACCGCGCTTTCGCAGATGGGACATGCGACCGACAAGATAGAGCTCATTGTGCTCGGCGGTACCTGGAGCGACTATCCGCAAGGGTATCAGACGTGGTTTATGTCGGAGCTTTTCCGTGCGCTCAATGACGATGCCGTCGCCGGTGTGGCGGCAAACCCCATGTTGGCGCGTCCGGGCATCAGCCGTGCCGAGGCAGGGCGCCTGCTCGATGACGCTCCCGCCGATGCCCTGCCGCCGGTGGTAACAGAGCGCCGCGAGCGCTATCGGGCTGCCGGCATTGCGACCGACGAGGCCGAGCTTGCGAGCGGCGTTGCCGACGAGCAGGGGCGTGTGGATGCTGTCGTTGGTGGCTATAACCGCGCAGTGCGTCGTCTGTACGGCCCCGGTACGCCATGGGGCGAGGCTGCCGAGTGGCAGACGGCAACGATGGAGGAGCTTGAGCGTCAGCAGCGCATCAACGAGACGGCGAAGCATCGCGTGGTGGGGCTCGTTATCGAGACCCGCCCCGATGCCGTGACGCCACAGGCGCTCACGCTCATTCGTCGTCTGGGCTGCACCAAGATTCAGATGGGTATCCAGAGTCTCGACCAGCACCTGCTCGATATCAACGAGCGTCGCATTTCGGTGGCTCAGATCGAGCAGGCGTTTTCGCTTGCGCGCCTCTTTGGCTTTAAGATCCATGCGCATTTTATGCTCAACTTATTGGGCGCCACACCCGAGGGGGACAAGCGCGACTACGAGCGCTTTATGACCGAAGGGGCCTTTATGCCCGACGAGGTCAAGGTCTACCCGTGCGCGCTCATCGAGGGCTCGCGTCTGGTGGGCTGCTATGAGCGCGGCGAGTGGCGTCCCTATACCGAGGAAGAGCTGCTCGATGTGTTGGCCGACGACATCGTGGTGACGCCGGCGTTCTGCCGCATCAGTCGCATGATCCGCGACTTTAGCTCCGACGACATCATGGTGGGCAACAAGAAGCCCAATCTGCGTCAGCTCGTTGAAAACCGCTTGTCGGCTCGTGGGGAAGGCGCGACAGTGCGTGAGATTCGCTATCGCGAGATTAGCACGGCGGGCGCCGACTTGCATGAGCTGACCCTTGACGAGGAAGTGGCGTACGAGACGCCGGTGACGCACGAGCGCTTTTTGCAGTGGGTGACGCCGCAGGGCAAGATCGCGGGCTTTTTGCGTCTGTCTCTGCCCGATCGTGCTTTTGTTGCCGCGCATGCGGATGAGTTGCCGACGACACCGGACGAGGCGATGATTCGCGAGGTGCACGTGTATGGCATGGCGGCGCGCGTGGGAGATCAAGGCCAGGCAGCCCAGCACCATGGATTGGGGCGTTTGCTCGTAGAGCGTGCGTGCGAGATTGCCCGGGATGCGGGTTATACGCGTATCAACGTGATTAGCGCAATCGGTACGCGCGAGTACTATCGCCATTTGGGTTTTTGCGACCATGGACTCTATCTGCAAAAGGAGCTCTAGATGAACAAGTCGAGTGTTTCTGCTGGCGTCGTTGCCGGTGTTGCTCTGGGAGCCGCGGCGCTTGGTGCGGCCGCTGTCGCTGTTCGTGCTGCCTGTCTGCAGGTTGCGCGAACCCGCAATGGGTTGGCGCGTGTGAAACGCGTGCACGATGAGGGCGGCGACGAGATTCGCGTGTTGGTGCAAGGCAGCGTCTACCAAAGCGCAAGTTACGTTGGTGAGCGTTGGGCGGAGCCCGTCTTTGCGTACTATCGTGCGTTTGACGACGTGTTTGAGTCCGAGGATGCGATGCGTGATGCTTATGGTCACGGTATCAACCGCATGCTTGTGCTGGGTGGCGGCGGGTTTGCCTATCCCAAGTTCGCGCTGATGTCGCACGAGGGCTTGCGCATGGACGTCATCGAGTATGACGGAGAGATTACGCGCCTGGCGCGCCGCTGGTTCTATCTGGACGAGCTGGAGTGCACGGCGGGCGATCGCCTGCGGGTGATAACCGCTGAGGCTCGCTCTTATCTGGGCGTGACGAGTGTTGGTCATCGTCACTACGACGTGGTCGTGAGCGATTGCTTTGGCGGTGCCGAGCCCGTACGCGAGCTGGCGACGGTTGAGGCGTTGCGTTTGGTGCGGGGCAGCCTAAATGTCGGTGGCGTCTACGTTGCCAATATCGTAAGCACAAACGAGGGGAGCGATGTGACGTTCCTGCGCGACTGCGCTGCCACGGCACTCGAGGTATTCGCCCATGTCTGGGTGGTCCCCTGTGGCGATGCGGAGTTCGGCGGCGAGGAGAACTACCTGCTCATCGCCAGCGACGGCGACTACGCCTTTGCCGAAGCCGTGCCCTTCGACGCTGAGTTCCTCGGCACCGTCCTTCACGACAAGTAAATCTCCCCGTCCCAAAAAGACTGGTCTTAGGCGTGGTCGCGCCAGCTGAGGACGCGCTGCTTCATACCCTCGATGTCGAGCACGCCTTCGGCAAAGCCCTTGCGCACGAGCTCTTCGGGAACGAACTCATCGTAACGATCAAAGTAAGGCACCTCGCCGGGATAGACGAGCTCGATGGGATCGAAGTCCTTCTCGGCCTCGGCGGCGAGCACCTCAAAGAACGTCTCCTCGTCGGCCTTCATCTTAAACTGCATAAAGTACGGGCGCGACGGATCGAGTCCGCGAAGGCCAAGCTCCGCGGCGCATTTAATCTTGAGCATGCGCTCGAGCGCCAAAAAGGCGTAGCTGCCCAACCAGGGGAAGAGCACCCAGGTGTCGCCACCCAGGTTGATGAGCGGCTTAGTTCCCGCGCCCGAAATCTCGGCGGTATGACGAGCCTGCGCCAAGCGAGCCCGTGCGTTACCCATAAGGTACGGATATGCTGCGTGCTCAGTGAGCGCTTGGCGCATGCGCTCGAGTACATGTGTGTTGATGTCACCGGGGCAGTCGCCAAAGTAGGCCGGCACACGGCCCTTGACCTGCGTGGCAAAGACGGTGTGACGCTTCCAGTCCACTTCTTCGACAATCCAGCAATGTCCGGCGATGGCGATGCGCTCACCGGGCGGTGGCGGGTTGACAATCGTGCCCAGCTCGGCCGATTCACTGCGAACGGTAAACTCCTCGTTTTCCTGGAACACAGCGTAGAACTTAAAGTTGTTAATGATGCGCTCGCCCGCGAGGCCCACGATCAGCCCGCCGCCCTCGGTGACCTGGATGTGGTCGATCTTGATGAGGTGGCGCAGCAGTACGCGATAGTCATCGGCTGAGACGCGGTGGAAATAACTGAGCGTGAGCACGCGTTGGGCAAGTTCGGCCGGCGTGAGCTCTCCGGTGCTGGCAAGCGTCGACATGGTCTGGTGATAGAGCAGACTGTAGGGGAGTCGATCGAGCTCGGGCGGCTCGACCCACTTCTCCTCGCGATAGAGTTGTACGAGCGCGATGCCCTGCAGGAGCTTCCACGGAATGGTCTCGGGCATCATCGTGCGCGGCTCGGGCTCTTCCTCGCGCATGACAAACCACATCTCGGGCGGAAGATCGCGGCGTCCCGTGCGCCCCATGCGCTGCAAAAAGGAGCTGACGGTAAACGGTGCATCGATCTGGAACGCGCGCTCCAGGCGACCGATGTCAATGCCGAGCTCCAGCGTGGAGGTGGTGACGGTTGTCTGTGCCTGTTCCTCGTCGCGCATGAGCTCCTCGGCGGTCTCGCGTAGCGATGCCGAGAGGTTGCCATGATGGATAAGGAAGCGGTCGGGCTCGTGCCGGCTTTCGCAGTAGCTGCGCAGCATGGAGCATACGGCCTCTGCCTCCTCGCGCGAGTTGGCAAAGACCAGGCACTTGCGGCCGCGGGTATGTTCAAAGATGTAGCTCATGCCGGGGTCGGCGTTGTCGGGTGCGGTGTCGGTGGGGTTGAGCAGTGCCTGTTCGGTTGCCTGCGGGATGTCGACTTCGCCCTCGGGGGCTGAGGAAGTGCGACTGTCCTTGGGGGCAGCCTTGCCCCGTGCCTGCTCGCGACGTTGGCGGCGTTCCTCCTGTGGGAGTTGCCCGCTAGGGCGCATGCCTTGGGTGCTGACGGGCAGTGCCGCGGGTGGTGCCGTCTCAATGCGCTCGCATGCGAGCACCTCAGCTTCCTGCGGACCTGTGCTCTCGAATCCTCGCTGCTGCGCCTGGGGGCCCGAGTTGTAGAAGTGCTCCATGGAGATACGCCACACGCGGCGCGGCTCCTCAAAGCGGGGGATGACGCAGTCGCGTCCCGTTCCCTGCGACAGGAAGGCACCCGTGCGCTCGGGGTCTCCGATGGTGGCCGAAAGGCCAATGCGCCGGGGCTGCACGCCCGCCATGCGCGAAAGGCGCTCGATAAGGCAGAGTGTCTGACCGCCGCGGTCGCCGCGCATGAGCGAGTGGACCTCGTCGATGACCACATAGCGCAGGTCACAGAACATGCGCGGGATGGCCATGTGCTTGTGGATCAGGAGCGCTTCGAGTGATTCGGGCGTAATCTGCAAGATACCGCTCGGCTTTTTGATGAGTTTGGCCTTATGCGATTGCGAAACATCGCCGTGCCAGTGCCAAACGGGGATATCGGCCTCTTCGCACAGATCGTTGAGGCGTACAAACTGATCGTTGATGAGCGCTTTGAGGGGACCAATGTAGAGGGCGCCTACGCTCGCGGGTGGGTTCTCCCAAAACTCGGTCAGGATGGGAAAGAAAGCCGCCTCGGTTTTGCCGGATGCTGTGGATGCCGTCAGGAGCACATTGTCTTGCGTGTTAAAGATTGCATCTGCCGCCGCAACCTGGATAGAGCGCAGGCTCTCCCAATCGTGGGAGTAGATGAAATCCTGGATAAACGGGGCGTAGCGGTCAAAAGCGTTCACGGGGCCTCCTTTCAAAAACGAGCGTTCAAAAGCAGCTGACTATAGGTCGTCGAATTGCAATATCGGCGTTTGCCCAGATAAAACCTGCCAAAATAAACCTGTCCCTTTTTGGTAGGTTAGATGGTGAACTCGGCGAAGTTGCGATCGTCGGATGATGTGGGCGATTCGTTGGCCGATGCCAGCGCATCGCCGCCAACGCTTTGTAGCAGCTCGGCCACGTTGGCATCGGGGTTCTGACACAGGATGTCGAGCAGCTCGATAAAGTCGCGAATGACCTCACGGGGCGTCAGGTGCGTATCGGCTCCCACGCGGCCAAACTCGATCTTAAGGAAGTCCACCAAGTCGTTCTCGGTAAGCGTGGGTGTCCAGCCAAAGTAACCGGCGTGGATTTGCATGAGCTTTTCGATCAAGACCAGCAGCTCCTCATAGGTGAGTGGCTGCAGACGAATGATGGGCGCGAGCATGTCTTTGAGGTCCTCACGTGCAAAACGGCCCTGGGCGAGACGGCTGCGCAGGGCTTCGTAGGAGAACACGCCGCGGCGGCGGTCTTCGATGGAGGTTGGCGTGCCGCCCATGATCATGCCCAGGTACTGTGCTTTGCCCTGCAGCGTGTCGTTGTACATGGTCAGGATCTTCTCGTAGTTGTACTGGCGCGTGATGGCGTTGGGAATCTTGTACAGGTTTACGAGCTCGTCGATGAGCACCAGCATGCCCTTGTAACCGCTGCAGACCAAAAAACGTGCGATGAGCTTGATGTAGTCGTACCAGTCGTCGTCGCTGATGATGGTCGAGGAGCCCAGCTCGGCGCGCGCCTCGCTCTTGGTGCGGTACTCGCCGCGAATCCATTTGGTCATGCGGCTCATGCTCTCTTCGTCACCCTCCGAGACAGCCGTGCGATAACGGCGGAGCATGCGGGTGAAGTCGAAGCCGTGGACCATCTCCTCGAGCGGAGCGAGTTGGGCATTGATGGCCGACTCGTCGGCATCGGCGCACGAGGCGACCCAACGATCCAGGATAAGGTTGAGTGCACCGCCCTCGGGGCGCGTTTTGGTCGATATGTTGCGGATGAGCTCGCGATAGGTGGCCAGGCCCTGGCCCTGGCCACCCTGCAGCCGGCGCTCAGGCGAAAGGTCGGCATCGGCGACGACAAAGCCCTCGCCCATGGCGTGCGTGCGAATAGTTTGGAGCAAAAAGCTCTTGCCCGCGCCGTAGCGACCGACTAGGAAGCGAAAACTTGCGCCGCCATCGGCGATGAGACTCAGATCGGTGAGCAGGGCGCGGATCTCGACCTCGCGCCCTACGGTAATGTAGGGAAGGCCGATGCGCGGGACGACGCCGCCTTTGAGCGAGTTGAGAATGACGGCGGCGACGCGCTTGGGCACGCGGGGCGCTGCGGATGCGGTATCACTCATGGTCCAGGTATCCTCTCACGTCTGCTTCGTAGTCCTCGATAATCTGTGGTCCTGTCGCACCAAATTCAATAACGGTGTCGCCCACCAGGTCAAAGAGCGCTTCGTTGATGCTATCGACGAGCATATCTTCGCTTTGGTCCGACCGCGCCACAGCCGATGCTGCCTGCGCCGCGTTCTGCTCGAGCAACGCACGAAGGTAGCCTTCTGCGGCGGGGACGAGTGCGGACGCGGTGTCGGCGGACATGGCCGTCGCGGGTGCGGGCGCTGGCGCGAGGAGCGGGGCTACGACGCCAAACTGCTCGGTTGAGATGGTCGGCTCGTCAGCCTCGTCCTGTTGCATGGTCGTCGCGACTGGTTCGGCAACCATGTTGGCCACGGGTTCGGCTTCCGGTTGCCCAGAGTCCGCTTCCTCGACATCCGCGGTCGTGTCGTCCTCGCGTTCCTCGTCGATCAAAAGCGCTTCGCGCGTTTGTGCGGCAGCGCTCCGAATGTGCCCCAGCTGGCTCAAATCGATATCGATCTTGACGGGCTGGTGTGCGGCGTCCCACGAAAGCCATGCCACAATCTCGTCATCGATGATCTTGGCCAGATATTTGGGGACCTTCTCCTCCTTCAGGGGGTGGGTGGGGTCTAGGGCCAGGCGTAGGCGTTGGTCGCAGGCGCGCATCATCTCACCAAGCTTGCTGCTTTTTTGCCTGCTGCCGTGAATTCGCATGCATTCCCAAAAGCCGTTTTGGCAGCGGTAGATGTGAATGGGGTCCAGGCGATATTCGCAGTCCTCGTGGCGCTCGGGCGCAAAGAATACGGCCGAGGCAAACATGGTGTAGGGCATGGCCGTCTCCTCCCCAAATAAGCTCGCCACGATGTCGGTCTTTCGGTGCGTGTCATAGTAGCGCGCCATACGGACATACACGGCGCACGCCACGTGGCGCAGATCGCGGTGGTGGCTGCGGTCGAGCCGCGAGTTACTTAGGTTGTACGTGGAGAGGGCGTTGATGGCGGCCATGAGTCGCTCCTCGCGCACCTCATCGGGCGGAAGGGGGAGCGTGGGCTCGGAGGTTTTGCGACGCTTAGGGGTCTGGCCGGACGGTGCCGGTGCTGGTACAAGGTCTCGCGCTGCGCGGCGTAGCTCGATAAGGGCGTTATCGAACATGACGGTTTTAGAGTCGCGAAGTAGCTTGGGGTCGAGTCCGTGGAAAACGGCGTAATCCTGCAGCCACACGCGCGCAAACCGGTCGATGCCGGGCTCGAAGGCGCGATAGACATCCCAAAAGGCCTTGATCTTGTTAAAACCTTCGAGCGGATCATCTATGCCAATGCCGCAAATCAGCTCATAGAGATACAGAAAGGCAAAGGATGTAGACGTTTCCTCGACGGTTCCGCGGCGCACTTGGGCACGCCAGGTAAAGTAGCCGCGCAACTGCCGGTCGCTCATGGCATTGTAGGTGGGAAAGTACGACTTAAAGGTGCCGTTGTAGGGACAGTCGTCCTCAAAGTCGGCCATCAGCAAGCCTTGGCGGTAGAAAAGCTCGGCCTCCGATAGCCAGCGGCCCGCGCCGCCCTTGGGGTCATCCTGCCAGCGCGATATCTCGCGCATCTTGCGGTATTGGTCGGGGAGGAAATTCTGCATCTGTCGGCCGGTTTTGAGAATCGGCTCGTCTGCGTAGATTTCGTTTGAGAAGCGGGCGGACTGATGGGTCCGGGCCTCGGCCATAATGCGCTCGATGAGCATCTTGATGTCCTGGTCGGCCACCGCTTCTCCTCTCCTAACGCAGCTTCGGTGACCTCATATCATAGCACAGCATCAAACAGGTGTTCGAGATACTGCTGCGTAGATAGATTTAGAACAGGAGGGCGTAGATGACGGCGATGACGACGGAGGGGAGCATATTGGCCGTGCGGAAGGTCTGAGGACGGATGAGGTTGACGCCGACGCAGAAGATGAGCATGGAGCCTACGAGCGAAAGGCTGTCGAGGGCTGCCGTAGTCATGATGGGGGAGAGTGCGCCGGCAAACAGCGTGATCGTCCCCTGGAACACGGCGACGGGCAGGGCGGAGAAAATGCAGCCGCGGCCAAGCGACGCCGTCATGGTGCAGACGATGATGCAGTCCAATGCGCCTTTCAGGGCAAGCGTTGACCAGTCACCGAGCAGACCGTCCTGGATCGATCCCACAATGGCCATGGCGCCGATACACACGGTGAGTGAAGTCGAGACAAAAGCGTTGGTGAACTCGTTATCGCCCTCGCTGCCGGTTTTGCGCTTGAGCCATTCGCCAAGGTTCTCGATGGCGGCCTCCAAGTTGATGGCCTCGCCGATGAGCGAGCCGAGGGCGAACGAGACGATGAGCATGGTGGTGCCGGTGGTCGCTAGCGCCTTCCCATCGATAAGGAGCATCTTTTGCATGGTGCCGCCTAGGCCGATAAACAGGACGCACAGCCCCGATGCTTTCATGAGCGTGTCTTGGATGCGCGGTGTAATGAAGCGGCCGCCCGCTAATCCTAAAAGACCGCCCGCAACTAAAAGCACAACGTTGATGATTGTTCCCAAGCCCGGCATGAGCCCTCCTGTATTGATGCCAACGTGGCAATCGTAGCAGAACGAAATGCGAGGCACATCGCAACCCATCTAATACGTTATATAAGCGGTATTAGGAATGATGCGCAGCATTTAAGCCTCAGGTGGTTGTCGGGACATAGGGATAGTATTCAAAGCGCAGTGTCATAAGCCGCTGCGGGGATTCAATAGCCGCGGCGATGATATTGGCATCGCGGGCACGATCAAACCCTTCGAGCTCGATCTGGTACGAGACGTCTTGCATAATGTCCAGACGTCGCCAGGCTAGGAGTGTGTCGCCATCGAATTCCAAGGCCTTGCCTCCGTCTGGAGCAACGGCGTATAGACGCAGCTTGGCGGTGGTTGCAGGGTCGACAACTGTGACCTTTTTAATTTCGTTTCGAGTATTCTTGGCGCCCAACAAGGTGAGCAGTGTTGGGGCCACGACCTCGCCCGATGGCAAAAAGACGACTTCGATGGATTCAGGAAATGCGATGATAGCCGACTTGCGGACGGGCTGATTGGCGGCGGCAGCTTCGATGTTCGCAGCGTCGATGACCTCTGTGTGGTCGAGCGCGGCAAGCACGCAGCAGTTACCTTCATCGATCTCTTGAGGATCAGCAAGCCCCAGACTGTCCGCGAGCTCGGGATCGTTTGGATCGGTAGCGGGCTCATCCGGTGCTTCGAGAGAAGCTGGGATGCTGTTTGTCGGCGACGGCGTGTCGCCCGCACTTGCTTCTTTATCCGCGCTCTCTTCTTGTATGGTTGCGTTGATGGGTTCGTCGTTTGAGGGGAGCGTCTTGGCGTCAAGCGCGGAGGGGAGAATTCCGATGGCTCCGGATCCGTTCCACTCCATTTCGAGAAGCGCCGGGTCGGCAAGAATGCGTTGCCTGCATTGCGCGTGGGCATCGATCTCAATAGGGCCTGCCTCCGTCCCGCGCGTAAGGCTGAGAGATCCGGCTGGCTTCTCGAAATGAGCGTCTGTGTCTTTGGCGCTGACGGCGTAGAACAGCAGGGACGCTTCTCCCGCCGCGATGGCATCGGTGCCGGCTTTGGTCAGCCGCAACGATGCCGTGAATGAGAGGGTGGGCTGCGTGTCGTCTGCATTCGCGGCGGCGCAGCCCAGACATATACCGCCTCCTTTCTCAAAAAACGTACCGTCGAAGGCGACCTTCGCTCCGTTCGCCGAGTCATCGACCGAAGCGATGTCGATGCGCAACTCCAAATCGCACGGATCGCCATCTGCATCGAACACAACCGAGCGCCACGTGCAGACGGCGCACCCCGCCTGGGAGCCGTTTGCCTTGTTCGAACGATTGATATCCACGACTATCGAGCCGTCCGTATTACGACGAAGGCATCCCGAGGTTGAGATTGCGGCCTGTGCGAACGAAAAACGCTTGCACGCAATGGCGCTCGACGGATTTGGTGCGGAGCTTAGGGCTGCTGGTAAGGAGTCTGCCATGACGGGAGTCGCCCAAGCGGCGACAGGCGTTCCGGTTGCGAGCGCGCCGCAGAGTGCGACGACGGGCAAAAGGTTCTTCGATGCCATGGGGTCTCCTTAGCTAATTTAGTGCGGCCTGTCCGTGTTTCGTTTCTGGCTGCGTTTGATGTGCAGACCGAGGCCGGCGGTTCCCGCGCCTGCTGCCGTGGCGCCTGCTGCCAAGAGCCATCGTCTGTCGTCTGTCTGTGCCAACGGTTCCTTGCAGTTGCCGCGGTCGAGCTCCGAGAGGTCGACCGTCACTTGCGTGGCGGCCTGCGCCTGTTCTTGCTGGGCAAAGGCCATGGCTGGCCCAAACGATAGGATACTGACGGCGGCGGCCAGGGCGACGGCCTTATGCCGTGTGCGCACCGGGCTCGACCGTCCAGGTGATCGTTGCAACCTGATCGCCTTCGCCGGTTACGCGGAAGATGTCGCGCGTGACGCGGGCGACGTTTCCGCTTGTCTTGAGCTTAATTTTGTCCGTGCCGCCGGCAATGCCCTGGTAGCCCATGTCGAAGGCTGCATTCTTGGAAAGATCGAGGCCCGTCTCCTGCATTGCGGCGCTGGCGTTCTGGAGTGCGCCGTCGGGGCCGACCTTAAAGTCGATGGAATTCTGCGCGGTTCCGGCCTTGGCGTCGGCGGCAATGGTCCAGGTGTTCATGGCGTCGATCTTCATGTTGGTGACATGGATGCCGTAGGCTGAATGATTGTCGATGGTGGTCGCGTCTTCTGAGGGGCCCTGAAGCGTGCCGTCGGCCTTGGCGACGAAGGGAATAACCGTCGGAACTTTGAACTCTACGTTGTCGATCTCGGTCCTGACCATTACTTTCGTGGTTCCAACGCGCCCGGCTGCCAGAGCTGGCGTCGGGGCGGCGCCCATTGCGAGCGCGAGCGCGAGCCCTGCGCCCACGACGAGCGCTCTGGCTCCGTTCATGTTCCTGGTGATGTCCATGGTCGTTCCTTTCTATTCGCCGCGGGCCGTCCCCGCGATGATTGGACGAATGCTGGTGAATTGCGTGCGGTGCCGCGTCGGCCGAAAAAGCTAGTTCTCGGCTTGCTCAACCCGTACCCTGACACGTGTCGGATTGCCGTGGCTGTCGAGGGTCTTGGCATCGAGTGCCTGGATTTCGATGTATGCCTCGCCTTCTTTGATGTCGCCGGCGGGGCACGTCTCGATTGTCTTGCCGGTCTCGACCACACCGGATTCGTACATGGTCTCGTCGTTTTGGATGACGCGGAATCGCTGGGGAAATTTATTGTCTTGGACGTTTTGCACGTTGACGCGCAGCTTGCCGTCCTCCTGTAGCTGAGCGACCGGCGCGACCGAAATCGTCATCATGTTGTCGCGGACGATGGCATCGAGCTCATCTTGGATTTCTTGTCGCGATTTACCCTCTGCCGTCGTGACTGAGGCGCCCGCTTCGGGCACGGGCTGCGACTGCCAGGCGTATAGCCCTACGGCGATGAGGGCGCAGGCGATAGCCAGACAGACAACGACGAGTTTCTTGCGACGCCCCAGTCCTGCGAGGCGGGGCGGCTTCTTCGCACTCATGCGGCGTCCTTGGTGGTGTAGACACGTGCGAACGTGGACGGGTCCGCTCCAAAGAGCATGTGAAGCATCAGGCGGCGCGAGTAGATGAGCTCGTCAAAGTCGTGAGGGAGCTCGATGTCGTGGATACGCGCGATGTGGTGGGCGAGCGCCGAGAACGACTCGGGGTCGCAGATCACATCGGTGGTAACGTGGTAGACCGTCGTGTCGGGGAATGCCTCTTCGTCGAAAGGTAGGAGATGGGGATCGTCGTCGACTTCGATGGCGATGCCGTACTGGGGCCAGTAATATGCCATGGGAACCTCCCTGCTTCTGGGCCAAAACTTCTATCGGTTTTGGCTGTCGACGCCGACCGTATCAGCCGCTACTTGACCAATTTCTGACCAAATGCTTGACGGATTAGCGTCTCCGCAGGTAAAAGGCGGCAAAAAATACTCCAACTTTTTTCGAGCGTCAATTGCGCGGCCGGCGACGGCGGGGCCATAAGTGTCAAAAGCATCGTCTGCCGAGGAAATCAAGCCGCTCGCCGAATTGCACGAACGTAAAAATCGCCAATTATGGAGACGGTCTCGAACACGTCGACGAAACGATGCGGTAACATCTCCCTGCAAACACTGTAGTTAGCTAAAGGGGGAGTTCGCGTGTCTGCAACCATCAAACCCTTCACCGACGAGTTCGAAGAGTATGGTCGCGATGAGTCTCGCGCATCGGGCGAGGCCTCGAGCATCTCGTTTCCGACAACGGAAGACGAGCTCCGTGCCATTTTGGAAAAGCTCCATGCCGAGCGTGTCCCGGTAACGGTTCAGGGCGCCCGAACCGGCCTTGCCGCCGGTGCCGTGCCCCACGGCGGGCATATCCTCAATACTTCCCGTATGAATCGCTACTTGGGCCTTCGCCGCGATGAACAAGGCCAATTTCTGCTGCGCGTGGAGCCGGGCGTTGTGCTCTCGGAGCTGCGCAAGCAGCTGAGCAAGAAGGTGCTGCCGACTGCTGGTTGGGACCAGGCATCGCTTGAGGCCTACGAGGAGTTCCAAGAGGCCCCCGAGCAGTTCTTTCCCACCGATCCCACCGAGGCATCTGCCTGTCTGGGCGGCATGGCGGCATGCAACGCCTCTGGCGCCCGCAGCTACGCTTACGGCCCCATGCGCCCGCATATCACGGGACTCCACGTCGCGCTGGCTGATGGCGATTTGCTTGAGCTCCAGCGCGGCGAGGCTTTTGCCCAGGGCCGCCACCTGTCGCTCGTGACGGCAGCGGGCCGTGCACTCGAGCTCGATCTTCCTGACTACACCATGCCTAAGACAAAAAATGCCTCAGGCTATTTCGTTGCGGACGAAATGGACGCCATCGACCTCTTAATCGGTGCTTGCGGCACGCTCGGCGTTATCACCGAGCTCGAGATTGCCCTGCAGTCGGCGCCTGCGGTCGTTTGGGGCGTGAGCTGCTTTTTCGATAGCGAAGACAAGGCCGTGTCCTTTACCGATTCCGTGCGCCCCGTCCTGTCCCACGCGGCTGCCATCGAATATTTCGATGCGGGCGCCCTGGATATCCTGCGTCGTCAGCGTGAGCAGTCGACCGCGTTCGCCTCGCTGCCGGCGCTCGATAAAGACGCCAAGGTCTGTGTCTACGTGGAGCTCGACTGCGACGACGAAGTTCAGGCGACTGAGGAGCTGTATCACTTGGGGTGGGTACTGGAGCTTGCGGGCGGCAGTGACGATGCGACATGGGTCGCGCGCACCGAGGTCGAGCGCGAGTGCCAGCGGTTCTTCCGCCATGCGGTCCCCGAGAGCGTCAACATGCTCATCGACGAGCGTCGCCGCACGGATCCCACCATCACCAAACTGGGCTCTGACATGTCGGTGCCCAACGCACGCTTGGGCGATGTCATAGCCCTTTATCGGCGCACGCTGGCCGAAAGTGGGCTTGAATCTGCCGCCTGGGGGCACATCGGTAACAACCATCTGCATGTGAACATTTTGCCGCGCGATGCGCAAGACTACCGTCGCGGTGGAGAACTCTTTGCCCAGTGGGCTTCCGAGGTCACGGCCATGGGCGGTGCCGTTTCTGCCGAGCACGGCGTCGGCAAGATCAAGGCGGGCTTCTTAGAGACGATGTACGGTCACGAGGCCATGGTCGAGTCGGCGCGGCTCAAGCTCCAGCTCGATCCCGACGGGCAGCTGGGTCGCGGCAACCTGTTTTCGGAGAAGCTCTTGGATGAGCTCGTCCAGAAAGGGGGCGCGTGAAGATGAGCGATTTCCATATGGTGGTGTGCGTCAAGGCCGTGCCGGGCAGCACCGAGGTCAAGATGGACCCCAAGACCAATACCATCGTGCGCGATGGCAAGCAAGCGGTCATTAATCCCTTTGATGCGAGCGCTTTGGAATGCGCGCTGGCGCTGAAAGACGACTTTATCGGCTTTGGCATGGACGTGCGCGTAACGGTGGTGTCGATGGGCATCCCCGCGACCGAGTTGCTGCTGCGCGACTGCATCGCTCGAGGTGCCGACGACGCGCTGTTGCTGACCGATCGCGCCTTTGCGGGTGCCGATACCCTGGCGACCACCTATGCTCTCAAATGCGGCATCGAGGCGCTCGACGAGGACTTCGATCTGCTCATCTGCGGCAAGATGGCGGTGGATGGCGATACGGCCCAGATTGGTCCCGAGCTTGCCGGTGCCTTTGAGATTCCCTGCGTGACCGACGTGAGCTGCGTGCAAAGCGCGGGCTTTACGACGTGTGGCTCGCTGGCGCTCGTTCACGGATGCGATGCCGGCGAGGAGACGGTGTACCTTGAGATGCCGTGCGCGATGACGACTGCCAAGGAGATTGGCCAGTTGCGCATGCCGAGTATTGCCGGTATCCGCGCGGCGGAGGAGGCGGACGTGCGCGTGGTCAGTGCCGCCGACGTGAACGCCGACCCCGCGCGTTGCGGTCTTGCCGGGTCGCCGACACAGGTCGTGCGCTCGTTTGTGCCCGACCGTGACCAAACGTGCGAGGCCGTTGACGGAACGGCGTCCGAGCAGGCGGCAAAACTTGCCAAGATCATCGAGGGGATGGCATAGATGAGCGGACTGATTATCGATAGCAAAGCCTGTATCGGCTGCGGTCGCTGCGTTCGCGCCTGCGCCTCGGGCGGCATTGTGGTGGAGGGCGAGCGTCCCAACCGATGCGCCCGCGTAACCGACGGCTGTATCCTATGCGGTGGGTGCGTCGACGCCTGCCCTGTCAACGCTATCTCGATCGAGTGTGACGAGGCCGCTGGTGCGGTGGACCTTGATGCATATCGAGACATTTGGGTCTTCGTGCAGACCGACGAGCACGATACGGTGACTCCCGTTGCCTATGAGCTTATGGGCAAGGGGCGCGAGCTTGCCGATGCTCGCGGCTGCCGTCTGGTGGCACTGGTCGGCATGAGCCCCGAGGGCTCGCTCGGGGACCTGGAGCATCTGGTTTGCGCGGGCGCCGACGAAGTCCTGGCCTGTCGCGACGAGCGCCTGCGCCAAAACGATGCGGAGGTCTACGCCCGCTTGATCTGCGATTTGGTAGCCGAACGCAAACCCGAGGCCATCCTATACGGTGCGACCGCTTTTGGTCGCGAACTGGCACCCGGCGTTGCCGTGCGTTTGCAGACGGGCCTTACGGCTGACTGCACCGTACTTTCGATGGATACAGAGACGGGACTGCTGCAACAGACGCGTCCGGCGTTTGGCGGCAACCTGATGGCCACCATCATTTGCCCCAACCACCGTCCGCAGATGGCAACGGTGCGCCCCGGTATCTTTAAGGCTCCCGACTTCGACTACGGCCGCTCTGGCACGATCACCCAGATATCGCTTGCGGATGATGCTAAGGCTCGTGTCGAGATCTCGATTCCCGCCGAGGAGTGGGGACAGCAGCCCTCGATCGCCAATGCCGAGCGCCTGGTCGTGGTGGGTCGCGGCATTGGTTCCAAGAAAAACCTGCCGTTGATGCGAAGGCTCGCCGAGGCTCTGGGTGCCGAGCTTGGTTGCACGCGTCCCGTCGTGGAGGCGGGTTGGCTGGAGTATCGCCACCAGATTGGCCAGACGGGCGTATCGGTTTCGCCCAGGCTTCTCGTGAGTATCGGTGTTTCGGGCGCCATCCAACATCTTGCCGGCATCGGTGGGGCGGAGTGCATCATCGCCATCAACGAGGACCCGGATGCCCCCATTTTCGGTGCTGCCCAGTACAAGGTTGTTGGGGACGCCGTCGAGGTCGTCGAGGAGCTGCTGGCCCAGCTTGAGCGCTAGGCGCGCGCCAGCCAGTCGCGCATCTCGTCCTTTAGGCGGCTCCAAGTTGCCTGCGTGGCGGGGTCGGTAAAGGGCCGCGTAATGCCAAAGGGCGCGTCGAGCAGGCGGTGGATATCGCCCTGTTCGCGCGCCAGCGCGCGGCTTGCTGGATAGACGAGCTCAAACATAAAGCAGATAAGCCCCACCAAGAAGTCGGCGGGCTCATCGCGCTCATCGCGTGCGACGCAGCGGTGCTCGTCAAAGGCGGCAAGTGTCGGCGACGAGAAACGGCTGCCGAGAAACGTCTTCTCGTCCACCTTGAGGATAGTGTCGACAGTGCTGTCGGCGATGGTGCGCATAATGTCGATCTTGTCGCCATCGCGCACGATATCGCAGAAGCTCCGCGTGCGCTCGTCGAGCTGCGCGGGTAGACGGAAATCGCTGTGATAGGCAATGCTCGCTCGGATGAGCTCATCTTCTGCCGGGTCATCGATAAAGTCGCGGATGCTCGTTACGGCGGGTGCATCGGCGGGATTCTCGCCAAAGAGGACCTCGATGCCCAGCGCCGCATGGCTCATGCTCTCGGCGTCCTTAAAGGTGTCCCAGCGTCGCAGCTGCTCAAAGCGGCCCATATCGTGTAGCAGGCCGCAAAGCCATGCCAGGTCAATATCTTCTGACGACCAGCCCTGCTCGCGCGCTACGGCATCGCATGCCTTGGCCACGTGGTACGTATGCTCGATTTTGAGCGCGATGCGTGGGTTGGTGGCGTCGTAGGCATCGGTGTAGCTTTTGAAGGCCGCGCGCGCCCGGTCTCGATCGATAGCTGTCATAATGACTTCCTAAAAAGATGTGTCTTTCGATCCGGTGGCAATTGTAGGTGAACTCGGTTGCTGCCGGATGATGATTCTGCCGTGTCGCTACATGCGGCTCGGAGACCTTGTCAGGATGAGAAACGTATGGTGCTCAAAATCGTTAGAACCGTCTGGCCAGTGATGCTTACCTATGTTGCAATAGGCGCGCCGTGCGGAATGATCATGGGGCAGACGGGAATGGAGCCCTGGATGGTCTTTGCTCTAAGCAGTACGTTTGTGACGGGCAGCGGCCAGTTTATGATCTGCAATCTTTGGCTGGCGGGCGTACCGGCACCTTCGATTATCGCGAGCGTTGCCGCCATCTCCTCGCGTTTTGCGCTTTACTCGGCATCGATCGCGCCGCATCTGACGGGTGCCTCGAAGCGTCAGACGCTGGCTGTTGCCGCGACACTTACCGAGGAGGCATATGGCATCTCGCTTGCCAAGTTGGTTGAAGGGGAGGATTGGGGCCCGCGCGAGTCCTTTGTGCTCAACGTGATCCTCATCGCAACATGGGGCGTTTCGTGTACGATGGGCGCCATCGTCGGCGCCGTTGTCGATGTTCCCACCGCCGTTGCAGCCTTTGTCTGCACCTCGCTCTTTATCTGCCTGCTCTTTTCGCAGCGGCTGTCGCGCGGCAACGTCGTCGCGGCGGTTTCGAGCGCGGTGTCCGTCGCCGTATGCAAGTTCTTGGGCCTCGTGAATATTGCCGTGCCGGCAAGCGTCGTGGCCGGCATTGCCATTGCGTTGGCGTGCGATGCAGTATTTGACGGAAGAGGTGCCCGCGATGCCCGTTAACGAGTTCTTGGTTCTGTGGCTGTCGTCGTGGGCTGCTATCGCGTTCTTTCGCATCGCGCCGGCGTTCGCCTTGCGCGGGCGGACCCTGTCGCCCCGCATTACCGAGGCCCTGGGCTATATCCTGCCCGCTGCCTTTGCCGCGCTGGTCGCCAACGACTTGGTGAGCCCCGGCGCGTTCGACGCGGGACTCTGGCCTGCCTTGGTTCCCTGGATTGCGGCCGCCGGCGTCGTGGTCGTGGCGGGCAAGACAAAATCGATGCTGTGGTGCTGCGTCTCGGGCATCGTACTCTATATTGTCTTGAGCCTTATATAGGGCTGGCGTCGCGGGCGCCGAATCTCGTTCCATCCCAACTTGTAGAATTTTTCACCGAGCTGGTCTATTTCTTCTGGTACCATGGTCAAACTTTACTGTAGCAAAGCGTGACGTGGGCTTTTGTACCCCGTCAGCGGAAATGGGGGTTTCATGGTACAGGAAGCAACCGCCAACGAGCAAAAGAAATTCAAGGTCCCGCGCATCCCGGGCGACATCATGATCTATCCCATGATCGTCGGTCTTTTGCTCAACACCTTCTGCCCGCAGGTTTTTGAGATCGGCGGCTTCTTTACGGCTGCCTGCCGCGGTGGCTCCAATACCATCGTCGCCGCGATCCTGCTGTTTGTGGGCGCCGGCATCAGCTTTAAGTCCACGCCGGGCGCCATCAAGACCGGCATCGTCGTGCTGATTCCTAAGCTTGTAGTGGCAGCCGCGCTGGGTCTGGGCGTCGCGTACTTCTTTAACGATAACTTTTTAGGCCTGAGCTCGGTTTCCATCATCGGCGGCATTACGTTTTGCAACATGGCGCTCTATACGGGCATCATGGGCGAGTTCGGCGATGAGTCCGAACAGGGCGCCGTCGGTATCCTGTTCTTTACGGCCGGCCCCGCCGTCACGATGATCATCCTCGGTGTTTCCGGCCTTGCCAACATTCCCATTGGCACCATCATCGGATCCATCCTGCCGCTTGTTATCGGCATGGTTCTGGGTAACTTGTTCCCGTTTATCAAGAACTTGCTGGTCCCCGGCGCCAATCCCGCGATTGCCGTCATCGGTTTTCAGCTCGGTGCGTCCATGAGCCTTTCGAGCTTCATCACCGGCGGCATTTCGGGCATCCTGCTGGGCCTCATCACGCTCTTTATCGTCGGTCCCATTACCTTTGCCTTCGAGCGCCTGTGTGGCGGCAACGGTAAGGCGGCTGTGGCATGCTCCACCATTGCCGGCACGGCCATGACCACGCCAGTCGCCCTCGCCGAGGTCGCTCCGCGCTATGCCGAGCTTGCGCCCACCGCGTATGCGCAGATCGCCACTGCCGTCATCATCACGGCAATCATGGCCCCGATTCTGACCGGCTGGGTCGATAAGAAGTTCTGCCAGAGCAAGGAAGACCTGTCGCCTGCCGGTGTCGAGGCCATCGAAGAGGCTGTCGCGACCGACATCGATGGCGAGTAGCAATCGATACCCATCAATGATTCCGGCGTGCAACTCGCGCCGTTTGAGCGCCCGAACGAGAGCTGTCTTGCAGTGACGTTCGGTCGCTCTGCTATTATTCCCCTTACCCCTGCGGAGTAGGGGGTGTTTGTTGCCCAGATTCGAATTGGGCGATTCTGGCCACTTGGATATTGAAGGGAGGGCGTCTAGTGGTAAAGGCACTCAAGATCGAGATATTCCTGCTATGCATGATTATTCTTATCGGACTTGCCGTACGAAGCCGTCGCTCCCTGTTCTCGAGCACCCAGCAGCTTTTGTTTAGCATGCTGGGCTACACGTCTGCTGCCTACATTTTCTTCGATATGATCTGGGCGCTCTCGGACGGCGTGAGCACTCCTGTAGGCATCACGGCCAACTGGATTTCCAACGCGGTTTCGTTTTCGCTGTTCGCCATCGCGTGCCTCATTTGGTTTTTCTATTCCGAGACGATGCAGGGCTCACGGCTCCTGACCACGCCCTATAGGGTGGTACTTTTAACGTTGCCAACCGCATTGGTGGTCGTTCTGGCATTTACCAGCTACTGGACGCACGCTATGTTCTATATCGATGCGCAGGGCGTATATCGTCGCGGAGCGCTTTATATGATTCAGCCTATCGTTAGCTACTGCTACGTCATATATACGTCCTTGCATGCCTTTATTCAGGCTCGAAAAGTCGAAAGCCTGCAAAAGAAGGCCATTTATCGCACCCTCGCCTTTTTTGCGGTTCCCGCTCTGGTGGGCGGTACCTTTCAGATCGTATACTCGGTGCCTGGCCTTTGTGTCGGCATAATGATTAGCATGTTGCTGCTCTATATCATCTGCCAGGAGCAACTGATCTCGACTGACCCGTTGACTGGACTCAACAACCGCAACCGTTTTGAGACCTATATGCTGTCGCTCTTTTCAAATGTGGATCAGGCCGAAGATGTATATCTGCTTATGATGGACGCTGACGGCTTTAAGCAGATTAACGATCGCTATGGACATGTGGAGGGCGACCATGCTCTTCAGGTAATATCCGCTGCGCTCAAAGAGGTCTGCTCGGCGTCTGGTGGCTTTATCGCGCGTTATGGTGGCGATGAGTTCGTGGTGCTCCAAAAGGCAGCGGCGGAACAGGATATCATGCATCTGTGCGCGACAATCAACGACGAGCTCGCGCATGCCGAGGTGCCGTATGCATTGCGGATGTCCATCGGTTGCGCGCGGGTCGGCGATAGTGTTGATACCTGGCAAGACTTACTTCGCGCTGCCGATGCGGAGCTCTACCGCGTCAAGGCCGAGAAAAAGAAAGCCGGCATCCAGATACGCTAGGAAAAGGGTCGCACGCTTGCGTGCGTGGCGGCCCTCAGCTCATCGATGTATTCCATTAAGCTAAAGTGTGCAAACGCCCTCCCTAAAAAGGTGAGCTCGCTAGGCTTTTTTGGGTTTGTTGACGATGATGATGCCGCCGCAGACCAACAACAGGGCAACGATGACGGTAACGGGGCTCGTGCCAGCGCCCTCGCCGAGCAGCAGTGCGCTCAACAGCACGCCAAAGACCGGGTTCATAAAGCCAAAGACCGACACGCGGCTGACGGGGTTGACGGCGAGCAGGTGGGACCACAGCGAGTACGCGACGGCGGAGATAAGCGCCATGTAGATGATGAGCGCGATGGCGGGGGCGACTTCGGTGGGGGACAATGTGCCGCCCATCAAAAAGCCGATGGCGGTGAGGACCAGGCCGCCGACTAAAAACTGCCAGCCGGCAAGCAAAACACCGTCGTGCTTGCGCGAGAAGATGCCGATCAGGCAGGTCGAAAGAGCGCCCGCGACAGTGGAGGCTAGGATAAAGCCCTCGCCATCGAGCGTGAAGCCAAAGGTGCCATCTGCGCCCGAAAGGTTGACAAGCGCGACGCCGGCAAAGCCCAACACGCAGCCAAGCACCTTGGCCGTATTGAGCTTCTCGGTGCGAAATGCCAGGGCGGCAAAGAGGATTGCGAGGAAGTTGGCGCTGGCCTCGATGATGGAGCTCGACATGGCACTAGCGCGCGAGAGTCCCAGGTAGAAAAAGAAGTACTGCCCGATAGTCTGGAAGAGCGACAAGACAAAGATGGGCTTGATGTCGCGCGCTTGCGGTACGAGGGGGCGGCGTTGGGCCGCGCTCATCCCAACGATAACCAGGACGCCGGCAAGCGTAAAGCGTAAACCTGCAAAGAGCAGCTGCGAAGCGCTATCGTGCGCCGGGATACCAAAGAGTGCGTAGCCGATCTTGATGCAGGGAAAGGCCGATCCCCAGAGTGCACAGCAAACAAGACAGCCCAGGATGAGTCCGGGCAGGGTGGCGAGATACGGCTTGCGGCTTTCCATGATGTCCTTCCTACATGCGCGAAGCAAAAAAAGAACCCGCCACCGGATGTGTCGGTGGCGGGTGTTGTTACCCGAAGGGATTGTACCCGATGGGAAAGGTTTAGGCGAAGTAGGCCACGCCGCTCTCAAAGATCGGCATGAACTTATCGCCGGGGACATGCTCGGGCACGTTGCGGTACAGGTTGTCGCCGCGGCGCTCGGCATGACCCATCTTGCCCAGGACGCGGCCGTCGGGGCTCGTGATGCCCTCGATGGCGAGTGCGGAGCCGTTGGGGTTGACGGAGAGATCCATGCTGGGCTTGCCGTCCTCGCCCACGTACTGCGTGGCGACCTGGCCGTTGGCGATCAGCTGGGCGAGCACTTCGTCATTGGCGACAAAGCGGCCCTCGCCGTGGCTGATGGCGACGGTGTAGGGGTCGTCCAGGCTGCACTGCGACAGCCACGGGGACAGGTTGGACGAGATGCGGGTGCGCACCAGGCGGCTCTGATGGCGACCGATGGTGTTGAACGTCAACGTGGGCGCATCGGGCGTGGCATCGACGATGTCGCCGTAGGGCACCAGGCCGAGCTTGATCAGGGCCTGGAAGCCGTTGCAGATGCCCAGCATCAGGCCATCGCGGGCCTTGAGCAGGTCGCGGACTGCCTCGGTGACCTCGGGAGCGCGGAAGAACGCCGTGATGAACTTGGCGGAGCCATCGGGCTCGTCGCCGCCCGAGAAGCCGCCGGGGATCATGACGATCTGGCTCTGGCGAATACGGCGGGCGAGCTCGTGGGTGCTCTCGGCGACGGCCTCGGGCGTGAGGTTGTTGATCACGAAGGTGTCGGCCTCGGCACCGGCGGCACGGAAGGCGCGGGCGCTGTCGTACTCGCAGTTGTTACCGGGGAACACGGGGATGATCACGCGCGGGCGGGCGATCTTGGCGCCGCCGTACACGTGGATATCCTTGGCGCGGAAGTCGATGGTCTCGACCTCGGGGGTCTCGCCGGCGCTGCGGTAGGCGAAGACGCCCTCGAAGCCGCTCTCCCAGGCCTCCTGGAGCTTGGCGAGCTCGATGACCTCGGAGCCGGTGTCGATGACATAGCCCTCGACGGTGGTACCCAGGGGCTCGACGACAACGCCGTCGGCGACCTCGGGCAGCTCGGCGTCCTCGGCGAGCTCGACGATAAAGCTGCCGTAGAGCGGGGTGAAGAGGCTCTCTACGTCTACATCCTCGGCAAGCTCGATACCGATCTGGTTACCGACGCACATCTTAAAGAGGCTCTCGGCGCCGCAGCCGTAGCCGGGCGTGGAGATGGCCAGGGCGTTGCCGGTAGCAGTGAGCGCCTCGACGGCGTCAAACGCCGCGAGCAGCTGCTGAGCGTCGGGGCGGTAGTCCTCGCCATAGGTGGCGGGGGCGATGCGGACGACGCGGTGCGTGAGGCCCTTGAACTCGGGCGAGACGGCGCGGGCGGCCTTGCCCACGGCCACGGCGAAGCTGATCAGAGTCGGCGGAACGTTGAGCTCGCCGGCCTCGTCCTCAAACGAGCCGCTCATGGAATCCTTGCCACCGATGGCGCCGGCACCCAGGTCGACTTGGGCCATGAGGGCGCCCAGGACGGCTGCCGTGGGCTTGCCCCAGCGCTCGGCCTCGGTGCGCAGACGCTCGAAGTACTCCTGGAAGGAGAGGTAGGCGCGCTTGTGCTCAAAGCCGGCGGCAACGAGCTTGGCGATGGACTCGACCACGGACAGGTAGGCGCCCGCAAACTGGTCGGCTTCCATCAGGTAGGGGTTGAAGCCCCATGCCATGGCACTCGCCGTGGTGGTCTCGCCGTCCACGGGGAACTTGGCGACCATGGCCGAGCTCGGGGTGAGCTGCGTCTTGCCGCCAAAGGGCATGAGCACGGTTGCGGCACCGATGGTGGAGTCGAAGCGCTCGGAAAGGCCCTTGTTGGAGGCGACGTTGAGGTCGGTGACAAGCGAGGTCATGCGCTCGGCAAGCGTGGTGCCGGCCCAGCTGGGCTGCCACACGCTGCGGGCGCACACGTGGGCGACCTGGTGCTTGGGCGCGCCGTTGGAGTTAAGGAACTCGCGGGATAGGTCGACGATGGCGACACCGTTCCAGGCCATGCGCATGCGCGGCTCGGCGGTAACCTCGGCGATAACGGTCGCCTCCAGGTTCTCCTCGGCGGCGTAGCCCATGAACTCCTCGACGTCACCATCGGCGACGGCGCAGGCCATACGCTCCTGGGACTCGGAGATGGCGAGCTCGGTGCCGTCCAGGCCGTCGTACTTTTTGGTCACGGTGTCTAGGTCGACATACAGGCCGTCGGCAAGTTCGCCTACGGCGACCGAGACGCCGCCGGCGCCAAAGTCGTTGCAGCGCTTGATCAGGCGGCAGGCGTCGCCGCGGCGGAACAGACGCTGCAGCTTGCGCTCGACCGGGGCGTTGCCCTTCTGGACCTCGGCGCCCGAGGTTTCGATGGACTCGGTGTTCTGGGTCTTGGAGGAGCCGGTGGCACCGCCGATGCCGTCACGGCCGGTGCGGCCGCCCAGCAGAATGATCTTGTCGGTGGGGGCGGGGCACTCGCGACGCACGTGGCTTGCCGGGGTAGCGCCCACGACGGCGCCGACCTCCATGCGCTTGGCCACGTAGCCGGGATGATAGAGCTCATTGACCTGTCCGGTGGCAAGGCCGATCTGGTTGCCGTAGCTGGAGTAGCCGGCGGCGGCAGTGGTCACGAGCTTGCGCTGCGGCAGCTTGCCCTCGAGCGTCTCGGAAACCGGGACGGTGGGGTCGCCGGCGCCGGTGACGCGCATGGCCTGGTACACATAGCTGCGGCCCGAGAGCGGGTCGCGGATGGCGCCGCCCACGCAGGTGGCGGCACCGCCGAAGGGCTCGATCTCGGTCGGGTGGTTGTGAGTCTCGTTCTTAAAGAGGAACAGCCAGTCCTGGTCCTCGCCATCGACATCGACCTTCACCTTGACGGTGCAGGCGTTGATCTCCTCAGACTCATCGACATCGGTCATGACGCCGGTCTTCTTGAGGTACTTGGCGCCGATGGTGCCCATGTCCATGAGACAGACGGGCTTGGCGTCGCGACCGAGCTCGTGGCGCATTTCCATGTAGCGGTCGAAGGCCTGCTGCACCACGGCGTCGTCGATCGTCACGTCATCCAGGACGGTGCCGAAGGTGGTGTGACGGCAGTGATCGGACCAGTAGGTGTCGATCACGCGGATCTCGGTGATGGTGGGGTCGCGATCCTCATCGCGGAAGTACTGCTGGCAGAAGGCGATGTCCGCCTCGTCCATGGCAAGGCCGCGATCGGAAATAAAGGCGGCAAGGCCGGCCTCATCGAGCTCGCGGAAGCCGTCGAGCACTTCGACGGGCTGGGGCTCGGGGGTCTCCATGTACAGCGTCTCGGGCAGGTCGAGCGAGGCGATGCGGGCCTCGACGGGGTTCACCACGTAGTGCTTGATGGCTTCGATGGCGGCTTCGTCCAGAGCGCCCGAGATCATATAGACCTTGGCGGAGCGCACGGCGGGGCGCTCGCCCTGGCTGATGAGCTGCACGCACTCACTGGCGGAGTCGGCGCGTTGGTCAAACTGGCCAGGCAGGAATTCGACGGCAAAGACGGCGCCATCGCTTGCGGGGAGCTCGTCATAGGTCATATCGACCTGGGGCTCGCTAAAGACGGTCGGCACGCAGGAGCGGAAAAGCTCCTCGTCGATGCCCTCGACGTCGTAGCGGTTGATGATCCTCAGGGCCTCGATGCCCTTGATGCCGAGAATTTCGGTCAGCTCGCCCTTGAGCTGCTGAGCCTCGACGTCGAACCCGGGTTTCTTCTCCACGTAGATACGAGAGACCATTGGTTCCTGCCTTCCTAATCGGTTGGGCGTACGGTACGGTATGCGGCAGCGGTCGGTTAACGGGGCAAGCCTCGCGGTCGCCTTGAGCCACATGTTTGTAAACCTCACTATGATACGACAGCTCGCGGCGCGTTGAGGACGGCGAGGGTGCTACAGTGAAGCGCAATCAAGAGAAAGGCATCACATGGCATTCGTTTCGCTCGCCATCATCGCACTCGTGGCCTTCGCAAGCCCCTTCATCGCTTCGGCGATCCCCGGGAAACCCGTTCCCGAGACGGTCTTTTTGCTCGTGTTCGGCGCGGTGCTGGGGCCTCATATGCTCGGCTTTATCCATGTAGATGCCGAGGTCTCGCTCGTGTCCGAGCTCGGCCTGGCCTTTTTGTTCCTGCTTGCCGGTTTTGAGATCGATCCCAAGAACATCACGGGCGTCGAGGGGCGCTACGGTATGGCCACGTGGGTCGTCACGTTTGGCATCGCCTGGCTTGCCGTGCGCTTTACCCCGTGGTTCTCGGTTAGCCATTTCGACGGTATCGCCGTGACGCTGGCACTCACTTCGACGGCGCTCGGCACGCTCGTGCCCATCATGCGCGAGCGTTCGCTCGCCGGCACGCGTGTGGGCGACTCCATCCTTGCCTATGGCACATGGGGAGAGCTCGGTCCCGTGCTCGCCATGTCGGTGCTGCTCTCCGCTCGTACTGGTATCCAGACGCTCGTGATCCTTGGCCTGTTTGCTGTGGTCTGCGTGCTGTTGGCCGTGGTCCCGAGCCGCTCCAAGCGCGTGGGTAGTCGCTTCTTTACGTTTGTCGAGGAACGGGCCGACACAACGTCGCAGACGTTCGTGCGCCTGACGGTGCTCATCCTGGTCACGCTCGTGGCGTTTTCCGCCATCTTTGACCTCGACATCGTGTTGGGCTCTTTTGCTGCCGGCTTTGTCCTGCGCTATATCATCCCCGAGGGCAACCATACGCTCGAGACCAAGCTCGATGGCCTGGCCTATGGCTTTTTGATTCCGGTGTTCTTTACCGTGTCGGGCGCAAAGATCGACCTGACGGCCGTGGCATCGCGCCCGGGTCTGCTCGTGGGCTTTATCGCGGCGTTGCTGATCATTCGCGCCGTGCCGATCCTTGTCTCTATGAGCATTTGTCCCACGACGCGCGACGTTTCGGCGTATGGCCGCATTACCGTGGCCCTGTACTGCACTACGGCGCTGCCGATCATCGTTGCCGTGACGAGTGTGGCCGTCAACGCAGGCGCCCTTTCGCAAGACGTCGCCTCGGTTATGGTGGCCGCCGGTGCCATCACAGTGTTCTTGATGCCGCTGCTCGCGCAGCTCTTCTACCGCGTGGTCGACGCCGCACCGGTCGCTGCCGTGGCAGAAGTTGCCGAGCATCCTTCCGACGCGCTCGATATTCTGCGCGCCCATCACGACCTGGCGAGCCTGCTCGCACGAGAGCACGAGCTTTTGACCTCGCATGGCCATGGGCGTTCGCTCGACGGCATACCTACCCTTGATTCCATTGCCGACCGCCTCTCGACCGAGGCGGCAAGCGGACACATCGATGCCCGTATCGTGGACGCCGCCCATTTGCTGGCCGAGAAGACCTATGGCGACGAGATCGACCCGTCCAAGCTGACTCCGCGTGAGCGCCGCCGCCTGGAGCGCGCTAAGCTCGCCGTGCGCGAATACCGCCGCCGCATGCTGGAGCTCTACGCGCGCGAAGAGGCCGAGAACGACGACGGCAAGTAGCAAGGAATGTCGGGATACGGGTTCCGTCCAAATAATAGAAGGCGCGCTGCCTGCGGTTGATGCAGGCAGCGCGCCTTCTTGCGTTGAGCTCGGTTGAGGTTTAAAGCTGTGGCTTGCGACCTTTAGGAGCGGGCGGCTCCGTCAACGGGGAGGATGGCGCCCGTGACGTAGGAGGACATATCGCTCGCCAGGAAAACAAAGGCGTTGGCGACATCCTCGGGCTCGCCCATGCGACCCAGCGGAATGGTGGCGATGATGGGCTTGATGACCTCTTCGGGCAGGTTGGCGACCATGTCGGTTTTGGTTACACCGGGTGCTACGGCATTGACGCGAATGCCCATGGGGGCGAGCTCGCGCGAGAGCGACTGGACCATGCCGTTGACGGCGAACTTGGACGTGGGGTAGCCAACGCCGGAGGGCTGACCGTACTTAGCGACCATCGAGCTCGTGGTGGTGATGGTGCCGCCGTGGCCGGCTTCGGTCATGATCTTGGCGGCAGCCTGGTGGCCATTAAAGACGGCGACGACGTTGAGGTCCATAACTTTGGCGAACTCCTCTGCCGTGTAGTTGAGCAGCGGCGAGCGCTGGGAGATGCCGGCGTTGTTGACGACCGTGTCCAAGCCGCCCATGTCGGCTGCAGCCTGGGTAAAGGCCTCGGTCACGGCCTCGAGCGAGGTGAGGTCGCAGGAGCGGCCCCAGACCTTGGCGTCGGGATAGGCGGCTACCAGCTTCTCAACCGCCGCGTCGGCAGTCTCCTGGCGCGAGCCAAAGACGGTGACGGCAGCGCCTTCCTCGATAAAACGGCAGGCGATCGCATAGCCGATACCGCGCGTGCCTCCGGTGATGATTGCTTTCTTGCCCTCGAGCAACATGGTGCTTCCTCTCATCGCGGGCGGACATACGCAGCACAGCATAGCGGCGGCAAAATACAGCTGCCGTCGCATATCGGCAAACGGTATCCACGGTTGCCGACGAACGGTCAAGTTGTTCAAACGTTAGTCGACCAGTTCGCTCGAAAAATGTAACTAAAGGGGGCTCCCATCCAATCGGATAGGAGCCCCTCATGCGTTGTTTGACTTGCCGAGAACCGAACTAGTTGGCCATGACGCCTTCGGTCCATGCCTCAACGTCCTCGATGCGCAGGACGTTGGCGACCTCGGCTACGCAGTCGACGCCGGCAAGCTCGGCGGTGGCAGCCTGGACGTCCTTCTCGAGCGCGCGGTGCGTCAGGAAGATGACCGAGCAAGTATCGCTGGCGCCCGACTTGCCGTCCTCGACCTGGTTGATGAGCGAGATCGAGATGTTGTGCTTGGCAAAGATGTCGACCGTCTCGGACAGGGCACCCACGCGGTCGGCGACCTTCAGGCGCACATAGTACTTAGTCTGGAGCTCGTCCATGGGCTTAAAGGCGAGGTTGTGACCATAGGGCTCAATCTCGGGCAGCGGAGCCACGCCGCGGCTGATCTGCTCGGAGAGCGACAGGATATCGCCCACGACGGCGCTCGCGGTGGGGAAGGAGCCTGCGCCGGCACCGTAGAACATGGTTTCGCCCACGGCGTCACCCACCACGTAGACGGCGTTCATGGCGCCGTTGACCTTGGCGAGCATATGGTCTGCCGGGATGAGCGTGGGATGCACGCGGACGTCGACGCCGGCGTCGGTGTTGCGTGCGATCCCCAGCAGCTTGATGGTGTAGCCGAGCTCGCGGGCCTGGGCAATGTCCTCGGCGCCGATGGTACGGATACCCTGCTGGTAGACATCGTCGGTGGTCACGCGGGTGCCAAAGCCGATGGAAGCGAGGATTGCCGTCTTGCTGGCGGCGTCGAAGCCGTCGACGTCGGCGGACGGGTCGGCCTCGGCATAGCCCTTTGCCTGGGCGTCGGCGAGCACGTCAGCGTAATCGGCGCCCTCGGCGTCCATGCGCGACAGGATGTAGTTGGTGGTGCCGTTGAGAATGCCAGCGATGGTCAGGATCTTGTTGCCCACCAGGTCGTGCTCGAGCGTGCTGACAATGGGGATGCCACCGCCGCAGCTGGCCTCGCACTTAATCTGCACGCCGCACGCGCGCGCCTTCTCGGCGAGCGTCTCGACATGACGGCCCAGCAGGGCCTTGTTGGCGGAGACGACATGCTTGCCGTTCTCGAAGGCAGTGGTGAAGATCTCGGTTGCGGGATGCTCGCCGCCAATCAGCTCGACGACGATGTCGACGGCGGGGTCGGTGACGACATCGTGCCAGTCGCTCGTAAAGGCCTCGCGCTCAATGCCTGCCGCCTCGGCCTGCTCCCAAGCAAGCGCGCAGGCGCGGGTCAGCTTAAGGTCGATGCCGTAGGCTGCCAGGTACTCATCGTGGTGGCTCTTGATCAGACGGGCCACGCCGCCGCCGACGGTTCCCAGACCGATCAGACCGACGTTCACGGTGCGCAGGGGTTCGCTCATAGATAACTCCTTCGTGCATCTTATGGATGGATAAACCGCTTAAAGGTTGAGTGCATTCTAGCGTGAACCGGGGGCGCGTGCTCGCCAGGCAACAGGAGCCGCACAAAACGGCACCCCCGAAACGCTGCGGAAACATTGGAAACTTGCTCGCCACAAACGAACTTCCGTAACAAACTGTCAACGTTTGCACCATAAGGTTTGCCCTGTGCGACTGGGGCATACAGGCGCTCGTCGGCGTGGAATGACGAGGGCCAGGTCGAAAAGCCCGCTACGGCTTATGTGATCCAGGACGGCAAGTACATCGTCGCCTAGGTGTGCACAAAACGCGAACGGTGAAGCTGTTTTAATCAGGGCAGGGACGCTTGTAACAGAACGGAAACAATACTTTCACACAATAAAGTGGCTAAACTGCATAAACCGACAGAAATACGCATAATTTTGGATAAATGGACAAAACAAAAGAAAAGTTGAAATAATCGCCACTTTCCTTAACTAAAGCGTCTAGTATTTTGCGAACGCCGAACACGGCGAAGGATGGCCTGTCGGGTAACCGAAACCCGACGAGATTTGAGAGGAGAGCCGCATGTCGAGCCTCACCGGTAAGTCATTGAACCCTGTTATGAATCGCAGGAGCGTTATCGCGAGCGCAGCAGGTCTGGGGGCGATGTCCATTCTAGCTGGCTGCTCCTCCAACGGCGGCGACAGTGGTTCCGCTTCGGGCGACGCTTCGTTTAAGATCGGTACCATCGGCCCGCTGACCGGCGCCAACGCGTCCTACGGCAAGTCCGTTACCCAGGGTGTCGAGCTTGGCTGCAAGGATTTCTCGACCAAGGAGCTGCCGCTTGTCAGCAAGGCCGAGGACGACCAGGCCGATGGCGAGAAGGCCGTCAACGCCTTTAACACCCTGCTCGACTGGGGCATGCAGGCCCTCGTCGGCCCGACCACCACGGGTGCGTCGGTTGCCGTTGCCGCCGAGTGTGGTAACGACCCCAAGACGTTCATGATCACCCCGTCCGCGTCCTCCGAGGACGTCACCGACGGCAAGGATTGTGTCTTCCAGGTTTGCTTCACCGACCCCAACCAGGGTGTCAACGCTGCCAAGTTCCTGGCGCAGAAGTATGCGGACGAGAAGTTCGTGCTGTTCTATAACTCCGGCGACGCCTATTCTTCGGGCATCGCAGATTCCTTTAAGGCCCAGGCCGCTGAGTCCAAGCTCGAAATTGTTGACGAGGAGACCTTTAAGGACGATTCCGCCACGAGCTTTACCAACCAGCTGACCAAGGCCAAGCAGGCCGGCGCCACCATGATCTTTGCGCCGATCTACTACACGCCGGCGTCCGTCCTGCTCAAGAACGCCAAGGACATGGGCTACGACGTCAAGATGATGGGCTGCGACGGCATGGACGGCATCCTGGGCGTTGAGGGCTTCGATACCTCTCTTGCTGAGGGTCTGCTGCTCATGACCCCGTTCTCCGCCGACGACGAGAAGAACGCCGACTTCGTCAACGCTTACAAGGATAAGTACGGCGATACCCCCGACCAGTTTGCCGCCGACGCCTACGACGGCGTGCACGCGGTGGCCGAGGCCGTCAAGGAGGCCGGTCTTGGTGTCGACGCCGATCCGACCGAGGTCGCCGAGAAGCTGTCCAAGGCTATGCTCAAGATTACCGTTGACGGTCTGACTGGCAAGCTCACCTGGAACGATAAGGGCCAGGTCCAGAAGGAGCCCACGGCGTACGTCATCACCGACGGCAAGTACGTACAGGCCTAATTGGCCGCCTTACATAGAGCGGTTTTGATCCCAAGCAGGGGAGGTTTTGGCCTTCCCTGCTTGCTTGGTATCTAGGGACAGTGTAACGTCCCTGTTTCATACATTAACTGGAAACCTATCCGAAAGGGGGATGTGGAACATGACGGTCTTTATCCAATACCTGGTCAACGGTCTGTCCATGGGCAGCGTCTACGCCATCATCGCGTTGGGCTACACCATGGTCTACGGTATCGCCAAGATGCTCAACTTCGCTCACGGCGATGTCATCATGGTCGGTGCCTATGTCTCGTTCTGCGCCACGTCGTATCTCGGCCTCCCGGGCTGGGCATCTGTAGTTCTCTCTTGTGTGGTCTGCACGGTTCTCGGTGTTCTCATTGAGGGTCTGGCCTATAAGCCGCTGCGCCAAGCAGGCCCGCTGGCCGTTCTGATCACGGCCATCGGCGTGTCTTACTTCCTGCAGAACGCCGCGCAGCTTCTGTGGGGCGCCACGCCCAAGAACTTCACTTCGCTCGTCACCTTCCCGGTGCCGGAGTTCTTGGCCAAGTTTAACGTAAGCGCCGTCTCGCTCGTCACCATCGTCGCCTGCCTGGTTATCATGGCCGGCCTGATGTTCTTTACAGGTAAGACCAAGATGGGCAAGGCCATGCGCGCCGTGTCCGAGGACAAGGCCGCCGCTCAGCTCATGGGCATCAACGTCAACCGCACCATCTCGATGACGTTCGCCATCGGCTCCGCCCTCGCTGCCATCGCCGGCGTGCTCCTGTGCTCCTACTCGCCGGTCCTGCAGCCCACCACGGGCGCCATGCCTGGCATCAAGGCCTTCGACGCTGCCGTTTTCGGCGGCATCGGCTCCATCCCCGGTGCCTTTGTCGGCGGCATTCTCATCGGCATCATCGAGGCGATGGCTCAGGCTTACATTTCCACGAGCCTTGCCAACTCCATCGTCTTTGGTGTTTTGATCATCGTCCTGCTCGTCAAGCCTGCCGGCCTCTTGGGCAAGTACGTCCCCGAGAAGGTGTAGGTGAGCGTTATGAAGTTTCTTAAAGACAAGCAGACGCGTCACGATTTTGTCACGTACGCCATGTGCGTTGTGGCGTTCGCCATCGTGTTCTTTATGCAGTCCAACCACATGATCCCGCGCATGATCGCCGGTCAGCTGGTTCCCATCACGGCCTATATCGTCATGGCCATCTCCCTTAACCTCGTCGTCGGCATCGCGGGCGACTTGTCGCTGGGCCACGCGGGCTTTATGAGCGTGGGTGCCTATACGGGCATCGTCACTGCCGTCGCGCTGGAGAGCACCGTTCCGTCCGATCCGATGCGTCTGATCATCAGCATCGTGGTCGGCGCTATCGCCGCTGCCATCTTGGGCTTCTTGATCGGTATCCCGGTCCTGCGCCTGAGCGGCGACTATCTGGCCATCGTGACCCTGGCTTTTGGCGAGATCATCAAAGAGGTCGTCACCTGCCTCATTGTGGGCGTCGATTCCCGCGGCCTGCATGTGATCTTTAACATCACGGGTAACTCTACGATCGACGACCTGCACCTGCTCGAGGACGGCACCGCCATCATCAAGGGCGCGCAGGGCGCATCGGGCGTGTCGACCTATTCGACCTTCCTTGCCGGCGCAATCCTGGTTATGGTCGCGCTCGTGATTGTGCTCAACCTGGTTCGCAGCCGTACCGGTCGTGCCATTATTGCCGTGCGCGACAACAAGATCGCTGCCGAGTCTGTGGGCATCTCCGTCATCCAGTACCGCATGATCGCCTTCGTGGTTTCCGCTGCCCTCGCCGGTGCTGCCGGAGCCCTGTTCGGCGGTAACTTCTCGCAGCTTTCCGCCACTAAGTTCGACTTCAATACGTCCATCCTCATTCTGGTGTTCGTGGTCCTGGGCGGCCTGGGCAACATGCGCGGCTCCGTTATCGCCGCGGCGCTGCTCACGGTGCTCCCCGAGCTGCTCCGTCAGTTCTCGGACTACCGCATGCTCATCTACGCCATCGTGTTGATTCTGGTCATGGTCTTTACTAACAACCCACAACTCAAGGCGTTCTTCGCACGCATTAAGGACCGCTTTGCTTCCAAGAAGGAGGTGGCAGCCGATGCCCAGTAAGTTTGAGTTCAACAAGGGCAAGATGGTCCCGTATCCTTCTGGCGCCATCGTTCCCGACCGCGACTTGGGCCAGCGCCCGGCGCTCGAGTGCATCCACCTGGGCATTGAATTCGGCGGCCTTAAGGCGGTAGACGACTTTAGCCTAACCATCGGCAAGACCGAGATCGCCGGTCTCATCGGCCCCAACGGTGCCGGCAAGACCACGGTCTTCAACCTGCTCACCAAGGTGTACCAGCCTACGCACGGCACCATCCTGCTCGACGGCGAGGACACCTCGGGCAAGTCGGTCTACCAGGTCAACCGCATGGGTATTGCCCGTACGTTCCAGAACATCCGCCTGTTCAACACCATGACGGTGGAGGACAACGTTAAGGTCGGCCTGCACAACCAGGAGCGCTACTCCGGTTTTGAGGGCGTGCTGCGCCTGCCGACGTATTGGAAACACGAGAAGGCCGCCCACGAGCGCGCCATGGAGCTGCTGTCCATTTTTGACATGGAGCACCTGGCAAATGAACAGGCCGGCTCGCTTCCTTACGGCGCTCAGCGTCGTCTGGAAATCGTCCGCGCGCTTGCCACCAACCCCAAGCTGCTGTTGCTCGACGAGCCTGCCGCCGGTATGAACCCGTCCGAGACCGCAGAGCTCATGGCGAACATCGTCAAGATTCGCGATACCTTCGGCATCGCCATCATGCTTATCGAGCATGATATGTCGCTCGTCATGAACATCTGCGAGGGCATCTGCGTGCTTAACTTTGGCAAGGTCATCGCCAAGGGCACGGCAGAGGAAATCCAGAACAACGACGCCGTTATCGAGGCATATCTGGGCAAGCAGGATAAGGGGGAGAACTAAATGGCAGAGCCGATGCTTTCTGTCTACAACATCAACGTCTGGTACGGCGCCATCCACGCCATCAAGGACATCTCCTTTAACGTCAACGAGGGCGAGATCGTGGCTCTGATCGGTGCGAACGGTGCCGGCAAGTCCACAACGCTCAAGACCGTCTCGGGCCTGCTGCGCTCCAAGACCGGCTCCATCAAGTTTATGGGCGAGGACATTACTCATACGCCCGCCGATAAGCTGGTTGGTAAGGGCCTGGCCCAGGTGCCCGAGGGCCGTCGCGCCTTTTTGCAGATGACGGTCGAGGAGAACCTGGAGATGGGCGCCTACACGCAGCCCAAGTCCACGGTTGCTCCGGGCCTTGAGCGCGTCTACGAGCAGTTCCCGCGCCTGAAGGAGCGCCGTCGCCAGGTCGCCGGCACCCTTTCGGGCGGCGAGCAGCAGATGCTCGTTATGGGCCGCGCCCTTATGAGCAACCCCAAACTGCTCATGCTCGACGAGCCTTCCATGGGCCTGGCGCCGATTCTGATTGAGCAGATCTTCCAGATTGTCGAGGACCTGCACAAGGCCGGCACCACGGTGCTTCTGGTCGAGCAGAACGCGCAAATGGCGCTCTCGATCGCCACGCGCGGCTACGTGCTCGAGACCGGCAAGATTACCATGACCGGCACGGGCCAAGAGCTGCTGCACGACGATAACGTGCGTAAGGCATATCTCGGAGGCTAACCCATCCAACAAAAGGGGCGCTGACTATCCCGGTCAGCGCCCCTTTTTAAGTTGCGGTGAAATAGGGACTGAATACGGGCTCCAGAGGCCAAATGAGTCCCTATTCCACCGCAACTTCATGGGGATGTGTGACAATGCCCGTCGGAAAACATCTGCTGTCTTTGGGGGCCTATCTATGCTGTACGAGTTTTGTGCCGAGAACTTTGAGCGAGTGCCGGCGGCCATCGAGGCCGGTGCGGGGCGCATTGAGCTGTGTGACAACCTCGCCGTCGGCGGTACCACGCCTTCCGCCGGCGTTATCAGCGCTACAGTCAGCTACGCTCACGAGCATGACGCGCGAGTGATGTGCATGATTCGTCCGCGTGGTGGCGATTTTCATTACAACCAGGACGAGCTGCGCATGATGGAGATGGACCTGGGCCTTGCTGTGAGTGCCGGCGTTGACGGCCTGGTCTTTGGCTGCTGCAAGCCCTGTGCCGGCGGCTGGGCGCTCGACGAGCTAACCCTCGGCGCCCTCGTTATGGCTACGGGCTGCGCGACCGAGGAGTGCAAACGCGAGCCCATCGACATCACTTTCCACATGGCGTTTGATCAGCTCTCGCCTGAGGCTCAGCTCGACGCCATTGATACGCTCGCTGACTGCGGCGTTACGCGCATCCTCGCGCATGGCGGTGCGGCCGGTACGTCGATCGAGGACAACTTCGAAAACCTGGCTCGTTTAATCGAGTATGCGGGCGATCGCTTGACCATCCTTCCCGGCGGCGGCATCACTACGGCAAATCGCGACGCGGTCGCGGCGGCGCTAGGCGTCTCCGAGCTCCATGGCACCAAGATCGTGCCACTGGAGGTATAACCCGTGGCGCTGGTATTTGACGTTCGGCGGGCGAGCGGCAAGCCCGACGACAACCGCCGCCCCGGTACCGCGTGCCCCTTTTGCGACACGGAGGGGCTCGCCAACATCATCCGGCGCGATGGTGACTGTATCTGGCTCGAGAATAAGTTCAAGACCTTGCGGGCCACCCGTCAGACCGTATTGATCGAGTCGGCCAATCACGACGCCGACCTGGTGACCTATGAACCGGATGAGCTGCATCATGTGATGCGGTTTGCCCTGGGCTGTTGGCAGCAGATGATCGATTCCCAGCAGTACCGCAGTGTGCTCATGTACAAGAACAAAGGCCCGCTTTCGGGCGGCAGCCTCGTCCATCCACACATGCAGATTGTTGGCTTGGAACAGGAGGACGGCTATGCGGCGCTGACTTCCGCCAATTTCGAAGGCATCAATGTCTGGCAGCAGGGGAGAATCTCGGTCAACATCTCAACCGAGCCGATCATGGGGTTCTTTGAGGTCAACGTCTCGGCTCCACAGGGAATCGCCGCCAGCGACGACGCCCGCGACCAAGCCGAAGCGGACCTGTTTGCCGATGCGATTCAGGTGGCCCTGCGCTATATCCTGCACGAGCACCACGGCGGTCGCGCGGAGTCGTACAACTTGTTCTTCTACCACATGGACGGTCGGACTATTGCCAAGGCGCTGCCACGTTGGGTGGTATCACCCTACTTTGTGGGCTATCGTCTGGCCCAGGTCAATGCCGAGACAACGCTCGATATCGATGCTGAGCGCCTGCGTGCGCATCTGGAAACGCTCGCGTAGCAAAGCGAGCGCCTGCGAAAAGAGTGCTGCCTAGCGTGCCATCGCGTCGCGCCCGGCCTCGACCCGCTTGCGCTGTTTGGCGCGCTCCTCGCCGGTCAGACGTTCAAAGAGATGTCCGATAAGCGAGGCGAGTACCTGCTGAAACAGCGTACCGCACATGACGGGGAACACGACCTCGCCGGGAAAATACTGCGTGGCGATGACGGCGCCCGAAGAGATGTTGCGCATGCCGCAGGTAAAGCACATGGTGGTCGTCTCGCTATACGGCAGATGCTGCGCACGTGCGACCAGAAAACCGACGATAAAGCCGCTGATGGCGAAGACCAAAATAAAGAGGGCGACTTCCAGGCGCACCGTGTTCATGTGCAGCACGTACTCGCTCATGGCGGTGGAGTTGGACGCGATAACACCCATCATCATGAACTTGCAGGCGGGCGAAAGCGCGGGGGAGAGTTTCTCATGACCCCAGCCGCGCGTGAGCTCGTTGATCACGATGCCGAGCACAGCGGGGATGGCGATCATAAAGGCCATATTCTGCATCATGCTCGGCACGTCGATCGAGACGGTGGCGCCCAGCAGGAGCTTGAGCGTGAGCGGAATTGTCACAGGCGAGATAACCGAGGACGTCAGGATGATGGTAAGCGCGAGCGGGCCGTTGCCGCCGAACATGCTAATCCACATAAAGGCAGTGACCGCCACGGGTACGCTGTACTCGAGCACGATGCCGCAGACAAGGTTGGGGTTGGAACCAAAGAACAGTGAGCCCATGGCATACGCCGCGATGGGGATGAGCACAGCCGAGACAATTAACGCCAAAATCAAATGCAGGGGACGGCGGAACACCTCAGCCACCTGGTGAAAGGTGTTGCTGAGCGCACCTTGGAATGTCATAAAGGCGAAGAGGACGGGAACGATGGGCTTGAGAACGCCGATCTGCTGGGGAAAGAGCACGCCGAGCGCCACGCAAATCGGAACGATGATCTGCATGTGCCCCGCGAGAAACTTGCCCAGTCCAACCCATTGCTTCATATGCGCTTGCGACTCCCTTTGCTCGTGAATCCGTTTTGAATGGATATGCTAGACGCTCGCATGCGTCCGTGCGTCAGAAACGCTCGAATATTTCGAGGCTATTACCGGCATCGTTTACCGAAACCGCGGCGTGCTGCGGCGATTTGCGTCCGCACTGCACGGTATAATAAATCCGTTCAACAGATCTGCCTGCCGAAGCGGGCATACACAGAGGACTCATCGCTATGAACCGTGAGAGGTATCGCGGCGACCTGCCCCTATCGGGGGTGGGTGCCTATGTCATCGCTTAAGACGACGCATCGCTGGGCGGTCGCTCAGCAAAACCCCGAGCTCGAAAAGGAGCTTTCGGCTGGCCTGGGCATACCCGGGCTGGTGGCGCGCATTATGGTTGCGCACGGCATTACATCCATCGAGGAAGGTCAGCTGTTTTTGACGCCTTCGCTCGATCGCGATTGGGCCGACCCACTCATTATCCCGGGCATGTCGGTCGTTGCCGACCGCGTTGAGCGTGCTATTCGCAACCACGAGCATATCGCGGTCTTTGGCGATTTTGACGTTGACGGTATTACGTCGACCTGCCTGTTGACCGAGGCGCTGCGCACGTTTGGCGCCAATGTCACGCCGTTTATTCCGCATCGCTTTGACGAGGGCTACGGTCTTTCGCGCGCGGCGCTCGACCGCGTTAACGAGCTCGCTCGCCCCCAGCTGATCGTGACCGTCGATAACGGTATTGCCGCCAAGGAAGAGGTTTCCTATCTGGAGAGCCTGGGGATCGATTTAGTGGTCACGGACCATCACGAGCCCTCCGACCAGGTGCCGCAGGGCGTGCCCCTGACCGACCCAAAGCTCGAGGACGAGGGTCCCTCGCGCGAGCTTGCCGGTGCCGGTGTGGCGCTCAAACTGGTGCAGGTTCTGGGCGAGCGTCTGGGCAAGCCGTCGTATTGGCGTTCGCTGATCGAGGTCGCGGCGCTTGGTACCGTGTCCGACATGATGCCGCTGACGCCCGAGAACCGCGCGCTGGTCGCCGAGGGCATCCAGCAGATGCGCGTGACCGCCCGCCCCGGCTATATCGCGCTGGCCGCGCTCGCCAAGGCCGACCTCTCTAGTATTACGGCCGATGGCCTGTCGTTTTCGCTCATTCCCCGCTTGAACGCCGCTGGCCGCATGGCCGATCCCAAGCTGGCGCTCGACCTGCTGCTTGCCCGCGATCCCATCGAGGCAAGCGCGCTGGCGGCCGAGCTCGAGGAGATTAACCGTCAGCGTCGCGAGATCGAGGCGGAGCTCACGTGCGATGCCATGGCAAAGGTCGAGGAGACCTATGACGGCGGTCGCGCAATCGTCGTGGGTGGCGAGGGCTGGCACGAGGGCGTCAAGGGTATCGTAGCGAGCCGCCTGACCAACCGTTATCACGTGCCGGCGCTGCTGTTCTCGATCGAAGACGGTATCGCTCGCGGTTCGGGTCGCTCGGTGGGCAAGGTCAACCTGTTCGACGCCGTAGAACGCTGCTCGGATCTGCTGATTCGTCGCGGCGGGCATGCGGGTGCGGTGGGCGTGACCATCGAGGCATCCAAGCTCGACGAGTTCCGTCGTCGCCTTTCCGCCGTGCTGTCCGAGCTTCCCGCCGAGGACTTTGAGGACACCGACGAGGTTGCCGCCACCGTCGACCTCTCCGAGCTGAATATCGAGACCATCGAGCAGATCTCCCGTCTTGAGCCGTTTGGCCAGGGCAACAAGGTGCCGCTGTTGGCGGCCGAGGGCGTGACAATGTGCGATCGCGCCGTGGTGGGCAAAACCGGCGAGCACATGCGCTTCGTGGCGACCGATGGCGCCGCGAGTGTGCCGGCCATTATGTTCCGCGTGCCGCAGATCGATAAGCTCATCAATTGCGATAGCGCTGTCGATTTGGTGTTCGAGGCCGTGGCCGAGCATTGGCAAGGTCGCGTAAAGCCAAAGCTCATGATCAAGGATGTCTTGGTCCGCGATACCACGGCGCCCAATATCGACGACCCGGCATGTGAGCTTCGTCGCGGCGTGGAGCCTGCAGACGCCGGTCTTCGTCTGGAGTCCCGAAAGCGCCAAACGCTCGCCCAGCTTTCCTATACCGAGCTGACGCGCTCGCTTATCCATAGCTTTATCGGCTCGAACCAGCCGCACCGTGCTCAGGTCGAGGCACTCGACGCGCTCGCCGACCACCAGAGCGTCTTGGCCGTTATGGGAACGGGCCGCGGCAAGTCTCTTATCTTCCATGTGCATGCCGCGCGCGAGGCGGTCCTTCGCGGGCGTGCGAGCATCTTTGTCTATCCGCTGCGTGCGCTCGTTGCCGACCAGGCCTATCACCTCTCGTCGACTATGGCCGCGCTCGGCATTGGCGTAGGCGTGCTGAACGGCGAGACCGTGGAGGCGGCGCGCGATGACGTGTTTGCCGGCTTGGCTTCGGGCCGCACCGGCATCGTGCTCACGACGCCCGAGTTCCTGTCCATTCACCGCGACCGCTTTGCGCGTTCGGGCCGCATCGGTTTTGTCGTTATCGATGAGGCGCATCATGCCGGTCTTGCCAAGGGCGGCGACCGTAGCGCCTATCTCGACATGCCCGATATCCTCAAGGCCCTGGGCGACCCGGTCGTTCTGGCCGCGACTGCCACCGCAACGGCTCCGGTTGTGGCCGAGCTCGCCCGCGTGCTGCCGATTACCCGCACGGTAGTCGACGAGACGGTGCGCGAGAACTTGCAGCTCGAGGATGACCGAGATCTTGCGAGCCGCGAGAACCGCCTGGTGTCAATCGTGGCGACGGGGGAGAAGACCGTCATCTACGTCAACTCGCGCGACCAGTCCGTGGCGCTTGCCAAGACGCTGCGCAAGCGGGTACCCGATTGCGCGACCCGCATCGCGTTCTATAACGCGGGGCTTGCGCGCTCCGATCGTCGCCGTGTCGAGGAGGCGTTTCGTGACGGAAGCCTCAGTTGCATCGTTTCGACCTCTGCCTTTGGTGAGGGCGTGAACCTGCCCGATATCCGCCATGTCGTGCTCTACCACATGCCGTTTGGCGCCATCGAGTTCAACCAGATGAGCGGACGCGCCGGTCGCGATGGCCAGCCCGCCGTGATCCATCTGCTCTATTCGTCGCGTGACGCTCGGATTAACGAGCGCCTGCTCGACTGCTACGCG
Organism: Collinsella sp.; assembly: GCA_048485835.1. Classification (GTDB taxonomy): domain Bacteria; phylum Actinomycetota; class Coriobacteriia; order Coriobacteriales; family Coriobacteriaceae; genus Collinsella. Next base: position 56,620 of record DBFWBE010000048.1, read on the forward strand.
CCCGAGCGCGACGAGCTCGTCACGCTCTATCGCGCGCTGCAGACCATGTGGCGCTCCAACCGCGGCAAGACCGGGGACGATTCCTTTAGCGCGAGCGATATCGACATCGCGCAGATGTGCCTTGCCATCGATGCTCGCACGCCGGTCGACGAGCGCTCGGTGGAAAGCGGCCTGGGAATCTTCGAAGAGCTTGGTTTCTGCCGCGTTTCGGGGTTTGACGACACTCGTCGCATCGCGATGGCCGAAAACCCCGGCCGCGTGCAATTGAGCAGGTCAATTCGCTATTTGGAGGGCTTGCGCTCGCGCATGGAGTTTTCGGCTTTCCGGAGCTGGGCGCTCGATTCGTGCGCTTCTGATATGCTAGCCAAAGTTAACCGCCCGATCGTACCGCGGGCCTAGGGGAAGGGGACCTCGATGGATGCCGCAGCCCGTACCGCCCATGATTCCACCCTCCAGCCGTTTTCGGAGATGGAGCACTATAAGCATGCCGATGAGCTGCCGCCCGAGATTATGGCGGACAGCTACGACAAACTGGAGCGCCTGTGCCTCAAATATATGAATGAGGACGACTTTTCTAAGGTTGAGCAGGCCTACTGCTTTGCCGCCGAGAAGCACTGCAACCAAAAGCGCCGCTCGGGCGAGATGTACATTAACCATCCCGTCGAGGTTGCCATCATTTTGGCCGATCTCAAGATGGACTGCGATGTGGTGTGCGCCGCGCTGCTGCACGATACCGTCGAGGATACTGAGACCTCGCTCGCCGATGTTTCCGGCCTGTTTGGCGATACGGTGGCCGAGCTCGTCGATGGCGTGACCAAGCTCACCAACATCGAAGTCGACAGCATGGACGAGAAGCAGGCGCTCACGCTGCGCAAGATGTTCCTCGCCATGTCCAAGGACATTCGCGTCATCATCGTTAAACTTGCCGATCGTCTGCACAACATGCGAACGCTGGCGGCCCTGCGCGAGGATCGTCGCCTGTTTAAGGCTCGCGAGACCATGGACGTGTACGCGCCCTTGGCCGACCGCCTGGGCATGAGCTCTATTAAGTGGGAGCTCGAGGACCTGTCCTTCTTCTACCTGGAGCCCGATGCCTACCAGCGCATCGCGCGCATGGTGGCTGAGTCGCGCGAGGTCCGCGAGCGCTACCTTGCCGAGACTATCAAGACGCTTACCGATGAGCTCAACCGCATTGGTCTGGAGGACTTCCAGATCAACGGCCGCTCCAAGCACTATTGGTCCATCTACCAAAAGATGAAGCGCAAGGGCAAGGAGTTCTCCGAGATCTACGACCTGGTGGCGCTGCGTGTAATTACCCATTCGGTGCGCGATTGCTACTCCACGCTCGGTGCGGTGCATACGCTGTGGCACCCCATGCCTGGTCGCTTTAAAGACTATATCGCCATGCCTAAGGTCAATAACTACCAGTCGCTCCACACGACGGTCATCGGCCCTACGGCTCGTCCGCTCGAGATTCAGATTCGAACCTACGAGATGCATGAGCAGGCCGAGTACGGCATTGCCGCCCACTGGCTATATAAGAAGTCGGGCGGATCGTCTGCTTCCAAGACCAATGACGCTCAACGTTTGGACGACCAGATCAACTGGCTCAAGCATTCGCTCGATTGGGCGGCTTCCGACGAGATCACCGATGCCAAGGAATACCTGCACTCGCTGAAGGTCGATCTGTTCGATCAGGAGATCTTTGTCTTCACGCCCAAAGGCGAGGTCATGGCGCTTCGTGCCGGCTCCACGCCGCTCGACTTTGCCTATGCCGTTCACACCGAGGTGGGAAACCACTGCGTCGGCGCCAAAATCAACGGTGCGGTGGCTCCGCTCACGCACGAGATCAAGACGGGCGACCGCGTTGAAATCCTGACTAACAAGAGTTCCAAGCCGTCGCGCGATTGGCTCAAGATCGTTAAGACACCTTCCGCCAAGTCAAAGATCCGCCGCTATTTTGCCGCTGCGACCAAGGACGACGACGCTGCCGCCGGTCGCGATATGCTGGCCAAGGACCTGCGTAAGCGTGGCTATGGCATTTCTACGCCGCGTTCGACGCGTGCACTCAACGCCGTGGCGGAGCAGTTTAACTTCAAGCAGCTCGAGGACCTGTTTGCCGCCGTCGGCGCCGGGAAGGTTGCCCCGCGCGCTGTGGGCAATAAGGTCGAGCAAATCTTGGACCCCAAGCCCGAGGAACAGCTCACCAAGGCCGAGGCTATCGCCGAGGTCGTGAAGCAGCCCGCTCGCGGCTCCAACCGCAAGCCGCAAAAGCGCGGCAAGAGCGCCAGTAACGGCATTATCGTCAAGGGCGAGAGCAACAGCGGCCTGCTGGTCCGTCTGGCTCATTGCTGCAACCCCGTGACGGGCGACGACATCGTCGGCTTCATCACGCGCGGTCGCGGCGTTTCGGTGCATCGCGCCAACTGCCCTAACGTCAAGGGTCTTATGGAACATCCCGAGCGCATGATCGATGTGGAGTGGGACGGCGCTGCCGACACCCTCTTCCAGGTCGAGATCGTGGTCGAGTGCCTGGACCGCATGGGCCTGCTCAAGGATGTCACCATTGCCATTGGCGATGCGGGCGGTAATATCCTTTCTGCCGCCACGTCGACCAACCGCGAGGGTATTGCAACCCTGCGCTTTATGGTCGAGATCTCGGACGCGAGTGGCTTGGATCCGCTGCTGGCCTCTATCAGCAGCGTTGACTCGGTCTACGACGCTCGTCGTCTTATGCCCGGCGAGGGTGGAGCCCAGCTTAAGCGCCGTGTGTAGGTGCGAGAGCCTCTCAGCATCATAGATATTGGTTACGTTCGAGGCATCGTTTGGTGCCTCGAACGTATTTTAGAAGGAGGGTATGCGCATGGGCGATATGACTTTGGACCTGACACCCCGAGGCGCGGCTTCGATTGAGGCGCTCGTCAACGGCCCGATTCAGACCAACAGTTACGCCGTGATTTCGAATGACGAGTGCTTAATCGTCGATCCGGCGTGGGAGGGCGAGCGTCTTGTGGAGCATATCCGCACCGCGAATCCCGAGGTGCGCGTACTCGGCTCTGTCTGCACGCACGGTCATGCCGACCATGTTGGCGGGGTCGCCGGGGTTCGAGCTGTTGTTGGCGACGGCGCGCTATATGAGTTGTGCGCTAAGGACGTGACGGTACCTCGCGCAAATATCGAGGAGCAGCGCGCCATGTGGGGTATCGAGACGCCCGATCCGGGTGAGCCGACGCGCTTGCTTGCCGAGGGCGATACAATCGAGGTGGGCGACGTCTGTCTGCAGGTGATCGAGACGCCGGGGCATACGCCGGGCGGCATCGTCCTGTTCGCCGCGACCGAGCAGGGGAACATCGCCTTTGTGGGCGACACGCTTTTCCCGGGCAGCCACGGTCGTACCGATCTTTCCGGCGGTGACGAGGCGGCGATTATGCGCTCGCTCTCCAAACTTGCCAAGACGCTTCCGCCCGATACCGTTTGCTTGACGGGCCATGGCGATTCGACCACGATGGCGCGCGAACTTATGCAGAATCCGTTTATGCAGATGTAGGCTCGAAGCCGTCTTTCGAACCACGAAGACCGCTCAATCGTCAAGCTATTTTCCCCAGTGGGTCGATTCTGTGGGGCAAACGGTCAAAATTTGTCCAATCGGATGGTATTCGTGAACAAACGAACGTTTATGCTCGGGTATGTCGTGGTAAAATCTCAGGCGTTATCGGAGCAACCTTACAGGAGGTTTCTTTTATGCTCGTCAACGCAGCAGACATGCTCAAGAAGGCCGAGGCCGGCAAGTACGCTCTCGGTGCCTTCAACACCAACAACCTCGAGTGGACCCTGGCTATTCTCCAGGCCGCCGAGGAGGCCAAGTCTCCGCTGATCCTTCAGTGCACCGCTGGTGCCGCCAAGTGGATGGGCGGTTTCAAGGTCTGCGCCGACATGGTCAAGGCTGCCGTCGAGGCCACGGGCGTTACCGTTCCCGTCGCCCTTCACCTCGATCACGGTTCTTACGAGGACTGCTTCAAGTGCATCGAGGCCGGCTTCACGTCCATCATGTATGACGGCTCTCACGAGGAGACCTTCCAGCTTAACCTCGACCGCACCAAGGAGCTCGTTGAGCTTGCCCACTCCAAGGGCATGTCCATCGAGGCCGAGGTCGGCGGCATCGGCGGCACCGAGGACGGCGTGACCTCCAACGGCGAGCTCGCTGACCCCGCTGAGTGCAAGCAGATTGCT
>DBFWBE010000049.1:0-37931 GCA_048485835.1 Collinsella sp.
GAAACGGCAGGGCCAGGCGAGCAACTCGTCCGGTCTCGGGCGCATCGCCCCTTGCCGGATTCAGATTCGACAAGGGGCGACCATTGTGCAATCGCAAGAAGATGACGGGGCGGAATGTCAATCCTGGTCTAACAGAGCCATAGCTTTTGCCAATCTGGCGAGAACCCGTAATGAACAAGGCCTTTTGCTCGGAAGACTTCAGCCAACGCTCCAGCTCTGCCGCTATTTTCCTGCGCAGCATAGGCTCTCTCCTCAGTGTCATCAAATGAAATGCAAAGTTTTATACGCTTGATTATCGATGAAACGCAGAATTTTAGAACCTAAAATCAAATGAAATGCAGAGATTTGAGATTATAAGCAAAAGAAGGGGCACCACCGGCGAATGTGGCAAAGGGGCTGTCCCTTTGCCACATTGCGCTCGACTACTCGTCAACGATCTCGGCAAGCCAGACGTTCAGTGTATCGACTTCGGGGCAGCAGAACTTTGCCGCGCCGGGCTCGTTTCCAGGCACGGTCCCGCCATAGCGCAGGATATCGATATAGGGAAAGCCCACATGGCAGGCCATGGCGCACATCTTGCCGCGGTCTCGGTCGAAGTCAAAAACGTCGCCGGGCTTGTGACCATGGTGACAACGGCACGCACCCAGCTGGTCCACGCAGCTCACGCGGATACGCGGACGCTTGCCACGCGACGCGCCGAGCGGCTTGCTCTCGCCCGCAGGCCTGATGCCGCCCTCGCCGGCGTTACTCATGGTCGATCACATCCAGGCAGGCCTCGATGGGAAGGCCGGCCGATTTGTCCTCTTGGTCGGCATTGCGTTCGATAAGCTCTGCCACCACGCGCATGGCATCGGACGTCGCGCGCTGCAGACTCCAGCCTGCCATAACGCGGCCGACGAGCACCGCCGAGAACGTGTCGCCCGTGCCCGGGAAATAGACCGGAATGAGCTCAAAGGGAATCGTAAAGTACTCCCCCGCCACATGGTCGTAACCAATAACCGCGTTCGTGCCATTGACTACGGCGCTCGTAATGACCACCGACTTGGCACCCAGCTCGCGCACAGCGTCCACAAGGGCGCGGGCCTCATCGGGCGTAATTTGCTCGACGATAGGCGTGTCGGTGAGCAAACAGGCCTCGGTGTAGTTGGGAACCGCGTAGTCGGCGCACTCGAGCAGGTGCCTCATGAGACCGATTGTGGACTCGGGCACGCCCGCATAGAGCTTGCCGTTGTCGCCCATGATGGGGTCAACGAACACCTTGGTGCCCTTTTGCGCACGGCGGTGGCAAAAGTCCGAGATGATGCGCGTCTCTTCCTCGGTCACGATAAAGCCGGTCGAGATGGCGTCGAACTCAAAGCCGAGCTCCTCCCAGATAGCGAGGCTTTGGCGCACGTACTCGGTGGTGTCGTGGATGTAGAACTTGGGATAGTTGAGCGTATCGGACACAAGTGCCGTCGGCAGGTTATGGATACGGTAACCCATGTGCGACAGCACCGGCAGCATGGCGGAAAGCGCGACCTTGCCGTATCCGCACATATCGTTGATCAGCAGCAGCTGAGTGTTCTTCATGAGTGTCCCCCTTGGGTCGGGCGCGGCGCAACGGCGCCACAGTGCAACTAAGTGTAGCGCAGGGGACGTTGCGAGCGGAGGCGAGCGGTACGAAGGGCAAATTGTTGCGGAAAGGTTTCGGAAATGGGGGCTGTTTGCTACATCGCGGCCCAGTGGATAGTCATTGGGGACGTTCTTAAATGACTAGCCAAACAAGAACGTCCCCAACGACTAACCCAACGACTATCAGTGCAAAGAGTGTCCCCAAGTGCCGGCACATAAGGAACGTCCCCAAGTGCCAAAAAGGGCAACGTCGATGTTTTGGCAACGACAGCGAGCGGGTCGCATTTGAGGCAAGATGACGTGAAACGAAAGGGCGCTGACCTTCTGGTCGCGCCCTTGGAGTTGAACGTCAGATTGTCCAAATGCGGCCCGCGCAGCGTCGAGCGGTTACGGCGTTTGGTAAAACGCCGTAACTTAATAAGTTTGGTACCTTGACATTGATTTCTCATGCTCCTAGATTGGTTAGGCACAAAACAATTCCACTACCTAACTAAAGAAAGGAGCGGCACTAATTCATGTGCGATGAACCTCTTAGCCTTTGTTCGCACGAGCCCGGCGGCGACCCGTCACAGCCGGCGGATGTACCCGAAGCGGTTAGCTCGGAAGACAAGCTTGCCAAGCGCATCCTGAGCGGCCTGGGTTTTTGCGGCCATTACATGCATTTTCATGGCGGAGGCGTGTCCGGCAAGGCGCCCATCATCTGCCTGCTGGCCAAGCAGCCCGGCGGCGAGATGTCGCAGCAGGAACTCGGCATGCACTTTGACCTCAAGCCGGGGTCGCTTTCCGAGATCCTGTCCAAGCTCGAGGTCAACGGCCTCATCGAGCGCAGCCGTAACCCCAAGGATCGACGGCAACTCACCATTCGCCTGACCGAAACCGGCCGGGAAAACGCCCGCATCGACCAGGCGGCCCGCATCCGCTTTAGAGAACGGGCCTTTAGTGCCCTCACTCACGACGAGCGCGAGCAGCTCGCCGAAATGCTCGAGAAAATCCGTGTAACCTGGGAGGAACTGGATGATTAAAACCCTCATGGGCAGCATCCGCGACTATATGAAAGTCGCTGTTGCCACGCCATTGCTCGTGCTTGGCGAGGTGCTCTGCGAGATGCTGATTCCATTTATCACCGCCAACCTGATCGACGCCATCAAAGACGGTACCACCGTAGCCGAGATGCTTCCCACCGCAGGCTTTTTGGTGCTCATCGCGCTGACGTCGCTTGCTTTTGGTGCCGCTGCCGGCGTCACCTGCAGCCATGCGAGTTGCGGCTTCGCCAAGAACCTGCGTCACGACCTGTTCTACAAGATCCAGACGTTCAGCTTTGCCAACATCGATGAGTTCTCGAGCTCCTCGCTCGTCACGCGTCTGACCACTGACATCAACAACGTGCAGCAGGCCTTTATGATGATCATCCGTATCGCCGTGCGCGCGCCGCTGGTCTTGATCTTCGCCTTTACCATGGCATTTATCATGGGCGGCAGCGTCGCCATGGTCTACCTGGTCATCATTCCGCTGCTGGGCTTTGGACTGTTCTTTATCATCTTTAAGGTACGCCCCATCTTCTCGCGCGTGTTCCACAAGTACGACGCCCTTAACGAGTCCGTCGAGGAAAACGTCACCGGCATGCGCGTGGTCAAGAGCTACGTGCGCGAAGACTTTGAGAAGGAGAAGTTCGCCACCGCCGCGCGCGACGTCCAGATGGACTTCACCCGCGCCGAGAAGCTGCTCGCCTTTAACAACCCCATGATGAACATCTGCGTCAACGGCGCATTTGTCGTCATCATCTACCTGGGATCCAAGCTCATCATCACGAGCCAGGGCACGCTGTTCGACGTGGGCCAGCTCTCCTCGATCTTTACCTATGGCTTCCAGATCCTCATGAGCCTGATGCAGCTGTCGATGATCTTTGTCATGGTGACCATGGCCGACGAATCGGCGCACCGCATTACCGAGGTGCTGGCCGCCGAGCCCACGATCGCCGATCCCGCCGAGCCCGTGCTCGAGGTTGCCGACGGTTCCATCGACTTTGACCACGTGAGCTTTAAGTATTCCGCGCATGCGAAGCGCCAGGCGCTCGACGATATCGACCTGCACATTAAGAGCGGCGAGACCATCGGCATCATCGGCGGCACTGGCTCGGCCAAGTCCACGCTTGTAAACCTCATCGCCCGCCTGTACGACGCCACCGAAGGCACCGTGCGCGTGGGCGGCATGGACGTGCGCGACTACGACCTGGACGCACTGCGCCACCAGGTCGCCATGGTGCTGCAGAAAAACGTGCTGTTTAGCGGCACCATCGCCGAGAATCTGCGCTGGGGCGACCCGAACGCCACCGACGAGGAAGTCCGCGAGGCAGCGCATCTGGCCTGCGCCGATGAGTTTGTCGACGGCTTCCCCAAGGGTTACGACACCTGGATCGAGCAGGGTGGCTCCAATGTTTCCGGCGGTCAGAAGCAGCGCCTGTGCATTGCGCGTGCCCTGCTGCGTCGCCCCAAGATCTTGATCCTGGACGACTCCACCAGCGCCGTCGACACCAAGACCGACGCCAAGATCCGCGCAGGGTTGACAAGCTATCTGCCCAACACGACCAAGCTCATCATCGCCCAGCGCATTAGCTCCGTGCAGGACGCAGACCGCATCATCGTCATGGAGGGTGGCCGTATCGCGCAGATCGGCAACCATGACGAGCTGCTCAAGACGAGCGAGATCTACCGCGAGACCTTTACCTCGCAAAACAAGATGTCTGCCGAGGGCGAAGGGGCCGTCGAGGCCGACACCGAGGCATCCGCAACGCAAGCTCAGACCCAAGAAGGAGGCGAGGCACATGAGTAAGGCAACGACCGCCGAGCGCGCGCTCAACCGCAAGGGCGGCACCATGTCGCGCCTCATCAAGACGCTCTTTGGCTTCTACCCCGTGCTTTTGTCCCTCGTCGTCGTCGGCGTGGTGCTCTGCGCCATCATCAACTCCATCGGCGCGACCTTCCTTCAGAGCGCCCTGCAGATTATTAGCGAATCGTGGCAGTCGGGCGATTGGACGACCGCGCAGCCCAAGATTGCACAGCTCGTGACCACCCTCGCCTGCATCTACGGCGTCGGCATCCTGTCCTCGCTGTTCTGGAACCGCGCCATGGCCATCGTCACGCAGGGCTCGCTGGAGAAGCTGCGCGAGAAGATGTTCAACCGCATGCAGGACCTGCCGATCCGCTACTTCGACACACACCAGCGCGGCGACATCATGAGCCACTACACCAACGACATCGACACGCTGCGCCAGATGATCAGCCAGTCGCTGCCCAACCTGCTCATGACGACCATCGTCATCGTCACGGTATTCTTTATCATGCTGTACTACAGCGTGTGGATGTGCCTGGTCATTGTGGCCGGCGTCGTCTTTATGACCTTTATGACCAAGCTGCTCGGCTCCAACTCTGCGCGTTTCTTTATTGCGCAGCAGTCCGAGCTCGGCGTGGTCGAGGGCCATATCGAGGAAGTCATGAACGGCCAGAAGGTCGTCAAGGCATTCTGCCACGAGTCTGCCGCCGAGGCCGATTTTGACGAGCGCAACGAAAAGCTCTTCGAGGTCTCGCAGAAGGCCAACATGTACGCCAACATCCTCATGCCTATCCTTATGAACCTGGGCAACCTGCTCTACGTGTTGGTGGCCCTTGCCGGCGGCATTTTCCTGGCGCTGGGCGTGCCCAACCTGAGCATCTCGGGCATGACGCTGTCCATCGCCGTCGTGGTGCCGTTCCTCAACATGACCAAGCAGTTCTGCGGACAGATCGGTCAGATCTCGCAGCAGATCAACGCCGTGGTCATGGGCCTCGCCGGCGCCGACCGCATCTTTGAGCTCATCGACGAGAAGCCCGAGACCGACGAAGGCTACGTGACGCTCGTCAACGCGCAGGTGAACCCCGAGACTTGGGAGTTCGAGGAGGCCGACCACCACACCGGCATGTGGGCATGGAAACACCCGCACCGCGCAACCGGCGAGATCGAGTACGTACCGCTGCGCGGCGACCTGGTCATGGACAACGTCGACTTTGGCTACACGCCCGACCACGAGGTGCTGCACGGCGTGTCCGTGTTTGCCAAGCCGGGCCAGAAGGTCGCGTTTGTCGGCGCCACCGGTGCGGGCAAGACGACCATCACCAACCTCATCAACCGCTTCTACGACATCGCCGACGGCAAGATCCGCTACGACGGCATCAACGTCAACAAGATCCGCAAGGCCGATCTGCGCCGCTCGCTGGGCGTCGTACTGCAGGACGTGAACCTGTTCACCGGCACCGTGATGGACAACATCCGCTACGGCAACCTGGACGCCACCGACGAGGAGTGCATCGCGGCAGCCAAGCTCGCGGGCGCCGACGACTTTATCACCCGCCTGCCCGACGGCTACGACACGATGCTCACCGGCAACGGCGCACAGCTGTCGCAGGGCCAGCGCCAGCTGATTTCGATCGCACGTGCTGCCGTCGCCGATCCGCCGGCAATGATTCTGGACGAGGCCACGAGCTCCATCGACACCCGCACCGAGGCCATCGTGCAGGCAGGCATGGATAAGCTCATGGAGGGCCGCACGACGTTTGTCATCGCGCACCGTCTCTCCACCGTGCGCAACTCCGACGCGATCATCTGCCTGGACCACGGCCACATTATCGAGCGCGGCAACCACGACGAGCTGATAGCCAAGCGCGGGTATTACTACCAGCTCTACACCGGAGCGTTTGAGCTGGAGTAGCTCAAAACAGCCCCAACGCTCCCAACGGAGTTCCCCGAGGGAGACGGGGTGTTTACTCCGTGCTCAAACATTCTCGCTTCGCTGCGAAACTGCGCGCGGAGCAAACACCCCGTCTCCCTCGGGGAACTCCTACGCGCAGCCTTTTCTCGCAGCCTAAAAAGAAGTGGTGAGGCCCTGGCCGTTTGGCCAGGGCCTCATTTTGTAAGGAGTCAAAAAAGTCCCGTTCCAGGTGAGCTACTTGAGGAGTTGGGCCATGGCGTTGACGAATTTTTGTACTTGGAGGGTTGGCTCGAGCGGATAGTGCAGAAAGACCGGTACCTCACGGCCGCACAGGAACGGCACGCCCACAAAGGCCGGGTGCACCCCCGACCATGCGCCGCAGGTGAGCACCGCGTCGCCCTTTTCCTCCGCCTCGTTAAAGAGCGCGAAGTCAAAGCTATCCGCATCGATCACGTCCACACCGCCGTCGGCCAACAGGTCGATGCGCAGGCTGTCCATGGCATCGTTGCCGTGGCGCAGTACGCGCAGGCGCATGCCCTCCAAGTCGGCGACCGTAATGCGTGTCTTGCGCGCCAGCGGGCTCGTGCGCGGCAGGTCGATATAAAACGGCACGTTGACGATGCGGAGCTTTTGGCAAGTGTCGCCCCAGCGTGGGGTCGAAAAACTCGACTGCACTACATCAACCTCTCGACCGAGGCTGCGCATGACGGATTCGCGCTCGTCATAGAGGTCGCTTACCGGCACGATCTCAAATCGCAACGATGGCTCCAGCTCGTGCACACCCGTCCACATCGACAGCGTCTGGCGCCCCGGGCACATCATCGACACGCCCAGGCGCACGGCACCGCCATCGCCCGCCGCGCGTCGGGCACGGCGCAGCGCGTCCTCGGACTGCCGCATGATCGAGCGCGCGTCGTCCACCAGCAGAGCGCCCGCCGGCGTCACCTTGACGCCCGAGTGCGAGCGTTCGAACAGCGTAATACCGAACTCCGCCTCAAAACCCGATACCTGCTTGACGAGTGCCGGCGTCGACACACGCAATTTTGCCGCCGCACGCGAGAAGCTTCCCAGCTCCGCGGCGGCCGATATGGCCTCAAGTCGTCGATCGTACACGTCAATCTCCCGTTTTCGCGCCTGTGACCGCATGGTGCCACAGGGGGTTGTTTTCGCAGGTCACGCGCTCAATTGAGAATAATCTGCATCGCACAGTGTAAACCTACGGTTAACGCTATTCTAACAAATATGCAATTCACCTGCGCAAATGCAAAGCATACGATAACCAGCGAAAACCACGTGGGTCGATTAATGGGAGCGGCCCACCGGGAGGCACAAGAAGGGAAGTTCCTATGAGCAATTGGCTTAAGCTCGAGGGCGATGTCTGCGCCGTGACTGGCGCGCTCGGCGGTATGGGCGCCGAGATCTGCCGCGAGTTCGCCCGCAATGGCGCCAACGTCGTCATGCTCGACCTGGACGAGGAGAAGGTCAAGGCCGCTGCCGCCGACCTCGCTGCCGAATTTGGCATCCACGCCGAGGGCTACAAGATGAACGCCACCGACGAGGCCGAGGTTCAGGCTGCCGTCGACGCCACCATCGCCAACTTCGGCCGCGTCGACGTCCTCGTCAACACCGCCGGTATCCTGCGCTTCGCCGCCATGGAGGACCTGCCGCTGAGCGACTGGGAGCAGGTGCTCAACGTCAACCTCACCGGTTACTTCATCACCTCGCAGCGCTTTGGTCGCGAGATGATCAAGGCCGGCCAGGGTCGCCTGGTGCACATCTCGACCGTCGCCAGCCACTCCCCCGAGACGTTCTCGGGCGTGTACAGCTCCACCAAGGCCGGCGTCAACATGATGTCCAAGATGCTCGCCGCCGAGTGGGGCCCCTACGGCGTCCGCTCCAACTGCGTCGAGCCTTGCTTCGTTAAGACCCCGATGTCGGCCAATTTCTACGCCGACCCCGAGGTCGAAAAGAGCCGCAGCCGTCTGATCGCCACGCGCCGCATCGGCGAGGTCAGCGATATCGCCAACGCCGTCATGTTCCTGGCGTCCAAGCGCTCGGACTTTACCACCGGCGATGCCATCAAGGTCGACGGCGGTTTCTCCAACATGATGGGCGACCTCACCGCCAAGCCCGGCGGCCGTCGCGCCTATGCCGACAACTACCTTAAGAACAAGGGTGTCGAGCTCTGGTCCGATGAGTCCGGCGTCGCCAAGCCGACTGACCAGTAAACCAACCTGACAGGGAGGCCCCGCGGACACGCCCGCTCCTCCCCCGTATCGATTAGAAAGAGTCCAATGGCTTCCACCAACTCCAACAAGGGTCGCGCCGTCGTGCTTTCCGCCGCGTGCGTCACCATGTTCTTCATCAGCTCCATCGCGCTGTATTCCGTCGTGAGCAAGAACCTGCTCGCCGTCTACCCCGAGTGGTCGAGCGCCCTTACCTGGGCTTTCCCGGTCTTTCAGACCATCATGGCCGTGACGGGCATCTTCGCCGGCCGTATCTCCGATAAGATCGGCCCGCGCAACGTCGTGATCGCCGCCGCCGTGTGCTACGGCGTGGGCTGGTTCATGTCCGGCACCGTCACCGAGCCGTGGCAGTTCTACCTGTGGTTCTCGCTCGTCGCCGCCGTCGGCAACGGCCTGGGCTACAACCCGGCGCTCACCACCGGCCAAAAGTGGTTCATCGACAAGAAGGGTCTCGCCTCCGGCATCACCCTGGCCGCTTCGACCGCCGGCCCCGCCGTGCTGTCCCCGGTGCTCGCTTCGCTGCTCATCCCGAGCCTGGGCATCTTTGACGCCCTCAAGGCACTCGGCGTCATCTTCTTTGTGACGATCGCCGCCTCCGCCCTGTTCCTGAAGGCCCCCGAGGCCGGTTGGCTGCCCGAGGGCTTCGAGGCCCCCAAGGGCGGCGCGCATGCCGGCACCTTCGGTGACCTCACCCCGGGCGAGATGGTCAAGACCCCGCGCTTCTGGGTCCTCATCGTCACCTTCGCCTTTGCCGCCACCGCGGGCACCCTGCTCGTGGGCAAGGTTGCCTCCATCGCCGCCGTCCAGCTCTTCGCCGACCCCACGAGTGCCGCGGCCGTCGCCCTCGGCGGTGTGGTCGTCTCCGTCAACACCTGCGCCAACCTGGTCGGTCGTCTGTCCTTTGGCCAGATCATCGACAAGCTCGGCGCCTATAAGTCGCTGCTCATCAGCCTTGTCGTCACCATCGTCGCGCTCGTCATCATGTCGATGAGCTTTACGCAGAGCATGTTCTTTGTGGCGCTCGCCCTGCTCGGCTTTAGCTTTGGCGCCCTGCTCGTCATCTACCCGCCGCTCACTGGTGGCGCCTTCGGCACCAGCAACATCGGCGTCAACTACGGCATCATGTTTTTGGGTTACGCCGCCTCCACCTGGATCAGCCAGCCCATCACCGCCGTGCTGTATCACGCCGAGGCCGGCAGCGCCGCCTACCAGCAGTCCTTCTACGGTGCCATCGTAATCGCCGCAATCGCCGTCGTACTCACCGTCTACATGATGGTCTCCGACAGCAAGAAGAAGTCCGCCTAGTTTTGCTTGATGCGGCAAGGACCGCCCCCTTGCCGCATTCCACCGCCACCAGTATTAAGGAGTCGAAATGTCTGAGCTCAACCCCGTCCGCATTGCCGTTATCGGCGCCGGCGCCATGGGCCGCAACCACATCCGCTTTGTCACCGAGGAGCCCGAGGCCGAGCTCGTCGCCATCGCCGACGCCTTTGAGGGCGCCCGCGCCACGGCCGAGGCCGCCGGCGTGCCGTTTTATACCGATCCCGCCCAGATGATGGACGAGGTCAAGCCCGAGGCCGTCATCATCGCCACGCCCAACGACCTACACCTGGGCGTTGCCCGCGAGGCTGTGAAGCGCAACATCGTGCCGCTGGTCGAAAAGCCGATCTCCAACGACCTCGAGGATGCCCAGGCCTTTGCCGCCGAGGCCGAGACCGCCGGCGTGCCCGTACTCGTGGGTCAGCACCGTCGCCACAATCCCTTCGTCAACAAGGCCAAGGAGATCGTCGAGTCCGGCGAGCTGGGCAAGCTCACCGTGTCGAGCTTCCACTACATGATCTATAAGAATGACGAGTACTTCGATGTCGAGTGGCGCCGCAAGAAGGGTGCCGGCCCGATCCTGGTCAACCTGGTGCACGACGTCGACCTGCTCCGCTACCTGCTGGGCGAGCCCGTTGCCGTCCAGGGCATGCAGTCCAGCGCCGCCCGCGGTTTTGAGACCGAGGACTCCGCCGTGGTCAACGTCCGTTTTGCCGATGGCGCGCTCGCAAGCATGACCATCTCTGACGCCACCGCCAGCCCCTGGAACTGGGAGGCCACCGCTCGCGAGGATCCGCAGTACCGCCCCTTCGACGCCGACGCCTACTTTATCGGCGGCACTAAGGGCGCCCTTTCGCTGCCCCGCCTGCACCGGTTCTCCTACGACGGCGCCTCCAACTGGCACAAGCCGCTGCAGATGGAGATCCCGGCCGTGGACCCGGCGCTGCCGCACAAGATGCAGCTCAAGCACTTTGTGAAGGTCGTTCGCCGCGAGGTCGAGCCCGTCGTGACCCCCGCCGACAACGTTAAGACGCTCACGCTTCTCAACGCCATCAAGGAGGCCGCCGAGACCGGCCAGCTCGTCGAGCTGTAACGCCCCAGGGTGGGCCGCGGCAGAAACCCTGCGCCGAGCCCCTCGGCCCGCTATCGACAAGCCCCTCTTCTCTGCCCCGCGAGCAGCCTCCTGCCCGCGGGGCTTTTGTGCAGTGGCATGCGACAAAGGGACAGTCCCTTTGTCGCATCGCGGGTGGTATCCTTGGTAGCTCTGTGCTGCAAACGCACCTTAAACGCAAGGAGTTCCATGGATCTTATCGCCCAGCTCGCGCGCGAGCTCAACCTTAAGGTTGCCAATGTCGATGCAGCCGTTAAGCTCATCGACGAGGGCAACACCATTCCCTTTATCTCGCGCTACCGCAAGGAAGCCACCGGCGGCATGGACGACGTCGCCCTGCGCGCACTCGACGAGCGTCTTTCCTACCTGCGCAATCTTGAGCAGCGCAAGGAGGACGTCATCCTGCTCATCGATGCCCAGGGCAAGCTCACGCCCGAACTCGAGCAGCAGATTCGCGAGGCCACGCAGCTCCAGCGTGTCGAGGACCTCTACAAGCCCTACCGCAAAAAGCGCATGACCCGCGCGCAGAAGGCCCGCGAGGCCGGCCTGGAGCCGCTTGCCAACATGATCATCATGCAGGCCTCGGCCAAGGGCAGCGCGCTCGACGCCGCCGCGGCATACGTCAACGAGAAGGCTGGCTTCGACACGCCCGAGAAGGCGCTCGCCGGCGCCGCCGACATCGTGGCCGAGACGGTGGCCGAGGACCCGGAGAACGTCGCCGACCTGCGCGCCTTTACGCAAAACACCGCCGATATCGTCGTCGAGGCCACCGACCCCACCGAGAAGACCCCCTACGAGCCCTACTACAACTTTGACGAGCCGCTGCGCCGCATACCCAACCACCGCGTGCTGGCTATCGACCGCGGCGAGCGCGAGGGCAAGCTCCGCGTGCGCGTGAACGTCGACGGCGCCGCCGCCACGGCACGCCTCGGCAGCCGTTGGCCCCGACGCCAGGGCGTGTTCGCGCCCGTCTTTGACGCCGCTATCGCTGACGGCTACAAGCGCCTCATGGCCCCCTCGCTGGAGCGCGAGGCCCGTGCTAAGCTCACCGTCCGCGCCCAGACCGAGGCCATCAACGTCTTTGCCAAGAATCTCGAAGGCCTGCTCTCGGCACGCCCCGTCCGTGGCGCCCGCGTGCTCGCGCTCGACCCGGGCTACCGCACGGGCTGCAAGGTCGCCGTCATGGACGAGACCGGCAAACTGCTCGACCACGGCGTGGTCTACCCCACCAAGCCGCACCACGACGTCGCCGGCACCAAGCGCGAACTCGCCCGCCTCGTCAAGAAGGACGGCGTCAACACCATCGTCATCGGCAACGGCACCGCCAGCCGCGAGACCGAGGAAGTCGTCTCGGAGTTCATTGCCGAGCAGGCGCCTGGGCTGCGATACACCATTGTTAACGAGGCCGGCGCGTCGGTGTACTCCGCCTCCGAGCTCGCGAGCCAGGAGTATCCCGACCTGGACGTCACCGTGCGCGGCGCCATGAGCCTGGGCCGCCGCCTGCAGGACCCACTGGCAGAGCTCGTCAAGATTCCGCCCCAGTCCATCGGCGTGGGCCAGTACCAGCACGACCTTGACCAGGCCGAGCTCTCGCGCACCCTGGGCCACGTGGTGGAGGACGTCGTCAACCGCGTGGGTGTCGACGTGAACACCGCGAGCGCGAGCCTGCTGGGATACGTATCGGGCATTACGCCGAGCGTGGCCAAGAACATCGTGGCCTACCGCGAGGAAAACGGTGCCTTTACCGATCGCCGCCAGCTTAAGAAGGTCCCCAAACTGGGGCCCAAGGCATATCTCAACGCCGCGGGCTTCCTGCGCATCAGCGGTGGCAAGAACCCGCTCGACGCGACGAGCGTCCACCCCGAAAGCTACGAGGTGGCCACGTCCGTCCTGGAGCGCGCAGGCGTTAAAGCCAGCGAGCTCAGCCGTGGCGGCGTGCCCGACATTGAGCGCCGTCTGGGCAGCATCTCGGCGCTGGCAAGCGACCTGGACTGCGGCACCCTCACGCTCATCGACATCGTCAACGAGCTCAAGAAGCCCGGCCGCGACCCGCGCGACGACGCGCCCGAGGTGGTCTTTAGCCGCTCGGCACTTTCCATCGACGACCTGGAACCCGGCATGGAGCTCAAGGGCACGGTGCGCAACGTTGTGGACTTTGGCGCCTTCGTCGACGTGGGCGTGCACCAGGACGGCCTCGTACACATCTCCAAGCTGGCCAACCGCTTCGTCAAGCACCCGAGCGACGTGGTACGCGTCGGCGACACGGTAAAGGTGTGGGTGGAAAAGGTCGATCGCGACCGCAAGAAGATCTCGCTCACCATGGTGCAGGGGAAGTAAACCACCTAAAGCAAGGCCCCCCCCTCTCGCGATGTGCATAATCGCGAGTATTCTGCAATTTCTGCCGCTCCGAACGCCCCTCAGAGGCAATAAAGTCAAAAACAGCCCCCGTTTTAGCATCATCAGAGCCAAAACGGGGGCTGTTCCGTGCTTTATCTAGCTGGTAAAAGCCTTTACCTTGCTGAATACTCTCGATTTTGCACGTCGCTGCAGGGGGTACCTTTGCCCACGGCAGGATATGGAAGCCGATTACCAACCTACCGGCAAGCTCGTGTCGGCAGCCCCGGCCTTTCCTTTGCCTAGCGCGACCCTCGCGGAGCGCATGAGCGATAGGGAAAGGAAAGGCCGGGCGAACAACTCGCAGCGCAGCCAGTGTTCGCGTTACGGCAGGATATGGAAGCCGAGCGACGCGATATCCTTGGCAAAGCCGCGCACGGTGTCGAGCGAGACCTCGTACGGATCACGGCCGATGTTCTTGCGCTTGGCCAGGATGCTGTTGGGTACCGTGATGATCTGGCAACCGCATCCTTCCGCCTGGTAAATATTGATAAGCTCACGCGTAGATGCCCACAGGACCTCGCAGTTGGGCTTGGCGGCGGCCTTCTTGACCGACTCCGTCATAAACGGAATGGGGTCGACGCCGGTATCGGCGATGCGGCCGGCAAAGAGCGAGATGATGGACGGCGCCTCGGTGTCAACGGCCTCGACCATCTCATCGACCTGCGTAGGCGTAAAGATAGTAGTGACGTTGACCTTGATGCCGTCGGCGGAAAGCTTGCGGACCAGCTCGGCGGTGGACTCGCCCTTGGTGGTCACGCACGGAATCTTGACGTAGACGTTCTCGGCCCAGGTAGCGATCTCGCGCGCCTCGACCTCCATGGTCTCGACGTCATCGGCAAAGACCTCAAACGACACGGACACATCGGTGATGTGGGTCAGGACCTCCTTGGCAAACGCGCGGTAATCCGTCACGCCGCCCTTCTTCATAAGGGACGGGTTGGTCGTGAAACCCTGAACGTTGCCGTTCTCGTACATGTCGAGCATGCCCTCGAGGTTTGCACCGTCAGCGAACACCTTGATTGCCATCTGCCTGATTCCTTTCGCTTGCACATGGGCGTTAAACTGCTAAACACTTTACCTACGTTTATCAAGGCGTGAGCTGCGGTTTTTTATCTTCTCGGCGAACGGTATAAACACCTCAGTGTTTGGATTGATAAATCGATTGAGCATGCAAAAGCGAAGAGTCGCAGTTTGAGCAAACGTCAGAACGCGGGATTCATTAGATGAGGCCGAAATGCTGCATCGCTGTGACGGTACCGTCGTGTGCGACATCGTCGGTCACGTAGTCGGCGACCGCCTTGACCTCGGGCATAGCGTTGCCCATGGCCACGGCCGTCTCGACAGCGGCGAGCATGCCCAGGTCGTTACCCGAATCACCAAAGCCAAAGGTGCGCGCGTTGCCAGTGCGGCCCAGATACGCCAGCGCTCGCGCCACGCCCACGCCCTTGTCAATGCCCTTGGGACTCAGCTCGCGATTCTGACCACCGGTGTTGCACAGCTCAAACTCGCAATCGATAAAGCCGTCATCGTTGGCTACGCGAGCCAGGTCGCTCGCGACGATGCCTACCTTGCCCACGCGCAGACGGCCGTCGACGCGCATTTCCTCGGCGCTGTGCACCACAGAAGTGCCGATCAGAGACGACTGCTCAACACCCGCGGGTTCCAGGGCAAAAGTAGCCACGTTGGTCTCGAAAAAGGCCTCAATCCCTGCCGCGGCCATACGGCGCGCAAGCTCCTCGATAACGTCCTCGTCAAAGCAGTCCTCATGCACCACGCGGCCCTCGACCTCGAGCGTGGCTCCCGCCATGGCAACGATGCCCGCGGGGTCGAGCGCACGCAGGCTATCGGCGATAAGCCACAGGGGGCGGCCCGTGCAGATAAATGCCTTGTGCCCTGCATCGCGCAGTGCACGGAACGCCTCAACCACCGTCTGCGAGGGGTGAACCGCCGAAAAGTCCTTATCGGTCATATCGTCGGGATCGAACGACGTCAGCGTGCCGTCCACGTCAAAAAAGAGGACGGCGGAATCGGGGCACGCATCAATCATATGGGTTCCTTTCGAGGATAAGGGCAAACGAAGCATCCATCATATAATGGAGCGACGCAACCAGAGAGGTCACCCATGGAATTTTACGCAAGCTGCCCCGAGGGCTTTGAGTCCGCACTCGCCGATGAGCTTAAACGCCTCGGGCTTTCGCATGTCCGCCGCCTGAAGGGCCGCGCTACGTTTGAGGGCGAGCTTGAGCAGGGCTATCGCGCGTGCCTGTGGTCGCGCCTGGCGAGCCGCGTGTTCGTGGTAGTCGGGCGCTTTGAGGCGCAGGATGCCGATGAGCTGTACGATAGCGTTTACGACATCGCCTGGGAGAGCATCGTCCGCCCCGGCGCCACCATCGCCATCACCGCCCGCGGCGTGACCGAGCAGCTGCGCAACACGCGCTTCTCGGCCCTGCGCGCCAAGGACGCGCTGTGCGACCGCCTGGCCGAGACCACGGGACGTCGCGCCGATGTCGACGCCGCCGACCCCGATGTTC
Source organism: Collinsella sp. (assembly GCA_048485835.1). Taxonomy (GTDB): domain Bacteria; phylum Actinomycetota; class Coriobacteriia; order Coriobacteriales; family Coriobacteriaceae; genus Collinsella. The sequence goes on from DBFWBE010000049.1 coordinate 15,958, forward strand.
ACCTACTGCTTTCGCTGCGCCAGCGCCGCGCGAGCATAAGCCTGGACCTTTCGGGCGACCCGCTGTTCAAGCGCCTGCCGCCCGCCGCGACCCGCGCCGGCGAGGGCGCGCACGTGCTGCGCCCCGACTACGCCGCCCTGGTGCTGGCGCAGGTCGGCTGGACTGCACTGTGCGAGCGCGAGCTGACGGCCGATGATTACGAAAACGAAGCGCTGCCTACGCTGATCGACGCCTCGTGCGCCGGCGGCGGTCTGCTGCTGGAGGCCGTGAATATTCTGACCGACCGCGCCCCGGGCGCCGCACGCGAGCGCTGGGGCTTTGAGGGCTGGCAGCTGCACGACGCCGCTCTGTGGGAGCAGTTGCTTACCGAGGCACGCGAGCGCGAGACGGCAGCACGCGAGCGCCAGGCACGCATCGTGGCCGCGGATGTTGACCCCGCCGCCCGCAAGACCGCCGAGCGCATGGTCAAGTGCGCCGGCTACAAGCGCTTTGTCGATTTTTGCGCCGCCAAGTCCGCAACCGTACTGGACCACGCGGGCGCCGTCGCCGGCGCCGCCGTGGTCGCAGACACCACCGAGACCCCGCTTTCGCTCATGCACGACGCCATGACGCTGGTCGGTGAGCTGCGCCGCGCGCCCGAGCTCGCTTCGGCGCCGGTCGCCGCGCTCACCCGCGACGGATTGCTGGCCCGCGCGCTCCACGCCGAGCCCGAGCGCGCGATCGCCGTCATGCCCAACAACGAGGAGGCGACCGTCGAAGTCTGGCCTTCGCTCGACCACGCCGCCGCAGCTTTTGAGGCTGCGACCAGTGCGGATGCCGAGGCCGAGGTCACGGATGCCGACGAAGTCAACGACAACGCCGCCGGCACTCCCATGCCCGAGCCTGCCGCCACACTCGACCTGGGCGATGGCAAGCCGCTGCCCGTGCTCATCCCCGAGTCGGAGCAGTTCGCCAACCGCCTGCGCAAGAATGCCCGTCTGCGCCGCAAGTGGGCCAAGCGCGAGGGCGTGAGCTGCTACCGCGTCTACGATGCCGACCTGCCCGATTACTCCGCCGCCATCGATCTGTACGAGGGCTGCCCGCAGACGCCGGGCCGCTGGCTCGTCATCGCCGAATACGCCGCGCCCAAGACCATCGACCCCGCGCTTGCCCAGGCCCGTATGCTCGACATTCTTGCCATCGCGCCGCGTATCCTGGATGTTCCGGCCGAGCACGTGCACGCCAAGGCCCGCATGCGTTCGCGCGGCGGCTCGCAGTACGGCAAGCAGGGCGCCGGCAAGGGCGCATCGGGCGAGCGCGCCAACATCGCGCGCCGTCGCCTGCCGCTCATCGAAGAGGGCGGGCTCACCTTCGCCGTCAACTTTGACGACTACCTGGACGTCGGTATCTTCCTGGATCACCGCGTCACCCGCAACCTAGTGCGCGAGCACGCCAAGCAGGCGCGCCGCTTCCTCAACCTGTTCGCCTACACCGGCACTGCCACCTGCTACGCGGCAGACGGCGGCGTAGAGGAGACCGTGACGGTCGACCTCTCCAACACCTATCTGGACTGGGCCGAGCGCAATATGCGTCAGAACGGCTTTGTGGGGCCGCAGCATCACTTTGTGCGCGATGACGTGCTCGCCTGGATTCGTGACCAGCGTCAGACGCGCAACCGCTGGGACCTGATCTTTGTCGACCCGCCCACGTTCTCGAACTCGTCCAAGATGGGCCGCCGTACCTGGGATGTCCAGCGCGACCATGTTGAGCTGTTGGCCGGCGTATCGCGCCTGCTCGCGCAGGGCGGCCATACCATCTTTAGCTGCAACCTGCGTGGCTTCCGTCCCGAGGCCCGCAAGCTCGCACGCGCGGGCGTGGTGCTGGAGGACATTACGGCACAGACCATCCCCGAGGACTTCGCGCGCAACCAGAAGGTGCACCACTGCTATATCGTGCGCCGCCTGCCCATCGAGGATGCCATGGCCGAGGTCGGCTTTAGCGCCGAGGAGATTGCAGAGCGAACCGAGGAACTGCGCAATCCCGAGGCCCGCAAGCCCCGTGCGGCAGTACCCGCGCACGCGCAGGCCGGCAACGGCAAGTAGAACTTTGCCGGCAAACCCTCTCCTGCCGGCAAGCTCAAAAAGAAGAAGTTCTACGCCAGCAAGCCCAAGGGCAAATAAAAAAGTTGCGGTGGAATACGGACTGTTTTGCCTGGAATTAGGCAAAGTTAGACCGTATTTCACCGCAACTCATATTGGGACGGTGGTTGGCGATCTAGCCTTGGGTAACTAGGCGGTAGCCAATGCCTACGTGGGTTTGGATGTAGCGCGGATGCGCGGGGTCGGACTCGATCTTCTTGCGCAGCGTGCCCATAAAGACGCGCAGGCTCGCCAGGTCGCTCTTGGTTGCCGTGCCCCAAATCTCGTGCAGGATAGACTGGTGCGTGAGCACCTTGTCGGCGTTATGCGCCAGCAGGCATAGCAGTTTGTACTCGATCGGCGTCAGATGCAGCTCCTCGCCATCCATCGTGGCGATGCCGGCATCAAAATCGATATGCAGCTCACCGGTATCGAACGAGCCCTCGGAGGCAACGCCGCCCGTTTGCGCATACGAAAGGCGCCTGAGTGTCGTACGAATGCGCGCGAGCAGCTCCTCGACCGAAAACGGCTTGGTCAGGTAGTCGTCGGCTCCGGCATCGAGCGCGCGGATCTTGTCCGCGTCCTCGCTGCGCGCCGAAACCACGATGATCGGCATGCCCGACCATGCGCGCACCGACTCCACTACCTTGACGCCGTCCATATCGGGCAGGCCCAGATCGAGTAGCACGATGCTCGGCGCCTGCGACGAGGCAGCGGCAATAGCGGCATGGGCGGTCTCCACGGCCATATGGCGCAAGCCGTGCGCCTCGAGCGCGGCAACGATAAGGTTGCGAACGGCGGGGTCGTCCTCAACGACCAAGATGAGCGGTTTTACGGCAGAGTTCGGCACAGCGTTACTCCTTATCAAACGAAACGTCGGCGACGGGAAGCTCAATCGTAAAGACCGAGCCGTGCGGGTCCGCCGCGGCAACCTCTATGCTACCGCCATGCGCCAATGCAATGGAGCGGCAGAGCGAAAGTCCCAGGCCCACGCTACGGTGGCTGTCGGCCAAACCGTGGTTGGCGGTGTAGAACGACTCAAAGATTCGCTCGCGGTCCTCGGGCGCAATGCCCGGGCCGTCATCGGCCACCGAGCACGCCACGCGTCCATCGTCGACGCCAATCGAAATCACGATATGCGAGCCTGCGGGCGTATAGGTGATGGCATTGTTCACCAGATTGACCACCAGCTGCACCATCAGGCGCGCATCGACGTTAACGAGCGCCGGCTCGTCGCACGGCACCACCTTAAGGTCGTGCTCGCGCACGGCCGGACTTACGTGGCGCAGCGCCTCCTCGACGATATCGTCCATAAGCTCGAGCGTAGTCGACAGATGCATGCCGCCACCCTCGAGTTTGGTGATGGCGAGCAGATTCTCGACGGTGGCGTTGAGCCACAGCGCATCCGAGCGAATGGATAGAAGCAGGCCGCGGCGCGTCTGGGCATCGAGCACCGCGGTGCCGGTCGAGCCCTGATCGAGCAGCACGTCGGCATTTCCCGAAATACTGGTAAGCGGCGTGCGCAGATCGTGCGAGATGGAGCGCAGCAGGTTGGCGCGCAGCTGTTCGTTTTTGGCGAGCACCGCCGCTTCTTCGCGGGCCTCCATGGCGCGGGCGCGATCGAGCGCCAGCTCGCCTTCGCTCACGATGGCATCGGCAAGTGTCCGTTCCTCATGTGTCAGCACGTCGGGCTCGGCAACGACAGCCAGCACGCCCACCACCGAGGCGGGGTCGCCCGAGCGCACGAAGCCGTCGCCTGTGCGAACCGTCAGGTAGATGCCATAAAACGCCGATCCGCCATAGGTGGCATCGAGCGGCGTACCCACATAGGCGGACGCCGAGAGCCGCGGCGGCATCTGCGGCGCCAGCTCGTGCACCGGCGCGGCATCGCCCACGGCCGTGTACGTCGCACGCGGCAGCAGGTCATCGCCCTCGGCGTCGGCGCTGTACCACACGACCGGACAGCCCGAAAGACGCGCCAGCTGCGTGGCCATGGCGTGAACGATCTGATGCTGATCGGCGCACCGCTGCAGCATGCGGTTGGTCTCGAGCACCATATGCGTGCGGCGGTCGCTGGCGGCAGCCTGTGCCAAGGCGCGGCGCAGGGCCAACGCAATCGAGCTCGACACAAGCGAAACCACGAACATGATGAAGAACATGCCGGGATAGCCGCGGTCGATAAGCGACAGCGAGTAGCGCGGGTCGACAAACAAAAAGTTGTAGAGCGCCACGGCGGCAGCCGAGCTCAGCAAGCAATACAGGCGACTCCAGGTAAAGAATGCGCACAGCTGAACGGCGAACACATAGACGATCATGATGCTCGGCGCGAGACCCGGATGGTCGAGCAGCGCGCCCACAATCGTCGCCGCGACCAGCAGCCCCACCGATACGCAGGCGTCATACAGAGGAGTGCGGCGCGTCAGCGTTGTGCGCCGCCACCAAAAACTATCGGCAATATCGCCGTCCGTACGAACGTCCATCAGCGTCCCGCCCCTCTCTCAAAAACAAAAACCACCACAAAGGGGACAGGCACCCTTGTGGTGGTTTCCCCTTGTGGTGGTTCCAAGTGTAAAGCCTTTGCAACCTGCGGTCGTTAGACAAACAGCACGTGCGCGAGCAGTGCGCACACACACGCCGCGACAAGCACCGTCACCACGATCGAAATCACGCGATCGGCCATATCCATGTTGGCACGATTCGTAAAGAACCGATCTTCGGCGGCATCGGCGCGTGCCTCACGCACCATCTCGGCAGCAAGATCGCAACCGTCAAGCACCTTTGCATCCATGGTTTCCTCCCAGGACTCAATCCCCATCAATACAAGCCCGCCCGTTCGCAGACAAACCTCGAGCGTCGACTACGGGCGCTCGTTGGGGGCCAGGCGCTGCATCTTATTCACGGCCTTGAACTTGGTGAACAGCGGCACGTACTCAAAGCTCACGTTGGAGTTCTCCAGGCCGTACCAACGCGCGGGCGTGCCGGCGGCGCGGCGGATGATGTACTTGAGCGTGATGGCCGTACGCTCGCTGGGCTCCACATCGCTTTCAGGCGCCAGAAGCTTACGGATCAGGACGAACTTGAACGTGCCGATGTTACCCGGATCCTTGTAGACCGAGTAGTCATGCGTCTGCGGCGGCAGCTCGCCGGTGGCAGCCAGGTCCTGAACAACCTGACGCAGGTAGGCATTGACGCGCTGGTTGATCTTGTAGCCCAGGTACAGATGCACGCGGAACACGTAGTCGGTGCCGAACGTCTCGACCGAATAGGCAAAGGTGTGCGGTTCGTCCATGGTCTCGACATTCACAAACCACCAGGCGCGGGCGCGCTTGGGATGCTTATCCAAGATCGAGTAAACGATATCGCGGTCGATGTAGTCGGTATGGGTGTCCTTGGTCAGGTACACGACGTTGTCGCTCATGCGCTCGTAACGGTCGTCGTCGCGCAGGCGCTTGAGCTGCGGCAGGTAGCTGCGCAGCGGCAGCAGCGTAAACTGGCGCTGCTCGACCGCCGTGCCGTTGTACCAGCACACCATGATGCCCATAATGAGCGCGGCCATGAGGATGGTGAAGTAGCCGCCGTGGAAGAACTTGGTGAGCGAGCTCACGAAGAAGAAGCCTTCGAGCAAAAGGAAGAAGGCCGCGAAGATCCACGGAGCAACCTTGAGCTTGCGCTCCTCATGCAGGTAGAAGAAGAGCAGCAGCGTGGTGCACATCATAGTCAGCGTAATGGCAAGGCCGTAGGCGGCTTCCATATGCGCCGAGTTCTGGAACAGCAGCACCACGATGACGCAGCCGACAAGCATGACGTTGTTGACCATGGGGATGTAGAGCTGGCCCTTGGTCTCGGCAGGGTAGAAGACCTGCATGTGCGGCATGAGGTCCAGACGGCTGGCCTCGGACACCAGCGAGAATGCGCCGGTGATGAGCGCCTGCGAGGCGATGATGGCCGCGACGGTGGAAAGGCCGACGGCAAACGGGCGCAGGCCCGGGGCGAGCATCTGGTAGAACGGGTTGAGGTCGGCAATGCCCATGAGCTCGGGGTTGGCAGCGTTGTTCATAAGCCAAGCGCCCTGGCCCATATAGGAAAGCAGCAGGCAGCACTTAACGAACGGCCAGGTGGCGTAGATGTTGCCGCGGCCGACGTGGCCCATGTCGGAGTAGAGCGCCTCGGCACCGGTGGTGGCGAGGAAGCAGCTGCCCAGAATCATGATACCCGCGTGGTTGTTGGGGCTCAGCAAAAAGGCGATGCCGCGCACCGGGTTGAGGCACAGCAGCACGGCGGGGTGCTGGAAGACAAAAAACAGACCCGTGCCGCCCAGGAACAAGAACCACAGCGTCATGATGGGGCCAAAGGCGTGACCGATCTTGGCCGTACCGATGCGTTGCACCAAAAAGAGCGCGATGATGATGGCGAGCGTAATGGCGACGACGCGGCCCTGGTCATCGCCCAGCACGGCATGGACCGCCGGGATGGTGCGCAGGCCCTCGATGGCCGTGGTAACGGTAACGGCCGGCGTCAGGATGCCATCGGCGAGCAGCGCGGCGCCACCCAGCATGGCGGGGATGATGAGCCATTTACCGCAGCGCTTAACCAGGCTGTACAGGGCAAAGATGCCGCCCTCACCATGGTTATCGGCGCGCAGCGAGATGAGCACATACTTGATGGTGGTCAGCAGCGTGACCGTCCACACGACAAGGGAGAGCGCGCCAAGCACGAACTCCTCCGTGACGCTTCCGATGCCGCCGTTGCCGGCAACGAGCGCCTTGGTTACATACATAGGGCTGGTGCCGATATCGCCGTACACCACGCCCAGCGTGACGAGCATCGCCGAGATGCTCACAGGAATCGCAGCGTGCGAGGCTGCCTCCTTGGCCTTTTGTTCCATAAGCCGGTTTCCTCCCAACTTTAACGTTCGAGGGGATTATAGGTAATCGGCCCATGTTTTAATGCACTGTTTTCCCAGCTAGATAAACATTTATACGGCCTTTAGGCCACCACGGCGATATGGAATGTGCCAAAGGGACTGTCCCTTTGGCACATCGCCGCATTCGTTACTTGCCGAGCCAGTTTTTGAACCACCACTCCATGGAACGGCTCATCTCGGCCATAAAGGGGCTCGTGTGCTTGCGGGTGTAGATATCCACCACGCGCTCGCCTACCTCGCGGGCATGCGGACGGAACATCGCGTCCATCTCGGCCACCTGCGCGTCCATGGTCGCAGCATCGGCGCGGCAGTAGCGCTCCTCGTGCACCAGGTTCACCACGGGATGCGCAATAGCCGGGCGCTCCTTACGGGGCGTGCCGATGATGAGCATCGACAGCGGCATGGTATAGGGCGGCAGATCGAGCAGCTCGGCCACTTCCTCGGCATTCTCGACGATGTCGCCGATATAGCAGCTCCCCAGGCCCAGGGCCTCGGCGGCAACCACGGCGTTTTGGGCGGCGATCACGGCGTCCTGGGCCGCGATGGCAAAGTCGCCCAAACCCGGCGCACGGCGGGGCGCCTTGCCCGTGCGCTCGACAAACTCGGGCTCAAAGCAGCCCACATGCTCAAACAGATCGATCCACTTGGCATAATCGACCACAAATATTAGTGCCCAGGGCGCCTTGGCGATCATGGGCTGGTGGTCGCACAGGTCGGCCAGACGATCCAGCGTAGCCTGCTCGCGAATGCTCACGATGGAATACATCATCATGGCGCCTGCCGACGGCGCACGGCTCGCCGCATGCAGAATCGCCGCCCGCTGCTCGTCGGTCACCGCCACGGGACGATCGTCGTCATCACGCGCGAAGGCACGCGTGGAGGAACGGTGCTCCAACGTGTCCAGCACCGCATTGCCCGTGGTCTCGACCGGATAGCCACACGTATCCACAGCCTTGGTGCAAACCTGCTCGTTCATCGCCTCATCCTCGCTAATTCTTTAAGAAGCCTTTACGTTTCCGTGTAATTCCCGTCCATTATCGCGCAGGTCGCCACTACATTGCGCCACACCGCCACACGTGCGCGTTAATATGGCTGGTTGTTGTGCGCAGACACCAATTGCGGCGCATATCTTGGTAACAATCGGGTAAACCCCCGCTTTCGTAGGTTTTAGTTTGTGAGGAGTCTCAGCATGTTCGCTGCCGCCATCTCGCTCGTCGGTCTTGCGGCGACCGTCTACCTTGTTTTGCGCGAGGCCAAGGCCATTCGCGCTCAGTCGGGCACCGTTGCCAAAAGCGCTCTTGGGTGGAGCGTCGCCTTCGGCCTGTTCCAGCTCTTTTTGACCATTTGGGGCGCTATTGGTCTCGTCGCCCAAAACGAGCCGCTCGCCTTCGTGATGCTCATCCTGACCAACGCCATCCTCACCGGCTGCGCTTGGGCCAGCATCGCCCGCGACCGCATCGCACCGCGCGTCTTTGCGTTCGCTGCTACCGATGCCCCCGCCCCCACCGGCAAGCTTGCCCGCCTGCGCGGCGCCTTTGTGGGTAAACCGCTCGTCGCCACCGTCCTGTGCCTGCTGCTCGCCGGCGTCTTTGCGCTGCTAGGCATGGAGGTCTCGTCCAACCACGACTTTACCTGGGTCTACCCCCTGTGCATCCTGCTCGAGTGGGCCATCATCACCACGCTCATGATCGGCCTGTTCTTCCTGTTCCAGCGCCACGGCGCAGCTCCCGCGGTCCTGGCCTTTGCCCTCTTTGTCCTGGGCATTGCCGAGTTCTTCGTCATCACGTTTAAATCCATGCCCATCCAGCCGGGCGACCTTTCGGCCATCTCCACCGCCGCCGCGGTCGCCGGCACCGGCTACACCTTCTCGATCTCACTGTTCTGCGTGCTGTCCATGGGCTTTACCTCCATCGCCATGCTGCTGTGCGAGTACGCCGGCCTGGTGGCACCGCACCGTCAGAAGGGCGCCGCCAACGCCAAGCGCATGCTGCTCACCAACCTGCTCGTCGCCGTGCTGTGCCTGGGCGGCGTGACCGCGCACGTCACGCTTATCGACTACTACAACACCCTCGGCATCACCGTCTACACCTGGCGCCCGCTCGAGAGCTACTGGCGCGAGGGCTACCTGCCTGCCTTTATTAGTGCGGCGCAGTCCATCAAGCCGCCCAAACCCGCCGACTACTCCGTCGACGATGCCAAGGCCACGCTCAAAAAGTACGCCAAGGCCTACGACAAGTCCGACGCTGCCAAGAGTGACGAGCGCACCGCCGCAAAGGAGCAGTTCGACAGCGAGAAGCCCACGGTCATCGCCATCATGAACGAGACCTTCTCTGATCTGTCGATCTACCAGAACATGCGCGCCGGCTACGAGGGTCCGCAGTACTTTAAGAACCTGTCCAACTGCCTCAGCCGCGGCAAGCTCTACGTGAGCGCCTACGGCGGCGGCACCGCCAATACCGAGTTTGAGTTTATGACCGGCAACTCCATGGCCAACCTGGGCTCGGGCGTGTACCCCTACACCATCTACAACATGGAAACGACCGGGAACCTGGCAGAGCAGTTCAAGTCGCTCGGATATTCCACCACGGCCATGCACCCCAACCACGCCACCAACTGGAACCGCGAGAACGTCTACAAGGACTTTGGTTTTGACCAGTTCCTGTCCATCAACGATTTCCAGGGCGCCGATACCCTGCGCGGCATGGTGACCGACCAGGCTACCTACGGCAAGATTCTTGAGCTGCTCGACCAGAACGCCGATCCGCAGTTTATCTTCGACGTGACCATGCAGAACCACTCGGGCTACGACACGGGTCTGCTGCCGGTCGACAAGCAGATGCACCTGAATATCGACACGACCGACCTGGACGCCAAGACCGTCGGGGACGGCACGCTCTCCGATGTCGACGAGTATGTCTCGTGCATCGAGCAGTCCGACCAGGCGCTTCGCTACTTCCTCAACGCCCTGAGCAAGCTCGACCGTAAGGTGGTCGTGGTGTTCTGGGGCGACCACCAGCCGTTCTTCCCGTCCAAGTTCAACGACAAGTGGTTTACCGGCGAAGACGACGCCACGCACCAGGAGCGTCTGTGGCAGACCGACTACATCATCTGGGCCAACTACGACGTTGCCGGCTGCGACCAGACAAGCGAGGTCGACGACCTGTCCACCAACTACCTGTCCACGCAGCTTATGCAGCTGATCGGCGCCCCGCTGACTGACTACCAGAAAGCGCACATGACGCTGCGCGAGTCGCTGCCCGCCATCAACTCCGTGGGCTACGAGGACGCCAGCCTGCGCTGGGCGCTCTCCTCCAACGTCACCGGTGACGACGCCGCCGCCGCTGCCGCAACCAAGGCGCGCGAGGATTACGCCAAGATGCAGTACTACGAGATGTTCCGCGACGGCAAGAACGTGTACACCGAGCACTTCCAGACCGAGGCCAACGAGACCGACCCCAACTTGGCACCGGGTACGACCAAGATCAAGTAGCGGGTCACTCATAACTGGTTCGTCTGCCCGGCGGCGCGGAACGTAAGGTTCCCTGCTCGGACAGTCCTGCTCGCACGGAGAGCACATTAAGTGCTCTCCGGCTCGTGCGGAACTCGCGATGAACCTTACATTCCGCGCCGCCCGGGCAGACGCCTTGTTGTTGGAGCGCGGCTTGTCATGGGGAGTATCTGCAACATATATAGATATAGATGAGTTGAAGGCCACGTTGTGTGGCCTTCTTTGTTTGCGGAAAGCGCGTCCCGGAATCTGACGTTGGAATGGGATGTAGTTTCCGGTTGAGGGTCTGTTGGGAAAGTGCGTCCCACTTTGGGGGCTGATTCTGGGATGCGGTTTCCGGTTGCCGAGTCTTTGCTCGATAGAAAACCCGGGTAGCCTGGTGGTTGGCTACCCGGGTTTTTGGTTTGCCGTTGCCCCCTGCTGATGGCTAGTGGTTCTTGCGGCGTTTAGCCAACATGACGAGGGCTATTGCCACTAGGATGATGCCTGCTGCTGCAGCGGTGGCGACCAGGGCGAATGTTTGATCGCCGGTGTTTGCGAGGTTCTTGGCCGTGGTCGTAGTCTTGGTCTTGGTGTCGGTCTTAGTTCCGCTATCGGACTTTGGCTTGTCCGGGTTCGTCGGGGTCTCAGGAGTCTCGGGGTCCTTTGAACCTTCGGAATCGGTTGGGCCGGCGGTGTTTACCAGCGTATGGTCCAGGAACTTTTTGGCGCCCGCACTTGCCTGTGAGAACAGGCGGCGCGTGCGGATCGGGGTGGCGTTCACCGTTGCGGGCGCCGTCTCCTCGGCCTCGATATTCACGAGCGTCGTGCCGGTGTCGAGGCCCACGTCGTTGTATCCCACGTGGCAGTAATACTGCGCACCGTCATCGTCTGCGGTCAGGTCAATCTCGAGCTTTGAGGCCGTTCCAGCCGCGAGGTTGCCATCGGCACCCACGAGCTTAAACTCTGTCTCGCCGCGGCCCTTGCGATACCACATATAGGTCGGTGCCAGCCCTGTTTCGCTATCGTCGGCACCGAGTTGCTTCACATGGCCAATCGCCGAAAGCGTCAGGCGGCTTCCCGCTGCGCGCTCGATCGAGGAGTCGTATTCGATACTCTCCCCCTCTTCATCATCCGCCGCAGGTCCGCTCACGCTCATCGTCATGCCCTCGGGCATGGTCTTGACCGTAATAATTGCCGAGCGAATGCCCGTTTCGGTCGTGGATCCATTCTTAACGGCGGCAATGGCAAATCGATACTCCGTATTGGGCTGCAACCCGTCCCAGGTAAGCGAGGTCTGCGTATTGTCGGCGATCTTCCAGCTGTTGACGATGGCGTCGGCCGCGTTACTCTGCAGCATACCCACGCCGTAGCTAAAGCCACCCCTGTTTGCAAGCACGTCGTCCCAGCTAAACGCGACACTGGTCGAATCAACGGTGTTTGCCGTAAAGCCCGTCACGGCCGGTGCCTCGGGCATCTCGACATCCTTGACGTCATAGCCCACGATCCAAAGCTGATCGGTGTCCTTGGTGCCGAGTTTGTCGCCCGAGTCTGCCTCGAACTTGTCGACATCCACCGCGTTGACGCCCAGACGCCACACAAAACCGTACTTGCCCTGCGCGGCCTCGGGCAGGTTGTCGACGGTGCCGCCGTATTCGGTCGATTCACTCGAGGAGTTACCCGTAGTAAAGCCGGCGTTGGCACCAAAGCACAGGCCGCCAAACAACTCGTGCTTTGCGAGCTTCGCGCCCATGACAACGCTGCCGTTCAACGTCAAGCCGAGCTCGAGCTCCTGCTCCTTGCCCTCCTCGACTTCGATGGTCTGCTCAATGCTCGCCCCCGACTGCGCGGCGGCGCCGTTAAACCCATCGTGCGTGTAGGCGCGCGTTACGCCAGGCTTGCCCAGGCCAAAGGAATCCCCAACGGGAGTCTCGCCGTTGAGCGTCGTTTGATAGGTTCCGGGTTCTCCCGACCGGTTGGTCAAAAAGTAGCTGAGCGGCGTCATATTGTGCTGTTTGGCAATGCGGTCATAGGCCTCGACATTAACGACCGAGGTCTGCGCGCCGAGCGACACGGGCGCCGCCATCACGCCCTTGCCACCAGTTTCCTCATTTTCGATCTCATACTCGTAATAGACCATCGGAATCGTGTAGAGCACGGCCTTGTCACCCTCGCCGGCATGCGACTCATAGCTTACGCTTGCGCTGACCGTGCGCTCGCTCCGGTAGTCATAGCATCCCTCGGCGGCAAAATCGACTGAAGCATTCATCGCGACCAGGGGCGGACCGGTCTGCACCTCGACGGCAACGCCCAACTCGGCGCCAATGGTATAGCCCTGGGATGTCCCCGTGCCCTTTTCCTCTCCGTATGACGTGCCGCCCAACACCAGATAGCCGTATGCCTGCTCCAGATCCTCAACATAGGGCGCATCCTGCAGCACGGCAAGCACGCGCGGGTTGGTATAGACCTTGTAGCGGTCCTTGTACGTGATCTTGACGCTGTCGTTGTCGACATCGGGCAGCGCGAGCGAGATAAATGTGCCGTAGGTAGTGCCGCGACGGTTGCTCTCGCTAATCACCTGCTCCTCGCCGCGGCGCACCTTTCCGTTCTCGTCGAGCGAAAAATGCGAGGCGGTCATCCAATAATAGTCATCGTTCTTGCGCAGGTCCTCGTCGCGGTGCTTGCCCACCACGGCGATAAAGCTCTCGTTATAGCGGTCCGAACCCGAGACGCTGCCCGCCTTGACGTCGCTGATCCACACCTGCTCTATACCCTTGTGGTCATGCTTGTTGCTGCTGTTGTATTGCTGACCGCTCATACTCATGGTTCCGACCATGGACCCCAAGCCCTGAGCCCCGCTCTGTGCCGTGTTGCAGGCAAAGTCGCGGAACACATCGCCGCCCACGAGCACCTCGTCGACCGCCAGCTGCTCGGACAGGCCGTCAAGGTTGGCAGTGGCAAGGGCAATAGGCGCCAAGGTGCACGGATAGCGCTTATCCTGAGCGCTATCCTTCCATGCGCTGTTGGGCACATGCATCAGCCCATAGGAGGCGAGGAGCCCGTCTCTGTATTCCTTGCAATCGGAAAGCTTGAACTCGCCAGACTCCGAGTCAAAATACGCGTAGCGGTACAGCGCGCCGTACAGCCCCTTGCTGCCGTCAGAAGCGCCGTAATCAAAAGCGCTGCGTTGCCAGTCATAGCCCGCAAGAATAAGGCCCGTGACGGTTTCACCCGTCTTCTTTCCTTCTTCATCGTAGGCGGCAAACGTGCCGAACGTCGCATTCGCAGCGACCATGGTCTTGCCGTTCGCGGAGAGGGAGATTGCGCCCGCGTCGCCCAGAGCATCGACATGGACGAGCGCACCCTTGGATGCATCCCACGAAAACAGCTCGCAATGCGTCGACTTATCAATATTCTTCTTGCCGTAGGGTGCCGAGACCACGATGGCGAGGTCATCGCAAAAATCGCGATCGAGGTCGCCGGCCGCTAGCGAAACGACAGGAGCTGACTGAAGCTGCGTCCAGGAGTCGTTCCCGCCCTTGTTGTGCGTGGTGTAGTCCGCGGCGTTACCGGCATCGATCTTGACGACGCTTTGCTTCCAGTTGCCGCCCTCCAAGTCATACATGTCGACTACAGCCTTGCGCACGCCGTTCTCGTCGACATAGCAGCCCGCGTAGACAAAAAGCTCGTCGACGCCGTCGCCATCGACATCGCCCGCCTCGACATCAAAGACGGCGTCGTGCTCTTGCAGGTAACCGGCATCCAGGTACTTAAAACGGCCTTCGTACATCATATTGGTGTTGACCGTCACCGGCAGGCGTGTATCGAGCTTGCGCGTGCGCCCGTTGGCAAACGAAAAGAGGACCAGCTCGATCTTTCCGGGGTACGACTTGCCGTCGATCGTGGTAGAGGAGCTGTCGCCATAGGCGCGAAGCTCGGCGACGCGGCTCTTTTTGCCCGTTTTGGCGTCGCTGCAGAACTCGACGCTCGTGGCGTGAATGCCCGAGAAGTCGCTGTTCTCGTTGGCAAGCACTGTTGATGACCCATTGTTGCTTAGGTACGACCAGTCGCCGCCGCCGTAATCGCTGTGCTTGTAGAGGTCGCTACCCGTATCGAAGCTGTTGACGTTTTGCCAGAACTTTGCGGCGCCCCACACACTTCCATAGCCATCGGTGAGTTTGCTGCTGCCGCCAATGTCACCGCGCTCGACGTTCTCGAGCTTGTCGCGCAGAGTGTAGCGATTGCCATGGCTACCGTTAACTGCCATATAGACCTCGCTGCGCGTGGCAAACGTCGTGGGAGTGGTGGTGGAGTAGGGGCCAACGGTATCGGCCGGAATGTCCTCGCTCGTGCCCAGGCCCAGGTCGCTATAGTCCTGCTCGGTCATATCGGTGATCTCAGGCGTGTCGGCCGCCTGGGCGACGTTGGGAGCCGCCGTGAAACAGGCGACACTCGTTGCAATCAACGCAGCAAGCGCCGCCGTCCCAACAAGCGGGATTTTCGACAACCGGCGAATGTGGGGGTGTGGAACGTGCATGGGGGACCTCGCTTTACTCGAGTGGAGTCGGCTCATTTTTGCAAATGATACGTCCGACGCCCGATATCACGTGTCTCATTTTCGCCAACGGCGTGTCTCATTTTTGAGAATCCGAGATGCCGCGGAGATCTTATCCCAGCTCAAAGGCCATTTCTGGGATGTATTTTCCGTCGAGTGCCTCATCGGAAAACTGCATCCCATTTCAAGCGTCGATTCTGGGACGCATTTTCCGAAAGCCTGCCCATCCGGAAAGCCCGTCCCACTTTGGACGCATCCGGGCACGGAACCATCGACCTATCAGGCCTTCCATCAATAAAGAGGCGCCCTCCCGGACGACGGGGCATGAAGTTCATCGCGAGTTCCGCACGCAAAGAAGGCCACTTAATGTGGCCTTCGTCTTGCGCAGGACTGTAGAGCAGGAAACTTCGTGCCCCGACGCCCGGGAGGACGTTGCATTTAGAAAGATGAACCGACCGCCGTCAGCGATGGGAGCTACTCCCCCAGCACGGCCTTCTTGGCCGCCAACGCCATATTGTCCAGGTCCTCCTTGGTGGGATGGTCCTTCGCGGCAACCCAGTTGTCGAGCAGCATCTTGAAGCGGGCATTGTCGGAATCTTGCTCGAGCATCGCCTCGTAGCGCTGCTTGACCGCGGGACCCATCTTGCCCTGGCACATTGCCCAACCCACGAGCTCGGCATCCCCAGCCAAATTGGAGGTCACGCGATCAATAATCTGCTGGTAGTAGCTCTGGTCGGCGCCAAAGCCGCAGGTGCCGAACAGGAAGACGCGCTTGCCGTGTAGGGCAGAAAGCAATGCCGCGACCGAAGGCGTGCAGGCGCCCTTGTCGCACCAAAAACCGACGAGCACGGTATCGGCCGCGCAAGCCCCCTGCGCCTCGCACTCGACCTGCTCGGCATCCGCGTCATCGCTCAGCGCAGCAGCGTGGATAAACTCAACGCCGGCAGCCTGCAGGGCGCGCTTGATTGCACCCGAAACCATCCTGGTATTACCGCTCTTGCTGTTAACCACCAAAGAGCATGTCATAGTCACGTTGCTCGTTTCCCCCAAAACTAAAGCCACTAATGCAATTTATTAGAAGCATATCTTAGTACTAAAACCACAGTTGTAAACCACCTTCTGCCGATTGGCGATACAGGCGACATCCTTGGACGGGTTTTAGACCGCGCGCACTTGGATTAATGCCGCCGCAGAGTGTTTCACGGATGGCCTAAAAGTGTTTCCGAAACTTCGCCAAATTGTGTCACGTAATTTCATCAATTTGTTTCACAAGACATCGTCAAATTGTGTCATAGATTGTCGTCAAAATGTTTCACGCGCTGGTAGAATGCTATATAACATGACGGCTCTATGATTGGCGGGGAGTTCTATGAATGGATATATGGATAGATGCATCGATCGCTCAATCGAACGCGATCTTGGCATTTTTGGCGCCGTGCTCATTCAGGGACCGAAGTGGTGCGGAAAGACGACTACGGCCCAGCAATTCGCCGAATCATCGCTGTCTCTCTCCGACCCAGCCGGAGACTTTGCCGCGTTGCAGCTTGCCAAGATCGACCCGGCTCAAGCGATAGTCGGCGCAACACCGAGACTCATCGATGAGTGGCAGGAAGAGCCGAAATTGTGGGACGCAATACGTTTTGAATGCGATCGTAGGGCTGGTGAGCCAGGGCAGTTTTTGCTTACGGGGTCAGCAACGCCAAATGATGCCGACCAACCGATGCACAGCGGCATCGGGCGCATATCACGCTTGCGCATGGAAACAATGACTCTGGCCGAACTCGGAGTTTCCACAAGGGCGGTCTCGCTCGAATCACTGCTTAACGGATGCGCCATCAAAGCGGCACTTGGATCCATTAACGGCATCGCCGGCATCGCCGATTTACTATGTCGTGGAGGTTGGCCTCAGGCGGTTGGCAAGACGACTGCCGATGCAATGCGAATATCCGCTGCCTACATCGATGGCGTCTGCGAATCGGACGTTTCGAAGGTTGACGGCGTGAAGCGTGACCCGGAGAAAGTCAGGGCTCTTCTGTCTTCGCTTGCGCGCAACGAATCCACTCTTGCCGGCGAAAAGTCTCTTGAGAAAGACCTCGGCGGTGATGTATCGAGAAGTACGCTGAGGCGCTATACGGATGCCTTGCGCAGGATACACATCATCGACGATATCCCGGCTTGGCATCCGGCGCTCAGGTCGCCGGTAAAGCTGCGGCAAAGTGCGAAAAGGCACCTCGCCGACCCTTCGCTTGCCGTTGCGCTGCTCGGAGCAAATCCGGAGTCATTGGCATCCGACCCGAAGACACTGGGGCTGCTCTTCGAATCCCTCGTCCTGCACGACCTTAAGGTCTATGCCGCCGCAAATGACTCATCGGTGTCCCACTACCACGACGCCGACGATCTCGAGGTCGATGCCGTTATACACAGGCGCGATGGAACTTGGATTGCCGTGGAAGTAAAACTCGGAAGCCCGCAGATCCCCGAGGCGTCTGCAAACCTGCTTCGACTCGAGCGCAAGCTGGTCGAACGCGGCGAGAGGCCTCCCGCGGCCAAACTCATCGTCATCGGGTTCGGCATGCCGGTCCACACAACGCCCGAGGGCATCATCGTTGCCCCCGTTGACACGCTCGCGCCCTAGCGCTGCGTTACATGTCCCGCGTCTTGCTCACTGGGCGAATTGGCTGCGGTAGAGCTCGACGTAGAAGCCGCCTGCCGCTAGCAGCTCGTCGTGCGTGCCACGCTCGATAATCTGCCCGTCGCGCATGACTAGGATGCAATCGGCGTTACGGATCGTCGATAGGCGGTGCGCCACGACAAAGCTCGTGCGACCGGCCATGAGCTCGTCGAATGCCGCCTGCACCTGCAGCTCGGTACGTGTATCGATGCTCGACGTTGCCTCGTCCAGCAGCAGAATCGCCGGATCGGTGAGCATGACGCGCGCGATGCACAGCAGCTGTTTTTGACCCTGGCTAAACGTGCCGCCGTCCTCGCCGATCACCGTATCGTAGCCGCCTGGCAGCTGCACGATAAACTTGTGCGCGTGCGCGCGCTTGGCAGCTTCGATAACCTGCTCGCGCGTGGCGTCGGGACAGCCGTAGGCGATGTTTTCCGCCACCGTGCCCTCGAACAGCCAGGTGTCCTGCAGCACCATGCCAAAGGCGCGGCGCAGGCTCTCACGCGTGTAGTCGCGCGAGGAATGCCCGTCGACCACGATGCGCCCGGCATCGATGTCGTAAAAGCGCAGCAGCAGGTTGATGAGCGTCGTCTTACCGCAGCCCGTGGGGCCAACGAGGGCAAACCGCATACCGGGCTTGGCGTCGATGCAGATGTCCTGCAGCAGCTTGCGGTCGGGCACGTAGCTAAAGTCCACATGCTCAAAGGCGACCTCACCCTGCGGGGCTGTGAGTTCAACGGCATCCGCGGCATCGGGCTCCTGCTCGCGTGCATCGAGCAGCGCAAACATGCGGCGCGCCGAGGCATAGGCCGTCTGGATCTGCGTGATGACGTTGGTGACCTCGTTGAACGGCTTGGTGTACTGGTTGGCGTAAGACAGGAAGATCTGCACACCGCCCACCGTGAGCGCCGCGGGCACGCCCGTAATCACGCCAACGCAGCCGATCACGGCCACCACGGCATAGATGATGTTGTTGATAAAGCGCGTGCCGGGGTTAGAGAGCGAACCCATAAACTGCGCGCGCTCACCCGCGGTGTAGAGCTCGGCGTTGAGGGCGTCGAAACGCTGCTGCGCGTTCGGTCCATAGGCGAAGGCGTCCACGAGCTTTTGCTCACCCACATACTCCTCGATATGGCCGCCCAGCTGGCCCTGAATGCGCTGCTGCGCTGTAAAGCTCTTGTTGGAGAGCTTGGCGATGGCGCCCGCCGCAAAGATGGAAAGAGGTGTGACAAGCACCACCACGAGCGTCATGGTCAGGTTGATGGAGAGCATAAACGCGAGCGTGCCCACGATAGTGATGACTCCAGTAAAGAGTTGCGTGAAGCCCTGCAGCAGGCCGTCGCCCACCTGGTCGACGTCGTTGACCACGCGGCTCATAAGGTCGCCGTGGGCATGGCCGTCGATAAAGCTGAGCGGCATGCGGCTGAGCTTGTCGCTTGCCTCGACACGCATGTCGCGCACCGTCTCGTAGGACAGGCGGTTGACGCAGTAGCCCTGCAGCCACTGGAACGCCGCAGCGCCAACCACGACCAGCGCGAGTTTGGTGACGAGCGGTAGCAGTGCATCGAAGTCCACCTGTCCGGCGGCAACGATGAGGTCGATGCCCTCGCCGATGAGGATGGGCGTATAGAGCTGCAGGATCACCGAGATGGCGGCGCTCACAAACGACGCCGTAAACGAAATGCGGTGCGGACGCACGTAGCCCATCAGGCGACGGGTCACCGTGCTCACGGGATAGCGCTCGGAATCGCCGGGCTGGCGCGGGCCATCACCCAGATCGTTGAGGTTATCGTTACCGGACACGTTGGCCGTCATCGTGGCGACCGAACCGGAAGAAGTATACGGATTCATTTAGCAGCCCTCCTTTGCGCAAACGAATGCCGGGGCGGTTGAGGCGGACGCGGGACTTGGGGCTGACGCGGGCGTCGCACTCCCCTGCTGGCCCTCGAGCTCCTCGCGGCGGAGCTGCGACTGGCAAATCTCGCGGTAGAGTTGGCAGTTTGCATACAGCTCGTCGTGCGTGCCCAGACCCGCAACCGAGCCGTGGTCGAGCACGCAGATCATGTCGGCATCGCGCACGGTCGAGACGCGCTGGCTCACGATAACGGTCGTCAGCGGCAGCCCGCCCTCGGCGGCGCCGCGCACGCTGCGCTCGCGGATAGCGTGGCGAAGCGCCGCGTCGGTCTTAAAGTCGAGCGCCGAGGCGGAGTCGTCCATGATCAGGACCTGCGGAGCGCCCACCAGGGCACGTGCGATGGTCAGGCGCTGACGTTGTCCGCCGCTGAAGTTCTTGCCGCCCGCCTCGACCGGGGCGTCGAGGCCCTGGGGCTTGTTGTGCACGAACTCGCTCGCTTGCGCCATATCGAGCGCTGCCCAGAGCTCCTCGTCGGTCGCCGACTCGTCACGCCAGGTCAGGTTGCTGCGGATGGTGCCGCTCACCAGCGACGCTCGCTGCGGAACGGTCGCGACCACGTGGCGCAGCTGGTCGAGCGGCCAAGTGCGCACGTCGGTACCCATCACGCTCACGCTGCCGGTGCCCGCATCGTACAGGCGCGGGATGAGCGAAACGAGGGTCGACTTGCCGCTGCCCGTGCCGCCGATAATGCCGAGCGTTTTGCCCAGCGGCAGCTCCAGCGTCACATCGCTCACGGCATTTGCCGCGCCCACGCCAAACGAAAAGCTCGCATGGTCAAAGCTCAACGCAGGGACCGGAACAGCGCCACCCGCCAGTTCGCTCGGCTCGGGCAGGGCGACCGGCTCGTTGCCCTCGTCGGTGATACTCGGCACGCAATTGAGCACCTCGTTGATACGCGACGCGCTGGCGCTCGCCTTGGTAAAGACCACGACCAGGTTGGCGACGTACACGATGGAGGTGAGGGTCTGGGTCATGTAGTTCACAAACGCCATGACCTGGCCCTGTGTGAGCTCGCCCACGTTGACCTGAATGCCACCCACCCACAGGATGGCGCACACGCCCAGGTTCATCACAAGAAACGTAACGGGATTAAGAATCGACGAGAGCTTGCCCACCGCGATGGCGACATGCGCCTGATCGTCAGCCGCTTGGGCAAAACGCTCACGCTCGTGATCTTCGCGCACAAACGCACGGACCACGCGGGCGCCCGAAAGCCCCTCGCGACAGATAAGTGCGATGCGGTCGAGCTTTGCCTGCAGCTGCTTGTAGTACGGGATGCAGCGCGCCATGACAAACCAAAACACCAGGCCGATGGCGGGCGTGCAAATCAAAAAGATAATGCCGAGCTTAAGGTCGATGGCGAGGGCCGCAACCATGGAGCCCACCGCCAGGAAAGGCCAGCGGATAAGCATGCGCACGCCCAGTGCCACGGCGAGCTGCACCTGATTGACGTCGTTGGTGATGCGCGTGATGAGCGACGGCGTGCCAAAGCGATCGAGCTCGGCATAGCTCAGCTTGTTGATGTGTTCATAGAGTGCGCCGCGAATATCGGTGCCCATGCCCTGCGAGGTGAGCGCCGCCATCTTTTGGCAGACGAGCGTAAACGAGATGCCGATCACAGCCATGGCACCAAGCAGCATACCGTAGTGGACGACGGCGTTCACATCGTGCGCGCCGATGCCCTTATCGATCATCTGCGCAATCACCAGCGGCGTAAGCAGGTCGAATACCACTTCGATCAGCTTGCACGCAGGGCCAATCACCATATACCGGCGAAACTTACCGCCGAAACGCCTGAGCAACTCAATCATAAAAAGGCGCTCCCTATCATCATTCACACTCAATTCGAATCATGATAGTACGGTGAGCTCAAAAGAAGCGTAAACAACTCGTCATTTCTGGCGAGATTCAAGAGCGGGTTAACCGCCTGATATACTTACATTAGTGCTACCAAGTAAGTCGCCAACCCTTGAAATGAGGTGCCGAGATGAACGACATTCTCGCAAGAAGAGCAAGACGAGCAACCATGGGCATCGCCCTTTCCGCGGCACTTGTCGCGGGAATCGCCCCCGTAACGGCGATCGCGGCAGAAACCAGCTCCCCTGTCGATGCAGTTGCCTTGCAGACGGCGGCCTCGAGCGAAACCGCGGCCACCGCAAAAGAAAAGGCTCTGTTAGACCAAATTTGACACGATCGGCTGTTCGTCGAAGCGGAAAATAATCGGGCTATCCCCGCCCATCGCGGTCCCCGCCCTCCCCGTCAGCCTTCCCCGCAGATCCCAGCCTGACGTCGAAGGGCAGGCCGC
>DBFWBE010000050.1:0-133292 GCA_048485835.1 Collinsella sp.
CAACGTCGGTCTGCTGCTCCGCGGCATCAAGCGTGAGGACATCGAGCGCGGCCAGGTTCTCTGCAAGCCCGGTTCGGTTACCCCGCACACCAAGTTCACCGGCGAGATCTACGTTCTGACCAAGGAGGAGGGCGGCCGTCACACCCCGTTCTTCGATGGTTATCGTCCTCAGTTCTACTTCCGTACCACCGACGTTACCGGTACGGTCAAGCTCCCCGAGGGCACCGAGATGGCTATGCCTGGTGACCACATCACCATCGAGGGCGACCTCATCCACCCGATCGCCATGGAGGAGGGCCTGCGCTTCGCTATCCGCGAGGGTGGCCACACCGTCGGTTCGGGCATCGTCTCCACGATCATTGAGTAAATTAGCTCTTTGATATAGCTGACTTAGAGAACCCGGCACTTATATGGGTGCCGGGTTCTTTTCTGCAATGGATATTGAGCCGTTGCTGGTGTCGAGAGGATCGATAATGGTCCTGGATGCACCGTCGATTAGCTCTCGATGGCTTCATTGATGTGTTCCAAATATGAATGGATCCACCGAGAACCAATTGACTCGAGGTTTTCATTGACAGCACTTACGTGGAGCTGATAAAGTAACAACTCGTGCCCGTACGGGGCGGAAATGAAAGGTTCAGGATACATGCGTACTCTAGTTACTCTTGCGTGCACTGAGTGCAAGCGCCGCAACTATACGACCACCAAGAACAAGTCGACCATGCCTGATCGTATGGAGATCAAGAAGTATTGCCCCTGGTGCCGTCATCACACGCTGCACAAAGAGACTCGCTAGTCTCTAGTCACATACGCCAGTAGTTCAATTGGTAGAGCATCGGTCTCCAAAACCGAGTGTTGAGGGTTCGAGTCCTTCCTGGCGTGCCAGTCATTATTCCGTAAGCTCCCACTTGGGGGCTTACGGTTTACTCATGTATAAGCGCATTGCGCGGAGGTAACCCAAATGGCCAACAAGAAGAACAAGAAGAAGGCTCAGCAGCCGGCACCTGCCAACAAAGCTGCCGCCAACTCCAAGGTTGAGGCCAAGAAGGCCGTTGCCAAGAAGAACGAGAAGGCTGCGAAGTCCAAGAAGAACGAGAAGCCTGGTTTCTTCGCCCGCACCAAGAAGTATTTCGCTTCGGTCAAGTCCGAGATGAAGCGTGTCACGTGGCCCGATAAGAAGGAGCTCGTGAACTACTCGGTCGTCGTTTGCGCTTCTCTGATCGTCGTCGGCGTCGTCATCGCTCTGCTCGATGCTGGCTTTGGCGAGGCTCTTGCTCTGTTCTCTGGATTGAGGGGCTAAACCATGTCTAAGCGTTGGTACGTCGTTCACACTTACTCTGGATACGAGAACCGCGTTAAGTCCGATCTCGAGCATCGCATCGAGACTATGGGCATGCAGGACCGTATCTTTGATATCGAGATTCCTATGGAGCGCGTCACCGAGATTAAAGAGGGTGGCAAGCGTGAGACCAAGGATTCCAAGATCTTCCCGGGTTATGTCCTGGTCCGCATGGAGATGGATGACGATGCTTGGACGTGTGTTCGTAACACGCCCGGCGTCACCGGTTTCCTAGGCGGCAACGGCAAGCCCGCTCCGCTTTCCCGCGACGAGTACAACAAGATGACTCGTCGTCCCGGTAAGGGCGATTCGCCCAAGCGCACCTCGGTTGATATTGAGGTCGGTACGTCCGTCCGCGTCACCGATGGCCCGCTTACCGACTTTGATGGCAAGGTCTCCGAGGTTAACACCGAGGCTGGCAAGCTCAAGGTCACGCTGATGATCTTTGGCCGCGAGACGCCGGTCGAGCTCGACTTTAACCAGGTCGCTGTCATCGCTTAAGTTTTCGTCCGTTCGCGCGAGCGTGCTTCTTCTGTGACTGCTCATCTCAGGAGTGCTTCTAACACGTGCGTGCTTACGATATAGCAAGTACTTCACACTCGTGATTCGAAAGGAATGACCATGGCTGAGAAGAAGGTTGCCAACGTCATTAAGCTCCAGATTCCTGCTGGTGCAGCTAACCCCGCTCCTCCCGTCGGCCCCGCCCTGGGCGCTGCTGGCGTGAACATCATGCAGTTCTGCCAGGCCTTTAACGCCGAGACGCAGGACAAGAAGGGCGACATCATCCCCGTTGAGATCTCTGTCTACGAGGACAAGTCCTTCTCCTTCATCACCAAGACCCCGCCGGCGGCTCACCTCATCAAGAAGGAGCTGAACCTCAAGTCTGGTTCCGCTAAGCCCCAGGCCGACAAGGTTGGTCAGCTCTCCCAGGAGCAGCTCACCAAGATCGCCGAGATCAAGATGCCGGACCTCAATGCCAACGACATTGACGCCGCCAAGAAGATCATCGCCGGTACCGCCCGTTCCATGGGTGTCACCATCGCTGAGTAGCGATTTCTTATGGTAACAACGGATGCTCCGACCGGGGTGCCCGTTAAATGTGTGCAATAGGGCACACGATACGATGTGGGAGGGCTCACGCCCGTTTAACCACAGGAGGTAATGCACATGGCTAAGCATGGTAAGAGCTATAACGCCGCTGCCGAGAAGATCGACCGCGCCACGCTCTACACCCCCCTTCAGGCTGCCAAGCTCATCAAGGAGCTCGACACCGCCAAGTTCGACGAGACCGTCGAGGCCCACTTCCGTCTGGGCATCGATACTCGTAAGGCTGACCAGAACATCCGTGGTTCCATCTCCCTGCCCCACGGCACCGGCAAGACCGTTCGTGTTGCCGTCTTCGCCGAGGGCGAGAAGGCCCGCGAGGCTGAGGCTGCCGGCGCCGACATCATCGGTTCCGACGAGCTCGTCGCCCAGATTCAGAAGGGCGAGATCAACTTCGACGCCGCTATCGCTACGCCGAACATGATGGCCAAGGTTGGCCGCATCGGTAAGATCCTTGGTCCCCGTGGCCTCATGCCGAACCCCAAGCTCGGCACTGTGACCATGGACGTCGCCAAGATGGTCTCCGAGCTCAAGGCTGGCCGCGTTGAGTACCGCGCCGACCGCTACGGCATCTGCCACGTGCCCCTGGGCAAGAAGTCCTTCTCTGAGCAGCAGCTCGTCGAGAACTACGCTGCCCTGTACACCGAGATCCTGCGCGTCAAGCCCTCTTCTGCTAAGGGCAAGTACGTCAAGTCCATCTCCGTGTCTTCCACCATGGGCCCTGGCGTCAAGGTCGATCCCGCTGTCCAGCGTGACTTCCTGGCTGAGTAACTGCTAGTTACTGCTTGAGCAAAGCAAGCATTGCTAAAGAAACCCGGTTCTGCCTTGCGCAGGACCGGGTTTCTTGCTATCGCGTCAAAACCACCTCAAAGGGGACAGTGTCCCCTTTGTGGTGGTTACCAGGGTGTTCTGGCCGTTGAGGACTCGATGGCTTCGTGGCGTTTGAGCTCGCGGCGCATGGTTTGTGAGTTGAGCCAGGCTGCTTGCCAGCCGCGGATGGGGTAGTGCGTCTGGTCGAGCTCAAACTGCGTATAGCCGCAGGCGTTGATGATCGTCGTTCCACACACATGCTGACGCTCGCGCTGAAAATCGCAACCGTAGCTTTGGTGCACATGCCCGTGCACCATGTAGTCGGGATTCCAGGATTCGAGTGCTGTGTTAAAGCACTCGAATCCTCGATGCGGCAGATCGTCCAGATCACCCATACCGGCGGCGGGTGCATGGGTAAGCAGAATGTCGCACCCGCCGACCATCCTAACCTTACGCGACAGCTTACGCATGCGCTTGGACATCTCGCGTTCGGTGTACATGTTGGCGCCGTCGCGATAACGCATGGACCCGCCAAGGCCCGCAATGCGAATCCCTCGGTACGTGTACACGCTGTCCTCTACGCAGATACATCCACCCGGTGCATGACGTGCGTAGCGGTCATCGTGATTGCCGCGCACGTAGATGAGCGGTTTGTTGATGACCGTAACCAAAAACTCAAGATAGTCCGGGTCCAGATCGCCGGCGGACAAAATCAGGTCGACTCCCTCAAAGCGTTCCTTGCGAAAGCACTCCCAAAGGCATCGTTCTTCGGTATCGGCTATGGCAAGGATTTTCATAGGGCAGGGACTTTCGGCTCATCGTCGAGCTGCGGAATGGTGCCTACCACGTTGTCCGCCAGCCAATTCATCTCGACAATCTGCGTGCTCGGCAGCGGAGGGAAGCCTTCGATCTGTACCACGCCGTTCTGGCTGTGGAGCTCGCCGCCAAAGGGGTTGATGGATCCCTCAACAATGCCGTTGCGGAGGAGTTGAACAAGCTTGCGCGTCTGATAGGGCAGGCCCGGAGCGTAGCGAATGTCGATAACGCCCGAGCTCATGCCGTACCAGTAGTTGACGGCGCGAACCTGGCTGGCGTCACTGGTCTCATCCCAGGTGCCATGCAGTAGACTTCGCACGATAAGCTCGTAGTATCGGCCCCAGTTCCATACCGGCATGGCAATGCCGGTAACCTTGCCATCGACCAGGCGGTGAAGTCCGTAGGCCGTGGGGTCTTCGAGCGACTTTGACATGTCGGCGCCGGTCATGACGCTTACACCTTCGCGGCACATGGCTTCGGCAAGGCCTCCGGCGGGCACATCGCCCCAAGTCAGGATAATTTGCGCACGGGGGTCGAGCAGCGAGGCGCCAATCGCAAAGGCGTTGATCTCGCTGAGCGCGCCCGAGGCGAAGACCGACGCGTGGTAACCGATGCGGTGGTTGTCCGCCATGCTGGCCGCAAGGGCGCCCAGCAGAAACTTGGCCTCGTACATCTTGCCAAAGTACGAACGGACGCTTTGATGGGGAAGGCCGATAGAGCAGTTGAGGAACCGAACCCGGGGATACTCAACGGCAGCCCTGAGCGTGTATTCCATCAGGCGGTGCGAGGTCGAGAAGATGACGTTTGCTCCATGTTTGACAGCCGTTTCCACGGCGGCGTAGAACACATCCGGATCGTGACAGTCCTCGAACGCCTCGGTGCGCACGATACCGCCAAAGTGCTCATCGAGATACTGACGCCCTTGGTCGTGCAGGCTGTCCCAGCTCGACGTCGCACAGGGGAACTCATGGATAAAGGCGATGCGCAGGGGGTTGGCCGTCGAGTAGACGGTCTTGCCCATAAAGAAGTTGAGCACGCCAGAGGTGGACTTGGCGGGCGTCTCCTCCTCGTCGACGCTCGGTGCTTCGACAAGATCGACCTTGTCCTCGTCATTTTTGCCGGCAATGACCAGCTCGCGCCAGATCTTGCACAGGCGGTTTACGACGATATCCGTTGGCGTATCCAGCAGGCGGTCCTGGTTGTACACATTGAGGTAGACGAGCATGGCGTCGGCGGGCGTAATGTCCAGGTGATCGCCGCCTGCGCGAAGGTAGGCACGCTTAAAGAGCAGGAAAGTGTGGCGCAGGTAGTCGACCTTTTTCTGCGGCCATTTTTCGATAAGGTTCTGACCGAGCATCTTCGCGAGCGTTTCGTAGCTTCCCTCACGCGAGAACTCGATCTCGTATAGGGGGCAGACGCGCCAAAACGCGCAGAACTCGCCGTACAGGCGGCTTTCGACGGAATCCCATGTGCCGGGGTAGAGACGGGTGACCTTGGCCGAAACCGTCGGGGCGTCTAGGAATTTGAGGACACTGACGCGTTTGTTGCCTTCTTGGACATAGAACCGATGCATGAACTCGGTGACGATGACGGGGTCGCGATAGCCCTCGGTCACCTGGATGTCGTAGAGGTTGGACCACTTGCGGGCGAACTCGGTGCTAAACGGAAGCAGGGGCATAAAGTTACACGAAAAGGCGGACTGACGGCCCTTGGTGACCGTGCCGACGACCATTTCGAGCGGAATATCCCGCAGGCCGACATTCTCTCGCTGACCTAAGGGGAGCTGAGCAACCAAGCTATCGAGGTCCGTAAGGTATGGATGCTCGCTTTGGCTAATGGCGCGTCGACGTCCTTGCTCGCCGCGCTTGCGTGCTTGACGATAGGCCTCTTCCATAATGTTGCTCCCTTAGTCGTTTAAACAACTATATGAACCATGGTACCACGAATGAAAACCACTACAAAGATGCCTGACCCCTTTGCGGTGGTTTAGGCGATGATGGGGGCGATGGCACGGATGCAGGCGTCGGCAGCGGTGAAAGTGGTGCTGTCGTCGCTGACGATAAAGATGATCTTGCCCTTAATGCCAAAGTCGCCGATCTCGCTAAAGAGCACATACGGCTCCTTGTCAAAGCCCGAGATGGGAAGCACGGCGGCCTTGGTGGCGCTGGTCAGCTCGTCTGCCAGCGCGTCGAGCGAGGCCCACTTGGACGTGTCCTTTACGGCAACGGGCACAGCCACGCGCCCAAAGGGCATCAAATGCACGAGCGTGTTCTTGGAGATGTTGGAGTTGGGCACAATGATGGTCTGTCCACAGGCATCCTCAATCGTTGTATGGCGCCAAGTGATGTCTTGGACCACGCCCGACACACCGCCGACCTCGATATTGTCGCCGGGCTTGATGATGCCCATAAAGGTCACTTGCATGCCGCCGATAAGGTTTGAGAGCGTGTCCTGGAAACCCAGGGAGATGGCGATGCCGCCGACGCCAAGAGCGGCGACGAGGGCGTTTGCATTAATGCCAAAACAGTTGTCGAGGATAAAGCTGCCGCCGATCATCCAGATGACGGCGCGCGCGATGTTGATGAAGATACTCGATGCCGGTAGCGGGTTATCGTCTCGGTTAAGCAGATGGTTCAGGGTCTTGGATACGACCTTGGCGGCGACGGCGGTGCCTATCGCCAAGATGACGGCCCAGATGATGTTGTGGACCCACCGTTGCTCAAAGAAATGAAGAATCGGCTCAAACAATTCCATGTAGGGAAAACCTCCTAATGATCGTCCAACCATGATACCCACCAAGAAGCCCGTCCGATCAAATTCGAACGGGCTTCTGTGCTCGATATAAGGTTTACGCGGCGGGGCTGCAAGGCCCGGCGGTGTAGCTTAGCGTCGACGCTTCCAGGTAATGCCGAGGATGATGACGATGATGCCGCCGATAAGGCACGCGCCAACTACTGCCAGCGTGCGGTCTCCCGTTGCGGCGAGCTTACCGGTCGTCTTCTTGGTGATGACCTTCGTGGTCGTCGTGTCCGTCTTAGGCGAGGGCTTAGGCGTCGGGGCCGGTGTGGGCGTGGGGTCCACGGCAGCGGAGCCGAAGCTGATGGTGCCCGCGAGCGAGGCCATCTTGCTCTCCCAGCTGTTCTGCCCGATCAGCGCCCTTAGCGCTGACTCGCAGGTACCCCACTCGGTGTGCTTGGTGGCGTTTGCGAAGGTGGGGAAGTCGGTCGTGTTGGTGATGATGTAGTTGTTGGTGGCGACGGTATAGGCCTTGGCGGGGTCGAGCGTGCTGCCGTCCTTGGTAAGTGTGGCACTCACAATGCGCTTGCCTTCGGGCTGCGTCCAATCAATCGTCACGTTGATGCCGCCAAAGGAGAGAACGCTGCCAGAGTCATCGCGCCATTTGTACTTGTCTTGCGCCTCCTGCTCGGTATGGCCGGCTGCCACGTAGGCTTGCTGAAGCTCATAACTGTGATTGCACTCGTCGCTGATCTGCAGCGAGTGCTCGAGCGCTGCGAGGAAGTCCGCGCCGGTCATGGTCCAGGTCTCCACGGTGTTGCCGTAGGGCGAGATGGCGATGACGTTGCTGGCGGTCACGTTGCCCGCCGCGATGCCGCCGCGGATGCCGCCAGCGTTCTCGATGGCAAGGTCTGCACCCGTCAGGGCAAGATAGGAGCCGCAAATCACATGGCCGATGGTCTGGGCCTTGGTGGTGTCGCCCTCCTTACTGGGGCGGAAATCGGTGGTGCGCACCATTTCCCAACCATGCGTGCCTGCGGCGTCCTCGCCGTAGAAATAGTTGGTGGT
Organism: Collinsella sp.; assembly: GCA_048485835.1. Lineage (GTDB taxonomy): Bacteria > Actinomycetota > Coriobacteriia > Coriobacteriales > Coriobacteriaceae > Collinsella. The sequence goes on from DBFWBE010000050.1 coordinate 7,874, forward strand.
GGATGTGCCGAGCACCTTGTTCGATTCGTTTTCAAAGGCCTCGTCGAGCGGCTTGATCTTGTTGCGGACGTCTTCAAGGCGGCTTTGGTAGTCGGAGCCCTTGTCGGGGTCTGCCAAAAGGTCGTTGACGTTCTTGGCGGTGTAGAGCTTCTCGTCGCTGCCGTCTGCAGGGACCGTGACCGTGTCATCGTCGGTCGTCTCGGTGCCATTCGTGTCGTATTTGTACGGAATGGAAAGCAGTCCCACCTCGGCAAAGGCACTGCCCGCCTCGACAACGTGGATTGTCTTGCCGTCGGCTCCCGTCACCTTCTCGTTAAGGTTGATGTGCTCGTGGCCTGCGATAAGGGCATCGACGCCACGGAGTCGCGTGGCAAAGGTCTTGGCGTCGAGCGTGTGCGCGATACAGACGACAACGTTGCAGCCCTCCTTGCGCAGCTGCTCTGCCTCGGTATTGATGGCGTTCGTGGCACTCGAGAACGACGTGCCCGCGACCAGGTCCGCGCGCAGCGAGGATCCCAGCGACTCATCCATGGCACCCACGACGCCGACCTTGATTTTGTAGTCGAATGTGGAGTGATCCTCGCTATCCTCCCAGGTGCGATCGAGCGTCTTCGTGGTGCTCGAGCTCCATACGCCGCTCGTAGACTTTGCGTTCGCGCAGAGCATGGCGAAGGGCGTGCCGGTGGTGCTGTAGCCGGTCATGGCGCGGAGTTTGTCCGCGCCGTAGCTCCAGTCGTGGTTGCCTGGCGTGGTCGCGTCGTAGCCGTCGGCGTAGAAGGTGTCCATGAGCTCGGCGATGCTCTTGCCCTTGCTCATGGTGGCGAAGGACTGTCCGTGGAAGGTGTCGCCCGCATCGAGCAAAAGATCGGGGGCGCTGTTTTGGGCGCTATAGAGAACCGCCAGTCCATCAAAGCCCACAGTGCCGGTGCCCTTGCTTGCGTTGTAGCTGTACTTGTAGCTGCCGTGGATGTCGTTGGTGTGCATGACGGCCACGGAGCCGTCAATAGCGGCGGGCAGGTTCCCCGCGAAAGCGAGGCTTGGGATGCCTGCGAGCGCGCCGGCAAACAACGCGGCGGCTAACGCAAGGCGGGGGAGTCTTTTCATGGCAGTTTCCTTAGTCCTTAGCCAGAATGTCTGGTTGAATATCGGATTATCGACATAATATGCGAAAACCGCCGCAAGGGCGTCTGTCCCTTAGCGGCGGTTTTGACGCTTGCGCAGATAAAACCTACCAAAATAAACCTGTCCCTTTTTGGCAGGTTTTAGCTCAGCAGCATGCGGTCGTTGGCGAGCTCACCGCCCGAGACCTCCTCGAACTTCTGCAGCAGGTCGGCTACGGTGAGCGACTTCTTCTCATCGCCCGCCACGTCGTAGATCACGTGGCCTTCGTGCATCATGATCAGACGGTTGCCCAGACGGATGGCGTCGTTCATGTTGTGCGTGACCATGAGCGTGGTCAGGTGGTTCTCGTCGACGATCTCCTCGGTCAGGTTGAGCACCTTAGAGGCCGTCTTGGGGTCGAGGGCCGCGGTGTGCTCGTCGAGCAGCAGCAGGCGCGGCCTGGTGAGCGTGGCCATCAGCAGGGTGAGTGCCTGGCGCTGGCCACCCGAGAGCAGGCCGACCTTGGCGTTGAGACGCGTGTCCAGACCAAGGTCCAGGCGCTTGAGCAGCTCAACGTACTCGTCCTTCTCGGCCTTGGTGACGCCCCACGAAAGGCCGCGACGCTGGCCGCGACGCTTGGCGAGGGCCAGGTTCTCGGCGATCTGCATGTCGGCAGCGGTACCGCGCATGGGGTCCTGAAACACGCGGCCCAGGTACTTGGCGCGCTGCGACTCGCTCAGGCGCGAGATGTCGGTGCCGTCGAGCTCAATAACGCCCGAATCGAGCGGGTACACGCCGGCGATCATGTTGAGCAGCGTGGACTTGCCGGCGCCGTTGCCGCCGATCACGGTTACAAAGTCGCCGTCATTCAGGGTGAGGTCGACGCCGGTGAGCGCGCGCTTCTCGGTGACGGTGCCCTTGTTAAAGGTCTTCTTGACGTGCGAGAGCTTAAGCATCTGCCTCATCCCCCTTCGTGTAGGAGCTGCGGAGCTTATAGCGCTCCCAAACCACGGGCACGCACAGGGCCACAGCGACAATTACGGCGGAGAGCAGCTTCATGTCGTTGGCGTCCATGCCCAACTGCAGCACGATGGCGCGGATAAGGAAGTACACCACGGAGCCAAAGACGGCGGAGGCAAGACGGACGCTAAACTGCGTGAGGCCGCCGGGCAGCAGACGGCCGAGCACCTCACCGATAACAATGGCGGCAAGACCGATAACGATGGCACCGGTGCCCATACCAATGTCGGCATACTTTTGGCTCTGGCAGATGAGCGCGCCCGAAAGGCCGATGAGGGCGTTGGAGAGCACGAGGGCGATCATCTTGGTGGAGTTGGTGTTGACGCCCAGAGCGCGGATCATGTACTCGTTGTTGCCGGTGGCGCGCAGCGCCGAGCCGATCTCGGTGCCAAAGAACCAATACAGGATGGCAACGATAGCCACGGCGAGCAGGATGCCCAAGATGATGGCAACGGTGGACTGCGGCAGACCGGTCATATTGCTGACGGCCGAGAACACGGTGCCCTTGGCAAGAATGGGCGTATTGGACTTGCCCATGATGCGCAGGTTGATGGACCACAGGCTGATCTGGGTGAGGATTCCGGCGAGGATCGCGGGAATCTCGAAGACGGTGGTCAGAATGCCCGTGACGGCGCCCGCGATGGCGCCGGCGCACATGCCGGCCAGCACGGCGAGCAGCGGGTCGACGTTGTTATTGACGATGAGCACAGCGCAGACGCAGCCGCCGAGGGCAAAGCTGCCGTCGCAGGTCATATCGGGAATGTCGAGCAGGCGGAACGTGATAAACACGCCAAGCACCATAATGCCCCAGAGGACGCCCTGCGAAACGGCGCCCTGCAATGCAATGAGCATGCTTCATACCTCCTAGGATAGGGTGGACACGTGATTCACCATAATAGCGGTAACAATGCATAGAAGAGTTACGGACAGACGTTTTGTTTTACCTGAAACAAGCAGGGCGGACGCCGGTCTACAGCGCCCGCCCCTGTGGCTCAGATATTGAATAACGCGGCTAAAGCGCGAGCACGGGCTCTAGACGCATGCCGCGTATGGCATTACGCGTCCAGGGCGGAAAGGTCGATGCCCAGGGCCTCGGCCATTTCGTCGTTCTTGACGACGACCAGGTCCTTGCTCGAGAGGTGCTTGATCGGCATATCCTCGGGCTTGGCCTCGCCCTTCAGGATCTTAACGGCCATCTCGCCCGCGGCGTAGCCCAGGTCCTCATAGTTGATGGAGAGGGTGAACAGGCCGCCGGCCATGCACATACCCTCCTCGCCAGTCACGAAGGGAAGCTTGTTTTCCTTGCAGATCTGGCCGACCTGCGAGGCACCCGCGGCGATGGTGTTGTCGGTGGGGGAGTACAGCGCGTCGACCTTGCCCACGGCAGACTCGACGACGGACTGAATCTCGTTGGAGCTCGAGACGGTGAAGTCAGTGTACTCGAGGCCCAGCTTGTCGAGCTCCTTCTTGGCGGCCTTGATCTGGACGTCGGAGTTGGACTCGGCGGTGCAGTAGAGCAGGCCGACCTTTTTAACGTCGGGCAGGACCTTCTGCATCATCTCGAGCTGCTCGGCGACCGGGGTGAGGTCGGAAGCGCCCGTGACGTTGGTGCCGGGCTTGTCGTTGTCCTGGACCAGGCCGGAGGCGGCGTAGTCGGTGATGGCGCAGCCCACGATGGGGATATCGGCCGTGGCGCCGGCGGCAGCCTGCGCGGCGGGCGTGGCGATGGCATAAATCAGGTTGACGTTGTCGCCCACAAACTTGTCGGCAATGGACTTACACGTGGACTGGTCGTTCTGGGCGTTCTTCTGGTCGATCTTGACCTTAAGGCCGCTCTCCTTGATGGCCTTGACAAAGCCGTCGTTGGCGGCATCGAGTGCGGAGTGCTCGGTGAGCTGCAGAACGCCGATGGTGTAGTCGGAACCGGCGGCAGCAGAGCCGGAACCAGAGTTGCCGCCGCATCCGGCGAGCGGGGCGAGCGCGAGCAGGCCGGCGGAGACCAGAAGGCTCCTGCGACTGATGGTGATGTCCTTCATATCATTACCCCCAGTATAAAAATGGCTGGAAACACTGCACTGGGACAAAGTGCGAGTGGAACTATAGTAGCGCTGATGTCCATTTTTACAACAGCCTGGCGGGTTTTTAATACAGAATCGGATGGGCGGTACGGGTAGTCGAATGGGCGGCGGAGGGTCTTATGCGACGGAGGAGGCGTCGTCCTCCTCGTCGAGGGCGGCGAAGAGCTTCTTGCCGTCGAGGAGACGTGTGGTGACGTTTCTCATGCGGCCAATCTCTACGGTGCGCAGCGTGTCATCGGCACCTCGGGCGTCATAGACCGTTCCCAGCAGATACGAGATGCCATTGCGCTGCCTGATGGCAAAGGGACGGAGTGTCATCCGTGCTGCTTCGGTTTCGCCACGCGTCGTGACGCTTGAAATATCAAAACTCACCGTGGTTCCGTGGTCGATGGCCTGCTCGACGAGCTCGCACGTGTCGATGCGCTTGATGGGCGTGCGTGTTACCTTGGTGGCCTTGCTGCCTGCGCTTGGAACGGGTTCGGGTGTATCGAGGTAGCCGCGAACGTCGGCGCTCGCCATGGCAACTAAGTGCTGCGCCACGCTCTTGCGGATAGCGATAGGCGTGGAGCGGTTGCGCATGACCATACCGTGGAGCCGGATGATCTCTTCATCGGTGAGCGGGCGGGTAAGAAGTTTGTAGCCCACGCCGCGTTTGTACTCAATTTCGTATCCGGCATGGCGAAGCGCGGAGATGGCGGTGTAGATGCTGCGCCGCGCCGCCGAGATGGGCATGCGGGCGGGGTCGTCGGGATGGGCGAGGCGCCGGATCAGCTCATCGGAAAGCATGGCCTTGTCTTCGCCGGTGTTTTCGCTCAAGAGCTGCAGGATGCGAACGGCGCGATAGGCTGCCATCGAGGCGGCGCCCCTCGTCGTGGTGTCGTAGGTTTCAACAGCGGCTTCGGTCATGGTGCCCACGTCCTTTCCGTTTTGGGTGGCGACGGTATGGAGCCTAGGACGTGGGGCTTTCCCAGGGGCGCAGGGCGCTCTGGGCGGTCGGTAGTCGTCGGCAAACGGCGGGTCGAGTTTTCAACAGCCCTGCTCAACTGACCAAAAACTTGCCAGAAGCTTGACGGATGCTGTTGAAAAAAGCGTCTCTCGACCGATGTCGAGAGACGCTTGTGCGATGAGCGTTGGCGTGTGGCGACGCGAGCTAGCGTCCGACGATTAGAAGTCGGCGTTGCCCACGGTGCGCGGGTGCGGCAGGACGTCGCGGATGTTGCCCACGCCGGTCAGATACATGACCAAGCGCTCGAAGCCCAGACCGTAGCCGGCGTGCTTGCAGGAACCGTAGCGGCGCAGGTCAAGGTAGTACTTGTACTGCTCGGGATTCATGCCCAGGTCCTTGATGCGGGCCTCGAGCAGATCCAGGCGCTCCTCGCGCTGGGAGCCGCCGATAATCTCGCCGATACCGGGAACCAGGCAGTCGGCGGCGGCGACGGTCTTGCCGTCCTCGTTCATGCGCATGTAGAACGCCTTGATCTCGGCCGGGTAGTCGGTCACGAAGGTCGGGCGCTTAAAGTGCTCCTCGGTCAGGAAGCGCTCGTGCTCGGTCTGCAGGTCGATGCCCCAGCTGACGGGGTAATCAAACTGGTGGCCAGCAGCGACTGCCTGCTCCAGGATTTCGACGGCCTCGGTGTAGGTAACGCGGGCGAAGTCGGAGTTGGCGACATGGTCCAGGCGCTCGAGCAGACCCTTGTCCACAAACTTGTTGAGCATATTGAGCTCGTCGGGGCAGGTGGCCATGACGTCCTTAAGGACGTACTTGAGCATGGCCTCGGCGTTATCCATGTAGTCGTTAAGGTCGGCAAAGGCCATCTCGGGCTCGATCATCCAAAACTCGGCGGCGTGGCGCGTGGTGTTGGAGTTCTCGGCACGGAAGGTGGGGCCAAAGGTGTACACGTCGCCAAAGGCCATGGCAAAGTTCTCGGCATTGAGCTGGCCGGACACGGTGAGGCTTGCATGCTTGCCGAAGAAGTCCTGGCTCCAGTCGACCTCGCCGGACTCGGTGAGGGGCGGATTTTTGGGGTCGAGCGTGGTCACGCGGAACATCTCGCCGGCGCCCTCGCAGTCACTCGTGGTGATGATGGGGGTGTTGACGTAGACAAAACCCTGCTCCTGGAAGAAGCGGTGGATGGCGGCAGCCGCGACAGAGCGGATGCGGAACACGGCGCGGAACAGGTTGGTGCGCGGGCGCAGGTGCTGCTGGGTGCGCAGGAACTCGACGGTTGCGCGCTTCTTCTGCAGCGGGTAATCCGGGGCGCTGACGCCCTCGACCTCGATGGAGGTGGCAGAAAGCTCGAAAGGCTGGGGCGCATCGGGGGTCAGCTTGACGGTGCCGGTGCAAATGAGTGCGGCCGAGACGTTTTGATGGGCGATCTCGTCGTAGTTGTCGAGTGCCTCGCGGTTCATGACGACCTGCAGGTCGCGGAAGCAGCTGCCGTCGTTGAGCGTAACGAAGCCAAAGTTCTTCATGTCGCGGACGGACTTGACCCAGCCGGCGACGGTGACGGTCTGGCCGCCGAGCGGCTCGGCATCGGCATAGAGCTGCGCGATTTTGGTGCGGTTCACGTATCCTCCCATAACGGTTGAATGATAGTTATCCATACAGTTCGATATTCTAGCAGCTCGGCTCATTTGGGCTATACAGATAAGGCATTGGCGGGATGGTTTTTCAAACGAAAAGCGCCCGCGGCCAAATGGTCGTGGGCGCTTGACGAGGTGCCTTTTGGCTGTGTGGCGTGGGGCCTGGCTACTTGGTCTTGGCAACCAGCAGCGGGTCGCCAAGCTTGACGAGCGGGTTGCCGCCGATAAGCGTTCCAGACTCGCCGACATGGTCGATGCTCTTAAGACGATCGAGCTCGGAGACGATGACGGTCACGATGTCCTCGTGACCAGCGGCCTTAATGGCCTCGCGGTCGAAGCTGATGAGCGGCTGGCCTGCCTTGACCACATCGCCCATCTCGACAAAGCGGGCAAAACCCTTGCCGTTCATTTCCACGGTGCCCAGGCCAACATGGATGAACACGCGCAGACCGTCCTCGGTGATCATGCCGATGGAGTGGTTGGTGACAGTGGTGGCACCGATGCGGCCGTTGGCGGGCGCATAGATGGTGCCGGTAATGGGCTCGATGCCATAGCCCTGGCCAAGCATGCCCGAGGCGATCGTCTCGTCGGGAACCTCGTTCAGGTTGACGAGCACGCCGTTGACGGGGGCATAGATGACGCCTTCGCGGGTAGCGAAGCTTGCTGCGGGCGGAACGGACGCCTCGCCGGTCGAGGTGAAGGTGGACTTAAGCGAATCGAGCAGACCCATAGTTGCCTCCAACTTAAATAGGCGCATATCGCGCGCTTGGTTTGCCGGAAACGTTTCACATGTGTTTCGCGGCTTGGTCAACGCCCCTATTCTACGCTGCTCAACGATACCTCTGAACTGGGATTATGTGATATATCAGTTGAAGGGAAACTTATTGCCGGAGTGTTTCTGCGCCACGGGTTCAAGTGGGGTACGCTTGAAGGCGAAAAACAAGGGCGCATAATTTGCGCGAAGGGAGCACATATGATTGTCGAGAACCATGCGCTGTGGGGCGAGGAGCCGACCGAGGATTATCCGGCGACGTTTACGTATTTGGGTGCCGAGCCGTTGCCCGATAAACCGAATGGCCGCCGCCCCGCGGTGATTATCTGTGGCGGAGGTGCGTTTACGCATATCGCTCCGCATGAGCAGGATCCTGTGGCGTTTGCGTTTTTGGATCACGGTTACCAGGCCTTTGTGCTCAACTATGTCACGAGTTCTACGGGTGACGTGAGCTTTCCGCATCCCCAGGCAGATCTTGCCAAGATGGTCGCCACGGTGCGCGCCAACGCCGACGAGTGGCATGTCGATCCTAAGCGCGTGTGCGTCGTGGGCTTTTCTGCTGGCGGCATGATTTGCGCCTCGCTGGCAACACAGTGGAAGACCGGCCCCTTTGCGGCACTTGCCGGGGCGCGTCCGGACGACATTCGTCCCGATGCCGTGGTGCTGGGCTATCCATTGCTCGACTTTGCCTATGTGCGCGACATGCAGACGCGCGATCCGCGCATTGACTTGCGTGTGCCCAAGACGGGTGGCAAGACGGGGCGCGATTTGCTCAACGACTACCTGTCGATGGTGACGGGCGGCGAGGCAACTGACGAGCATCTGGCCGACATCTGCCCCACCACGCATGTTTCGCGTCAGATGCCACCGACCTTTGTGTGGGGCGTGTCCGACGACAAGACGGCGCCGATCGCGCAGGTCTACCCGTTTGCGCAGCGCATGGCCGAGGAGGGCGTTGCATGCGAGATGCACGTCTTTGACCAGGGCGGTCACGGCCTTTCGCTCGGCAACGCCAACACCGCGGTCGACAACGAGGACAAGCAGGTGGCTGTCCGTCCCTGGATCCGCCTGGCCTTCCGCTTTCTGGAGCGCCATCTGTAAGAGGACGGGCATCCCAGCCCTTCAATAACTTGCGGTGAAATAGCTCCGATCTGGGGCATCAACCAGCCCATCCAGGAACTATTCCACCGCAACTTTGTTTTTGATGTCCCGTCTGGAAACTGCATCCCAGTTTTGCCTTTCAAGGTGGGACGCAGTTTCCCATAGGGCCTCGACTGGGAAAGCGCGTCCCGTTTCGAGCGGGGATTCTGGGATGCATTTTCCGTAAGAGGCCTGTTAGGGAAACCATATCCCGTTTCGAGCCAGAATTCTGGGATGTAGTTTCCCCGAGAGGCCTCATCGGGAAACTATGGCCCTGAACTCTCCTGCCTGTCCCCATCGCACCGATCTGTCGATTGAACGTCGTTGTGTGTTCGCGCTATCATGCATGGTTACAATTGGTTAGCCATGGCAAACGGTTAGCCATGGTGAACATAAATACAACGCCCTGTGGGCGCCGGGGGAGGAACACGGACGTGAAGCTCGATACACTCGAGATTGGAAAGGACGCCGTTGTCGCATCGGTGGCATCGGACGATCAGGCACTCCGACAGCATATTTTGGACATGGGTCTAACGCCGGGCACCGAAGTCACCATGATGAAGTACGCCCCCATGGGCGATCCGCTCGAGATCCGCCTGCGTGGCTACGAGTTGACACTGCGCAAGGACGATGCCGCTCGCATCGAGCTCGTGGGTATTCACGACACCGATACGGGTCCGCGCGCTAACGCCGCAATCGGCACGACGGAGCATCCGGCCCTGGGCGAGGGGACGTATTCGCCCCGTGCGGCAAAGACGGCCGTGCCCGAGGGCGCGCCGCTGCACTTTGCCCTCGCCGGCAACCAAAACTGCGGCAAGACCACGTTATTCAACCAGCTGACGGGCTCCAACCAGCACGTCGGTAACTTTCCCGGCGTGACGGTCGACCGCAAAGATGGCACCATCCGCAACCACCCCGAGGCAAGCGTTACCGACCTGCCTGGCATCTATTCGCTGTCGCCGTACACGGGCGAAGAGATCGTGAGCCGTCAATTCATCCTTGACGAAAACCCCGACGCCATCATCGACATCATCGACGCCACCAATATCGAACGCAACCTGTACCTGACGCTACAGCTTATGGAGCTCGACCGCCCCATGGTCATCGCGCTCAACATGATGGACGAGGTGACCGCCAACGGCGGCGCCGTGGACGTCAACCTGCTCGAGAGCCTGTTGGGCGTGCCCGTTGTTCCCATTAGCGCTGCCCGCAACGAGGGTATCGGCGAGTTGGTGGACCACGCCCTGCACGTGGCGCGGTTCCGCGAGCGCCCTGGTCGCCTGGACTTTTGCGTGCCCGACGGTCCGGACGGCGGTGCGCTGCATCGCTGCATCCACGGCATTGCCAACCTGATCGAGGACCATGCCGTGACGGCGCACATCCCGGTGCGCTTTGCGGCGACCAAGCTGGTCGAGGGCGATGAGCTGGTAACCGAGGCGCTTCACCTGGATCGCAATGAGCTCGACGCTATCGAGCACATCATTACCCAGATGGAGGGCGAGGCCGGCACCGACCGCCTATCTGCGTTGGCCGATATGCGTTTTAGCTTTATCGGCGACGTGTGCGGGCGTTGCGTCGTCAAGCCGCACGAAAGCCGCGAGCACGTGCGCTCCGTCAAGATTGACCGCATCCTGACAGGTCGTTACACAGCCATTCCGGCGTTTCTGGTGATCATGGGCCTCGTCTTTTGGCTGACGTTTGGCGTGATCGGCGCGGCGTTGCAGGGACTCATGGAGGACGGCATCGCTGCCATCATCGCCTCGGCCGATGCGGGCCTCAAGGCGTTCGGCACCAACGACGTAGTGCGCTCGCTGGCTGTCGACGGCGTGCTTACGGGTGTGGGCAGCGTGCTGACCTTCCTGCCGATTATCGTCGTGCTCTTTTTGTTCCTCTCCATTCTGGAAGACTCCGGATACATGGCGCGCGTGGCCTTTGTCATGGATAAGGTGTTGCGTCGCTTTGGCCTGTCGGGCCGCAGCTTTGTGCCCATGCTCGTCGGTTTTGGCTGCACCGTGCCGGCTATCATGTCGACCCGTACGCTCCCATCCGAGCACGACCGCAAGATGACGGTCATGCTCACGCCGTTTATGAGCTGCTCAGCCAAGTTGCCGGTTTACGGCTTGCTGTGCGGGGCGTTTTTCCCGCAGGCGACGGTTCCCGCCATGGTCTCGCTCTATCTGATCGGTATCGTGGTCGGCTGTATCGCGGCTTTGGTGCTCAACCGCACGGCATTTAAGGGCGACCCGGTGCCGTTTATCATGGAGCTTCCCAATTACCGCCTGCCGAGCGTCAAGACGACGGTGATGCTGGCATGGGATAAGGCCAAGGACTTCATCACCAAGGCCTTTACCATTATCTTTGCCGCTACGGTGGTCATCTGGTTCCTGCAGACGTTCGATATCCGCTTTAATGTGGTCGCCGACCAGTCGCAAAGCCTGCTTGCCGGTCTGGGTAGCATCATCGCGCCGGTGTTGGCCCCGCTCGGCTTTGGCGACTGGCGCGCCTCGACGGCGCTCGTCACCGGACTTATCGCCAAGGAGAGTGTCATCTCGACACTCACGGTGCTTTTGGGTGCAACCTCGCCCGCGGCATTGTCAACCATGTTTTCGCCGTTTACCGCCTACGTGTTCTTGGTCTTTACGCTGCTGTACCCGCCTTGCGTGGCCGCTATCGGCGCTGTCAAGAGCGAGTTGGGCGCGCGCTATGCCGTGGCCGTATTCGCGTTTCAGGTCGCCGTTGCCTGGATCGTGGCGTTTGTCGTGCATTCGGCGGGCATATTGCTGGGGTTGGCTTAGTTATGAATTGACGGCGCAACCTCTGTGTATCGAATTGTTTTCGGCCCCGCATCTGTACTGACGGATGCGGGGCCGTTGCTATATAATCGCCTCCGCTCAAAACGATTGGAGACGTTATATATGACTCAGACAAGGCAAGACGGCATCACGCTCAAGCAGTGGCTCCCACTCGTCGGGCTCACCTGCTGTGCGTTCGTGTTCAACACGTCGGAGTTTATGCCCATTGGCCTTTTGACTGATATCGCCGCGTCGTTCTCGCTCACCGAGGCCCAGGCGGGCATCATGATCTCGGTCTATGCCTGGGGCGTCATGCTGCTGTCGCTGCCGCTCATGGTGTTCGCCTCGCGCTTTGAGTTCAAGCGGATGCTGCTGGGCGTGCTGGCTGTGTTCTCGCTCGGTCAGTTCCTGTCCGCTGTGGCGCCGACCTATCCCATCCTGGTCTGCGCGCGCCTGGTGGTCGCTTGCGCACATGCCGTGTTCTGGTCAGTCGCCTCGATTATGGCCTCGCGCCTGGTCGACACTCGCCACGGCGCGCTCGCCATCAGCATGATCGCTACGGGCTCGTCCATCGCGCAGATCTTTGGCCTGCCGCTCGGTCGCGCCATTGGCTTGGCCGTGGGCTGGCGCATGACGTTTGCCGTGGTCGGGGGCCTCTCAGCCATCGCGGTCGTCTACCAGGCAGCGGTGTTCCCGGCCATGCCGGCGGGTGAGCGCTTTACTGTCAAACAGCTGCCCGAGCTGCTCAAGAACCCGCTCCTCATCGCGCTCTACGCAGTCACGGTCTTCATGGCGACCGGCTATTACGCAAGCTACAGCTATATCGAGCCCTTCCTGGCGCAGGTCGCGCACGTCGATGCGGGCGCCATTACCATGACGCTGACGGCGTTTGGCTGCTCTGGTTTGCTCGGAAGCTGGCTGTTTGGCCGCCTGTTCGATGGGCATCGCTTCCCGTTCTTGGCTATCACGCTCTCCGGCGTGCCGGTGGCCCTGCTGCTCATGGGGCCGGCCGCATCGTCGCTCGTGACAGTGCTTGCCGTCTGCGCACTGTGGGGTTGCTGCGCCACGGCCTTTAACGTGGCGTTTCAGGCCGAGCTCATCAAGCACACGCCGGCAGATTCGTCGGCCGTCGCCATGTCGATCTTCTCGGGCCTGTTCAACCTCGGTATCGGCACGGGTACCGCGATCGGCGGAGCCGTGGTTTCGGGTCCCGGTATCGCCTGGATCGGCTTTGTGGGCGGGGCGATTGCCGTCGTGGGCGTCATCCTCGCCATCACCGTGCTGTTTCCGGCCATCCGCCGCGCCAAGCCCGTCGCCTAACCATATCCCCTCATCAGTTGCGGTGAAATACGGATTGTTTAGCCCAATAAACCTGGCAAACAGTCCGTATTTCACCGCAACTTATTTTGGGGAAGGGGGTGCACGCTGGGCATACAATGGATGTCGTTGTGTTGAGCTTACCGGGAGGTTGCTATGTGGGCATACGAGACGACGTTCTATCAGATCTATCCGCTGGGCTTTTGTGGAGCTCCGCGCGAAAACGCCGCCCCTGTTGCCGAGGATGAGCTCGCCCAGGCCGCCGATGCCACAGCTAGCCCCGATGCGCCCATCATGAAGATTGCCAAATGGGCCGACTACCTGCAGGAACTCGGCGTTGGCACTGTGCTCATCAACCCGCCGCTCGAGTCCGATAGCCACGGCTACGATACGCGCAGCCTGCGCCATATCGACCGCCGCCTGGGTGGGGATGTCGACTTTGCCGCCGTGTGCGACACACTGCATGCCCACGGTATCCGCGTGGTGCTCGATGCCGTCTTCAACCACGTCGGCCGCGGTTTTTGGGCCTTCCGCGATGTGCAGGAGCGCAAGTGGGATTCGCCGTACAAGGATTGGTTCCACATCAGCTTTGACGGTGACTCGTGCTACGGCGACGGCTTTTGGTATGAGGGCTGGGAGGGCCATTTTGAGCTTGTGAAGCTCAACCTGCAAAACCCCGCCGTGGTCAATTACCTGCTTGAGTCCGTGCGTCGCTGGGCCGAGGTCTTTGGCGTCGACGGCCTGCGCTTGGACGTTGCCTATATGCTCGACCGCGACTTCATGCGCCGCCTGCACGCTTTTACCCGTGAGCTCAAGCCCGACTTTGTGCTGATTGGCGAGACGCTCCACGGCGACTACAACCAAATCGTCAACGACGAGATGCTCGACTCCTGCACCAACTACGAGTGCTACAAGGGCCTGTACTCCAGCTTTAACTCGGTCAACATGTTCGAGATCGCCCATTCGCTGCATCGCCAGTTTGGCGGCGACCCCTGGTGCATCTACCGCGGCAAACACCTGCTGTCGTTTGTCGACAACCACGACGTGCCGCGCCTGGCGAGCATCCTCACCGACAAGTCGTGCCTGCGTCCCGCCTATGGCATGCTCTTTGGCATGCCGGGCATTCCGTGCGTCTACTATGGCAGCGAGTGGGGAATTGCTGGTGAAAAGGGCGGCCCCGATGGCGACTGGGCGCTGCGCCCTGCGCTCGATGAGCCTGCGCCCAACGAGCTGACGGCCTTCATCACGCAGCTGGCGCACCTGCGCTCGGCAAACGACGCGGCGGCCCGTGCTCTCAACTACGGTGCCTATCGCAATGTGGTGATCCAGAACAAGCAGCTGCTGTTCGAGCGCGCCTGCGACGACGCGACGGTGCTCGTGGCGGTGAACGCCGTGGACGAGCCTTACACCTTTGGCGCCGGCGAGCTCAACGGCTCCTTTGTCGATTTGCTTGCCGACGGCGTGCCCACGGTCGAGCTGGCGGGCTCCCTTGAGCTTGCGCCCTACGAGGTGCGCTATCTGTTGAGGGCCTAGGCCATGGCAGCGTCTGACGAGGGCTATCAACATATTGAGCATGGGTTTGAGCCCGTGTTCGACCAGCACTCGCGCGTTTTGGTGCTCGGATCGTTTCCCTCGGTGCTGTCGCGCGCTAATGCCTTTTATTACGGCAACCCTCAGAATCGCTTTTGGCGTGTGATGGCCACGTGCCTCGGTATGCCTGTGCCGCCCAACGAGGGCGATCCTTTGGCAAGCGGTGAGCCCGCGACGCTCGATGCCTCCATTGCCGCCAAGCGGGCCATGCTGCTGAACGGCGGCGTGGCCCTGTGGGATGCAATCGAGAGCTGCGACATTAAGGGCTCGAGCGACGCGAGCATCCGCAACGTTGTGCCGGCACATATCGAGCGCATTACCGGCGCAGCTCCCATTGAGCAGGTGATATGCAACGGTGGTACAGCTGGCCGGCTCTACAAGCGCTATCTACAAGAGCGCACCGGGCTGCCGGCCATCGTTCTGCCGTCGACAAGTCCCGCCAATGCGGCGTGGCGTCTGGAACGCCTTGTCGAGCGTTGGAGCGGCGCCGCTGATTGGCAGGCTTTTTCGATTTAGCAGTTTGAGTGCTCGGCAAGATGCCTCATAACGGCGTGCCAGATCGGTGTGGGCAGTGCAGGCGTGGCGCGCACCATGCCGTCGGTGTCGACGCCGCCCGTTGCGGCGCCACTGAGCTTCTGCGCGTGTTCGACGGAACACCCCATACGAACGGCGCCCACGAGCTTGTCCATGGCCTCCGAAAACGGTCGCCGCAAGAGTCCCATGCGCGGGGAGCGACGAAGCGCCGCAATGCCGCTGCCAGCGCAGATGGCAACGCCGCCACACCACAATTGGTTATGGCGCTCACATGCCTTGTGCAGGCGAACGGCGGTCTCACGCGCCTGCTCAGTGCCCTGTTGTGCGGCTCGAATCGCGGCGTAGACACGCGTTCCCGTACCGCCAAAGCGCTCAAGCGCCTGCTCGATGGCTGTCAACGTCTTATCGTCAGCCACATCTTCAATGGCCAGCACGATGCCATCGGCAACGCTGCCGGCGTCATTTGCCTTCAAGTCGACCGGGTGGGGGAGTGCGGTGCCGGAAAGCTGTGCATAGGCGGTGATGGCATCCTGCAGGTCCCAGAGCAAAAACTCAAGATCGTCGCTATTGGGAATGCTGATATACGCAATGGTTTGCAGTGTTTTTGGTACATCGCCGCGTGCGGTCGTCTCCATGCTGCCTCCTTTCCGGTTGGTTTCCGTTTAGGTTACACCGTCTGGTGGCGCCCCGCCGCGCTATCCTAGTGCAACCCTTACGAAAGGAACGCCATGCGTCTGCCCATGAATACCTCGCTTGCCACGCTCAAGCCCTCCGGCATCCGTCGGATTAACGCGCTCGCCGCCCAGCATCCGGGGTGCATCGCGCTCGCGCTCGGCGAGCCCGATTTTCCCACGCCCGATGTGATTAGCGCCGAGGTGACCGCCGCACTGGACCGCGGCGACACGCACTATCCGCCCAACAACGGTCGCCCCGCCCTGCGTGAGGCGTTATCTGCCTACATGGGGGATGCGGGCCTTACGTTTTCGGCGGACGAGGTCATTCTGACCGACGGTGCGACCGAGGCCCTGTCGGCAGCATTCATGGCTATGCTCAACCCAGGCGACGAGGTCATTATTCCCACGCCGGCCTTTGGCCTGTACGAGAGCATCGTCGTGGCCAATCACGCCAAGGCGGTCTTTTTGGATACGGAGCCTGCGCAATTCCAGATTGACGAGGACGCACTTCGTGCTTACGTGACGCCGGCGACCAAGGCCATCGTCATCTGCTCGCCCAACAATCCTACGGGTTGCATCCTCAACACGGCGTCGCTCGACGCCGTGGCGCGCGTGGCGGAGGAGGCGGGCATCTACGTGGTCTGCGACGATGTATACAACCGCCTGGTCTACGTGGACGGCTACGAGCGCTTTGCCCAGCGCCACCCGGAGCTACGCGAGCAGACGGTAGTCATCGAGAGCTTCTCCAAACCCTGGGCCATGACCGGCTGGCGTTTGGGCTGGCTCGCAGCCGCAGCCCCCGTCATCGCCGAGATCGCAAAGGCCCACCAATACTTAGTATCGAGCGCCGTCTCCTTCGAAATGGACGCCGCAGCCCGAGCCCTCACCGTCGACCCAACTCCCATGCTCGAAGTCTACCGAGCCCGTCGCGAACGCGTACTCGCAGCCTTAGACGCCATGGGCCTCGACGTAGTAGAGCCCGCAGGAGCCTTCTACACTTTCCCGAGCATCAAAAAGTTCGGCCTAACAAGTGAGGACTTCTGCATCAAAGCCATCAAAGAGGCAAACGTAGCCCTAGTCCCGGGCGACTGCTTCGGAACCGAAGGCCACATCCGCCTAAGCTACTGCGTCTCCGACAAAGACCTAGACGAAGGCCTCCACCGCCTGTCCACCTTCATTTCGACCTTATAGTCCTCAGGGACGCAACACATCAGCCCACCGACCCAAGCATTATGAGCGGGGCGCGCCGGCCAACGGCAACCCTGGCTGTCCCAAAGTCAACACAGGTCGCGCCGCCAAAGGCCAGGCGCAAGCTTTTCGTAGATTCCGCACGAGCCGAAGAGCACTAAATGTGCTCTTCGTGCGAGCCCAGGACCTGACCGAGCGAAAAGCTTGCGCCTGGCCTTTGGCGGCGCGACCGAGATGGTGGAATTGTGTGCAGCCAGGGTTGCCGTTGACCGACGCCGGGGTCCCCGCCATAATACTTTCGGTTCACGCACGAATCCGCTGCCAGAGACAGCCGGCGCAAACGGGTCTTACCCGCGAGCTTAATGGGACTTCCCGCCAGCCGAGGTGGTCGAGTAGATATGTCTTCTCGCCCCCGTCGCTCATGCAGCGCGGGGGCTTTCTTTTTGGACATGCCCCCGTCACGTCCTTGTGGCGGACCGTGCCCTGAAAGAATTCGAGGAGGTGTAATTCATGCCCCAGCAGTACAAAATCGACAAGGTTGCAGAGATCGAGTCCCGTATCGCCGAGAACGCCGGTCTGTTCGTCGTCAACTACAACGGTCTGACGGTTAAGCAGGCTCAGGAGCTGCGTCATCAGCTTCGCGAGTGCGGCGCCGAGATGAAGGTCTACAAGAACAACCTGGTCAAGATCGCTCTCAAGAACCAGGAGCAGCCCGAGCTCGACGAGATCCTCGCCGGCCCCGTCGCTTATGTGTTCTACGAGTCCGAGCCGGTCGAGGCCGCTAAGGCCCTTAAGGACTTCTCCGCTAAGTCCAAGGGCGTCCTTGAGATCAAGGGCGGTATCTCCGACGGCAAGGCCGTTTCCGCTGATGATGTTAAGGCTATCGCCGAGCTGCCCACCAAGGATCAGCTTCTCGGCCAGATCGCCGGTCTCATCTCCGGTTTCGCTCGCGACATCGCTGTCTGCGTCAACGGCGTTTCCTCTGGTCTCGCTCGTTCGATCCAGCAGGTCTCCGAGCAGAAGGCAGCCTAGTTGCTGTTTTCACCCGCGGCGGCAACGCCGCACCCCTGGCGCATTCGCGCCGTGTTTTAACTGATCTCCGTGCACAGACACGGAAACCGAAAGGACTTAGAAATGGCTAAGCTTACCACCGATGAGATCATCGATGCTCTTAAGGAAATGACCCTTCTCGAGGCTTCCGAGCTCGTTAAGGCTATCGAGGACACCTTCGGCGTTTCCGCCGCTGCCCCTGCCGCTGTTGTCGCCGCTCCCGCTGCTGGCGCTGCTGAGGCCGAGGAGAAGACCGAGTTTGACGTCGTGCTCGAGGGCTTCGGCGACAACAAGATCCAGGTCATCAAGGCCGTCCGTGAGCTCACCAACCTTGGCCTGAAGGAGGCCAAGGAGGTCGTCGAGGGCGCTCCCAAGGCTGTTCTCGAGGGTGCCAAGAAGGAGGACGCCGAGGCTGCCAAGGAGAAGCTCGAGGCTGCTGGCGCTGCTGTCACCCTCAAGTAATCAGGCTTTCTCGCCAGATTTCTTTGCAGACGGGGTTCGCATTGCGAGCCCCGTCTTTTTTGTTTTTCGGTCCCTCGACGTCGGTTGCTCAAACTGCCATGTTCTGTGATTTGCGTCGTATCGGGTGCCCTGCCGTTGGGCAATAAAATTGCACCATTCGAGCAATAATTTGCGTTGACCTGCTGAAGAATTGTCTCTGCCTTGTAGCGACATATAGTTCCAGCGGTAAGATGCTTGGGTATCGCAATTTGGTCTGCGGCCGCCGTGCCGCACGCACAGGGCGCATCTTGCGCCTGCGAAAGGATCTTTGAATAACATGAAAGCAATCATCCCCGCCGCCGGTCTTGGCACGCGTTTTCTGCCTGGCACTAAGTGCACGCCCAAAGAGATGCTGCCGGTGCTCGACAAGCCCGTCATCCAGTACGTCGTCGAGGAGGCGCTCGATCCCGAGGAGGTCGACGATGCCATCATCGTTACTTCTCCCGGTAAGCCCGAGCTACTGAACTACTTCCAGCCCGATCGCTCGCTCGAGAACCTGCTGCGCGAGCGCGGCAAGAACGCCTATGCCGATGCCGTCGCCCACGCTGGCGGTATGCCGGTCGACTTCCGCTATCAGTACGAGCCCAAGGGCCTCGGCCATGCTATTCGCTCTGCTGCCGACGCCGTGGCAGGGGAGAACTTCCTGGTTCTTCTGGGCGACTACGTTGTGCCTAACCGCGACATCTGCGACAAGATGCTCGCCGTTTCCAAGGAGCACGGTGGCGCTTCGGTTATCGCCGTCGCTGCTTGCTCGCCCGAGGAAGTCAGCCGCTACGGCGTTATCGCCGGTGAGCGCGTCGGTTCGCTCGAGGGTGCCGAGGACGTTGCCGATGCAGAGCCGGGCGCTGTCTGGCGCATCGGCGGTCTGGTCGAGAAGCCCGCTCCCGAGGCGGCTCCGTCCAATCTGTACATCGTCGGTCGCTACCTGCTGAGCCCGCTGGTCATGGACCTGCTGGCAGATCAGCAGGCCGGCAAGGGCGGCGAGATCCAACTCACCGACGCCATGGCCCGTTCGCTCGACCGCGAGGCCATGTATGCCGTCGTCATTGACCCGCTGTCGGGCTACGACACCGGCACTCCCTCTGGCTGGATGGCCACCAACGCCCTCATGGCCGCAAGCGACCCCCGCTTTGCCGATGCCTTCTGGGATGCCATCGACGAGCGCGGCGGATTGATGCGCAAGTAAGCCTTCGGGCATCGACATTTACGGGCGCGGACCTCGGTTCGCGCCCGTTTTTTATAAGAGCTGCGATTGCCGGCTCTCTGTTCACAGAAAATATATGAACAGATGTTCGATACACATACATCTACCTGCGTGTTTTCTGTCGAAAAACTTTGCTACTCCAAAAACTCAATCGCGTCAAGGCTTTTCTTGCCCAACGGTCGGTACCTGATAAACTATTAGGTTGCGATAACTGGCGAAGCTATGCCTCGCCAACCCACCGAGCATTTCCGTGAAGGAGGAAAAACCTGGTGACCTACGCATACACTGCCACTGAGCGCAAGCGCGTCAGCTTCGGGAAAATCCCGGAGGCCATGGAGCTCCCCAACCTTATCTCTGTTCAAAGGGAATCCTTTGAGCGTTTTAAGGACGAGGGCCTTCGTGAGGCGTTCAAGGAATCCAGCCCCATCCAGAGCCAGAACCATGTTCTCGAGGTTACCTTCGGCGAGCATCAGTTCGGCGACCCCGCGCACACCGTCGAGGAGTGCCGCGAGAAGGACATGACCTATCAGGCCCCGCTTCTGACCGACGTCCGTCTCACCAACAAGGAGACCGGCGAGATCAAGGAGCAGCTCGTCTTTATGGGCGACTTCCCCATGATGACCGATCAGGGCACCTTCATCATCAACGGTACCGAGCGTATCGTCGTCTCGCAGCTCGTCCGTTCCCCGGGTGTGTACTACAGCTCCGAGATGGATTCGGGCAAGCAGATCTACAAGGCCCAGATCATCCCGTCCCGCGGTGCCTGGCTCGAGTTTGAGGTCGACAAGCGCGACCAGCTCATGGTCTCCATCGACCGTAAGCGCAAGCAGAGCGCCACGATGTTCCTGCGCGCCCTTGGCATCGCCGTCACCAACGACGACATCATCGAGCTGCTCGGCAACTCCGATGTGATCAAGCGCACCCTGGAGCGCGACACCGCCCTCACTCGCGAGGACGCCCTCATCGAGATCTACCGTCGCCTGCGCCCGGGCGAGCCTCCCACCGTGGACGCTTCCCGCAGCCTGCTCGAGGGCCTGCTCTTTAACCCGCAGCGCTACGATCTGGCCCGCGTCGGTCGTTACAAGGTCAACAAGAAGCTCAACCTCACCACCGAGGAAGAGGTCACGGTGCTCACCGACGAGGATATCGTCGCGACGCTGCGCTACCTGCTGTCCCTCGCTGCCGGCGAGCAGGGCTTCAAGGTCGACGACATCGACCACTTCGGCAACCGCCGTATCCGCACCGTCGGCGAGCTCGTCGCCAACCAGTTCCGTATCGGCATGAGCCGTATGGAGCGCGTCGTCCGTGAGCGCATGAGCTCCCAGGACATCGACGAGATCACCCCGCAGTCGCTCATCAACATCCGTCCGATCGTGGCTTCCATCAAGGAGTTCTTCGGTTCCTCGCAGCTCTCGCAGTTCATGGACCAGGCGAACCCCCTGACCGGTCTGACCCACAAGCGCCGTCTGTCCGCACTCGGCCCTGGTGGTCTTGCCGGCCACAAGTCCGGCTCCAGCCGCCGCACCAACGTGCCGACGGCCGTCCGCGACGTTCACAATTCGCACTACAGCCGCATGTGCCCGATCGAGACCCCCGAAGGCCCCAACATCGGCCTGATCGGCTCGCTCGCCCTCTACGCCCGCGTCAACGAGTATGGCTTCATCGAGGCCCCGTTCCGTCGCGTCGAGAACGGCGTTGCCACCGATCAGATCGACTGGATGACCGCTGACGAGGAAGAGAAGCACGTCATCGCGCCGGCCAACACGCCGCTCGATCCCAAGACCAACGAGTTCATCACGACCGATGCCGAGGGTAAGATCGTCCGTCCGCACACCGTGATCGCCCGTACCCGCGACTTCGACGGCTCCTTCGGCGCTCCCGCCGACGTGCCCGTCGAGGACGTCGACTACATGGACGTCTCGCCGCGTCAGATGCTCTCCGTCGCAGCCACGCTGATCCCGTTCCTTGAGCACGATGACGCCAAGCGTACGCTGATGGGCGCCAACATGCAGCGTCAGGCCGTGCCGCTGGTTCACCCCGCCGCTCCCTATGTCGGTACCGGCATGGAGCGTCGCGCCGCTCTGGACTCCGGCGAGGTCACCCTGGCCAAGAACGCCGGCGAGGTCATCTTTGCCGACGCCGCCAAGATCATCGTCAAGCATGCCGGCGGCATGGACGAGTACCACCTGGCCAAGTACCAGCGCTCCAACCAGTCCACCTGCATCAACCACCGTCCGCTCGTTCGCGTTGGTGACACCGTTGAGCAGGGCGAGCCTCTGGCCGACGGTCCTTCGACCGATCACGGCGAGCTCGCACTGGGTCAGAACCTCACCGTGGCCTACATGCCGTGGGAAGGCTTTAACTACGAGGACGGTATCGTCGTGTCCGAGCGCCTGGTGGCCGAGGACCTGCTGACGACCATCAACATCACCCGTCACGAGATCGACGCCCGCGACACCAAGCTCGGCCCCGAGGAGATCACCCGCGAGATCCCGAACCTCTCCGAGGACATGCTTGCCAACCTCGACGAGGACGGCATCATCCGCATCGGCGCCGAGGTCGGCCCTGGCGACATCTTGGTCGGCAAGGTCACGCCTAAGGGCGAGAGCGCTCTGACCGCCGAGGAGCGCCTGCTGCGCGCCATCTTCGGTGCCAAGGCCCACGACGTCCGCGACACCTCCCTTAAGATGCCTCACGGCGCTTACGGCCGCGTCATCGACGTCGTCCGCTTTAGCCGCGAGAACGGCGACGACCTGGCCCCCGGCGTCAACGAGCAGGTGCGCGTCTACGTCGCCCAGCGTCGTAAGATCCAGCAGGGCGATAAGATCGCCGGCCGCCACGGCAACAAGGGTGTTATCTGCAACGTTCTGCCGGTCGAGGACATGCCCTACATGGCTGACGGTACCCCGATTGACGTTATCCTCAACCCGCTGGGCGTTCCTTCGCGTATGAACGTCGGCCAGCTGCTCGAGTGCCACCTTGGCTGGGCTGCTGCGTGCGGTTGGGATACCGAGCAGGCCGACTCCGACAAGTACGTCCCCGGTCCGTTCTTCACCGCCACGCCCGTCTTCGACGGCGCCAAGGAGGACGAGATCGCCGAGGTCATCCGTCGTGCCAACAAGAACATGCTCAACAAGGCTACCGCTGCCTTTGGCGATCACATGCGCCCCGAGTTCGTCACCCAGCTTGACGAGCGCGGCAAGACCCGCCTGTTCGACGGCCGCACCGGCGAGGAGTTCCGCGAGCCCATTACCGTGGGTACGTCCTACATCCTCAAGCTCGGCCACATGGTCGACGACAAGATCCACGCCCGTTCGACCGGCCCTTACAGCCTGGTTACCCAGCAGCCTCTGGGCGGCAAGGCTCAGTTCGGCGGCCAGCGCTTCGGCGAGATGGAAGTTTGGGCACTGTACGCTTACGGTGCTTCCAACGTCCTGCAGGAGATCCTGACCGTCAAGTCCGACGATACCGTGGGCCGTGTCAAGACCTACGAGTCCATCGTCAAGGGCGAGAACGTTCCTGTCCCGGGTATCCCCGAGTCCTTCAAGGTTCTCGTCAAGGAGATTCGCTCCCTCGCACTGGACATCGAGCCCATGCACGATGCCGACGAGGACGCCTCCGCCCCTGTGACCGCCGAGGAGACCTCTGCTCTCGACGACCTGGCTGCGCTCGCCGGCGTTGACGCCGACGTCGAGGCCGAGGATGCCGAGACCGCCGAGGCACCCGAGGCTGTCGCCGCCACGACCACTGATAAGGAGTAGTTGACTGTGGCAGATTTCGAAGCTACTGATTTTGACTCGGTAAAGATCTCCCTTGCCTCCGCCGACCAGATCCGTTCCTGGTCGCACGGTGAGGTCAAGAAGCCGGAGACCATCAATTACCGTACCCTCAAGCCCGAGAAGGACGGCCTGTTCTGCGAGAAGATCTTCGGTCCCGCCAAGGACTGGGAGTGCTCCTGCGGCAAGTACAAGGGCATCCGCTTTAAGGGCATCGTCTGCGAGCGCTGCGGCGTCGAGGTCACCTCGGCCAAGGTGCGTCGCGACCGCATGGGCCACATCGAGCTCGCCGCTCCCGTGTCCCACATCTGGTACTTCAAGAGCCCCACGAGCTTCCCGATGAGCCGTATGCTCGACATCAAGTCCAAGGACCTCGAGAAGGTTCTGTACTTCGCCAGCTACATCATCACCGAGGTTGACTACGAGGCTCGCGAGGCCGACGCCGACGACCTGCGCGAGGAGCTCGCCGCCGATCTGGAAGAGATCGATGCCGAGTGCGCCCGCCAGATCGAGTCCCTCAAGGAGCAGGGCAACCCCGAGAACTTTGACGAGTTCTCCGACGAGGAGCCGCTGACCCCCGAGGAGATCGCCTCTGGCATCGTCGACATCGAGGAAGAGTGCAAGGACGAGAAGCAGCTCCGCACGGACGCCTTCAACGCCTTCATGAAGCTCAGCGAGCGCGATCTCATTTCCGATGAGCCGCTGTTCCGCGAGATGACCCGCTACTACTCGATGTACTTCAAGGGCGGCATGGGTGCCGAGGCCGTCCGCGACCTGCTCGCTGCCATCGACCTCCCCTCCGAGGCCGAGAAGCTCAAGGCCATCATCGCCGACGAGGACTCCCAGAAGCAGAAGCGCGAGAAGGCCGTTAAGCGCCTCGAGGTCGTTGACGCCTTCCTGAAGGGCGGCAACAGCCCCGCGAACATGATCCTGGACGTCATTCCGGTCATTCCGCCCGATTTGCGCCCGATGGTCCAGCTTGACGGTGGCCGTTTCGCCGCGTCCGACCTCAACGACCTGTACCGTCGCGTGATCAACCGTAACAACCGACTCAAGCGCCTGCTCGACCTGGACGCCCCTGCGATCATCGTGAATAACGAGAAGCGCATGCTCCAGGAGTCCGTGGACGCCCTGTTCGACAACGGCCGTCGTGGTCGCCCGGTCTCTGGCCGTGGCGGTCGCCCGCTCAAGTCGCTCGCCGAG
The DNA here is from genome assembly GCA_048485835.1 of Collinsella sp. Taxonomy (GTDB): domain Bacteria; phylum Actinomycetota; class Coriobacteriia; order Coriobacteriales; family Coriobacteriaceae; genus Collinsella. Next base: position 32,397 of record DBFWBE010000050.1, read on the forward strand.
GCCCTCAAGGGCAAGCAGGGTCGTTTCCGTCAGAACCTGCTGGGCAAGCGTGTCGACTACTCCGGCCGTTCGGTAATCGTTACCGACCCCAAGCTGCTGCTGCACCAGTGCGGTCTGCCCAAGACCATGGCGCTGGAGCTCTTCAAGCCCTTCGTCATGAAGCGCCTGGTCGAGCTTGGCAAGGTCGAGAACATCAAGGGCGCCAAGCGCGCTATCGACCGCGGTGCCACCTTTGTGTGGGATATCCTCGAAGAGGTCATCGACGGCCGCGTCGTGCTGCTCAACCGTGCACCGACCCTGCACCGTCTGTCCATCCAGGCCTTTGAGCCGGTGCTGGTCGAGGGCAAGGCTATCCACCTGCACCCGCTGGTCTGCTCGCCCTTCAACGCCGACTTCGACGGCGACCAGATGTCTGTCCACGTGCCGCTGTCCAGCCAGGCTCAGGCCGAGGCCCGCGTGCTCATGCTCTCTGCGAACAACCTGCGCTCGCCGGCATCCGGCAAGCCGGTCAACATCCCTTCGCAGGACATGATCATCGGTGTGTACTACCTCACCCAGGTTCGCGAGGGTCTGCCGGGCGAGAACCACGTGTTCTCGAGCTTCGACGACGCGCTGCACGCCTATGACTGCCGCTCCGAGGTCGACATGCAGGCCAAGATCCAGGTTCGCGTGTCCGCTGCCGATGCCAACGTCATCAACGAGGACGGCACCCGTATCTTCCGCGTCAAGAACGGCAAGAACGAGTTTGTCGACTACGACGTTACCGGCAACAAGACCGCGCGCTTCGAGACCTCTATCGGCCGCATCATCTTCAACCGCCAGTGCCTGCCCGAAGATTACGAGTTCATGAACTACAAGATGGTCAAGGGCGACGTGGCCAAGCTGGTTGCGGACTGCTGCGATCGCTATCCCGAGGCCAAGGTCGGCCCGATCCTCGACGCCATCAAGTACTCCGGCTTCCACTACGCTACCCGCGCCGGCCTCACCATCTCGGTGTGGGACGCTCTCATCCCTGCCGAGAAGCAGGAGCTGCTCGACCGCGCCCAGGCCAACGTCGACCAGATCAACGAGTACTTCGAGGAGGGCTTCATCAACGAGACGGAGCGCCACATCGAAGTCGTTAACGAGTGGACCGCTTGTACCGATAAGGTTGCAGCGCTCATGCTCGACATGTTCGACGAGGAGAACCCGCTGTACATGATGGCCGACTCCGGCGCCCGTGGTTCTAAGACCCAGCTGCGTCAGCTCGGCGGTATGCGTGGCCTGATGGCAGACATGTCCGGCGAGACGATCGACCTTCCCATTAAGGCGAACTTCCGCGAGGGCCTGCTGCCGCTCGAGTACTTCATTTCGACCTACGGCGCCCGTAAGGGCCTGGTCGATACCGCATCCCACACCTCGGACTCTGGTTACCTGACCCGTCGTCTGGTCGACGTGGCCCAGGACGTCATCGTCCGCGAGGAGGACTGCGGTACGCACGAGGGCGTCACCTACAACCTCATCATCCCCGGCACCACCGACCTCAACACCGACCTCGTCGGCCGTTGCTTCATTGAGGACGTCGTGGCTCCCGATGGCACCGTGCTCTTTGAGCAGGACGGCTACATCGAGAAGGTCGCCGACATCCAGAAGATGGTCGATGCGGGCCTTAAGAAGGTCAAGCTTCGCGCGCTGCTCACCTGCCGCTCCAAGTACGGCGTGTGCCAGAAGTGCTACGGCTGGGATCTTTCCACCCGTCGTCCGGTCGCCATCGGTACCGCGGTCGGCATTATTGCCGCCCAGTCCATCGGCGAGCCCGGTACGCAGCTTACGATGCGTACCATTCACTCCGGCGGCGTCGCTGGCGTCGACGATATTACGCAGGGTCTGCCTACGGTCAGCCGTATGTTCGATATCGTCGGCAACGTCAACGAGAAGATTCTGGGTCGCGAGGCCGAGCTGGCCCCGTACTCCGGCCACCTCTCGATTAAGCCCGAGAAGTCCGAGTACGTGCTGACGCTCACCGACTCCGAGGATCACACCCGTGTCCTCGACGAGCGTCGCGTTCCCGCTTCGGTGCGCTTCATGCCCGAGATCGAGGACGGCTGCGAGGTTCGCGCCGGCGACCAGATCACCAAGGGCTTCGTCAACTTCCGCAACCTGCGCAAGCTGACCGACATCGAGTCGACGATGCACACCTTCGTCGAGAGCGTCAAGGACGTCTACACCAGCCAGGGCGTCGACCTGAACGACAAGCACATCGAGGTGCTCGCACGTCAGATGCTGCGTCGCGTTCAGATCACCAACCCCGGCGACTCCAAGTACCTGCTTGGTCAGTACGTCGACCGCTACGAGTTCGCCGACGAGGTCGAGCGCGTTGCCCGTCTGGGCGGTCAGGCTCCCGTGGCCGAGCCCGTCATCCTGGGTACGCTCAAGGTCGCGTCCAACATCGACTCCTGGCTGTCGAGCGCTTCGTTCATCCGTACTGCCGGCGTCCTTACCGAGGCTGCCATTGAGGGCAAGGTCGACCACCTGCTCGACCTTAAGTCCAACGTCATCGTCGGTAAGAAGATCCCGGCTGGTACCGGCCTCAAGCCGTACGCTAACGCCCAGCTGACGTATCGTACGGCCGACGGCTACGTGGACATCGACGGCCCGGCTTCGCCCAACGCCAAGTCGCTGCCCGAGTGGGCTCCTGTGGAGCTCAAGGACCTGGACGAGCAGCTCCCGCAGCAGCTCGACTGGGCCGGCTACGACGAGTTCGGTGGTGCTGACGGTTCGTTCACCCGCAACGGCCACACCATCTCCGCCGAGAAGGCTCGCCTGTACCTGTTCGACGACCTGGGCGTGTCGCAGCGCTGGACCAACAAGTTCAGCGAGGTCGGCATCGAGACGGTCGGCGACCTGGTCGGCAAGTCCGAGGAGGATCTGCTGCGCATCGATGGCATCGGTGCCAAGGCGATCGAGGAGCTCCGTGACGGCCTGGAGGCCCACGACCTGCTCTACATCCTCGAGAACAACGACGACGTTGCCGACGAGGAAGACCTCTCGCAGCTGTTGCAGATGGTCTTTAGCCCCGACGGTCCGGATGATATCCTGCTGGGTACCTCCGCTCCGACGCATCACGCCGACGCCGACGAGGAGCTCCTGGGCGCCCCGATCGACGACAAGAAGGCTCCCGCCAACGGCGCGATCAACGAGGACATGGCTTCCCTCGACGAGCTGCTCAACCAGCTCGTGGACACCGACGACGCCGAAGAGGCCAAGGACAACGACGAGGAGTAATTTCCTAGTACGTTAACCGTCCTTCCAAAGACCCGCTTCCCAACAGGGGAGCGGGTCTTTTTTGTTGAAGAAAACCTACCAAAAAGGGACAGGTTTATTTTGGTAGGTTTTCCTGCTTGAATTTGAAACATTTCGTCCGGCCAGAGCGTATCTATGGTGAGGACCTCATCAAGAATCAGTACCGTCACCGGGAGGTGATTATGGAAGAACAAACATTTAGACAGGCGGTCGAAGATCACCGGGATGTCGTGTTTCGAATCGCATTGACGTATCTGCGCGATCGCGCCGATGCCGATGATGTTGCCCAAGATGTCTTTCTTAAGCTGCTCAAAAGCGATACGCAATTTGAGAGTTGGGAGCATCTTCGCCGCTGGCTTATCCGGGTCACGATCAATGAATGTAAATCGCTCTTTCGAAAGCCATGGAGGCGTGTGGAGGATATTGAGAACCTGGCCGATTCGCTTTCGACGGCGCAGGAGGAGACCAAGGCGGTCCTGTCAGACGTTATGCGACTTCCGGAACGATTCCGTGTTCCCATCATGCTCTATTACTATCTGGGCTTTTCGACCTCAGAGATTGCCGAGTTATTGCATGTGCCAGCCGCGACTGTTCGAACGCGTTTGGCTCGCGGCAGATCGAAGCTCAAGTTCATCCTAGAGGAGGGCGACCGTGAAATCCAATCAAATCAAGCAGGCCTTCGAGTCCGTCCAAGCCGATAGCGATCTTGCTGACCGTGTTCTTTATGCCGCTGCTGGTGAGCCGCTTCGCCGAAAGGGTCACGCGAAGCCTCTGTATGTTGCCGTGATCGGATGCCTTGCCGGAGTGCTGGCGACCGGAGGGGTCGCCTACGCCGTCGTCAATTCCAGCTATTTTGCCTCTGCCTGGGGAAACCACGGCAACGGGGATTCCATTACCTGGACCAACGGCGGCTCATCGGGAACTAAATATACCTACACCAGAGAGTTTGGCGATGGCATCGCGCCCCAAAGCCTGGAAGGCGCAGTCCAGGAGGTTAATCTGTCCGTCGAGGGCAACGGCTATACGCTTGATATCCATGAGATGGCAATCGACCAAAACGGCTGCGGAGCCGTGACGTTTACGTTGTCCAATCCAAATGGAGTTAACTACTACAAGCCAGCAGCAGAGATTGGCGAACTTGTTCTCTATGGTGAAGAAGAGCAGGGCATCGGCACGCCCGATATGAAGTTCGGCGAGGAATGGCCTGACACACGCAGCACAATTGATAAGGACACATCAAGCGATACTGTCATTAATGGCACGATGTACTTTGCCGCTATGGATCGCGAGCGAGATTTGCAACATGCTGTCACCTGGAATATCCATTGGACCGAGGGTGAAGGTGAGAGTGCGAGGCGGTTTGAGGCGTCGACACCCGAGTTCAATATTGGAGCGTACGTCGATACAAAGGAACTCCGCTCCGGTGACTCGCCTCTTGAGATTAGCCCGTTTTCCATCCAGACGCACATCGATGATTTGGGCTATGAAGCAGTTGATAATAAGCTGACCGTCAGCTACAAGGATGGATCGGAGCAGATTATCGAAGATGACGACGCAGGGGTGTTCAACTTATATTTTTCTTATGGGCGCAATAGCGGAGAGAACATCTGGGTGCCAACGAAGTTGATTGATGTCGATCAAGTGGTCTCAGTAACGCTTGAGGGCACGAGGTGCACGTCAACAGGAGAGACCGAAACGAAAGAGCCCTTTACCATCGTCTATTCGTAAGATTTGGGGCCGCTTCCTACTAGGGGAAGCGGCCTCTTTTGCGTTAAATGGAAACGCCGCCGATTTCCATGCGACAGATGAGAGCAGATCACCGCTGGAGCGCGACGTTTCCCCAGATAAAACCGACCAAAATAAACCTGTCCCTATTTGGAAGGGAACGTTGCCCCGACAAGCACGTCGGATTCCCGGTCCGGGCGGCCGCCCCCGCGCACAGAAGGGGATTCCTTTTGTGTAGGCTTTGCGGAAATGTGCCAATTTTGGGATACGCCCGGCGGCGTGGTCTGTTGACGGCACAGCTAACGCCACGTATCCTATCGAACTGCGTGTTTCGTAGGGGGATGCTGACCCCTCGATTCAAGCCGTTGCACTTTACAGAAAGCTGGAATCATTCGAGAAGGAGTACGCTTTGCCTACTATTAACCAGCTGGTTCGCCAGGGCCGTCGTTCCGTGCCCAAGAAGTCCAAGAACGCTGCTCTGCAGCACAACTCCCAGAAGCGCGGCGTGTGCACCCGCGTCTTCACCACGAGCCCCAAGAAGCCGAACTCGGCTCTTCGTAAGGTTGCCCGTGTTCGCCTTGTCAACGGCATCGAAGTTACTGCTTACATCCCGGGTGAGGGCCACAACCTGCAGGAGCACTCCATCGTGCTCGTCCGCGGCGGTCGTGTCCGTGACCTCCCTGGTGTCCGTTATCACGTCATCCGTGGCGCCTACGACGCTGCTCCGGTCCAGAACCGTATGCAGGCCCGTTCCAAGTACGGTGCTAAGCGCCCCAAGGCTAAATAAGCCAGATAACGTTTTGATACTTTCGCCGTGTGCCGCCTAAGCGCCGCACGGTAGACACTTAAGGAGATTTCACATGCCGCGTCGTGCAGCAGCTAATCGTCGTGAGGTTCAGCCTGACGCCGTTTACAACAACCGCCTGGTGACTCAGCTCATCAACAAGGTCCTTCTTGACGGCAAGAAGGCCACCGCTGAGCGCATCGTTTACACCGCTTTCGAGATCGTTGCCGAGAAGTCCGAGGGTGGCGACGCTCTCGCTACCTTCAAGAAGGCTATGGACAACGTCAAGCCCACGCTCGAGGTTAAGCCCAAGCGTGTCGGTGGCGCTACCTATCAGGTCCCGATGGAGGTCAACTCCCGTCGTTCCACCGCTCTGGGTATCCGCTGGATCGTCAACTTCTCCCGCGCTCGCAAGGAGAAGACCATGGCCGAGCGTCTCGCCAACGAGATCCTCGACGCTTCCAACGGCCTGGGCGCTTCCGTCAAGAAGCGTGAGGACGTCTTCAAGATGGCCGAGGCCAACCGCGCGTTCTCTCACTATCGTTGGTAAGTTAAGGTAAGGAACTAACATGGCTAAGCCTAAGTACAAGCTTTCCGATACCCGTAACATCGGCATCATGGCTCACATCGATGCCGGTAAGACCACCACGACCGAGCGTATTCTTTACTACACCGGTAAGACCCACAAGATCGGTGAGGTCCATGAGGGCGCTGCCACCATGGACTGGATGGTTCAGGAGCAGGAGCGCGGCGTAACCATTACCTCCGCTGCTACCACCTGCTTCTGGAACAAGGACGGTAAGGACTACCGCATCCAGATCATCGACACCCCGGGCCACGTTGACTTCACCGCCGAGGTCGAGCGCTGCCTGCGCGTCCTCGATGGCGCTGTCGCCGTCTTCGACGCCGTTGCCGGCGTTCAGCCCCAGTCTGAGACCGTTTGGCGTCAGGCTTCTACCTTCAACGTCCCCCGCATCGCCTTCATCAACAAGTATGACCGCGTGGGCGCTGACTTCTTCAACGCTATCGAGACCATGAAGGATCGTCTCGATGCTAACGCCGTGGCCGCTCAGGTCCCGATGGGCGCCGAGGACAACTTCTGGGGCGTCATCGACCTGGTCACCATGACTGCATGGGACTTCAAGGCCGACGAGAAGGGTATGACCTACCCCGAGCCGATGGACGAGATCCCGGCTGAGTTTGCCGACATCGCTGCCACCAAGCGCGAGGAGCTCCTTGACGCTGCTGCCAGCTTTGACGACGAGCTCATGGAGAAGATCCTCATGGAGGAGGACTTCACCGTCGAGGAGCTCAAGGCTGCTCTGCGCAAGGGCGTTCTGGCCAACGAGCTCAACCTCGTCTTCGTGGGTTCCGCCTACAAGAACAAGGGCGTTCAGGAGCTGCTCGACGCTGTCGTCGACTACCTGCCCAGCCCGCTCGACGTCGAGGCCGTCACCGGTACCGATCCGGACACCGGCGAGGAGATTCAGCGTCATCCTTCCTTCGACGAGCCCTTCTCCGGCCTGGTCTTCAAGATCATGACCGACCCGTTCGTCGGTAAGCTCACCTATGTCCGCGTTTACTCCGGCCGCGCCGAGTCCGGCTCCTACGTTGTCAACGCTTCCAACGGTCAGCGCGAGCGCCTCGGCCGCATCCTCGAGATGAACGCTGCCGAGCGTATCGACCGTGACGACGCTGCTGCCGGCGACATCGTCGCTTGCGTCGGCTTTAAGAACTCCACCACCGGTGACACCCTGTGCGCCGAGGGCAAGGAGATCGTCCTCGAGAAGATCGAGTTCGCTAAGCCCGTTATCGACGTTGCCATCGAGCCCAAGACCAAGGCCGAGCAGGACAAGATGTCCCTGGCTCTGACCAAGCTCGCCGAGGAGGACCCGACCTTCCAGGTGTCCACCAACCACGAGACCGGCCAGACCATCATCGCCGGCATGGGCGAGCTGCACCTCGAGATCATCGTCGACCGTCTGCTCCGTGAGTTCAAGGTTGACGCTAACGTTGGTAAGCCCCAGGTTGCCTACCGCGAGACCGCTGGTCACGACGTTGAGAAGGCTGAGGGCAAGTTCGTCCGTCAGTCCGGTGGTCGCGGTCAGTACGGCCATGCCGTCATCAAGCTCGAGAAGATGGAGGAGGGCTTCGGCTACGAGTTCGTCAACGCTATCGTCGGCGGCGTCGTGCCCAAGGAGTACATCCCGTCCATCGACAAGGGCATCCAGGAGGCCCTGAACACCGGTGTTATCGCCGGCTTCCCGGTCCTCGACGTTAAGGTCACCCTGTTCGACGGTTCTTACCACGAGGTCGACTCCTCCGAGGCCGCCTTCAAGATCGCCGGTTCCATGGCTATCAAGGACGCCCTCAAGAAGTCCGACCCGCAGCTGCTCGAGCCGATCATGGCTGTCGAGGTCGAGACCCCCGAGCAGTACATGGGCGACGTTATGGGCAACCTCTCCGGTCGCCGCGGCAAGATCGAGGGCATGGAGGATCGCAAGAACAGCAAGCTCATCCGTGCCAAGGTGCCGCTGGGCGAGATGTTCGGTTACGCTACCGACCTTCGCTCCCAGACCCAGGGCCGTGCATCCTACACGATGCAGTTCGACTCTTATGAGCCCGCGCCCAAGTCCATCGTGGACGAGGTCATGAGCAAGAACGCCTAAGTTCGAGCTCCCTGTTACGTAATCCGCGAGAACATCTCTCGCACTCTTTGGAGGTTTAAGTTGGCTACCCAGAAGATCCGCATTCGCCTCAAGGGCTATGATCACGAGGTCGTCGATCAGTCCGCGAAGCTCATCGTCGAGACCGCTCAGAAGACCGGCGCTCGCGTTTCCGGTCCTGTCCCCCTGCCCACCGAGCGCAACCTGTACACGGTTATCCGCTCGCCGCACGTGAACAAGGACTCCCGTGAGCAGTTCGAGATGCGCACTCACAAGCGCCTCATCGACATCCTCGACCCCACCTCGGGCACCGTTGATTCGCTCATGCGTCTCGACCTCCCCGCTGGCGTCGACATCGACATCAAGCTCTAAGCGATATCGCTCTTAGCTTAAAGGGCCCCGCTGCCGTTACGGTAGCGGGGCCCTTTTGTTTTGAATGATGGTTTGGACTGCCGGGTATTGCTGCCGAGTAGGTGGCTGCGGCGCCCTATTCGCTCAAGGGGCGCAGCGATGCCTCCTCAAAATGGAAGGATCGCACGCCGCTTTCCGCTTCGATACACGCGCGACCAAAGGCATCGACGGTTTTAAAGATGCCACGTGCCAGCTCATGTCCGGCAGGGGAGCGGGCGAGAACGTGTTCCCCGATCCAATTGAGGTGAGCGATATATTCGTCGTGGACGGGCGCGAGCGGACCGGCGTCTTCTTCCTTGGCGTTGAGGTGTTCTGCCCACGCGTCTACTGCGTTCACGACCGCGTGATAGACCTCATCGAGGAGCATGTCGACGGCGGGAACGTTCTCGTTGAGATCCAAGAGACCGATTGCCGGCAGGCCGCCATCGGGAACCTCCGAGGGCACATAGTTCACATTGACGCCAATGCCGCAGACGGCGAAAGGTTTGCCTTCGTTATCGCGTGCGGCCTCGACCAGAATGCCGCCGAGCTTGCGCCCTCGCGCGACCAGATCGTTGGGCCATTTGAGGTCAATCTCGTTTGCAAGACCCTGCTTTTCGAGTGCTTCGAGCACCGCTAGGCCGCTGACGGCGGCAAGGCCAGAGTACTTTGCAGGATTAACGCATGGACGTAGGACAATCGAAAGCAATAAGTTGCCGGCGGTTGAATCCCACTTGTGGCCGCGTCGGCCGCGTCCTGCTGTCTGAGCCCGGGCGGCAAGTCCCGTGCCGTGTGGCGCTCCCTGTTTTCCTGCTTCGAGCAGGTCATCGTTGGTCGATCCGGTTACGTCGACAATCGTTAATTGGGCATCCATAGCGGCTGCTACCTCCTTATTGAATAAGTGAATGGCGCAATGGTGTCGAGAGATAGACACAATGTGAAGCCTTTGTCGCATTTGGACAATTTAATGTTAACACGTCAACAAAGACTGAAATGCGTTATCCTCTCTTGGTCGATGTAAACACGTCAACAACTCAAAGGAGGTTAGTGATGGGTTTCACGATTCTTGGAACAGGTTCGGCACTTCCTGAGCGCAGTGTTTCCAATGACGAGCTGTCTGAGTTCCTCGATACCTCGGATGAGTGGATTTTTACTCGCACAGGTATCAAGAGCCGCCACGTCTGCACCACCGAGTCACTTGACGACCTTGCCGTAGCGGCGAGCGAGCGGGCACTCCAGGTGTCCGGAATCGACGCGAGCCAGCTGGATCTGATCGTCTGCTCGACGACGACGGGTGACCACCTTGTTCCCGCTGAGGCGTGTGCCGTTGCTGAGCGACTAGGCGCGACGTGCCCTGCCTTCGATGTCTCGGCGGCTTGTGCCGGCTTCGTATTTGCGCTCGATGTCGCCGAGGGCTATATCGCCCGCAGCCGTGCCGAGCGCGTGCTTGTTGTTGCTGCCGAGCAGATGACGCGCGCGCTCGACTGGACCGACCGTGCCACCTGCGTGCTTTTTGGCGATGGGGCAGGCGCCGCAGTGATTGAAGCTGGGGGAGACAACCCCCTTGCCGTTGAGCTTTCGACGGCGCCCGACGTCGAGACCTTGCGCGTTCCCGGTCTGGTCGGCACCTCGCCGTTTAAGGCCTCCGCAGAAAGCGAGAGTGTGCTGTCCATGAATGGCCGCCGCGTGTTCAAGTTCGGCGTCAACGCCATCTGCGACACGGTCCATATGCTTGCGAGCGATGCGGGCATTTCGGTCGAAGACATCGATCATTTTGTATTCCATCAGGCCAACGAACGAATCCTGAGCCAGGCGGTCAAGCGCCTGGGCGTGCCGGACGAGCGCGTGGTTCGCACGTTGCGCGAGACCGGCAACATTTCGAGCGCATGCATTCCGCTTGCCCTCGACCGGCTGGCAAACGCCGGTGCACTTCACACAGGCGACACCATCGCCTTGGTTGGATTTGGCGCCGGTCTGGATATAGGTGGCTATCTGCTTCGTTGGAAGTAGTCGCACATAGGAAATAAAAACGCCCTAGGGCACAACCAAAGGAGAACTACCATGGCAGATCAGAAGACCTTCGAGCGCGTTTGCGACGTTATCCGCGAGACCGCCGGTCTTGACGATGTCGAGATGAAGCCCGAGTCCACGCTCGAGGAGATTGGTCTCGACAGTCTGGGTACCGTCGAGATCCTCGTCGCCGTCGAGGACGAGTTTGGCATTCAGCTCGATACCGAGGAGAACCCCAAGACGGTCGGCGAGTTCGCCGATACAGTCGAGGCGGCATTGGAGAAGTAGAGATGATCAAGACTCCTCTCTGCGATCTGCTCGGCATCGAAAAGCCCGTGTTCCAGGGCGGTATGGCCTGGATTGCCGACGCCTCGCTGGCATCGGCCGTATCCGAGGCGGGTGGCTTAGGGATTATCGCGGCCATGAACGCCGACGCCAACTGGCTGCGCGACCAGATTCACGAGCTGCGCGCCAGGACGGATAAACCCTTTGGCGTCAACGTCATGCTCATGAGCCCGTTTGCCGACGAGGTCGCGCAGGTCGTGATTGACGAGCGAGTGCCGGTCGTTGTGACGGGTGCCGGTAATCCCACCAAGTACATGAAAGCTTGGAACGATGCGGGCATCAAGGTCATCCCCGTTGTGGCTTCGGTGGCGCTCGCCCGTCTCGTGGCGCGTCGTGGAGCCACGGCGGTTGTTGCCGAGGGCACCGAATCGGGCGGCCATATTGGCGAGACCTCGACGATGGCACTGGTACCGCAGGTCGTCGATGCGGTCGACATTCCCGTCGTGGCTGCCGGCGGTATTGCCGACGGCCGCGGCGTGGCGGCCGCCTTTATGCTGGGCGCTGCCGGCGTCCAGGTGGGTACGCGCTTTCTGGTCGCAGACGAGTGCACCGTCTCGGAGCAGTACAAGGAGATGGTCCTGAAGGCCAACGACACTTCGACGCGTGCGACCGGCCGCTCGACGGGACATCCGGTGCGCGCCCTTAAGAGCCCCTTCACCAACGCCTACGCCAAGAGCGAGGCGGCGGGCGTAAGTGTCGAGGAGCTCGGGGCCATGGGCACGGGCGCCCTTCGCAAGGCCGCCAAGGACGGCAATTACGAAGAGGGTTCGTTTTTGTGTGGACAGATTGCCGGCATGGTTAGCGAGCGCCAGAGCGCACGCGAAATCGTTGACGATCTGGTCGATGGCGCCGAGCGCGTCCTGAAGGGTGCGTCTGCATGGGTAGCGTAGCGTTTCTGTTTGCCGGCCAGGGTGCCCAACACCCCGCGATGGGCGTCGACCTGATCGAGACATCGCCGGCGGCCGCCGAGGTGTTCACCATTGCCGACGAGGTGCGCCCGGGGACCAGCGAGCAGTGCCGGAGTGCCTCCAAGGAGGAGCTCTCGCAGACCGAGAACACGCAGCCGTGCGTGTTCGTTCACGACCTGGCAGCGGCTGCCGCCCTGCGTGAGCGCGGCGTGGTACCTGCCGCCTGTGCGGGATTCTCGCTGGGCGAGGTCGCCGCGCTCACCTTTGCGGGGGCGTTCGATACGCGAGCGGGCTTTGGGCTTGTGTGCGAGCGCGCGGCGCTGATGGCCGCGGCTGCCGAGCGCCATCCGGGCGGCATGCGCGCCGTCATCAAGCTCGATGCGGCGCAAGTCGAGGGCCTGGCAAAACAGGCCGGCGAGGACTGCTGGCCAGTCAACTACAACAGCCCGCAGCAGACGGTTGTGGCCGGAGCGCCCGAGGCGCTGCAGGAGCTCGACGTCCTAGTAAAAGAGGCTGGCGGCCGCGCTATGAAAGTCGCGGTGTCGGGTGCATTTCATAGCCCCTATATGGCAGAGGCGACTGAGGGGCTGGCGACGTATATCCAAGACGGCCACGTTCCGTCTTCGCTGCTAATTCCGGTTATGGCAAACATGACGGCGGCGCCCTATCCGGCGGACCCGCGAGCGGCATCGGATGTCTTGGCCAACCAGGTGAGCCATGCCGTGCGTTGGGTCGACACGCTGCACACTCTGCAGGATCAGGGCATCGACACGTTTATTGAGGTTGGCCCCGGCAAAACGCTGTCGGGCCTGGTCAAGCGTACGCTGAGCGACGTTCGCGTGTATTCGTGCGAAACAGCCGAGCAGGTCGCAGCTATTGCCGACGAGCTCGCATAGTCCACAGGGCTGTAACCCGAAAGGAATGACATGGGCAACTTGAAAAACGGCGCGCTCGAGCGCAACGACTCACGTCGCGTGTCACTGGTCACGGGCGGCTCGCGGGGTATCGGCCGCGCTTGCGCTGTCGGTCTGGCGGAGGACGGCTTTGATATCGCCGTCGTCTATGCCGGTAGTGTCGATGCAGCGCGCGAGACGTGCGAAGCCTGCGAGGCGGCTGGCGCTACGGCACGCGCATATCAATGCGACGTGGCCGATCCCGCTGCCGTCAACGCGTGCGTGGAAACGGTCCTCAACGACTTTGGCTCCGTTTGGGCGCTCGTCAACAACGCCGGCATCACGCGCGACGGCTTGCTCATGCGTATGGGCGACGATGCCTTCGACCGCGTGCTCGATGTCAATCTCAAGGGCACGTTCAATACGACGCGCGCGCTCACCAAGACCTTTATGCGCCAGCGCGGCGGTTGCGTCGTCAACATGAGCTCGGTTGTGGGCCTGATGGGCAATGCCGGGCAAGCCAACTACGCTGCCTCCAAGGCGGGCGTGATCGGCCTGACCAAGGCGGTGGCGCGCGAGCTTGCGCCCCGCGGCGTACGAGTGAACGCGGTTGCCCCCGGGTTTGTCGAGACGGATATGACGGCAAAGCTCTCGGAGAAGGTGCGTACGGTAACCGAGGAGCAGATTCCCCTTAAGCGTATGGCGCGCCCTGAGGAGGTGGCCGGCGTAGTGCGCTTTCTGGCGAGTGATGCGGCTGCCTACATTACGGGTGAGGTCGTGCGCGTCGACGGCGGAATGGCGATGTAGAAACCAGGGCCGAAGAACGGCTTGGATGAGGAGACCATGATGGAACAGAGAGTTGCAATCACCGGTATCGGTGCCGTGTCGCCGCTCGGCAACACCGCGCTTGCCACCTGGGCGGCCATGTGCGCCGGCACGTGCGGCATCGGCCCGATCACGCACTTCGATACCGATGCGTTTGCCGTCAAGGTGGCAGCCGAGGTCAAGGGCTTTGACGGCAACGAGTACTTTGGCAAGCGTGACGCCAAGCATCTCGACCCCTGCGTTCAGTTTGCGATGGCGGCTTCGGACGAAGCCATGCACGATGCAGGCTTTGATGTCGAAGGCGCCATCGATCGCGAGCGCCTGGGCGTCTACGTGGGCTCGGGCGTGGGCGGCATGACGACGCTCGTCGACAACGTCCATACGATTGCCGAACGTGGGCCCCGCCGCGCATCGCCCTATATGATCGCGATGATGATCCCCAACATGGCATCGGGCAATATCGCAATCCGCCACAAGGCAAAGGGCCCGACCCTGCCCGTGGTGACCGCGTGCGCGACCTCGGCCCATGCGGTGGGCGAGGCGTTCCGCGCCATCAAGCACGGCTATGCCGACGCGATCCTCGCGGGCGGCGCCGAGGCGGCCATTATCCCCGATGCCGTTGCGGGCTTTACGTCCTGCCGCGCATTGACCACCAACCCCGATCCCGCGACGGCCTGCCGTCCGTTCGATGCAGACCGCGACGGCTTTGTGATGGGCGAGGGCGCCTGCGTGCTCGTGCTCGAGAGCATGGAACATGCGCAGGCGCGCGGTGCGCACATTTATGCCGAGGTCGTGGGCTACGGCAACACCGATGATGCCTATCACATCACGAGTCCTGATCCCGAGGCTGCCGGCATTGCCCGCGCGATATCGCTGGCGGTGACCGAGGGCGACGTCAAGCCTTCCGAGGGTCTCTACATCAATGCCCACGGCACATCGACCAAGCTCAACGATTCGTCCGAGACGGCGGGCATTAAGCGTGCGCTCGGCGAGGACGCGGCGCGCGCCGCGCACGTCTCGTCGACTAAGTCGATGACAGGCCACATGATCGGTGCCACGGGCGCCATCGAGGTCATGGCCTGCGCCATGGCGCTCGAGCAGGGCGTGGTGCCGCCGACCATTAACTACCGCACGCCCGATCCCGCCTGCGATCTTGACTACACGCCCAATCGCGCAGTTCGCGCCGACCTTACCTGGGCGCTTTCGACCAACCTAGGCTTTGGCGGGCACAACGCCGCCATCGCGCTGCGTAGATATACGAGGAGCTAGAGCATGGATTCCAAAAGACTTGCCGAGATAGCCGATGTGATGGAGGACCGCGGCCTCACGCGCGTGCGCGTTGAGGAGCCCGATGGCACCGCGGTCGAACTCGAGCGCGCGAGCGCCGCACAGCCGGTTGCCGTGCCCATGCCCATGCCGGGTGCCGTGACTGCTCCGGCGGTGGCTCCTGTCGCCATGCCTGCCGCCGCGCCGGAGCCCGCCGCGCAGGCGCCTGCCGCCGCACCGGAGCCTAAGGGCACCGAGGTGACCGCTCCCATGGTCGGCGTTTTCTATGCTGCCCCGGCGCCGGGCAACGAGCCGTTTGTGCACGTGGGCTCCAAGGTCAAGGCCGGCGAGACCCTCTGCATCATCGAGGCCATGAAGGTTCTCAACGAGGTGACGGCCGAGGCAGACGGCGAGGTGCTCGAGATCTGCGTGGCCGACGGCGACCTCGTGGAGTTTGGCAGCTGCCTCATGAGGATCGGATAGGTGATATCCATGAACAAAGAAGAGCTCAAGAAGCTGTTGCCGCATCGCGAGCCGATGCTTTTGCTCGACGAAGCCGAGCTGGTGGGCGACGAGGCCCACGGCAAGATCACGATTACGGGCGACGAGTACTTTTTGCAGGGGCATTTTCCGGGAAACCCGGTCGTCCCCGGCGTGATTCAGTGCGAGATGCTCGCCCAGAACTGCTGCGTGCTGCTGATGGGCGATGAGGAGGCGCGCGGCGCGACGCCGTTCTACACGAGTCTGGACAAGGTGCGCTTTAAGCGTCCGGTGCGCCCGGGCGACACGGTGGATCTGGTGTGCTCCATCACGCGTGCGCGCGGGCCGTTCCGCTTTGCGACGGGTACCGCGAGCGTCAACGGTGAGGTTTGCTGCCGCGCCGATATGTCTTTTGCACTCGTGCACGAAAGTTAAGGAAGGCTTCATGTTCGACAAAGTGCTCATCGCCAACCGCGGCGAAGTCGCGGTCCGTGTTATCCGCGCGTGCCGCGATATGGGCATCAAGACCGTCGCCGTTTATTCCACGGCCGATGCGGACGCGCTGCACGTGCAGCTTGCCGACGAGGCGTATTGCATCGGCGGCCCGCGTCTTGCCGAGAGCTACCTCAACGACGATGCCGTGCTCACCTGTGCCGTGAAGTCGGGAGCTAAGGCAATTCATCCCGGCTATGGCTTTTTCTCCGAGAAGGCGAGCTTCGTGCGCGACTGCGACGAGTACGGTCTGGCGTTTGTCGGTCCCTCGGCCGAGGTCATCGACAGCATGGGCGACAAGGACGCCGCACGCCGAACGGCTGCCGCGGCGGGCGTGCCCATCGTTCCGGGCTGCGATTTGCTCAAAAGCCCCGAGGAGGCGACGGCCGAGGCTGAGCGCATCGGCTGCCCCGTGCTCATCAAGGCGCGTGCAGGCGGTGGCGGCCGCGGCATTCGCAAGGTCGAGCGCGTGGAAGATGCGGCAAAGGCGTTCATCGAGGCGCGTGCCGAGGGCGAGGCCGTTTTTGGCGACGGCGAGTGCTACATGGAGAAGTTCGTCGCGCCGGCGCATCACGTTGAGGTACAGATTATGGCCGATAAGCAGGGCCATGTGTTTTCGCTCGGCGAGCGCGAGTGCTCGGTGCAGCGCCGCAACCAAAAGCTGATCGAGGAGAGCCCCGCGCCGTGCCTCGACGGACGCGATGATATTCGCGCGCGCATGCACAAGGCCGCGCGCGACCTGGCTCGTGCCGTTGGCTATGAGGGCGCTGGCACCATCGAGTTTTTGTACTCAGATGACGGCAATTTTTACTTTATGGAAATGAACACGCGCTTGCAGGTGGAGCATCCGGTTACGGAGTTTGTGACCGATACCGACCTGGTTAAGTGGCAGCTGCGCGTGGCTGCCGGCCAGCCTCTGCCCTTTGAGCAGGAGGACGTACCGGTCCGCAACCACGCCATGGAGTGCCGCATCAATGCCGAAACGCCGGACTTTCTACCGTCATGTGGAACGGTCACCGCGTTGCGTGTGCCGGGTGGTCCGCGCGTGCGCTGGGATTCCGCCATGTTTACCGGAGCGAAAGTTCCGCCGTACTACGACTCCATGCTCGGCAAGCTCATCGTGTGCGCGCCCACGCGTGACGGTGCCATTCGCAAGATGCGCTCGGCCCTGGGCGAGCTCGTGATTGAGGGCGTGAGCGAAAACAGCGAGCTTCAGCTCGACGTGCTGGCAAACGACGAGTTTTTGTCGGGCATGTATCACACCGATCTGATGGGGCATCTCTATGCTGATGAATAGAAAAGCGAAGACGGTCAATGTCCTTGAGGGGCCGATAACCGAGTCGTGCGCCGAGTTCCCCGCGCGCCACGTGTTTGTCAAATGCCCGGAGTGCCGCCGTGTGATCGATGAGGCGCGCCTGCACGACAACCTCGAGGTCTGCCCCCGTTGCGGCAAACACTTTCGCGTGAGCGGTCGCGCGCGCATGCGCATGACGGTCGACGCGGGTACCTTTGAGGAATGGGATGCCAA
This sequence comes from Collinsella sp., assembly GCA_048485835.1. Taxonomy (GTDB): domain Bacteria; phylum Actinomycetota; class Coriobacteriia; order Coriobacteriales; family Coriobacteriaceae; genus Collinsella. The sequence continues at coordinate 49,991 of DBFWBE010000050.1, forward strand.
TCTGGCGTCGGAGGACTTCCTCTCGTTTCCCGGCTATGCCGACAAGCTCGAGAGCGCGGGCGAACGTTCGGGCGAGCGCGATGCCGTCGTGTGCGGTAGGGGTAAAATTCGCGGCTGCGATACCGCGCTCTTCTTTATGGACGCCAACTTTATGATGGGCTCGATGGGTTCCGTGGTGGGCGAGAAGATCTGTCGCACATTTGAGCGAGCGACCGAGCTTGGATTGCCAGTTGTCGGCTTTACCGTTTCGGGCGGTGCGCGCATGCAAGAGGGCGTGACATCGCTTATGCAGATGGCCAAGATTTCTGCGGCGGTTAGGCGCCATAGCGAGGCGGGCGGCCTGTATATCACGGTGCTCACTGACCCCACGACCGGAGGCGTAACCGCGAGCTTTGCCATGGAGGGCGATATTATCCTGGCCGAGCCCGATGCCCTGACGGCATTTGCCGGCCCGCGCGTGATCGAGCAGAACATGCACAAGCGCCTGCCCAAGGGATTCCAGCGCTCCGAGTTTTTGCTGGAGCACGGCTTTTGCGATGCCGTTGTTCCGCGTGGCGAGATCGCGCTCACGGTAGGCGAGCTGCTGGCGCTGCACGAAGGGCACGCGCCCGGCCTGGGGGCACCGCATGAGATCGTGCATACGGGTCGCCGCGGCAAAAAGCTGGGACACTTGTTCAAGCGCACGGCCGCGCCAAAAACGGCACTCGAGATTGTCAAGCAGACCCGCTCGGCAGATCGCGCCACGGCGGGCGAGATGATCTCGCTGGGCTTGGATGGATTTGTGGAGCTGCACGGCGACCGTTACTTTGGCGACGACGCCGCTGTGGTGGCTGGCATTGGCTGGAAAGACGGACGCCCCGTAACGGTCATCGCCATCGAGCGTGGCACCACGACCAAAGAGCGTATGCGCCGTAACTTTGGCATGGCGCATCCCGAGGGCTACCGCAAAGCGCGTCGTCTGATGCGCCAGGCCGAAAAGTTTGGTCGACCGGTTCTGTGCCTGGTCGATACTTCGGGCGCGTTTTGCGGCATCGGTGCCGAGGAACGCGGCCAGGGCGAGGCGATTGCCCAGAATCTCATGGAGATGAGCGGCCTTAAGACGCCGATTGTCTCGGTGGTGACAGGCGAGGGCGGCTCTGGTGGCGCGCTGGCGCTATCCGTGGCCGACCGCATCCTGATGCTTTCGAGCTCGGCCTATTCGGTCGTGAGCCCTGAGGCCTGTGCGTCGATCCTGTGGAAGGATACCGAGCGCGCGAATGAGGCCGCCGAGGCGCTTAAGCTCACGGCTCCCGACCTGTTGGCGCTCGGCATCATCGACGGCATTGTTGACGATAGGGGTCTGTCGCATGAGGAGATCGCCGGTGCCGTCATGTCCTCGGCATTTGATGCCTTCGATACACTTGGGCGGCTCGACGACGCGACCCTCACAAACCTCCGCTACGAAAAGTACCGCGCAATCGGTCAGTACCGCACGATGTGACAAGGGGACAGCCCGCATGTCACATTGGGAAAGGCGTTCCATGTCACAAGTTTCTAACACCTCGTTTACAACGACGGTTTCATCAAACGCCATGGCCGTGGTGGACTATCTGTCCAAAAGCATGATGTCGGCGCTGCCGTTTATTGTCTGTGCGGCGCTGTTTCGTACCGTCGCCGTCATTATGGGCGAAGGCATGCTGGGCCTGTGGTCTGCCGATTCCGAAATCTATCGCCTGTTCTACAGTTGGCTCTATAACGCCGGCTACTACTTTTTGCCCATTTATCTTGGTTGGGCGGCCGCCCGCCAGCTCGGTTGCTCGGAGCAGCTGGGCATGATGCTGGGCGGCGTATTGATTGCGCCCGATCTGCTTAAGCTCGTCGATGCCGCATCGACGACGGGGGCATCGATGGCTTCCGTGTATGGTTTACTTCCCGCGCCGGTCAACGATTACACGACGACTGTTATTCCGGTTCTCATCTCGGTGCCCGTGCTATGGCAGGTGGAGCGTTTCTTTAAGCGCACTATCCCTCAGGCTGTGGCGTTTTCTTTTGTACCGTTTGCAACCATGCTTGTCATGGTTCCGGTGTCGCTGTGTGTTACGGCGCCGGCAGGCAGCTATCTGGGCATGCTGTTGGGACAGCTTATGTTTATGCTTGGCAATTCCGGTGGCATCGTGTCGCTGCTCACGCTCATGGGGCTTGCCGCGGGCTGGGAGTTTCTTAAGATCGCGGGTGTCAGCAACGTTGTCCTATCGCTCGCCTATGCGCAGTTTATGAGTGTGGGAACGGATTCGTGCATCCTGATCGCCGCGACGATGGCAACGTTCGCCGTTTGGGGTATGCCCTTTGGCGCGTCGCTCCGCGTTGCGGATAAGGACGAGAAGGCGCTCATGCTGGGCTATTCAATCTCGGGGATTCTTGGCGGCGTAAGCGAGCCAGCGCTGTACGGATGCGGCTTTAAATATGGCAGGTGTCTGACGTGCATGGCCGTTGGCGGCGCCGTCGGAGGCCTTGTTGCGGCCGTGGGCCACGTTACGGCTTATACCATCGGTATGACGAATGTCCTCATGGTCATTGGCTTTGCCACGGGCGGCATCTCGAATCTGCTGTGGTGCTGCGCTGCCGGCGGCGCAGCATTTGCGGTGTCTGCGGCGCTGAGCTGCTGTTTTGGCGTGGTGCCGACAAAGATGCAGGCGGCAGAAGACGCAGCTGATTCGCTCGAAACAGTGGCGAGCGCTGCTGAAGCAAGCGCATAAATCTGTGCGACAAAAGGACGATTCCTTTGTCATATTCCAAGGCTGCGGCCCGTGTGGGCTGCGGCCTTTTTGTATCTGGAGGACAAAGTGGCTACACTACAATCCGTTTGAGCAATAGATATATAGGTAGTACCGTGGGGACTGATGAGGATGGTCGAGTGGATTGTTCGTCGTGCGCAGGGCGACCGTGCGCGCGTGGGAACGTTGACGGGCATAGTGTGTATTCTCGCCAATGTTGCGCTTTGCGCTGCGAAGGGTGCAATTGGCGTGCTGTCGGGATCGGTTTCGATTGTGGCGGACGCCATGAACAACCTGTCCGATGCCAGCTCGAACATCGTGAGCGTGCTTGGCTTTAAGCTGGCGGGCAAGCCGGCCGACCCCGAGCATCCTTACGGACATGGCCGCTACGAGTATCTCTCGGGTCTGGTCGTGGCGGCGCTCGTGCTGCTGATTGGCGTTGAGCTGGTGAAGTCCTCGGTTGAGCGCATCATCCACCCCGAACCTGTCGAGTTCTCGCTTGCCCTGGTGGCAGTCCTGGCACTTTCGATGGTTGTAAAGCTGTGGATGGCGGCCCTCAACCAAAAGCTCGGCGATCGCATTGAGTCCGAGACGCTGCATGCGACCGCGCAGGATTCCAAGAACGATGTCCTTGCCACAGGCGCCGTGCTGGCATGTGCGATTGTTTCGCAGGTGACGCACATCAATCTTGACGCATGGGTTGGCCTTGCCGTTGGCGCCTATATTGGCTGGAGCGGCCTTGAACTTATTCAAGATACGGTAAGCCCGCTTTTGGGCCAGTCACCCGATCCTAAGCTGGTCAAGCACATTCGAGACAAGATCATGAGCTATCCCGGCGTTTTGGGCGTTCACGATTTGATGGTTCACGACTACGGCCCGGGCAGGAAGTTTGCAAGTGCGCACGCCGAGATGGCGGCCGAGGCCAGCCCGCTGGAAAGTCACGACACGCTCGATAACATCGAGCAGTCGTTTAGGAACGAAGACGGCATGATTGTCACACTTCACTACGACCCCATCGTGACCGATGACCCCAAGCTGGCGAGCATGCGCCTGCGTATCAACGCAATGGCTCAGGAGATCGATAACCGCCTCTCGATTCATGATCTACGCTGTGTGCCGGGTCCTACGCACACCAACGTGATCTTTGACTGCGTGCGTCCCTCGGATCTGCAGATGAGTGCCGAAGACGTAAAGCACGCGCTGGCACAACGGGTCGAATCGGAATATCCCAAGTCGATTGCCAAGATTACGATCGACGAAGACTACGTAGGGCATACCCACGAGTAAGGCTGTGCCGGCAAAGCAGGTTATGCAGAAGGGGAGAGCATGAAGAAGCTGTATCTACTCCGTCACGGTCAGACGGAGTTCAACGTCAAAAAGCTGGTCCAGGGCCGCTGCGATTCACCGCTCACCGACTTAGGCCGTCAGCAAGCCGGGATGGCAGCCGCATGGCTCAAAGCCCACGGCGTCGTCCCCGACAAAGTGGTCTCTTCGCCCTTAGGCCGAGCCATGGACACAGCTCAGCTCGTCGCATGCGAGCTCCTCGGCCCGGACGCAGCAGCCGAGCCCTGCGAAGGCATTATCGAGCGCTGCTACGGCACCTTCGAAGAAGGCCCGCACGACGCGCTACCCACCGACGTCTGGGATCCGGGCGAGGACCTGGTCCCCTTCGGAGGAGAAGGAAGCCGCGCACTGCAAGAACGCATGGTAGGCACCCTCACTAATCTCATGGACTCCGAGGGCATCGAAGCCCTCCTAGCAGTAAGCCACGGCAGCGCCAGCCGCCAATTCATTAAGGCTGCAGCCCCAGAGGGCTTCGAGCTTCCAACAAAACTCCCCAACTGCGCCATTATGATTTTCGATTTTGATGAGGCGGAGCCACAAGTAGAGGGCGAGCCAATGCAATGCAAGTTCACCCTCCAGCAAATAGTGGACCCCCAACAAAGTCATTAGCCTGAGCGAGCAGAGTTAAGCAGACATCAACGTGTCGTCTCCCGAGCACGGCGGAGGGCCGGAGAAATAAATTAAGGTCATCGCGAGTTCCGCACGCAAAGGAGAGCACTTAATGTGCTCTCCGTCTTGCGCAGGACTGTAGAGCAGGGACCTTAATATATTTCTCCGGCCCTCCGCCGTGCTCGGGAGCCATCCATGCACTTTACCTGCGTAAACAATGTGAGTGAAATATGAATCTCGATGGATACGCCCGCAGCCGTGTATACTAAACAGCTGTGTGAAACCAGGGGAGTATTCTGGCTGGACAAAATGCCTGCTTAATAGGGTTGTCAGGTAGTCCGGGCGAAATACAAGGCTGGGGAGCACGTCGTGTAAGTAGTGGTCCTCTAGGGGCGTACGCTCGGTGGTGTACGCATTGTCCCAAGACCACGCGAGAGTTGGGATCATATCTTGATCAGCATGATTCTCGGCCGCAAGATTGGCATGACCCAGGTTTGGGACGAGGACGACAACGTCGTTCCCGTCACGGTCATCCAGGCTGGCCCCTGCGCTGTCTCGCAGGTTAAAACTCAGGCAACCGACGGCTATGACGCCGTCCAGATCGGTTTCGGCGACATCAAGGCCAAGAACGTGAACAAGCCCATGGCTGGTCACTTCGCCAAGGCTGGCGTCGAGCCTGTCCGCTTCCTTCGTGAGGTCCGCGTCGAGAACGGCGAGGAGCACAAGGTCGGCGAGGTCGTCACCGTCGCTGATTTCGCTGATGTCGAGAAGGTCGACGTCATCGGTACCTCCAAGGGTAAGGGCTTCCAGGGTCGCATCAAGCGCTGGGGTCAGCGCCGCGGTCCTATGACGCATGGTTCTCACTTCCAGCGTCACCCCGGTTCTATCGGTCAGTGCGCCTATCCTGCGCGCGTCCTCAAGGGCGTCAAGATGGCCGGTCACATGGGTAACGAGCGCGTTACCGTCAAGAACCTTTCCGTTGTCCGCATCGATGCCGAGCAGAACCTCATCTTGGTCAAGGGCGCTGTCCCGGGTGCCAAGAATGGTCTCGTCGCCATCCGTATGGCCTAAGGGCCCAGCCCATTTAGCCCAGCGTCATACCAAGGAGAACACTTAAATGGCAAAGTTTGAAGTAAAGAACAGCGAGGGCAAGAAGGTCGCCGAGGCCGAGCTCGCCGCTGAGGTGTACGGCATCGAGCCGAACATCCACGTTATGCACCACATCGTCAAGTGCCAGATGGCCTCTTGGCGTCAGGGCACCCAGTCCGCTAAGGGCCGCTCTGAGGTTTCCGGTGGCGGCAAGAAGCCTTGGCGTCAGAAGGGCACCGGCCGTGCCCGCCAGGGTTCCATCCGTGCTGCCCAGTGGCGTCACGGTGGCGTTGTCTTCGCCCCCAAGCCCCGTTCCTACGCCAAGCGTATGAACAACAAGGAGGTCAAGCTGGCTATGCGCTCCGCGCTGTCCGCCAAGCTGGCCGATGGCGAGCTCGTGCTCGTCGACGACTACGGCTTCGAGAAGCCTTCCACCAAGGCTGCCGTCGCCATGCTCAAGGCTCTCGGCCTTGAGGGCAAGCGTCTGACCATCATCGTTCGCGATGAGGACGTCAACGCCTACCTGTCGTTCCGCAACATTCCCAAGACGTTCATCATCACCGCTGACGAGGCCAACACCTACGATCTCGTCAACAACAACGCTGTGCTGATGCCCGCCGACATCGCCGCTCACTTCGGGGAGGTGCTTGCATAAATGACCGCCCACGAGATCATCATCCGTCCGATCGTGTCCGAGCGTTCCTTCTCCGGCATGGAGCTGAACAAGTACACGTTCGAGGTCGCCAAGGATGCTAACAAGTATCAGATCAAGGACGCTGTCGAGGAGATCTTCGGCGTCAAGGTCGTTCGCGTGAACACCCTGACGGTCAAGCCCAAGACCAAGCGCGTGCGCTATGTCGCCGGCAAGACCCGTTCTTGGAAGAAGGCCATCGTCACGCTGGCCGAGGGCGACACCATCGAGGTCTTTGGCAACCAGGCCTAAGACTCGCTGCTGTTGAGTGAGCTCATGCCTCCCAAATAGGGGAGGCGGGAGCTCAAGGTTTTGGGCGTATAAAATGGACACGCCCGGAACCGTGTATACGTCCGGTGTCATCGCACCCGAGGCAGAACCTCGAATCCCTGTCTGCGATGGCTAACGGATTCCTATTGAAAGGGATTGTAATGGCTGTAAAGCACCTTAAGCCGACCTCCGCTGGTAGGCGTTGGCAGACGATCTCCGACTTCTCCGAGATCACCTGCACCAAGCCCGAGAAGTCTCTTCTCGAGCCCCTGCCCAAGAAGGCCGGTCGTAACAACAACGGCCGCATCACCACCCGCCACCAGGGCGGCGGCGTGAAGCGTCGTTATCGCGTGATCGACTTCAAGCGCAACAAGGACGGCGTGCCCGCCAAGGTTGCCACGATCGAGTACGATCCGAACCGTTCCGCTCGCATCGCTCTGCTGCACTACGCTGACGGTGAGAAGCGCTACATCCTGGCCCCCAAGGGTCTCGAGGTCGGTCAGACCATCATGTCCGGTTCTGACGCCGACATCAAGCCGGGCAACGCTCTGTCCCTCGCCGACATCCCCGTCGGTACGCTCATCCACGCCGTCGAGTTCCAGCCGGGCAAGGGCGCTGCTATCGCCCGTTCCGCCGGTAACTCCTGCCAGCTGATGGGTAAGGAGGGCAAGTACGCCATCGTCCGTATGCCTTCCTCCGAGATGCGCCGCATCCTCGTTACCTGCCGCGCCACCGTCGGTGAGGTCGGCAACGCCGATCACGCCAACATCGTCATCGGCAAGGCCGGCCGTAAGCGTCACATGAACGTGCGCCCGACCGTCCGCGGTACCGTCATGAACCCTGTCGACCACCCGCACGGCGGTGGCGAGGGCAAGAACCACACCTCTGGTCGTCCCTCCGTTACCCCCTGGGGTAAGCCGACGAAGGGCCTTCGTACGCGCAAGAAGAAGAAGGTCTCGAACCAGCACATCATTCGTCGCCGTAAGAAGTAATTTCGGATACCGAGTTTTAGGAGAAAGCACTTATGAGCAGAAGTCTCAAAAAGGGCCCGTTCGTGGAGACTCGCCTTCTCTCGCGTATCACCGCGATGAACGAGGCTGGCAAGAAGGACGTCGTGAAGACCTGGTCCCGCGCGTCCACCATCTTCCCCGAGATGGTTGGTCACACCATCGCCGTCCACGACGGCCGCAAGCATGTGCCCGTGTATGTTACCGAGTCCATGGTTGGTCACAAGCTCGGCGAGTTCGCGCCGACTCGTACGTTCCGTGGCCACAAGGCCAAATAGGGGGTTAACCGTAAATGGCAACTAAGTCTATTGAAACTGAGGCCACCGAGGTTCGCGCCGTCGCTAAGTACGTGCGTGTTTCCCCCAGCAAGGCCCGCCTGGTGGTCGATCTGATCCGCCGCAAGCCTGTCGCTCAGGCCTTCGACATCCTCCACTTCTGCGACCGCGCCGTCGCCGTGGATGTCGAGAAGGTTCTCCGTTCCGCCGTTGCGAACGCCGAGAACAACAACGGTCTGCGTGCCGACAACCTGGTTGTCGCCGCTGCCTATGTTGACGAGGGTCCGACGCTTAAGCGCATCCGTCCCCGCGCCAAGGGTTCCGCTTCTCGCATTCTGAAGCGTACTTCCCACATCACCGTCGTCGTTGCTCCTCGAAAGGAGGCGTAAAGCTGTATGGGTCAGAAAGTCTACCCCACCGGCTTCCGTCTTGGCATCACCGAGAACTGGCGCTCCCGCTGGTTCGCAGAGAAGGATTACGCTAAGACCCTCGGTAACGATCTCGAGATCCGCAAGTACCTCGAGAAGCGTCTTTCCCGCGCAGCTGTCTCCCGCGTCGAGATCGAGCGCGCTGGCGACAAGGTGAAGGTCATCATCCTCACCGCTCGCCCCGGCGTTGTCATCGGTAAGAAGGGTGCCGAGATCGATACCCTCCGCACCGAGCTCGAGAAGGTCGCTGGCGTCTCCAAGGGCCAGCTCTCCGTCGACGTTGTCGAGATCAAGCGCCCCGAGCTCGACGCCAACCTCGTTGCTCAGTCTATCGCCGAGCAGCTCGAGGGCCGCGTTGCCTTCCGTCGCGCTATGCGCAAGGCTGTCCAGTCTGCCCGCAAGGCCGGCGCTAAGGGCATCCGTATCCAGTGCTCCGGTCGTCTCGGCGGTGCCGAGATGGGCCGTCGTGAGTGGTACCGCGAGGGTCGCGTGCCTCTGCACACCCTCCGTGCCAAGATCGACTACGGCACGGCTGTCGCCAGCACCACCATGGGCGCTTGCGGCGTGAAGGTCTGGATCTACCTGGGCGAGAAGCTCCCGGGCCAGCCTGTTCCCAACCCTGCACTCGAGGGCTCTTCCCGTCCTCGTCGTCGTAACTCCGAGAGGAGGGGTCAGTAGTGCTTGCCCCTAAGCGTATTCTTCACCGCAAGGTGCAGCGTGGCTCCATGAAGGGCCAGGCCAAGGGTAATACCGAGCTGCATTTCGGCGAGTTTGGTATCCAGGCTCTCGAGGCCCATTGGATCACCAACCGTCAGATCGAGGCCGCTCGTATTGCCATGACCCGCTACATGAAGCGTGGCGGTCGTGTCTACATCACGATCTTCCCCGATAAGCCCATCACCAAGAAGCCTGCCGAGACTCGCATGGGTTCTGGTAAGGGTAACCCCGAGGAGTGGGTGGCCGTCGTCAAGCCCGGCCGCATCATGTTCGAGGTCAAGGGTGTTCCCGAGGAGGTCGCTCGCGAGGCTCTGCGTCTTGCGCAGCACAAGCTCCCCATCAAGACCAAGATTGTTGCTGCCAAGAACGCTGAGCAGCGCATCGAGAAGGAGATGGCTGAGGAGGCCGCTCTCGAGGCCAAGTGGGCTGCTGAGGACGCCGCCGCCGCCAAGGAGGAGAACTAATGAAGCCCGCAGAGATTCGTGAGCTCTCGGACGCTCAGCTCGTTGAGAAGCTGAAGGAAATGCGCGCCGAGCTCTTTAACCTTCGTTTCCAGATGGCCACCAGCCAGCTGGACAACACCGCTCGCGTCAACACCGTGAAGAAGGACATCGCTCGCGTCCTCACGGAGCAGCGCGCCCGCGAGATCGCAGCGGAGAAGTCCGCTGTCGCCGAGTAGGACCTAAGGAGAGAACATGACTGATTCGCGTAACTCGCGTAAGGTCCGTACGGGTGTCGTTACCTCCGTCTCCGGTGCCAAGACCATTGTTGTCACCATCACCGAGCGCAAGCGTCACCCCAAGTACGGCAAGATGATGACCAGCTCCAAGAAGCTGCACGCTCACGACGAGGAGTGCACGGCTGGCGTGGGCGACACCGTCCGCGTTATGGAGACCCGTCCTATGTCCAAGATGAAGCGTTGGCGCCTCATCGAGGTCGTCGAGCGCGCTAAATAAGCAGTCGCTCTTACGACTTGTACGTTTCCGAAGATGTGCGTATGCCTGGCTTGCATACCACGGGCCGCATAAAGGCTGCGCACCTCTCTTCGGTTCTTAGTTCGGAGGAACATCTACCATGATTCAGATGCAAACCATGCTGAACGTCGCCGACAACTCCGGCGCTCGCAAGATTCGCTGCATCAAGGTGCTTGGCGGTTCCAAGCGTCGTTATGCAGGCATCGGCGATGTGTTCATCGGTGCTGTCCAGGAGGCTACCCCTGGCGCCAACGTCAAGAAGAAGGACGTTGTCCGTTGCGTCGTCGTTCGCACCGTTAAGGAGATCCGCCGCAAGGATGGCTCCTACATTCGCTTTGATGAGAACGCCTGCGTTGTCATCAACAACGATGGTTCGCCCGTCGGTACCCGTATCTTCGGGCCCGTCGCTCGCGAGCTTCGTGACAAGAAGTACATGAAGATCGTCTCGCTCGCTCCCGAGACCCTGTAGTTAGGGGAGATATATGTATATCAAGAAGGGCGATAAGGTCCAGGTTCTCTCTGGTAAGGATCGCGGCAAGCAGGGCGTTGTCCTGCGTGCTCTCCCCGCCGAGAACAAGGTCGTTGTCGAGGGCGTTTCGGTCGTCAAGAAGGCCGTCAAGCCCAACGCTGCCAACCAGCAGGGCGGCATCGTTTCGCAGGAGGCTCCCATCGACGCCTCCAACGTCAATCTCGTTTGCCCCGAGTGCGGTAAGGTTACCCGCGTCGGTCACGAGAAGGACGGCAAGAACAAGCTGCGCGTCTGCAAGAAGTGCGGCCACAAGTTCTAAGCTGCCCGCAACATCAAGTTGCTAGCAAAGGCCCGGATGCCCCTACGGCATCCGGGCCTTTTTCTATCCCTACTCATTGGGGACAGACTTAAATGAGTGGCCGTTGTTTGGTGGTCATTGGGGACAGACTTAAATGAGTAGTCGATGGGGACGTTCTTAAACGACTAGTCGATGGGGACAGTCTTGCAACGAAAGCGGCACATGGGGACGTTCCCCATGTGCCGGCAGTTTGGGACGGTCCTTTGATGTCCGATGCCCCCAGAGGGGTCGAGGATCACGGACTACTCTGTCTTTTAGGGCTTTGGTGTTCCGCCTCTTTATGTTTCGCAAGGATCGTCGCATGTGCATTTACGCGCATACCATTGCGCGATAATGCGTATACCCGCGCAAACATGTGCAAACTATGGCTAAATAATGACCGATAAGCAAATAAATACGCAAACACGAGCAAATGCGCGCGCATTTGTGCGAATATAGGGCTGTTGGAAACGAAGAACTTCCGATGACTCAGGAGGCACATATGGCAGATTCCAAGCAGGCTCCACTCGACTCCGCGGCAGCCGCAAAGGCAGCGTTCGCTTCGGTCCAGGGTAAGCCATTCCCCGATGATATCTTTACGGCTCCTGAGCTTCGCTGGGCTGTGATCGGTTGCGGCATTATCGCCAACCAAATGGCCCAGTCTCTCGCTCTGGCCGGCCGCAAGCTCGCGGGTGTCGCCAACCGTACGCTTTCCAAGGCCCAGGCTTTTGCCGAGCAGTATGGCGTCGAGAAGGTGTACGAGATGGTTGAGGACCTCTACGCCGATCCGGACATCGACGCCGTCTACATCACCACGCCGCACAACACGCATATCACCTACCTGCGAGCCGCTCTGGCAGCTGGCAAGCACGTGCTCTGCGAGAAGGCCATTACCCTCAACTCTGCCGAGCTTGACGAGGCCCGTGCCATCGCCGACGAACATAACGTGGTCCTTATGGATGCCACCACGGTGCTCCACATGCCGCTGTATCAGGAGCTGCGCCGTCGCATGGATGCGGGCGACTTTGGCCGCATGAACCTCGCCCAGCTCAACTTTGGTAGCTATAAGGAGTACGGCGACCTGACCAACCGCTTCTACAATCGCAGTCTTGCCGGCGGCGCCATGCTCGACATTGGCGTGTATGCCCTGTCCGTCATGCGCCTGTTTATGGCAAGCCAGCCCGCCGAGGTCGTTTCGCTGGGCAATACCTGTGAGACTGGCGTTGACGTCGCGGGTGGCATTGTCTGCCGTAACGCCGAGCAGCAGCTGGGCGTGGTGAGCCTTACGCTCCACTCCAAGCAGCCCAAGCGCTCGGTTATCAGCTTCGACAAGTGTTATATCGAGGTCAACGAGTATCCGCGTGCCGACCATGCGACCATCGTGTGGACTGCAGACGGTCACCGCGAGGAGGCCCACGCTGGCACCGAGGCCTACGCACTGTGCTACGAGATGGCCGACCTGGAGAAGGCCGTTGCCGGCGATGATTCGAAGCGCGAGCTCCTGGGCTATGCTTCCGATGTTATGGAGCTGATGACCAAGCTCCGTGCCGATTGGGGAGTCGTGTACCCCGAGGAGGAGTAAGCGATGCTTGCGGAAGATAGGCTCAACGCGATCGTGTCGATGGTGCAGCGGGCCGGCTCGGTTACCGTGCCGGAGCTTGCTGAAGCCCTGGGCGTGACGGCGTCTACCATTCGGCGCGACCTGCAGGCGCTCGACCGTGCACACCGTATCGCCAAGGTGCACGGAGGCGCGACGAGTCTGGAGCGTGCGCACGTGACGCGCGACCTGACGATCAGCGAGCGCAGTGATCTCCATAACGATGACAAGGAGCGCATCTGCGCCCGTGCGGCGGCGCTTGTGGAGCCCGAGAGCTTTGTGTATATCGATTCGGGCTCCACGACCCTCAAGCTCATCGAGCATCTTCCGCGCCTTGAGGGTGTCACCTATGTGACCGATTCCGTGCTCCATGCTCAGCATCTCGCCCTGCGCGGTATGCGCACCGTGGTGCTAGGCGGCGAGCTCAAGCCCGAGACCGAGGCGCTCGTCGGTCCCGATGCCTTGGCAACCCTGGACCGCTATAACTTCAACTGCGGTTTTTGGGGTTCCAATGGCATCGCCGCCGAGCAAGGTCTCACCACACCGGATATCGAGGAAGCGCAGGTCAAGCGCATCTCGATGCGCCATACCGCCAAGCGCTTCGTAATCTCGGATGCCAGTAAATTTGGCATGGTGGCGCCCGTCAAGTTTGCGGACTTCCGCGACGCAACGATTATTACTGCGGGCGAGGTGCCAGCCAAGTACCAGTCGATGGACAACGTCATCACGGTCTAGCGACAGGGCAAGGTCAAAACCACCACAAAGGTGCCTGTCCCCGTTGCGGCGGTTAGTAACGAAAACCGAGTAGTTTTCTCAATAGAAAAGCGGCAACGTCCATCACGGGCGTTGCCGCTTTTGTTGTCTGCCGTTTTGTCTAAATCTGTAACAACTAGACCGTTAAAAGTGGGCCAGGTGTTACAGATTGAGATACTTCCGAACCTTGCCGTCCCTTTGTCTCGATCTGTAACATCTGGGACCGATTTTGCCGAGTTGTTGTTACAGATTGAGATTTTCCCTTGAGGAGGATTCGAATGTCTCGATCTGTAACAGATAGACCAGAAAATGGGTTCTAACTGTTACAGATCGAGACGTTTTGGGACCGCGGCTGAGCCATTGGGGCAAAACCACCACAAAGGTGCCTGTCCCCATTGTGGTGGTTTAGGGCTCCCAGGGGCAGGGGGCTTCGATGTGGATGTGCTCGCCGGTTACGGGATGCGTAAAGGACACGCTATGGGCATGGAGCATGAGGCCGCAGGGGCGCGGCGTTCCGTACAGGTCGTCGCCAACCAGGGGATGGCGCTCGCTTGCCAGATGCACACGGATTTGGTGCTTGCGGCCGGTGAGCAGCTCGACATCGATATACGAGCGCGTGGGCAGGCCACGACGGCTCTTAAGACGCTTGAGCACCTTCACGCGCGTCTGAGACGGCTTGCCGCTGGCACCGACGCGCATCTTGCGACTGTCGTGGCGGTCGCGGGCGATGGGCTTGTCGATGAGCTTTTCGTTCCAGTCGATTTTGCCCTCGGCAAGCGCCAGATAGTGCTTTTCGAAGGCGTGATCGATGACCATCTGATCAAAAGCAGGCTGCGTCTGTTTGTCGAGCGAAAACAGCACCACGCCGGTGGTGTTGCGGTCCAGGCGGTTGAGCGGCTGCATGTCAGTCGCGGCAAAACCGTCGCCCATGGCCAGCAGCAGGTCGCTGGCGTAGTCGGTAAGTGTACGCTCGCCGGTGCCGTCACCGTGGACGATCATGCCGGCGGGCTTATCGATGGCCATAAGCCAGGCGTCGCAGTAGAGGACTTGAGGTTCTTCGTTCACGTGTAAGCCTTTCGGTTAGCTAATTCCCACAAACATGCAGCCCGAGGTCGCCCCGCGCAGGCGGGCGGCGGGCTTGCGGCCGGCTTGAGCTGCCTCAATGGCGCGGCGGACGCGAGCGACGGCACGGCCAATCTCATCGGCCTCGAGCAAGGTTCCGTCGACCATAAGACGGCGCACGCCGGCATCGAGCAGTTGTGGAACCTGTGGCGTGAGGTCGATAGGGTAGGCATCGTACAGGCGCGAACGGCCGTGGATGTCGGTACGCACCGGCATGACCTTGCCGTCGATATTCTTGAGCGACAGCTTGCGGGCGCGCAGACGGCAGCTGGCACAATCGTGGATGCAACCGTTGGCCACCTGCAGGATGCAGTGCTCGCTCGTCATAACGCGCGGGCGGCCGAAAACGGTGATGCCCAGGGCTGCGGGCGCGGAGGTGCCAAGCGAGACGATCTCGTCGAGCGTGATCTCGGGCGAGAGCCAAAACGCCCCGGCCCCGCGCTCGGCGAGTGCCTCCATGCAAGGCGTGTTGTGCACGGGCAGGCAGGATCGAATTTCGGCCGTGGCACCAACTTGGGCGGCCAGGGCGAGCTCAGAGATGTTGCCAATAGCGACCGTGGCACCGGCAACAATCCACGGGTCGACGCGTACGTGGTCAGCGGCGCGGCAGACCTCGTCGAGTACGGGTACGATGCCCTGCTCAAACGCATCGGCGGGGGAGAGCTCGGCCGCATCGAGCGCGTCGGTAGTCATGTAGACGCGCGTTGCACCCTCGGCACGAGCTGCCTCGGCGGCCTCGAGTGAGGTGACGGTGGCGCAGATCTGCGGCTCATCGCGGTAGTGCTCGGGCGCGGGGCGGGAATCACTGGTGACAATCGCCGGCAGCTCGAGTGTGCGGGCGCGCTCGTCATACGGCGCCAGAATGGCCTCCTCGAGCGCCTTGCAAGCGGCGGCGCGCACTTTATGTACGGCGGAGAAGCCCATGCCGCAGCCGGCGTCGAGCGAAACGTCAAAGCTCGCTGCCTCAAAGGGCGAGGAGCCCATGCGGCCCACATGCTCAACCAGGTCTGCCGCCTCGACGGCGCGGGTCTTGGCGGCCTCGACGGTGAAGCCTGTGGCGGTGGCGGTGAGCGCGGGGCTGTCACAGCAGGTGAGTGTGACGGTAAACGGCTCGCCCAGGCGCGCCACGACGGACGCATCAACAGCTCGGCGGCGCAGCACATCGCGCTTGAGCGCGGCGCCGGCGGCGTCGATGGCACGCTGGCTGCGAATCACGCGGACGCGGCAGCCCTCGGGCATGCTGCGGGGTACGCGACATTCGATGATGTCGCCTGCGGCGGCATCATCGGCAGCAATGGTGGTCAGGAACTGGTCAAACTCGTTATCGTGGCGAAGCTCCAGCAGGTCGCCTTTGCCCACGGGCTCAAACAGCTCAATGCGGGCGATGGCGGCGCGGCGACGGCGGTCGTCGGGCTTGAGACCGCGCACATCGCGGTTGGCCGGGCGGCTGCCCAGCACCGTGCCCACGATCTGGCCGCGGTTGTTGGAACGCTCGTAGCTCATCATTTCGTCGCCCGAGGTGCCGTCCTGATAGGCGTGCGTAAAGTCGCGGTTGAAGCAGCGCTTGAGCTGGCGCTGGCGGGCGGCTTCCTCGTCCTTGGCAACGGTGGCTCCGGATAGCATGTCGTCAATTTCGTGACGATATACATCAACGATGGAGTACACGTAATCGGGCGCCTTCATGCGGCCCTCGAGCTTGAGCGACGCGGCGCCGGCGTCATACAGACGGCGAACAAGCTGTGAAGTGTTGGTGTCACGTGGGCATAGCGCACGCTCGCGGCCGGCGGGGGAGAGTGCGCGACCGTTCTCGTCGATCAGCTTGTAGGGCAGGCGGCAGGGCTGGGCGCACATGCCACGGTTGGCCGATCGTCCCGCCATGGCAAAGCTCGAAAGCAGGCACAGGCCCGAGTAGCAAAAGCAGATGGCACCATGGCTAAAGACCTCAAGGTCCACATCGGGCGCGGCATCGTGAATGGCGGCAATCTCGTCGATGGAAAGCTCGCGCGAGAGGGTCACACGGTCGGCGCCCTGCTTGCGGCACCAAAGGGTTCCGCGGTCGTCGTGGATGTTTGCTTGGGTTGAGATGTGCGTCTCGATGCCGGGCATCGTGCGCTTGACCTCAAAGAACAGGCCCCAGTCCTGGATGATGAAGGCATCGGCGCCCAGCGTGGAGCAGCGATGGATGAGTTGCAGCGCATCGCCCATCTCGGACTGCTTGATGACGATGTTGACCGTGACGTAGACGCGCGACCCGGCTAGATGTGCGGCGCGGCAGGCTTGCTCAAAGGCCTCGTCGGTAAAGTTGGTGGCCTTGCGGCGGGCGTTGAAGCTGCCCATGCCGCAGTAGATGGCGTCTGCCCCGGCGGCTAGTGCGGCGGCAAAGGGTTCGGGCCCTCCGGCGGGCGCCAAAAGCTCGGGTCTGCGGTTGGTGGTTCGACTGGCGGTTGCGGTCATATCCTGCCTTTCAAAATGCTCAGATACTCAAAAGTATAGTGGTGCTGTTGCGGCGGGCGATGCCCGTGCTCCAAGCGGGATAAAGTCTTCAGCAGTCCTTGCAGCAAAAATGACCCGTTTCCCTCCGTCCCCTATGGATTACCTGATCCGATGGGGACGGAGGGAAACGGATCATTTTGAGCTTCACCGTCCGGTCGTGCCGTTCAGCGGCCGACAGGTGCCGTTGGGCGATAAATTATTCTCGCAACGTGATAATAATCTTGCATCGCGCGGAAACCTTGAGTACTATCCCAAATCAAGCGCGGTGTTCAGACCGAATTGTGCCTCCCGGTGCGAACGCCGCGCTCACGCTCTCTATCTGATCGTAAGGAGAAAAACATGAGCAAGACCGTCGTGTCTTCCGATAACGCACCCGCAGCCATCGGCCCGTATTCCCCCGGTATCCAGACCGGCAACATGGTGTTCCTGTCCGGCCAGCTGGGCATCGACCCCGCAACCGGCAAGCTGCCCGAGGGCGTCGAGGCCCAGGCCAAGCAGTCCCTTGCTAACGTCGAGGCTCTGCTGACCGCTGCCGGCGCCACCTTTGCCGATGTCGTCAAGACCACGGTCTACCTGGCCGACATCGCCGACTTCGCTGCCGTGAACGAGATCTACGCCTCCAAGTTCGAGGCCCCGTTCCCCGCGCGCAGCGCTTTCCAGGTTGCCGCCCTTCCGGCCGGCGGTCTGGTTGAGATCGAGGTCGTCGCCGCTCTCTAAGGCGTTGGCAACAACTAAACATGACATGCAAAAAGACCCTGCAGTGCGAGCTGCAGGGTCTTTTGTCAAGCGATGCGACAAAAATGATCCGTTTTCCTCCGCTCCCAAGGAATCAGCGGGTTAGCCTTCCTTGCGGATTTTTTGCAGGTAGCGGTAGACGCTGGGCTCCGAGATGCCCAGCGCGGTGGCGGCGCAGGCCACGGCGCCCTTGAGCATGAACACCCCGTTGCCGTTGAGGTGGCGAATGACGTCCACGCGGTCGCTCTGACCAAGCGACGCTACATCCAGCCCGCGCGCGCTCAGCAGCTCGGCAATGCTGCGGTCGATAAGCTCCTGTGTGGACTCCGAAAGGCTTTCGACCTCGATAGGGGCGGGCTCCGTGCGCGTCGGCGCCGCGTCGAAGCACGCCATGAGCTGCTGCGCCATGGCGTTGATGGAGCGCACAGTCGAGAGGTCGGTGTTAACGCAGAGCATACCGACGATCTCGTTATTCTCGCGGATAAAGTACGTCGCTGACTCCAACGTCTTGCCGCCGGCACCACGCCCCTCGTAGCCCGTAATAAACGGCAGGTCGCGATACTTGGGGTCGTGCATGATCTTGAGCGCCAGATCGGTGGCGGGACCGCCGACCTTGCGGCCGCTCACGATGCCGTTGCGAATATCGACGATGGCGTGGTCGGGATCCGAGAAATCGTGCAGCACGATTTCGCTGTTTTTGCCGAGTATCTGCTCCAGAAAATCGACCATCGGCAAAAAGCGGCGTACGGTCTCGTTCACGGGCAACTCCTTTGGGTGAAAACGGAAATGTTCATAACAATTTTTTCTCATGGTAACACGCTGCCCACCATCTCGTATATCCGCAGGTACATTGCGTAATGCAGACGAACGGTAGGAATTTAGCGGTAAACGGTTGACCAAAAGAAATGTTAGATGTTATTTTGACCAGACACTTTCCTGACCTGCGGAAATGCGTAATTTCAGCTGAAGAATAGTCTGATAACAAAAAATTATTATTGAGAATGAGAATCATCTTTAATACGATATGCAATGAAGGCACAACCTCAACCCCGCACTGCGTCACAATAGAGCGTCAGATGCGAAAACAACTACTTCGAGGATTGGTGGTCAAATGACCCAGGAGACGGTTACGAACGGCACTGAAGCCCTGTTCACTCGCGAAGGCATGCCTCCCGTTAAGGAAATGATCCCGTGTGCCCTTCAGCACGTACTGGCATCGTTTGCCGGCATCATTACCCCGGCGGTCATCATGGCCGGCGTCTACGGCTTTAATAGCCAGCAGAGTACCGACATCATCCAGGTCGCGCTCATTCTTTCGGCGATCGATACGGCCCTTCAGGCCTTCGCTCCCTTCCGTCGCATCGGCGGCGGCCTGCCCATCGTCATGGGCGTTTCGTTCGCGTTCCTGCCGGCCCTGCAGGCCATGGGTGCCTCGGGCTTTAGCTTTGGTGCGCTGCTGGGTGGCGAGATCGTCGGCGGCGCCGTCGCGGTCCTCTTTGGTCTGGCCTACAGCAAGATCAAGTGGCTGTTCCCACCCGTCGTGACCGGTACGGTCATCTTCTCCATTGGCGTCTCTCTCTATCCCACGGCCGTCAAGTATATGGCCGGCGGTATGGGTACGCCGCTGTGGGGCACCCCGCAGGCCTGGTGCGTCGCTCTTATCACCTTCGCCGTGGTCTTTGCGCTCGCCAACTTTGGCAAGGGCACGCTCAAGCTGGGATCTGTGTTCTTTGGCATGATTGTTGGCATGATCGTCTCCATCCCCTTTGGCATGATCGACTTCTCCAGCGTCGCTACCGCCCAGGTCTTCGCCCTTCCCAAGCTCATGCCCTACGCGCTCGAGTTTGATCCCGAGGTCTGCATTACCCTCGCTGTCGTGTTCCCCATGGTCGCCATCCAGGTTATCGGTGACGTCTCCGCTGCCTGCCTGGGCTCCATCGACCGTATGCCCACCGAGCGCGAGCTCTCCGGTGCTATCGTGTCCCAGGGCCTCACCTCTATGGTCGGCGGCCTGCTGGGCGGTCTTCCCACCAGCGCCCTTGGCCAGAACGTGGGCATCATCTGCTCCAACAAGGTCGTCAACAAGTGGGTCTTTGTGATCATCGCGGCCGTCTTTGCCATCGCCGGTCTGTTCCCGCAGCTCTCTGCCGTGCTCTCCGCCATCCCGCAGCCTGTCATCGGCGGCGCGACCGTCGGCGTCTTTGGCACCATCACCATGAACGGTGTGCGCATGTTCACCCGCGAGGGTCTCACGCAGCGTACCACCACCATCGTCGGCACCTCTGTTGTCTTTGGCCTGGGTATCTGGATGGCCAGCGGTTGCCTTGCCGGCGAGGGCATGCCCACCTGGGTGTCCACCGTCATCGGCTCCAACGCCGTGACCCCCACCGCCATCATGGCCATTGTCCTTAACCTGATCCTTCCGCAGACGCCGGTCGTGGCTCAGCACATCGATGCTGCCAAGGATGCCGCCGTGGATCTGGTCTTGCCCGAGAGCAAGAAGTAACCAATTCGGTGCTATTCGTCGGCGGGCGCATCGCCTCGTCCGCCGACGTCATGCGGCGCCAAGCCGCACTTCAAAGGGTTTGTCCCTTTGGTGAAGCGTTGACGGGAGAGGGCCCGTTTCCGGTGTAGGCCGGCGCTTCGCACTCCGCCATGTCAGAGGTGTCAAACCCCGCCTCTGATGTTGAAGGGAGCATTCATGCTTCTGGTCGCTAACGGTTCCGTCTTTACCCGCAACGCTCAGACCCCGTTTATTCCAAACGGTGCGGTCGCCATTGACGGAGATACGATCATCGAAGTGGGCCCCGAGTGCGAGCTCAAGGCCAAGTACCCGGATGCCGAGTACGTCGACGCCCAGGGCAACCTCATCATGCCCGGACTCATCAACTGCCACACCCACATCTACTCGGGTCTGGCCCGCGGCCTTGCCATTAAGGGCTGCAACCCCACCAACTTCCTGGAGAATCTTGAGCAGCAGTGGTGGAAGATCGACGACAACCTGACGCTCGACGGCACCAAGGCCAGCGCCTATGCCACGATCCTGGACTCCATCCGCGACGGCGTCACCACGATCTTCGATCACCACGCGAGCTTCTGCGAGATCCCGGGAAGCCTCTTTACCATTAAGGATGCAGCTCAGGAGCTGGGCATGCGTTCGTGCCTGTGCTACGAGGTCTCCGATCGCCGCGGCCAGGAAAAATGCGACCAGGCCATTGCCGAGAACGCCGAGTTTGCCCAGTGGGCCGCCAAGGAGCGTCGCGATAACGACAACCACATGATCGCCGCCATGTTTGGCGGTCACGCCACCTTTACGCTGTCGGACGAGACCATGGACAAGATGGCCGAGGCCAACAACGGCCTGACCGGTTTCCACATCCACGTGTGCGAGGGCATGAACGACGTGTGGGACTCCCGCCTCAACCGCGGCGGTATCAGCCCCGTCGAGCGCCTGCTGCAGCACAACCTGCTCGGTCCCGACACCATGCTCGGCCACTGCATCCACGTGACGCCCGCCGAGATGGATATCGTCAAGGAGTCCGGCACCTGGCTGGTCAACAACCCCGAATCCAATATGGGCAACGCCGTGGGCTGCGCCCCCGTGCTCGAGTTCTTCCGCCGCGGCATCCCCGTGTGCATGGGCACCGACGCCTACACCCACGATATGCTCGAGAGCCTCAAGGTCTTCCTGATCATTCAGCGCCACAACGCCGCCATGCCCAACGTGGGCTGGTGCGAGGCCATGACCATGCTGTTCGAGAACAACGCCAAGATGGCCAGCAAGTACTTCGATCGCAAGCTCGGCGTGCTCGAGGCCGGCGCTGCCGCCGACGTCATCGTTATGGACTACAAGCCCTTTACGCCGCTGAGCGAGGAGAACATCGACGGCCACATGCTCTTTGGCATGATGGGCAAAAACTGCCGCACCACCATCATCAACGGCAAGGTCCTGTACAAGGATCGCGAGTTCGTCGGTATCGATGAGGAAAAGATCAACGCGTGGACCATGGCTGAGTCCAAGAAGCTCTGGAGCACGCTCAACGATCGCACCTACTAATTCACAAGTAGATTCACGCGCGCCGGATGTTTCGCCGCATCTGACGCGCGTATAGGCGGCCTCCGCGGGGTCGCCGGCGCTGTGCTAGCGCTACACCGTATTTGCGCCCGCCGCGCGGTCTCGCCGGGCGTTACAGAGAGGAGCTCATTATGAGCGACATCATGAGGCCGATCCCGTTTTCGCAGCTGATGAACTGGATCATCGAGGAGCACAAGACCCAGGACGCCATCTTTGGCGTGCGCAAGATGGTCACGACCAACCAGGAGGGCGCGCTTCCCATTTTTGACGAGCGCATCGAGACTCCGTTTGGCCCGGCCGCCGGCCCCAATACGCAGCTTGCCCAAAACATCGTGGCATCCTACGTGGCCGGTTCCCGCTTCTTTGAGCTCAAGACCGTCCAGGTTATGGACGGCGAGGAGCTCTCCAAGTGTGTGAACAAGCCCTGCATCGTGGCGCAGGACGAGTGCTACAACTGTGAGTGGTCGACCGAGCTCGAGGTTCCGCAGGCCTTTGCCGAGTACGTGAAGGCATGGTTCGCCTGCCACCTCATCGCTCGCGAGTACGGCCTGGGAAGCCCGGACGGTTTTGTCTTCAACATGTCCGTGGGTTATGACCTGGAGGGCATCAAGAGCCCCAAGGTCGACGCCTACATCGAGGGTATGAAGGACGCCAGCGGCTCCGACGTCTGGAACGAGTGCCGTACGTGGGCGCTCGCCAACCTGGACAAGTTTGAGCATGTCGACGCCGCGTTCGTCGAGTCCATCCCGGCACGCGTCTCCAACTCCATCACCGAGTCTACCCTGCACGGCTGCCCGCCGGCCGAGATCGAGCGCATCGCGACCTATCTGATCACCGAGAAGGGCCTCAACACCTACATCAAGTGCAACCCCACACTGCTGGGCTATGAGTTTGCCCGCCAGCGTCTGAACGAGCTGGGCTTTGACTACATCGTCTTCGATGACACGCACTTCCGCGAGGACCTGCAGTGGGCCGATGCCGTGCCCATGTTCGAGCGCCTGATCGCCCTGTGCGCCGAGCGCGGCCTGGAGTTTGGCGTCAAGCTGACCAACACGTTCCCCGTCGACGTGACGAGGAACGAGCTGCCCTCTACCGAGATGTACATGTCCGGCCGTTCGCTGTTCTCGCTGACCATCGAGGCTGCCCGCCGCATTACCGAGCAGTTTGACGGCAAGCTGCGCATCAGCTACTCCGGCGGTGCCACGGTCTACAACATCCGCGCCCTGTACGATGCCGGCATTTGGCCCGTTACCCTGGCGACCGACGTGCTCAAGCCCGGTGGCTACGAGCGCTTTAGTCAGATGGCCGGCGAATTTGGCGATCTGGACGGCAAGCCGTTCGCGGGCGTCTCTCTCAAGGCTGTGACCGCGATTCAGGCTGACTCGCTCACCAACCCGCTCTACAAGAAGCCGCTGCGTCCGCTGCCCGACCGCAAGGTCGCCGGCAAGAGCCCGCTTTCCGACTGCTTTACCACGCCGTGCCGCACGAGCTGCCCCATCCAACAGGATATTCCCGCCTATCTGGCGGCTGTTGACGAGGGCCGCTACGAGGACGCACTCAACATCATCATCGAGCGCAACGCCCTGCCGTTTATTACCGGCACCATCTGCCCGCATCCCTGCGGTCGTGCCTGCGAGCGTGCGTTCTACGAGCCCGAGGGTGCCCAGATTCGCGCCAGCAAGCTCAAGGCCGCCCGTGAGGCCATGACCGCCGTGCTGCCCAAGCTGCGCGCCCAGGCCATCGCCAACGACGGTGAGCGCAACGTTGCCGTTATCGGCGGCGGCCCGGCCGGCCTGGCGACGGCGTTCTTCCTGACGCGTGCCGGCGTGCCCGTCACCATCTTTGAGGCCCGCGACTCTCTCGGCGGCGTGGTCCGCCACGTGATCCCCGAGTTCCGCATTGCGAGCGACGATATCTCCCACGATGCCGAGCTCTGCCTGGCCTTTGGCGCCAAGGTGCAGCTCAACGCTCGCGTGGATTCCATTGAAGAGCTCAAGGCCCAGGGCTTTACCGACGTGGTCGTGGCCACCGGTGCCTGGATGCCCGGCTCTGCGGGCTTGGGCGAGGGTGCCGAGCTCGACGTGCTGGAGTTCCTCGAGACCGCCAAGAAGGGCGAGAAGCTCGAGCTGGGCGAGGACGTCGTGGTCATCGGCGCCGGCAACACCGCCATGGATGCCGCCCGCGTGGCCAAGCGCCTGGCTGGTGTGAAGAACGTGCGCCTGGTGTATCGCCGTACCAAGAAGCAGATGCCCGCCGACGAGGAAGAGCTTGATCTTGCTCTCGCCGACGGCGTTGAGTTCTGCGAGCTGCTGGCGCCCAAGGCACTCAACGGCGCCGTGCTGACCTGCGACGTTATGGGGCTTGGCGAGCCGGATGCAAGCGGCCGCCGCAGCCCCGTCGCCACGGGCGAGACCGTCGAGCTTCCCGCCACCACGGTGATCTGCGCCGTGGGCGAGGGCATCGATGCCAGCCTGTACGACGCCGCGGGCGTCGAGCACGACCGTCGCGGCCGCCTTGCCGCCACCTCTACCGGCGTCGAGGGCGTCTGGGCTGCGGGCGACTGCCGCCGCGGTCCTGCCACCGTGGTCGAGGCTATCGCCGACGCCGCCGAGGTCGCCCGTGCCATCGCCGGCGTGGACTTTAACAAGTACGTCGACTGCAACGAGCAGGCCGGCCGCGAGGACACCTGCTACGAGCGCAAGGGGTCGCTGTGCCGCGACAAGCGCAACTGCACCAAGACCCGCTGCCTGGGCTGCGGCTCGGTGTGCGAGGTCTGCTGCGATGTGTGCCCCAACCGCGCCAACGTGGCAATTAAGGTGCCGGGCCTGGCCAAGCATCAGGTCGTTCATGTCGACGGCATGTGCAACGAGTGCGGTAACTGCGCCGTGTTCTGCCCCTACCAGGAGGGTCGTCCCTACAAGGACAAGCTCACCCTGTTCTGGAGCGAGCAGGACATGGAGAACTCCGAGAACGAGGGCTTCCTGGCCGTGGACGAGGACCACTTTAAGGTTCGCGTCGCCGGCACGGTCCGCACCGTCTCGGTCGATGCCGTCAACACCGGTCTTCCCGAGGCCGTCCGCCTGACCATCAGGGCCGTGCGCGACAACTATTCGTACCTTCTTAAGAAATAGGCGAGTCTCTTATGGCCAAATCCATTCAACATAACGTGGCCTACGTTGCCTGCGGAAGCGGTTGCGCCTCCGCAGGCGGCGACGCCCGCTGCAGCGAAGGCTGCATTGGCTGTGGCGCCTGCGTCACGGCCTGCCCCCACGGTGCCATTGCGCTGGTCGATGGCATCGCCCGCGTGGATCGCTCAAAGTGCACGGGCTGTGGCCTGTGCGGCATGGCGTGCCCGCAGCGCGTGATTGCCTTCGTTCCCGGCTACCAGAATATCCTGGTGCGCTGCAACAACACCGATAAGGGCGCCATCGCCCGTAAGATTTGCGATACGAGCTGCATCGGTTGCGGCATGTGCGCCAAAAAGTGCCCTGCCGGCGCTATCCGCATCGAGGACAACTGCGCCCATATCGACGGTGCGGATTGCCTGTCGTGCGGCATGTGCGCCGTCGTCTGCCCGCATGGCGCCATCCACGACCGCACCGGCATCGCCGCCGGCGTGTAGAAGGGAATCACCATGGCACAGGAATTCACTTTTACCGTTAACGGCGTCGAGCGCACGACGACCCAAAACAAACCGCTGCTGCGCTACCTGCGCGACGACCTGCATATCCATTCCGCCAAGGACGGCTGCTCCGAAGGTGCTTGTGGCACCTGCACCATCCATGTGGACGGTGCAGCCGTCAAGGCGTGCGTGCTGACCACCGCTCTTGCCGCCGGTCGCAACATCGTGACCGTCGAGGGCCTGCCCGAGGACGTGCGCGAGGCCTTTGTGTACGCCTTTGGCGCTGTGGGCGCCGTGCAGTGCGGTTTTTGCATCCCTGGCATGGTCATGGCGGGTGCGGCGCTCATCGCCGAGGACCCCGAGCCCACCGAGGAGCAGATCAAGTACGCCATTCGCGGTAACGTCTGCCGCTGCACCGGCTACAAAAAGATTATCGAGGGCATCTCGCTGGCCGCTGCGGTGCTCCGCGGCGAAAAGCAGATCGACGAGGACCTGGAGCGCGGCGATGACTACGGCGTGGGCAAGCGCGCCTTCCGTATTGACGTGCGCAAGAAGGTGCTCGGCGAGGGCAAGTATCCCGACGACATCGACGAGCTCGATCAGCCGGGCCTGACCTATGCCAGCGCCGTGCGCTCCAGGTATCCGCGCGCCCGCGTGCTCTCCATCGACACCTCCAAGGCCGAGGCCCTGCCCGGTGTAGTGGGCATCCTGCGCGCCGAGGACGTGCCGGTCAACCAGGTCGGCCACCTTATCCAGGACTGGGACGTCATGATCGCTCAGGGCGATATCACCCGCTGCGTGGGCGATGCCATCGTGCTGGTGGTCGCCGAGGACGAGGCGACGCTCGAGAAGGCCAAGAAGCTCGTAAAGATCGATTACGAGCCGCTGGAGCCCGTGCGCAACATTGTCGAGGCCAGGGCCGCCGACGCCCCGCGCCTGCATGACAGCTTCTTTGCCATCGGCAACACGGTGGAGCTCAAGGACAACGTGTGCCAGAGCCGCCACGTGACGCGCGGCGACGCCGCCAAGGCGCTGGCCGAAAGCGCGTTCACTGTGACGCAGCGCTTTACCACGCCCTTTACCGAGCATGCCTTCTTGGAGCCCGAGTGCGCCGTGGCATTTCCTTACAAGAACGGCGTCAAGGTGCAGTCGACCGACCAGGGTGCCTACGACACGCGCAAAGAGTGCGCCCACATGTTTGGCTGGGATAACGAGCCCGAGCGCGTGGTCGTCGAGACCATGCTAGTAGGTGGCGGCTTTGGCGGCAAGGAGGACGTGTCCATCCAGCACCTGGCCGCGCTCGCCGCATATAAGCTCCAGCGTCCTGTGAAGTGCAAGCTCACGCGCGCCGAGTCGCTTGCGTTCCACCCCAAGCGCCACGCCATGGACGGCACCTTTACGCTGGGTTGCGACGCCGAGGGCAACTTTACCGGCCTGGATTGCGAGATCAACTTTGATACCGGCGCCTACGCGTCGCTGTGCGGCCCGGTGCTCGAGCGCGCCTGCACGCATGCCGTCGGCCCCTACAAGTACCAGAACACCGACATTCGCGGTTTTGGCTACTACACCAACAACCCGCCCGCCGGCGCGTACCGCGGCTTTGGCGTCTGCCAGTCCGAGTTTGCGCTCGAGAGCCTGATTGACCTGCTGGCAGAGAAGGTCGGCCTGGATCCATGGGAGATTCGCTACCGCAACGCCATCGAGCCGGGCGAGGTTTTGCCCAACGGCCAGATTGCCGACTGCTCCACGGCGCTGAAGGAGACACTGCTCGAGGTCAAGGATGCCTACTATGCGCATCCCGGCCACGCCGGTATCGCCTGCGCCATGAAGAACGCTGGCGTGGGCGTTGGCCTGCCCGATGCCGGCCGCTGCAAGATTCGCATCGAGAACGGCGTGGCCGTGGTCTATGCCGCCACGTCCGACATCGGGCAGGGCTGCAACACCGTCTTTTTGCAGGACGTTGCCGAGGCATGCGGCCTGTCGCTTCGCTGCATCGCCAACGGCGAGTGCTCCACCGAGAACGCTCCCGACTCCGGTACCACGTCTGGCTCGCGTCAGACGGTCGTGACTGGCGAGGCCGTGCGCGGCGCCGCTTTCCTGCTGCGCGATGCCATGCTTGACATCGAGGCCGGCAAGCCCGCGCCCGATGCTCCCGTGAGCGCGCATGGCGACGGCGTCAAGATCGAGTACGACGACGGTCACGCCTATCAGCTGCACACGCAGGAGCTCGTCGCCGGCCAGGGTATGCATCCTCAGGATCCCGCGGCCGCCATCAAGGCACTCGAGGGATGCGAGTTTGGCTACGTGTACTTGGAGCCGACCGACAAGCTGGGTGCGGATGTTCCCAACCCCAAGAGCCACATCTGCTACGGCTTTGCCACGCATGTGGTCATTTTGGACGATGACGGCCGCGTGAGCGAGGTCTATGCTGCGCACGATTCCGGCAAGGTGGTCAACCCCATCTCCATCCAGGGTCAGATCGAAGGCGGCGTGCTCATGGGTATGGGCTATGCGCTTACCGAGGACTGGCCGCTCAAGGACTGCGTGCCCCAGGCAAGGTACGGCACGCTCGGGTTGTTCCGCGCGCCCGAGATTCCGGATATCCACGCCATCTACGTGGAGAAGGACGAGCTACTGCCCGTGGCATACGGCGGCAAGGGCATCGGCGAGATCGCAACGATTCCCACGGCGCCCGCCGTACAGAACGCCTATCGCGCATTTGACGGCAAGCTGCGTCCGGATCTGCCCATGGTGGATACGCCCTACAGCCGCGCCCGCAACCGCGGGTAGGGTAGGGCGCGGACGGCCATTGCTGACGAGCTGTTCGCGCTCAACATCACCTACATACGCTGCGCCTTTGGCCCCGGCTCCATCGCGAGCCGGGGCCCTTTGTTTGGAGTGGAAACTGCGTCCCGGATTTGGCGCTCAGAATGGGATGCGCTTTCCCTTTGGAGCCCTCGGCGGAAACTACGTCCCGGAATCCAGTCCCGGAGTGGGATGCGCTTTCCGGATCGGCCCTCAACCGGAAGCTGTGTCCCGGAATCATGCCTCAGAATGGGATGCGTTTTCCGCTGGCCGGTCGTTTGAAAAGCGCATCCCAGTTTGAGTGTTTATTCCGGGATGCGGTTTCCGCTGAAGGACTCAACCGGAAAGCACGACCCGTTCCGAGACCTGATTCCGGGACACGCTTTCCGCTAGGCCCGCCATCCGGAAAGTGCGTCCCGTTTTTGAGCGTCCAGGCTGGGACGCGCTTTCCGTTGGCGTGGCCGTTGGGAAAACGCGGCCCAGATAGGGGGATGCGATTCGGCGATGCGTGGCCTAGCAGCCCCTATAGCTCCACGTCGTTGAGCCACGTTGGCAGCGCGGTCTGCCGGATGCCTGCCGTCTGCAGCTTTTTGGCGAGCATTCCTGCCGAGCGGACCTCGTTCATGTTAAAGCGCAGCAGAGGGTGACCGTAGAGCGATAGGTGCGCCTCGCGCTGTCGTTCGGCAACGAGCGCCTCTGCGGTGGTGCGTCCGGCCAGCATGGTCTGGTCGGTATATTTGATGAGCCCGTCGAGCTCGCCCAGCGTGAGTTCCCGCGCCTGGCGCTCCCAGGCAAAGTCCGTTCGTATGGGCTTGGCCGAATCGAAGGGGTCCGTCAGCTCGTATTGAAGCCAGTCGGGCGCAAAGCCCGTCTCGATCATGACGGCTCGGGCGACCGATTCCCCGCCGCTCTCGGCGCGGGCGTCGGCATATCGAAGCGTTGTGAGGGCGGTGCGAATCGCGCGACCATTGCGGGCAGTCGCTCGTTGCTCAACGGCCTCCATCAGCTGTTCCGGCGCAAGGCCGAGCTTTGAGATCGCCGAATCGGCAATGGGCATGCCGTCGGCAAAACCAGTTTGCAGCAGGCAATCTGTGACCGTTTGGATGGGCGGCGTTACCGATATGCCGGCTCTGCGTATTGCTCCGGCCGGCTCAATCTGGTGCCGCTGAATATGTGCGCCCGGACGAGCCGACGGCTTTGTCGAGCTGCAGACATGCACGACATTCAGGTGTCGCCACGAGACCTCGAGCCCCAGCAGACAGGCGGCCGAAAACGAGCAGAACGTCCAATCGGGGTGGATGATCGCAAGGGCGCGGAGGATTTCGCAATGGCGTTGCGCTCGGTTGAGTTCATCCCAGCGCGTTTTTCGCGCAAACAACCCCGGCATGGGCGAGACAACCGTGCCGCCGGTGCGCCGAAGGAGCGCTTTTCGGATTGCCGTGCTCGGGGGAATCAGACAGCGCCCCTCGTGTTCGGCTTGGGTTAGCAGCTGGTCGATGAGCTGATCATTGCAATGGGTCATGAGCTACCGCCTCCTTTTGGGTAGCAAAAACGTATCAGCCGGAACTTGCCGCTCAGCTGACCAAAAGCTGACCAAAATCTAACCATGCAGGTAGATGGCCTATTTTCGGCGACATCTTTACATCCGAATCGGTGGGCGGTGATCGGCTCCCGTGAACGGCAACAAGTTATGAAGACCTGGTAAGTTTAGGGACGTGTACTTTTTCGAAAAACGGTAGTCTCTCCGCGGAAAGTGCATCCCAGAATTAAGCCTCGGAACGGGATGCATTTTCCAGTAGATGCTTCAGTGGAAAGTTCATCCCAGAATTCAGGCTCAGAACGGGACACGCTTTCCGGATGGCATGCTTGGCGGAAACTACGACCCAGTATTTGGCTCCAGAACGGGACAACCTTTCCGAATCGGTCTTCAAGCGGAAACTACGCCCCGGATTTGACCTTCAGACCGGGATGCCGTTTCCGGTTGAGGCCTCGAGCGGAAAGCGCATCCCATAATCCCCAATGGCACCGCAGCGCATTTCGTGTCCGCGTGGGCGTTTGCGCCGGTCGTCGAATGACGTTATAGCTGGCTATATTATGGGTAGCTATAATGTTCGACTTTTCGACAACCCTCAGCCTGTGGCAGAGCATGGGTCGCCAATCAAGGCGGCGGTTGCCGAGGCCTCGTTACCGAAAATCCATTTGTTAAACCTGGCACCCGTGGGTAGAATAAAGTCGACGGCAGCCCAAGTAGTGAAGAGCTGGGCAGCGCCGTTACTCAGTTTAAGGGGTCAATGCCTTAACGGCGTCGACCCCTCTTTTTATGCTTCGAATGCTGCTTGAGTGCCTCGGAAAGTTCGATAAGCGCCGTGAAGAGCGAGACCAAAGCAACCAAGAGCTCTACGAGCTCTGATGGGCCCGGGATGACCTCTGATTCAAGTCACCGGGCCTAAATCTTTTTCAGGCATTTGAATAGAGCGGGCGATTCTCTTGGGGCCGTCTGCATGGCGTATGCCTGGCGCGCGTGGCATTGCGTCCCGCTTTTGTGTCCGCACGGGCGCCTATCCTTACGGCAATGTAGCCGCCTATGTAACGAGCGGCAGTTGACGGAGAAAGGCCCAACCGTGTCAGCTGAAAAGACGCCGTGTATCTCGGCTATCGATACGACGAACTTTGCGCGCCAGATTGTGCTGGACTTTGAGTTTGCGCCGGTGCCAAAGCAGCGTCAGCGCCGTGGACTGTGCAATGAGATTATCGAGGCCGGCGCCGTCAAGCTCGATTACCACGGCAACGTTATGGGCGAGTTCTCGCAGTTTGTACAGACGGAATTTACCGAAGGCGTTGCGTTCCCCGTCCGCGAGCTCACAGGGATATCGGCCGTGGGCACCGCGATGGCCGATCCGCTCTACATGGTGATCAAAAGGCTCAGCGATTGGATCGGGCGCTACTCCGCCCAGGTGGTCTGTTGGAGCGGGGCGGATCGTCGACAGCTTTTGATCGAGTGTCAAGCAAAGCACATCGATCTTTCCGCATTTCCTACGGACTGGGCCGACCTGCAGGCGTTTTACACCTCGATCATGGACATGAGCAGCCACGGGTGCGTCTCTTTGAGTGACGCAGCGACGTGGTTTGGCATCGAGTTCGACGAGTCGACGGGTCACGCCCACAGCGCCCTAGCCGATGCGCGCGTGACCGCCAAGCTGCTCAAGCAGATGATGGACGGGGACTACCGCGTGAGCCCGCGCGCCCAGGAGGTCCGTCAACGGTGGGGGATGGGCGAGCGAGCTCAGACGCGCCTTTCCAGCAAGTGCTCCGAGCTGGGCGACCTGCTGCTAAAGCTGAAGGCGGAGGGGGTAGGCCTTTTGAGAACGCCATTCGGTTTGGCATGGCGGGGCTGTAAGCGCGAGCCCGCCCTGCTGTTTGAATCGAAGCGTCAACCAGTATGACGAGCTGTCTGGTCTGTCTGCCTACGCCCCCGCAATCCCGCGTGCCACGCTCAGCAGCTCGTACTCCCTCTGACTCCACTGGCGTAGCTCGGCTGCGTCGACGGCATCGCGACACAGATCCAGGAACACCTCGGCGCTCTCGCAGAAATACTTGCGGGCAAAGTCGACCGAGCCGTCCGCGATGCACGCGCCGTCGGCAAAGAGCTTCCAGCTGGACGGCTCGCGCGAATCGTCTCCGAGCAGCTTGATCTGCAACACATGTGGATTGCCAGCAGCACAGAGTTCTTCCTCGAGCTTCTGTACCGTAAAGCGCATCTGATGGGAGAGACTGCTCTTGACCATGGCCGAGGCATAGCCGCTCGGCCCGTCCAGAAGATGCATTCGTTTTGGCTTGGTTGCCAGGTTGTGGAAATTGCGCTCGCTGCGCACGGAGAAATTGTCCATACGGACTCCTTTCATCGGTGTTGGCAGGGCCACCGTGCCTCTTGGCCGGTTGGCGTCGGGATCGTGGAGCCAACTCTCTACCCCGACTCTGGATAAAACGCGCCCGCTCCTTGCGGGCACGATGGAGTCTATCAGCGCGCGCGGACACAAATCAAGCGCCGCCTGCGAAATGACGTGCAAGCGACGCTTGATTGCGCGGCAATTATTCGGCCTAAATTCGGAAAAGTGTCAAAATCGGCCGTAAGAAAGTACGGAAAAGTGTCGAATCTGACGGTCTCAACATCCGGAAAAGTGTAACCGGATGACAAAACAGCACGTAGAAGCTGGTGCTACATATGGACGCTTCAGCCGCCCCCGACCCTCGCTACTCGTCTCCGTCGTTGGGGTCGCCCTTGAGGGTGTTGATGTCCAGGTGCTGATCGTCGTTCTCTTTTTGCTGCGTTGCCGATTCGGACGCGGTGGGGCCGCGGAATAGCTGGAATCCCTCAAATGCGATCACGCCGAGTAAGGCCACGATAATTGCGATAAAGACGATCTTTGCCGCTTGGGGAAACTCGGAGAAGTGCGGCGGCTCTTCCTCGGTGTAGTAGTCGGCAAAGCGCTCGTCGTCGGTGCCGCGGGTATACGACGATGTCGATGCGGCCTTTACGCCGGTCTTGTTGTGCTCGGGAGCGGACGCGTCGGCAAACGGGCCGTTATCGTATGCGCTCGATGCGGATCCGTAACCCTCGGTCTCAATGCGGGAGGCACGGGGCGCGGCATCAAAGCGGTTATTGTACGCTGCTGTTTCGTTGTAATCGGAGTCGCGCTCCTCGGCAACTGCAAACAGCGGGTTGACCGGAATATCGAGCGCCGGCATGCCGGCCGAGGTCTCGTCCAAGTCGGCCGCGGCCCAGGAATCGAAGGCAAACTGGCGGTTGGCGAGGTCGTCCAGATCCATAACGGGCGGCTCGAGTTCGGGTTCGGGCTGGGGTTCGGGAGCCGCGTATGTCGGCTGATGCGGGGTGGCATACGCGGGTGTGCTGCTGGGCGCATGGCGCTGCGTCGCCGCGGCAAGAAACGCCGCCGTCTCGGACGGATCGCTGGTGGGGCGGGGCGCAGGGGCGGCCTGGCGCGGCGCCTGCATGATGGGGCGGGTGACAAAGTCATCTGCGGGCACGGATGCCGGCGCGGGCGTCGTGGCCGGGGCGGGAGCAGCGGCCGACGTAGGCTTTGGGCCTGCCGAGCGAACCCCACCGCCCATGAGTTCATCGGCGGTCCAAGGGCGGTCGCTCATCACGTCGTCGAGGCTCAACGCAAACAGATCGTCTTCGCCCTCGTCAAACGCGCGTTTCGCATGCCTGGCGGCAGAAACGAAGCCTCCGCGGCCGTTGCGTGATGCGTTGCTCGACCCCATCTTGTTCCATCCTTTCGAACTGTCTATCTCATCGATTATATGGAACTTGCTCCGCGGCCGAGTCTTGGATTCGTGCATTTTGGAACTCACGCCCAAAAGGGGAGAGGTGACCCGGCCGAGTTGCCTACTTGTCGCCGGCGGCAGCCTTTGCCTCGTTGAGGTAGCTATAGAAGCTGTACTTAGAGATACCAAAGAACTCGCAGGCACGCTCGCTCGACTTGGAAATGAGGAAGGCGCCGCGACGGTCGAGGTAGCCAATGGCGCGAATGCGCTCATCTTTGGTCATAAGGGCTGCGGGCTTGCCCACGTATTGCTCGCACTCGCGCAGCAGATCTTCGAGCAGGTCGCCGATGTTTTTGGTAATGGGCTCGGGCTCGGTGTAGCCCGTGGCGCCGGTGCCGGTAAAGGCATCGAGCGAGCGCTCAAAAGCCTTCATGAGCGTAATGTCAAAGTTAATGCCCAAAATGCCGACGGGCTTGCCCTCGTCGTTGCGGATAAAGATGGTCGAGGACTTGAGCAGCTTGCCATCGGTGGTTTTGGTGAGGTATGGCTCGCGGTCGCGCACGTCGGTGGTGCCCTCGTGCATGGACTCAAACACAATATGGCTGGGGCCGTCACCCAGTTTGCGCCCGCTGACGTGGCCGTTTTCGATCACTACGATGGAGTGGTCCACGTCCTCGGTCTCCAGATCGTGGACGACGATTTCGCAGTTGGGGCCAAATTGGAGTGCCAGGCCGTGTGCAAGGCGCTTATAAAACTCAATCTGTGCGGGGGTCATAGGTGCCTTCCTAAAAATTAGTTTGGGTTCACTGTGCCATAAACCACACCTGTTCGCAAATAGCGAAAGTGTCACTGCGTTATGTGACCGTTCGTCGGCGAAAAGGTACCGATTACGGCAACAAACAATTTGTTAGGTTTGCCAAGCAAAAAGTGTGATAGAACAGTGCTAACAAACTTTTTGTTTGGCATCCACATAAAAGTTCAGTCGCATGAATGGGAATGGGCTGAAACGCGTATGCGGGGGCCGGCAAGAGAGGACTTAAGGAGTTCACCGTATGGCCGATAAGATCCAGTGGGCGGGCAACACGATGCCCAAGAGCGATGACAAGCACTTGGGAATCATGAGCCTCGACCACGTGAAGAAGGCCCGCGCCTTCCACCAGTCGTTCCCTCAATATACCGTCACTCCGCTTGCCCGCCTGGACGGTCAGGCCGCGCGCCTGGGCCTGTCCAACCTGTGCGTTAAGGACGAGAGCTATCGCTTTGGCCTCAACGCCTTCAAGGTCCTGGGCGGTTCGTTTGCCATGGCCAACTACATTGCCGACGAGACCGGCAAGGACGTCGCCGAGTGCACCTTCGATTACCTGACCTCCGATCAGCTTGCCAAGGACTTTGGCCAGGCCACCTTCTTTACCGCCACCGACGGCAACCATGGCCGCGGCGTGGCATGGGCTGCCAACAAGCTGGGCCAGAAGGCCGTCGTGCACATGCCCAAGGGTTCCACCAAGCCCCGCTTTGATAACATCGCCGCCGAGGGCGCCACGGTGACCATCGAAGAGGTCAACTACGACGAGTGCGTGCGCATGGCCGCCGCCGAGGCCGACGCCTGCGAGCGCGGCGTCATCGTTCAGGACACCGCCTGGGAGGGCTACGAGAAGATCCCGTCTTGGATCATGGAGGGCTACGGCACCATGGCTTCCGAGGCTGCCGAGCAGCTGCGCGAGATGGCCATCAACCGCCCGACCCACGTGTTTGTCCAGGCTGGCGTGGGTTCGCTCGCCGGCGCCGTGGTGGGCTACTTCACCAACCTGTATCCCGATAACCCGCCCACCTTCGTCGTGGTTGAGTGCGCGCCTGCCGCCTGCCTGTACAAGGGCGCTGCCGCCGGCGACGGCGATCCGCGCATCGTGGACGGTGACATGCCCTCCATCATGGCCGGTCTGTGCTGCGGCGAGCCCAACATCCTGGGCTGGGATATCCTGCGCAACCACGCCACCGCCTTCGTGTCCTGCCCCGACTGGGTCACCGCTCGCGGCATGCGCACCCTGGGCGCTCCCGAGAAGGGCGACCCGCGCGTCATCTCCGGCGAGTCCGGCGCTGTGACCACCGGCCTGGTCGAGACCCTCATGCTCGATCCCGAGTACGCCGAGCTCAAGGAACTCATCGGTCTAGACAAGACGAGCTCCGTGCTCTGCTTCTCCACCGAGGGCGACACCGATCCGGATCAGTACCGTCGCATCGTCTGGGAGGGCGAGTACCCCACCTGCTAGCAGGTCTGACCTGTTCGGAGGCAGCCGGAGGACTTCACTCCCTGCTCGGACAGTCCTGCTCGCACGGAGAGCACATTAAGTGCTCTCCGGCTCGTGCGGAACTCGCGACGGAGCAAAGTCCTCCGTCCGCCTCCTATGGTTACCTCCTATGGTTACTTGCTTGTGGGGTGCTCGACCTCACGCTGCTTGGCACAAGTGATCTATCTGAAATATATACCTGTAGGTAAACCCTTGTAGAAAGGCTAACTGTTATGACTAAGGAACTCGATTTTGAGGCAATTAAAAACGCTGCCGAGTCTCACCGTGCTGATATGACTCGCTTCCTGCGCGCTATGATCTCCCACCCCTCTGAGTCCTGCGAGGAGGGTGAGGTTGTTGCCTGCATCAAGGCCGAGATGGAGAACCTTGGCTATGACGAGGTCAAGGTCGACGGCCTGGGCAACGTCATGGGCTTTATGGGCGAGGGCGACAAGATCATCGCCATCGACTCCCATATCGACACCGTCGGCATCGGCAACATCGAGAACTGGGACGCCGATCCCTATGAGGGCTACGAGACCGACGAGATCATCTACGGCCGCGGCGGCTCCGACCAGGAGGGCGGCATGGCTTCTGCTACCTACGCTGCCAAGATGATGAAGGACATGGGCCTCATCCCCGAGGGCTACAAGATCATGGTCGTCGGCACCGTCCAGGAAGAGGACTGCGACGGCATGTGCTGGCAGTACATCTACAACAAGGACGGCATTAAGCCCGAGTTCGTCATTTCCACCGAGCCCACCGACGGCGGCATCTACCGCGGTCACCGCGGCCGCATGGAGATCCGCGTCGACGTTCACGGCACCTCCTGCCACGGCTCCGCTCCCGACCGCGGCGACAACGCCATTTACAAGATGGCCGACATCATCGCCGACGTCCGCGCCCTCAACAACAACGGCTGCGACGAGTCGACCGACATCAAGGGTCTCGTCAAGATGCTCGACCCCAAGTACAACCCCGAGCACTTCGAGGATGCCCGCTTCCTGGGCCGCGGCACCTGCACCGTCAGCCAGATCTTCTACACCAGCCCCAGCCGTTGCGCTGTCGCTGACTCCTGCGCCATCTCCATCGACCGTCGTATGACCGCCGGTGAGACCTGGGAGTCCTGCCTGGACGAGATCCGCAACCTGCCGGCCGCCAAGAAGTACGGCGACGACGTGAAGGTCTCCATGTACATGTACGACCGTCCGTCCTGGACCGGCGAGGTCTACGAGACCGAGGCTTACTTCCCCACGTGGATCAACAAGGAGACCGCTCCGCACGTCAAGGCCCTCGTCGACGCCCACAAGGCCATGTTCGGTGACGAGCGCATCGGCTGCGAGCCCAGCATGGACAAGCGCACCGGTCGCCCGCTGTGCGACAAGTGGACCTTCTCCACGAACTGCGTCTCCATCCAGGGCCGCTACGGCATTCCCTGCGTGGGCTTTGGCCCGGGTGCCGAGTCTCAGGCTCACGCTCCCAACGAGGTCACCTACAAGGACGACCTGGTCACCGCTGCCGCCATGTACGTGGCTGCCCTGAACCTCTACGATCCGAGCCAGGCCGATGGCGACGCCACCGTGTTCCGCGCCGGTCTGACCAACAACAAGATCGATTAGTCCCATTCCTCGATTTTGTTGAGCCGGGGGCCGCTCGTGTCCCCGGCACACCCTGTTGACTTGGGGCCCGCGGTCGTTATCTCCCATGCTTCCTCAACGGTGGCGGGTCCTCGTCATGGTGTTCTGCATGTTCTGGCCACACGCGCATGCCGGAGCACATCTACTCATTGCGATCGTTTCATCTTTAGAAAGGACATTTCCATGGACGCTAAGTTTACCGAGCTCGTCGAGCAGCTGAACGGCCTCGATTTTAAGGGTATGTACGGCAGCGACTTCCTGCACACTTGGGACAAGACCACCGATGAGCTCAAGGCTCTCTACATCGTCGCCGACGCCCTGCGCGAGCTGCGCGAGAACAACGTCTCGTCCAAGATCTTCGACTCGGGCCTGGCCGTCTCCCTGTTCCGCGACAACTCCACCCGTACGCGCTTCTCCTTCTCTAAGGCTGCCAACCTGCTCGGCCTTGAGCTGCAGGACCTGGACGAGAAGAAGTCCCAGATCGCTCACGGCGAGACCGTCCGCGAGACCGCTACCATGATCTCCTTCATGGCCGACGTCATCGGCATCCGCGATGACATGTACATCGGCAAGGGCGACGCCTACATGGCCGAGGTCTCCGAGTCTGTCCAGCAGGCCTACGAGGATGGCGTCCTGGATCACCGCCCCACGCTCATCTCCCTGCAGTCCGATTCCGACCACCCCACGCAGTCCTCTGCAGACATGCTCTACCTCATCAACGAGTTTGGTGGCCTCGAGAACCTCAAGGGCAAGAAGGTTGCCGTCACCTGGGCCTATTCGCCCTCTTACGGCAAGCCGCTGTCCTGCCCGCAGTCGCTGATCAGCCTGCTGCCCCGCTTTGGCATGGACGTCACCCTGGCTCACCCCGAGGGCTATGACCTCATGCCCGAGGTCGTCGAGCGCGCCAAGGGCTATGCCGCCGAGTCCGGCACCACCTTTAAGCAGGCCAACACCATGGCCGAGGCCTTCGAGGGCGCCGACATCGTGATCCCCAAGAGCTGGGCTCCGTTTGCCGCCATGGAGAAGCGTACCAACCTGTACGCCAAGGGCGATGACGCCGGCATCGCTGCGCTCGAGAAGGAGCTGCTCGCCCAGAACGCCACCCATCAGGACTGGTGCTCCACGACCGAACTCATGGAGAAGACCGCCAACGGCCAGGACACCATCTTTATGCACCCGCTGCCCGCCGACATCTCCGGTGTCTCCTGCGAGCACGGCGAGGTTAACGCCGACGTCTTCGACATGCACCGCGTGGGCATGTACAAGGAGGCCAGCTACAAGCCGTACGCCATCGCTGCCATGATGTTCCTGCAGAAGGTTGCCGATCCCGCCGCTACCCTCAAGGCCCTCGACGAGCGTAACACCGCCCGTTGGCTCCAGGCCTAAAGCCGGGTTGAGGTAAGCCATGTAAAGGGGGCGCTCTGCCAACCGGCGGGGTGCCCCTTTTTTGCATCGCGGGCGTGCGGGATAAGCGCTTTCGATGTGGATGCCCGCGGCGCGAGTTATGGGTACGATGGTTTCAGGGGAGGTATCGCCATGAAACTTGGATGCGTCATTATGGCTTCGGGCGAGGGCAAGCGGTTTGGCTCCAACAAGATGCTCGCCGATATCTATGGTGAGCCGCTGATTGCCCGGACCATCGATTCGGTTCCCCGGGGCTTTGACGTCGTGGTTTCGACGCGTTGGCCCGAGGTCGCCCAGATTTGCGAGGACAAGCATTGCCCGTGTGTGCTGCACGATGGCGAGCTGCGCAGCGAAAGCGTCCGTGCGGGCCTTTCGTGGGGAGTCGAACGCAACTGGAAAGGTTGCCTCTTTTTGCCGGGCGACCAGCCGCTCGTGAGTTCGGATTCTTTTGAGGCCATGGTTCGCGCGTTTGACGAGCGTGGCCGCAAACATCCGGTGCGTCTTGCGTGCAACGGTGGGCCTTCGAGCCCGGTGATCTTTCCGGCGGAACTGTTCGATGCACTCATGTGTCTTGAGGGCAAGGACGGCGGCGGTTCGATCCTCAAGGACCGTACCGACGTGGTGCTGGTCGAGGCGCGTGCCTACGAGCTGTGGGACGTCGATACCGCCAAGGGACAGCAACGCATAACGGAGCATATCGCCGCCTGCTCGTATTTTGATCGCGTGGCCAACTGCATCAATCAATAAGGAGCAATTATGATCATCATCAAAAACGGCGCGCTCGTGACGCCCCAGGGGCTTCGCCGCGCCGATCTTGCCATGGAGGGCGATAAGATTGTGCGGATTGCCGCGGCAATCGAGCCGGGCGAGGGCGATACCGTCCAGGACGCCACCGACTGTTGGGTGTTCCCCGGCTTTATCGACGGCCACACGCACATGCAGTGCTGGACTGGCATGGATTGGACGGCCGATAGCTTTGAGACCGGTACGCGTGCGGCTGCCTGCGGCGGTACGACGACCATCGTGGACTACGCGACGGCCGATCGCGGCGTGACCATGCCCGATGCCCTTGCCGAGTGGCATCATCGCGCCGACGGAACCTGCACGGCCAACTACGCGTTTCATATGGCACTCGCCGAGTGGAATGAGCGCAACCGCGCCGATCTTTCGGCTATGCGCGAGGCGGGCGTGTCGTCGTTTAAGACCTACTTTGCCTATGACCACCTGCGCCTGAACGACGCCGAGACGCTCGAGGTGCTGGAGGAACTCAAGCGCGTGGGCGGCATGCTCTGCGTGCATTGCGAGAACGGTACGCTGGTGAATGAACTGCAGAAGCGCGTGTACGAGCAGGGGATTCATGGGCCCGAGGGGCATGCACTCAGCCGTCCGGACGTGTGCGAGGCCGAGGCCGTGAGTCGTCTGCTGTATCTGGCGCACTTAGCCGGGGACGCTCCAGTCAATGTGGTGCACCTTTCGACCAAGCTGGGGCTCGAGGCCATTCGTGCGGCCAAAGCGCGCGGGCAGAAGAACATCTATGTCGAGACCTGCCCCCAGTATCTGATGCTCGACGATACTTGCTACTTGGAGCAGGGCGAGGACGGCTTTGCGGGTGCCAAGTATGTGATGAGCCCGCCACTGCGCCATGCCGGCGACCGTGCCGCGCTGCGCGAGGCGCTTGTGGCCGGCGAGATCGATACTATTGCGACCGATCATTGCAGCTTTAACCTGCACGGGCAAAAGGACCGCGGACGCGATGATTTCCGCGCGATTCCCAACGGCGGGCCCGGCGTGGAGCATCGTCCCGTCGCGATTGCCACGAGCTTTGAGGGCCAGCTGGGACCCGAGGATCTGTGCCGCTTGATGAGCGAGAACCCGGCGCGCGTCTTTGGCATGTATCCGCGCAAGGGCTGTCTTGCCGAGGGCGCCGATGCCGACGTGTGCGTGTGGGATCCCAAGGCGCGCTGGACGATCAATGCCACGACGCAGCATCAGGCCGTGGACTACACGCCGCTCGAGGGCTTTGAGGCGCATGGCCGCGCCAAGGCCGTGTTTGTGAACGGCGTGCTGGCGGCACGCGACGGCGAGCCCACCGGAGCCCAACCTGGCCGCTACGTGCCCCGCTAACGGGGACGACGCCAAATTAGCTACCCCTGGAGGATGGTGGCGACGATGGGGCGGTCGAGAGCTGCCTCGAAGCGGTCGGCCATTGTGGGGTCGCTGAGCGTGTCGACTTGGTTGAGCATGACGCGTGCGGTATTGAGTTTCAGCGCCTGCATCTCGGCATTGAGCACTTGGGCGACGCGCTCGGGCGTGGCGGTATCGGTGGGCTCGCAGCCGCAGCGCTCGCAGAAGAGCTCGGGGCGGTGGACAACCTCGGCGACGGGCTTGCCGAATCCCGAGGCGCCGACGATCCAGACGATGTTGGCCGTGCCAGAGGGAATTACCGGCTCCCACGGGGCGTGCGCCTTGAGCGGGAGCCGCTTGCTGCCGTCCGCCTCGGCCAACACGTAGTCAAAGCGCTGTGCCAGCTCGTTGAGTGGCTCGGCGGGTGCGGAGAGCTTGCCTGTTTCCGGGTCTAAGACACCCGCCTGGCAAATACTCCCGCGGGCAAGTCCCGCGCACGCCTCACAGGTGCAGCCGGGAACATGCGCGGCACCCGGCTTCCAAGGTGCGGCACCCAGGCGACGATTCGACCCGTCCCACGGGACGCCGGCGACGGGAAACATGTGCGTGGTGGTGCAGAGGAGCACCCCGCCGCCGGCGCGCATGAGCTCGAGACCCAGCGTTTTCAGCAACGTCGACTTGCCGCCGCTGCCGATAATCGCGGTAATGCCCGGCTCGATCCTGAGCGCCGAGGCAAGGCTGCCGCTAACCGTTTCCATCTGTTCACCGCCGTATAATACTGTGATAATAAATAATCATCAGAGTAGCGGTCGAACCGCTTTTGCTCTGCTCAAACCGTAGCACAGGGAGGTGCCCCGGGAATGCTCGTTTATGTTCGCGGCGCCGGCGATATCGCCACGGGTGTCGCTGCCCGTTTGGTACGCGCCGGCGTGTCGGTTGTCATGGCCGATATCGCGGTTCCCACGTGCATCCGTCGCACAATCAGTTTTTGCGAGGCCATTCGCCTGGGCGAGGTCGAGGTCGAGGGCATTCGCGCCCGCTTGGCGCAGACGTCGGCCGAGGCGCTTGAGATTACCGAGGCGGGGGATGTCGCCGTGGTGGTGGACCCCCAGGCACAGATGCTCGACGAACTGAAGCCCGCGGCTGTGGTCGACGCAATTCTGGCCAAGCGCAATCTGGGTACCACGCGCGACATGGCTCCTGCCGTCATCGCCGTGGGGCCGGGCTTCACCGCGCCGGTTGACTGCGACGCCGTGATCGAAACCATGCGTGGGCATTTCCTGGGCCGTGTCATTACCCAAGGTTCGCCCCAGCCCAACACGGGCGTGCCGGGCGTCATCGCCGGATATGGCAAAGAGCGTGTTATCCACAGCCCCGCCGCCGGCGTGTTTCG
The DNA here is from genome assembly GCA_048485835.1 of Collinsella sp. Taxonomy (GTDB): domain Bacteria; phylum Actinomycetota; class Coriobacteriia; order Coriobacteriales; family Coriobacteriaceae; genus Collinsella. The sequence goes on from DBFWBE010000050.1 coordinate 92,285, forward strand.
GTCCGACCGCGCAATCGGCGACATCGTGAGCGCCGGAGACGTGATTGGCTACGCGGACGATACGCCCATGTGCACGCAGATCGATGGCTGCCTGCGCGGGCTTTTGGCGAACGGCGTGCAGGTGACTGAGGGCTTTAAATGCGCCGATGTCGATCCGCGTGGCGATGCCAGCTATATCAACTACATTTCGGACAAGGCGACGTCGGTCGGCGGCGGCGTGCTCGAGGCACTCGCTATGCTCACCGATATCTTTAGAGGATAGAAGGCGGCAATGGAAAAGCTCGATGTTGTGAATGCGGCGCTTGTCGCCCTGCGTGCTGGCGAGACGTGCGAGCTCGTGGTCGTAGCCGGCACGGCGGGGTCGTCGCCGCGCGGCGTGGGCGCCTGGATGGCCGTCTTTGCCGACGGTAGCCAGGCGGGCACCATCGGCGGCGGCAAGATCGAGCTCTTTGCGCTGGACGAGGCGCGCGAACTCCTGAGCGCGGGACAGTCGCGTCTGGTCCGCTACACCATGGGCGGCGAGAACTCCGATACCGGCATGATCTGCGGCGGAGCCATCTGCCTGTGCTACCTACATCTGGATGCGACTCAGGCACCGTTGTTCCAGGAAATTGCCGACGTCTTGGTCTATCGGCGCATCGGCGACTTCGTCATCGACTTTGAACCGTTTATCGCGAGCGCGCTCGAGGGCGATGTGGCCGAGTACCATGGCGAGGCATCGCGCCATACCATTGCGGGCTGCCCCGGGCTTTCACTGGTGGAGGAGGGGAGTAACGTCACCTACACTAACGCCGCCTCCGAGATTCCCGCGGCGCACGTCGAGACGCTCTGCCCCGAGGGCCTGACCTACATCTTTGGCTGCGGACACGTGGGCGCCGCGACGGCGCGCGTGCTCACGGCGGCGGGCTTTGCCGTCGTGGCCTGCGATGACCGCCCCGGCACGTTGACGCCCGAATGGGTGCCCGGTGTCTACGATCGTCGCCTGGTCGATTACAAGAACCTGAGCGAGCTGTGTCCCATCGGTCCGCGCGACTTGGTGGTCGTCGCCACGGCGGGTCACAAGTCCGATATCGACGTGGTGATTCAGGCCATGCGTGCCAAGCCTGCCTACCTGGGCTGTCTGGGTTCGCGCCGCAAGACGGCCTTTGTGCGCGCTCGCCTGGAGCAGGAGGGCTTCACGCAGGACCAGATCGACGGGCTGCACCTTCCGATCGGCGTTGCCATCGAGGCCGAGGACCCCGAGGAGATCGCCATCTCCATCGCCGCCGAGATGATCAACCTGCGCCGCACCAAACTCGTCCCCCGCAAGCGCTAATCGCATCCCCACCAATTAAGTTGCGGTGAAATACGGATTGTTTAAGCCTGTTAGGCCGCCCAACAGTCCCTATTTCACCGCAACTGCTTTTTGGGATCCATTTGTGCGGGGGAGTTGTGGAGTTGTGCAGGCAGACGAGGTTTTTCTGGAAATACGCTCCCGATGCGCGTATAGTACCGATTGTTTTGTCGGCTCCTGCTGCGTCGAGTCCAAACCGCAAAATGCCATGAGCGGCGCGGATGCAGCCAGGAGGCACGAGGACAACCCATCGTGGCCACGCCCCGTGCTTAAAACCCCAAGAAGGAGTGAACAATGGCAGAAGAGAAGTATGTGCCGCGTCTGAAGACCAAGTACAACAACGAGGTCAAGCAGCAGCTTCAGGACAAGTTTCAGTACGAGAACGTCATGATGATCCCCAAGTTTGAGAAGATCGTCGTGAACATGGGTGTCGGCGAGGCCGCTACCGATTCCAAGGCCATCGACGGTGCCGTGCGCGACCTGCGCGCCATCACCGGCCAGCAGCCGATGATCACCCGTGCCCGCAAGTCCATCGCTACCTTCCGCCTGCGCGCTGGTATGCCGATCGGCTGCAAGGTTACCCTGCGTGGCGACCGTATGTGGGAGTTCTTCGATCGTCTGACCTCCGTCGCGATCCCCCGTATCCGCGACTTCCGCGGCATCTCCGCCAAGAGCTTCGACGGCCGTGGTAACTTCTCCATGGGCGTCACCGAGCAGCTCATCTTCCCCGAGATCGACTTCGACTCCGTCGATCACCAGCGTGGTATGGACATCACTTTCGTGACCACCGCCAACACCGATGAGGAGGCCAAGGCCCTTCTGGACGCCTTCGGTTTCCCGTTCAAGAAATAGGTTCACCTGCCCTATAAGCGCCGTTCCCACAAGGGGGCGGCGCTTGGGGCGAACAATACTCTATGTGAGGAGGATATAAGTGGCTAAGACATCGATGATCGTCAAGTGCAATCGCAAGCAGAAGTTCTCTACTCGTGAGTACACGCGCTGCCAGCGCTGCGGCCGTCCGCACTCTGTGTACCGCAAGTTCGGCCTGTGCCGTGTCTGCTTCCGCGAGCTTGCACTCAAGGGCGAGCTTCCCGGCGTTAAGAAGGCCAGCTGGTAAGTCACTACCAGCGTTTCAAGCATCAGTTTGGAACAGGGAAAACGCGCTAAAAAGGCTTTGCCGTTAAGGGCGGCGAAGAACCAAGAGCACGTGTTCATCAAGAACGAAGGAGAATCTGTATGAACCTTACAGACCCGATCGCAGATATGCTTACGCGCATCCGTAACGCTAACTCTGTGAACAAGGCCACGGTCTCCATGCCGAGCAGCAAGAAGCTCGTCGAGATCGCTCGTGTTCTGCACGAGGAGGGCTACATCGAGGGCTACGATGTCGAGGACACCGTTCCCCAGAAGACTCTGCACATCACGCTTAAGTATGGTCCCAAGAAGGCTAAGGTCATCAACGGCATCCGCCGCATTTCCAAGCCGGGCCTGCGTAAGTACACCGGCGTTGCCGACATGCCCCGCGTCCGTGGTGGCCTTGGTACCGCCATTATTTCCACCAGCCATGGCGTTATGACCGACCGCGATGCTCGCAAGCACAACGTCGGCGGCGAGATCATCGCTTACGTCTGGTAATTCGGTCGGTAGGTAGAAGGAAAGGAGATCACCGTGTCTCGTATCGGTAATAAGCCTGTCCAGATTCCCGCCGGAGTCGAAGTGGCAGTCAACGGCAACAACGTTGTCGTCAAGGGCCCCAAGGGCCAGCTCGAGCTCGATGTTTTTGAGAAGCTCACCATCAACGTCGAGGACAACGTCCTCACCGTTTCCCGTCCCGACGACGAGCGTGAGACCCGTGCCCGCCACGGCCTCACCCGTGCCCTCATCCACAACATGGTTGTTGGCGTTTCCGAGGGCTTCGAGAAGAAGCTCGAGCTCGCCGGCGTCGGTTACCGCGTGCAGCAGAAGGGCAAGAACCTCGAGTTCTCCCTGGGCTTCTCGCACCCCGTGATCGTCGAGGCTCCCGAGGGCATCACCTTCGAGGTTCCCGACAACACCCACGTGAACGTCAAGGGTATCAACAAGCAGCAGGTCGGTCAGATCGCCGCTGAGATCCGCGGCCATCGTCCTCCCGAGCCTTACAAGGGCAAGGGTATCCACTACGTTGGCGAGCACATCCGCCGCAAGCTGGGTAAGGCCGCCAAGTAGTCGTAACCGACTCACTCGCATAAGACCAGCACCCCGTTAGGTGCTGGCAAGATCAACCTTTTTAGGAGTTTACGTATGAACAAGCATAAGGCGAAGCTGGAAGGCCTCAAGCGTCGTCAGCGTCGTGTTCGCGGCAAGGTCTCGGGTACCGCCGAGCGTCCGCGTCTTCGCGTGACCCGTACTAACGCCAACATCTATGCCCAGATCATCGACGACAGCAAGGGCTCCAGCCTGACGCTCGTCTCCGCCTCGACCCTCGAGGCCGAGTTCAAGGGCACCCACACCTCGAACAAGGAGGCCGCGGAGAAGGTCGGTCAGCTCGTTGGCAAGCGTGCCATCGAGGCCGGCATCACCAAGGTCGCTTTCGATCGTGGTGGCCGTATCTACCATGGCCGCGTCAAGGCCCTCGCCGACGGTGCTCGTGCCGCCGGTCTCGAGTTCTAGGAGGTATGTAGCACATGGCTCGTAATCAGAAGCAGCAGCGCGAGGCCTCCGAGTTCGAGGAGCGCGTCGTTTACATCAACCGCGTGTCGAAGACCGTCAAGGGCGGTCGTCGCATGAGCCTCGTCGCTCTCGTCGTCGTTGGCGACGGCAAGGGCAACGTCGGCGTTGGCATGGGCAAGTCCGCTGAGGTGCCCATGGCCATCTCCAAGGCGTCTCTCGATGCCAAGAAGAACATGTTCCACGTGCCGGTGACCGATCAGGGCACCATTCCGCACGAGGTTCTCGGCCACTTTGGTGCCGGCCGCATCATCATCAAGCCCGCTGTCGAGGGTACCGGCGTTATCGCCGGCGGCGCTGTGCGTCCCCTCTTCGAGCTTGCTGGCATCAAGAACGTCCTGTCCAAGTCCCTCGGTACCGACAACGGCCTCAACATCATTAAGGCTGCCGTCGAGGGCCTCAAGGAGCTCTCCAGCCCTGAGGACGTCGCGGCTCGCCGTGGCCTGACGGTCTCCGAGATGTTCGTCGGTAAGGAGAACTAAGCATGGCTGACACCATCAAGATCAAGCAGGTCCGCAGCACCAATGGTTGCAAGCAGGACCAGGTCCGTACTGTCCGTGCCCTCGGTCTCCACAGGATCCGCGAGGTTCGCGAGATTGCTGACAACGAGTCCGTCCGCGGCATGATCTTCAAGGTCAAGCACCTTGTCGAGATTGTAGAGGAGTAGCAAATGCAGCTTCACGATCTTACTCCCGCGCCCGGTTCCACCAAGAACCGCAAGCGCGTCGGCCGTGGCAATTCTTCGGGTCACGGCACCACTTCTGGCCGCGGTCAGAAGGGCCAGGGTTCCCGCTCTGGCGGCACCAAGGGTGCCGGCTTCGAGGGTGGCCAGACTCCGCTGGCTATGCGCCTGCCCAAGCTTCCGGGCTTCCGCAACCCCCGTCGTATCGAGTACACCGCTGTTAACGTTGAGCGCCTCGAGCGCAAGTTCGAGGACGGCGCTGTGATCGACGGTGCCGCTCTTAAGGCCGCTCGCATCACCAAGAGCGAGTTCGAGCCCGTCAAGGTGCTCGGCAATGGTGAGCTCACCAAGAAGTTCACGGTCAAGGTCGACAAGGTCAGCGCTTCTGCGCAGGCCAAGATCGAGGCCGCCGGCGGAAAGGTCGAGCTGCCGTGCTAAATGGTCTTAAGAATGCTTTCCGCATCAAAGAATTGCGCGAAAAGATTCTTTTTACCATAGCTATGCTCGTCGTGTACCGCATTGGTGCGCACGTTCCTGTGCCCGGCATTCCCTTCCAGGGGATGCTGGGCCTTTTCTCGACCGATAACAATCCGGTCGCCGCAGGTGCTATGGCCCTCCTGAATCTTTTCTCTGGTGGCGCGTTGAGCTATGTTTCGGTGTTCTCCCTGGGCATCATGCCTTACATCACCAGCTCGATCATCCTCCAGATGCTCCAGGCCGTTGTGCCTTCCCTGCATGAGCTTGCCCGCGAGGGCGAGGTCGGTCAGACCAAGATTACGCAGTATTCGCGTTACCTCACCCTGGCTCTGGCAATCCTCAACTCCGTGGGTTACCTCTTCCTCTTTAAGAGCTTCGGCATCAGCTTTACTGGCGCCGGCGCTCCCGAGATCATCTTTGACCTCATGATCGTCGGCACGCTCACCGCGGGCGCCATGCTGATCATGTGGATTGGTGAGCTCATCACCCAGCGCGGTATCGGCAATGGCATGTCGCTGATCATCTTTGCGAACATCATGGCCGGTCTGCCGCAGGCGATCTTCTCCAGCACCGAGGGCAATGCCGGTGGCATCATCACCATGGTGATCATCTGCGCCATCATCCTGCTGGTCATCCCGCTGATCGTTTTCCTTGAGCGCGGCCAGCGCCGCATTCCGGTCTCCTACGCCAAGCGCGTCGTGGGCCGTCGCATGATGGGTGGCCAGACCACCTACCTGCCCATCAAGGTCAACACCGCTGGCGTCGTGCCGATCATCTTCGCTTCGGCGCTGCTGTACTTCCCGGCTCAGATTGCCGTGTTCTTCCCCGGCATCGGCTGGATTCAGGCAGTTGCCTCTGCGCTTTCGACCGGTTGGCTCAACTGGGTGCTTAACGTTGTCCTCATCGTGTTCTTCGCGTACTTCTACACCTCCATGGTGTTCAACCCCGATGACACGGCCGACAACCTTAAGAAGCAGGGCGGCTTTATTCCGGGCGTCCGTCCGGGTAGGGCTACCGCGGCCTACATCAAGAACGCGCTCAATAAGATCACGCTTCCCAGCGCTGTCTTTTTGGCGCTTATCGCCATCGTGCCTTCGATCATCTTCTCCTTCACGGGTAACCATCTGATCCAGGCATTTGGTGGCACGTCCATCCTCATCATGGTCGGCGTCGTGCTCGACACGGTCGATAAGCTCGAAGGCCAGATCAAGATGTATGATTACGATGGATTCTTTAAATAGGCTAGAGGAGGATTGCTCATGAACCTCGTATTGCTCGGAGCTCCGGGTGCCGGTAAGGGCACCGTCGCACAGGAGCTCGTCGCCGAGTTTGGCGTCGCTCACATTTCCACGGGCGACCTGCTGCGTGCTGCCGTCAAGGGTGGCACCGAGCTTGGTATTCAGGCTAAGAAGTACATGGACGCTGGCGAGCTCGTTCCCGACCAGCTCGTGATCGACCTTGTCAAGGAGCGCCTTGCCGCCGATGACGCCCAGCAGGGCTTCATCCTCGATGGTTTCCCGCGCAACACCGCCCAGGCCGTGACGCTCGATTCCGAGCTCTCCGCCATGGGTCGCGAGATTGACTGCGCCCTTCTGGTCGATGTGGCCCCCGAGGTCATCATCGATCGTCTGTCTTCGCGTCGCACCTGCCGCGCCTGCGGTTACACCGGCACCGCTGCCGATGCCACCTGCCCCAAGTGCGGCGGCGAGATGTATCAGCGCGACGACGACAAGCCCGAGACCATCAAGAACCGTCTCGACGTCTACGAGAAGTCCACGAGCCCGCTCGTCGACTACTATCGTGGCCAGGGTCTGCTCAAGTCGGTCAACGGTGACCAGGCTCGCGAGACCGTGTACGGGGATGTCAAAGAGGCTCTCGGTCTATGATCAAGATTAAGTCTGCAACGCAAATTGAGCAGATGAAGAAGGCAGGAGCGCTATCTAAGATGGCGCTCCGCCACGTTGGAGCCATGGTTCGCCCCGGCGTGTCGACCTTCGAACTCGATCAGCTTGCGGAGCAGATTATCCGCATGCATGGCGGCACCCCTGCCTTTAAGGGTTACGGCGGGTTCCCGGGGACCATTTGCGCATCGATCAACGATGCCGTGGTCCACGGTATTCCCAACCCCGACATGATTCTGCGCGATGGCGATATCATCTCCATCGATACGGGAGCTGTCGTTGACGGTTGGGTTGGCGATAACGCCTGGACGTTTTTCGTCGGCACCCCCTCGCCCGAGGCCAAGGCCCTGTGCGAGGTTACGCGCGATTGCCTAAAGGCTGCCATCGAGCAGGCTGTTCCCGGTAACCATATCGGGGACGTCGGCTATGCCGTTCAGTCCCTCGCCGAGTCTCACGGTTACGGCGTGCTTCGCGATTACGTGGGGCATGGTATCGGCCGCGTGATGCACGAGGACCCCAACGTTCCAAATTATGGAAAGAAGGGGAGAGGCGTTCGCCTTCAGGCTGGTATGGTTATCGCCATCGAGCCGATGGTTACGATGGGTTCCAATCATGTGAGCACGGGCTCCGATTGTTGGATCGTTACGACCAACGATCACCTGCCCGCCGCGCACTACGAGAACACCGTCGCCATTACCAATGACGGTCCGGTGATTCTTACCACCGATGCCCAAGGTGCTTGGTGTCCCTTGCAGGGCGGAGAAATGTAACAAGTTCCACGTAGTTGTGGAGCCATTACGAAGATATTACGATACGTGCATGCGTATTGTAGAATACTCAATCGCTGTCGTTTTCTAGAGAAAGATGATTGCTTGTGAAGAAGGAAGACGCAATTGAGCTCGAGGGTACGGTAAAGGAGCCGCTGCCCAACGCCATGTTTAAGGTCGAGCTCGAGAACGGTCATTCGGTTCTGTGCAACATTTCCGGCAAGATCCGAATGAATTACATCCGCATTCTCCCCGGTGACAGGGTTGTCGTGGAGCTTTCCCCGTACGACCTGACCCGCGGTCGCATCACCTATCGCTATAAATAGCGACACGCATACACGCTCTTTTCCGACTGCAGGCTTAGCTCAACCTACGGTCGGTTTGCGTGTGAAGACCAGCCATAGTTTTAAACGCCTGCGGCTGGGCGAGTAGATAGTAGGGAAGTAGTTTGAGCGCTACCGAAAGGAAGAACGATGAAGGTACGTCCTTCGGTCAAGAAGATGTGCGATAAGTGCAAAATCATTAGGCGCCATGGCAAGGTCCTCGTCATTTGCGAGAACCCCCGTCATAAGCAGCGTCAGGGTTAAGAGAGGAGACTACGTTGGCCCGTATTAATGGTGTCGACCTCCCGCGTGAGAAGCGCGTTGAGATCGGTCTGACCTACATTTACGGCATCGGCCGCACCACTGCGACGAAGATTTGCGTCGAGTGCAACGTTAACGTGGATACGCGCGTTAAGGACCTCACCGAGGATGAGGTTAACGCCATCCGCGATTATATCGATAAGAATCAGATCATGGTTGAGGGCGACCTCCGCCGTGAGCGCAACCAGAACGTCAAGCGCCTTATGGACATCGGCTGCAACCGCGGCCTTCGTCACCGCAAGGGCCTCCCGGTCCGCGGCCAGCGCACCCACACTAACGCTCGTACCCGCAAGGGCCCGAAGCGTCAGATCGGTGCTAAGAAGAAGAAATAAGGAGCGCTAGATAGATGGCTACTGCTAAGAAGAACGTTCGCGCTGCCCGTCTGAAGCGCGCGGACCGTAAGAACATTTCCGTGGGCCAGGCTCACATTCGTTCTACGTTCAACAACACGATCGTTTCGATCACCGATCCCCAGGGCAACGTCATTTCCTGGAAGTCGGCTGGCCAGGTGGGCTTCAAGGGCTCCCGTAAGTCCACGCCGTTCGCTGCCCAGATGGCTGCCGAGGCTGCTGCCAAGCAGGCCATGGAGCACGGTATGAAGAAGGTTTCCGTCTTCGTCAAGGGCCCCGGCTCCGGTCGTGAGACCGCCATCCGCTCCCTCCAGGCTGCTGGCCTCGAGGTCTCGAGCATCCAGGACAAGACCCCCATTCCGCACAACGGCTGCCGCCCCAAGAAGCGTCGCCGCGTGTAACTGAAAGGATCGTATCAATATGGCAATCGACAGGACTCCTGTTCTTAAGCGCTGCCGTCAGCTCGGGATCGATCCCGCTGAGCTCGGTTACAGCAGCAAGAAGGAATCTATCCGTCAGCCCAAGCGCCGTCGCAAGGAATCTGAGTACGGCATGCAGCTGCGTGAGAAGCAGAAGGTCAAGTTCATTTATGGCGTTCTGGAGAAGCAGTTCCACGGCTACTTCAACAAGGCCCGTAAGATGAACGGCGTCACCGGTGAGAACCTCATGATCATCCTTGAGTCTCGCCTCGACAACGTCGTCTTCCGTCTTGGCTTCGCCCGCACCCGCAAAGAGGCTCGTCAGTCCGTCCGTCATGGTCACTTCACCGTGAACGGCAAGCGCGTTGACATCCCGTCCTACCGCGTCAAGGCCGGCGACGTCGTCGCTGTCGGCGAGAAGTTCCGTGACCTCCTCCCCATCAAGGAGGCCCTGATTTCCTCCGAGCGCTTTGAGGTCCCTGGCTGGCTCGAGGTCGATATCGAGAAGCTGTCTGGTAACGTGCTCGCTCTGCCGACGCGTGAGCAGATCAGCGGTGATATCAACGAGCAGCTCATCGTCGAGCTCTACTCTAAGTAGTCCATCCGGGCTGCTGAGGCTGGAGGTAATACATGTCAGAATTCATTAGGCCTCAGGTTCAGGTCGAAGAGATCAACGAGACCTCTGCTCGTGTCTCCGTCGAGCCGCTCGAGCGTGGCTACGGCGATACGCTTGGTAACTCGCTTCGTCGTGTTCTTCTGTCCTCGCTCGAGGGTGCCGCCGTCGAGGCCATTCAGATCGATGGTGCGCAGCACGAGTTCATGACCATCCCTAACATGGTCGAGGATGTCACCGACATCGTCCTGAATGTCAAGGGTCTTGTCTTCAGGGCTCTCGGCACGACCGACGAGGCGACCGCAACCATCTCGGTTGACGGCCCCTGCGAGGTCACCGGTGCGGACTTCTTTATTCCGTCCGAGTTTGAGCTGGTCAACCCCGAGCAGCACATTGCTACGCTCACCGAGGGTGGCCATCTCACCATGAGCATGCGCATCGGCTATGGCCGCGGCTATGTGTCTGGCGAGGCTAACAAGCGTGACAACGATCCCATCGGTGTGATCCACGTCGACTCGCTGTACTCGCCGGTGTCCCGTTGCGCCAAGCTCGTTGAGGCTTGCCGTGTCGGCCAGCATACCGACTACGACCGCCTTGTCCTCGAGATCGAGACCAACGGTTCCATCGCCCCGCGCGACGCCGTGGTCCAGGCTGCCAACATCATCAACCAGCATATGGCCGCCTTTATGAACCTTGCCGAGACCCCCGAGGTCGAGGAGGAGGCTTCGATCTTCGCTCCCGAGGTCACCAACGACAACGCCGAGCTGGACAAGCAGATCGAGGACCTGGACCTTTCCGTCCGTTCCTACAACTGCCTTAAGCGCGCCAGCATTCACTCGGTCCGTCAGCTCGTTGAGTTCTCGGAGAACGATCTACTCAACATCCGTAACTTCGGTGTTAAGTCGATCGAGGAAGTGAAGGACAAGCTTGAGTCCATGGGCCTGAGCCTGAAGGCTTAATGCTTCGCATATTTGAGGAGAAACTAGACCATGCGTCACAACGTTAAGAAGGGCCTGAAGCTCGGCACCGATGCGAGCCACACCAAGGCCATGAAGAAGAGCCTTGCTAAGGCCCTCTTCGAGAACGACCGCATCAAGACCACCGAGACCCGCGCTAAGGCGCTGCGTTCGGTCGTCGATCCGATCATCACCTGGGCCAAGAAGGGCGACCTGCACTCTCGTCGTCTGGCTATCGCCAAGCTCGGCGATAAGCAGCTCGTTGCCGAGATTTTCGACAAGGCTGCTCAGGGCATGTGGCAGGACCGCAACGGCGGTTACACCCGCATCATGAAGCTCGGTAACCGCAAGGGCGACAACGCTCCCATCGTTATCATGGAGCTTGTCACCGAGCCTTGCACGCCTAAGGCCAAGAAGGCTGCTCCGGCCCCCAAGAAGGCCGCTGCTCCCAAGAAGGTTGAGGCTGCCGAGGAGGCTCCTGCTGAGGAGACCGCTGAGTAGACATTCTGTCTGCATAGGCTATATTCGAGGGGTACGTTCGCGTACCCCTCTTTTTTTGTCGCAATACCGTTGCTAGTTTGTTGGGAGCGCCCATGACTGCGCCGTCTGATTTCAATTCGACCCCCGAGCTCGACACCACCCTTGTATTTCGCGTGGCCTACGATGGCTCCTCCTATAGCGGATTTGCCGAGCAGCCGGGCCAGACAACGGTTGCGGGCGAGCTGCGTCGTGCCATCGAGACGTTGCTGCGCCGCCCAATCGATCTGACGTGCGCGGGGCGTACCGATGCCGGCGTGCATGCGGTGGCCCAATACATCAGCGTGCCCGTAGCGGACGCTGAGCTCGCTTGTACGCGCCGTAGGTGGCTGAGGGCTATGGATGCCCTCCTTCCCAAAGATATCGCCATAAACGAGGTCTACAAGGCCCGTAAGGGCTTTTCTGCGCGCTTTGACGCGCGCTCTCGTACTTACACCTATCGCATTGCCGATCGTGATGCGCGGCCCGTGCTGTCACGCGGTGCTGTGTGGTGGCATCGCTATCCCCTTGACGTCGATGCGATGGCGGCCGCCTGCCCTGCGCTTTTGGGCGAGCAGGACTTTAAGAGCTTTTGCAAGGTCGCCTCTGCCGTGGGCAAACCTACGCACCGCTGTGTAATGCGTGCCGAGTTTGGCCATGAGGTCGCCTTTGGCGAGGACGTCCTCACGTTTACTATCGAGGGCAACGCATTTTTGCATTCGATGGTACGAACCATTGTGGGCACCCTCGTCGAGATCGGCATGCATCGCCGCGATCCCGCGTGGATGCGCGAGGTGATTGATGCCTGCGATCGCACCGCAGCTGGTCCAACGGCGCCCGCATGCGGTCTTACTTTTATGGGCGTGGACTACGACCCCACTGAGCTTGTGATGCTCGATTAGGGAAGAGACTGCCTGACGGCGATCTTTGTGTGCGGCCCCTGTGGGCGGGGCGTGTGCAACATCTGTTCTTGACGTGCATCGCGGCGGGCGACCGCTCGCATTAATTGACGGGGTGTACCATGAACGGCAGTGTGTTAATGGCTGTCGAGAGGACGGAAAACTTGGTTCGACGTGGTTCGCATCCGCGACTTTCGGTGATCCTGATTGTTGAGGGTTCGCCCAGCTATGCGATGCGTGCTCTCGAGAGTGTCCAGAACCAAGACCTCTACGATTTGCAAATTGTCGTCGTTTGCCGCGATGCTGCGCCCGGTGTGCGCCATTCGCTTCAAGTTGCTGCCGACAGGGACATCCATATTGATTTGATTGACGTCGAGGACGCGAAGCGCGGCGCTTGTCTTCGTGCCGGTTTTGATGCCTCGCGCGGCTCTCAAATCATCGCCATGAACGCCGATGAGTGGTTTGCTCCGCAGGCCCTTTCCAAGATGGTCGATATCGCGTGCGATACTGCGGCAGACATTGTGCTCCCCTCGGTGTCGCTCGATCGATACGATGCGCATCGCGAGCGTCATTCGCGCGTCTTGGATGCTGCCTCTATTGCCATAGAAGACGAGTCTTCTATGGTGACTGGGCTGCCTCGGTTGATTTTAGGCGGCCTGGTTGTTCAAACCTCTGGCGTGATGTTCAGCCGGTCGCTGTTTGAGGCATGCCTTTTGTGCGATAAGACGTTTCGCACAGTTGGGTTTATGGCGTGCGCACTCTCGCAGGCGCAGCGCGTCTCCGGATGCGGCGATGCTTGTTTCCACGCGGTGGCACCTAAGCTTACAGATGCCTTTGATCCCACCATGTATGCCAGGACATCCGATGACACTCGAGCGCTCGACGAGCTTGCGGACTCACTCTCGGAAGCAGATAGCGGTGGTCGGCTCAAGCTGGCAAGCCAAAAGTTCTACTTTGCCGGACTGGTCGCCTGCATCGAGAATTTGTGTCTGAGCCCGCATGGGGTGTCATCAATCGAGCGTTCTGCTCGTATGCGTGATATGCTCGAGGCGCCTCGAACCCGTCAGATGGTTGCAGCCCTCAAGGATGACCATCGTGGACTCGGCTTGTTGTTTGGGCCAATTGCAAGCGCAAGGCCCACACGTTGCGTGATGTGCACGCATTTGGCAGCTTTTCTCAACCGGACGGGTGCCAAAACTGCCTAGGGACGCTCATTTCGAAACAAACTTGCATAGAATTGTTTCGAAATGCGTTCTTATTCACAAAAGCCTTCAAATAGCGCTAAACTATTCAATCACTGATTGATTGTCTCCGCCATCTTTTGGAGTGAGGGTTTGTATGGCTAAAAAACGCAATGGGCGCCAGGATGCCATCAGAGATATTGTGCGCAACAAAGACGTGCGTACGCAGCGTGTGCTGGTGGATGAGCTCCGCGCCATGGGCTTTGATTGCACGCAGGCGACCGTCTCTCGCGATATTGCCGATATGGGGCTGCGTAAGCTCCCTGAGGGCATCTATGTTCTGGCAGAGGACCTGCATCTGCAGCGCATGGTCTCCGAACTCGTTACCGGCGTTCTGCGCACCGATAACCTCGTCATGATTAAAGCTCAACCCGGTACGGCCTCCGGCATCGCCGCCGCCGTTGATGCGGCTGAGTTGCCCGATGTGCTTGGCTCGCTTGCCGGCAACGATACGATTTTGGTTATTGCCCAGACGGCCGAGGACGGCGAGCGTCTTGAAGCGCTGATCAATAAGCTGAGCAACTCCCGTAAGTAGGCGAGGGCGAAGCGTGTTCACTTTGTGACGCACATGCTTTCATAGTGATTTGTAAGGGGCGCCGACGTTGGTCGGCGCCCCTTTCTGTTTACCGGCACAAAGGCCTTCCTACCAGATCGCCTTAAGCGAAAGGCGCCCGAGCAACGCATGCTGCTCGGGCGCCTTTTTGGACGTAGCTTGATATCTCCTAGCCCACCGTATCGTCAGGCGTGGGCGAGGGGTCGGGAGTGGGCGTAGGCGTGGGCGTAGGCGTGGGCGTAGGCGTGCCGCCATCGCCGCCGGTCGAACCACCAGTGGAGCCGCCCGTCGAGCCACCGGTCGTTCCGGTGCCGCCGGTGGTGTCGCCGCCCGTGGTCTCGGTGGTCGTGGTCGTCGTGGTAGTCGTTGTGGTGGTTTCCTCTTCGTCCTCGTTCTCGTCCTTGTCGTCGTTCTCCGTCTTCTTGGTGTTGTTGGTGCCGTAGAACTTCCAGACGCTGTTGTTCTTGTAGGTGGGCGCCGTTCCGGTCGCAAACTCCTCGCGCTCGGTACCGGTCAGAACGGTGTTCATAAACCGCTTAAAGACAGGCAGGTTGGTGCTGTCGCCCAGCAGGTCTGTGCCGTATTTTTGGATGGGAATCTCGCCCGCGGAATAGCCGGTCCACAGGGCGCACGCCAGCTGCGGGGTATAGCCGCAGAACCACAGGTTGGTGGTGTTGTCGGTGGTGCCCGTCTTGCCGGCATAGGGCTGGTTGACGCTCAGGGCGCCGGCAGCACCCGTACCGCCGCCCTTCATGACGCCGGACAGAACATCGGTGACCGCGGCGGCCTCGCCCTCGGTAAGTACCTGTGAGGGATTGTCGGTGTGCTGGTACAGCACCGAACCGGTGCGAGAGTCAATCTCGGTGATGGCGATCGGCTGGCGATAGTAGCCGCCGTTGGCAAACGTCGCGTAGGCGGCGGCCATCTCGAGCGGCGAGATCGAGCCGGTGCCGAGGGTCATGACGGGAACGTCCTCGATGTTGTCCTTGGCGGGATCGATGCCGAGCTTTTTGACGAGCGAGATGATCTTGCTGTTGCCGACGGCTTCCGCCACCTGGATGTAGCCGGTGTTGGAGGAGTATGCCGTTGCCTGCTTAAGCGTGATGTTGCCATAGCTATGGTTGGCGTAGTTTTGGACCTCGGTCGTAGTGCCCTTGGCCTTGAGCGGCGAGTTGCAGTTGAGGGTGACGTTGGGGTTCATGCCGTTTTGGATGGCAGTTGCCAGCGTAAAGGCCTTAAAGGTGGAGCCGACGGGACGCTTGGCCGTGGCATGGTTTACGTGGTTCTCGTCGGCGTTGTAGTCGTAGCCGCCCACCATGCACTTGATGTAGCCGGTCTTGGGGTCGACGACGACCATGCCCATGTCCAGGCCGTCGAGCGAGAGCGTGTCGAGCTGCTCGCGGACGGCATTCTCTGCCACCTGCTGCATCGTGGGGTCGATGGTGGTCTTGACGGTCAGACCGCCCTTAAAGAGCACGTCGGTCGAGAACTCCTGCTCCAGCAGCTGCTTGACATAGGCGACAAAGTAGGGCTGCGAGTATACGTCGACGCCACTGCCCGAGATTTCGGTCACGTTGAGGGTGATGGGCTCGGCCTGTGCGGCATCGTGTTCCTCCTGCGTAATGTGGCCCAGGCGCAACATGTTGTCGAGGACCTTGTTGCGGCGAGACAGTGCCAGATCGGGATTGACCGTGGGGTCGTACTGCGAAGGCGAGTTGGGAAGGCCGATCAACAGCGCGGCTTCGCTCAGGGTGAGGTCGGCGGCGCTCTTGGACAGGTAGGTCTCGGCTGCGGCCTCGATGCCGTAGGCGCCGTGGCCGTAATAGATGGTGTTGAGGTACATCATGAGGATCTCGTCTTTGGAGTACATGTCCTCCATCTTTACGGCGATGTAGGCCTCGCGCACCTTACGCTCGATGGTCGAGTCGAACTGCTCCTCCTGCAGGATGGTGTTGCGCACCAGCTGCTGGGTGATAGTCGAGGCGCCTTCGTGCCCGCCGCCGAGGGTTGCCACCGCAGCACGCGCGATACCCCACAGGTCGATACCGCCGTGCTCGTAGAAGCGCTCGTCCTCGACGTCAACGGTGCCCTGTAGCACGTAGGGGGAGACCTTGTCCTTGGTGATGGACTTGCGGTTTTGCGTGTAGAAGCTCGCGATCTTGTTGCCGTTGCAGTCGACGATCTCGGTGGGCTCGCTCACCAGATACGCGTTGGCGTCGGTGTAGTCGGGCAGATCGGACAGCCAGCGGTTGACGTTGCCGACCATGCCGATGCCAAATGCCACGCCCGCAATCAGCAAAAAGCCCAAAAACGAGAGCAGGATTATGGGCAGGGCATGCGTCTTTGAACGGCTGCGTCCCTGTCGTTGGCGAGGACCCATATATTGACCTCCAGGTATGTCGTGCCGGACGGCGGATGTGCCGTCGGGGCAGGATGGACATAAGTTATTACACGATAAACCAAACGGGGCGCGCGAGGCCTCGTGTATGCTGGAAGACGGCATTTTTCAGAGTGAATGCATACCTTGGTAAGGAGTTTGCCGATGGCGATTCGGGCGATGGGGCCGAGCGGACAACACAAGACTGGATTGGATGCTGCCGGTGCGGCGCTGCCCGAGCTGCTGGCGCCGGCGGGCGGGCTCGACCAGATGTTTGCGGCCATCGCCGCGGGCGCCGATGCCATCTATGCGGGGTTGGGCGGCTTTAACGCCCGTGTGAGTGCGCACGGTTTTACCGACGACGAGTTTGCGCGCGGCTGCGCCGTGGCGCATGCCCATGGCGTGCGTGTGTACGTGACGCTCAACGTGTTCGTGTTTGACGATGAGTTGTCCGACGCGGTGGCGTTGGGAGCTCATGCACTGGAGCTGGGCGCCGATGCTCTGATTGTCGCCGATGCCGGGCTGGCCTGCGCGCTGCGCGCGGCGATTCCCGGGGTCGAGATTCACCTGTCCACGCAGGCGGGCGTTCATAGCGAAGGCGCCGTGCGACTTGCCGCCGATGAGCTGGGGGTCGAGCGCGTGA
The DNA here is from genome assembly GCA_048485835.1 of Collinsella sp. Taxonomy (GTDB): domain Bacteria; phylum Actinomycetota; class Coriobacteriia; order Coriobacteriales; family Coriobacteriaceae; genus Collinsella. The sequence continues at coordinate 109,362 of DBFWBE010000050.1, forward strand.
CGACGGCACGCGAGCTGACGGTCGACGAGATTGCGGCGCTATGTGCCACGGGCGTGCCCATCGAGGTATTCTGCCACGGTGCGATTTGCATCGGCTATTCGGGGGCGTGCGAGTTCTCGGCCCTGCGGCGTGGGCGCTCGGCGATGCGCGGCGACTGCACGCAGCCGTGCCGTCTGGCGTACGACCTGGTGGACGAGGCGGGGCAGAGCGTTGTCGCCGTCGAGGGAGATCGCCTGCTGTGCCCGCGCGACTATCTGGGTATTGCACATCTGCCCGAGCTTGTAGATGCCGGTGTGGCGTCGCTCAAGATCGAGGGGCGCATGAAGAACCCCGATTACGTATTCAACGTGGTGCGGGTGTGGCGCCGGGCACTCGATATGCTGTACGACGGCGCGTGGGACCCCGGTGCCGTGGAAGAGCTTGAGCGCGAGCTGGGAAGGTCGTTTAACCGTGGGTTTACCGATGCGTACCTGCGAGGGCGTTCGGGTGCCGAGCTGATGAGCTTTGAGCGTGCGATTAACCAGGGCGTGCGCGTGGGGCGCTTGGTCGCTGTGGGCCACGAAGAGGTGACCGTTGAGCTCGACGCCGCCGTGGCGGCGGGTGACACGCTCGAGATCCGGTTTTATCCGGGTGCCGACGCGCGTCCCGATGTGCCCAAGCGCTGGCCGCAGGTGCCCTGTCCGGTGGATGCCGCAGCGGGGGAGCGCGTCGTCGTGCATTGCAAGCGTAAGGTTGACACGGGCTGCGAGGTGTACCTGATTCGCAGCGCCGGCGTGTTGGATCAGACGGCGGCGGTGTTGGAGCGCATGCGGGCCGAGGCGGATGCGATTGCGCCCGTTGCGCGTGCCGTTGAGGTGCTGCCCTTTGAGGACGTTGCGGTGGATGGCGGTGCGTCCACGGAGTTGGTGGAGTGCGCGGTTCCCACTCGCATGGTTTTTGCTTGGCAGCTGATGGATGCCGACCCGCGCGGAGAACTTGATTTGTCCGACGCCGTTGTGGTGCTTGACGAGGTGTGCCGCACGGGTGACGCTGACTGGACCCGCTCACTGATACAGCGTGCCGGGCGCGTCGTCTGCCGCAACCTGGGACAGGTGGTGATCGCTCGCGAGCTGGGCGTGACGTTTGACGTGGCGGCGCCGGTGTTCTGCGCGAATCGGGCCACGCTTACCTGGCTGCGCGGACTCGGTGCGGGGCGGGTGTGCTTGCCGGCGGAGTTGCTCGGCAATGATGCGGAGCGTATTGCCGAACTGGCCGCTGAACCCGGCGTCTTGGGTCCGGTCGACGCCGACCGTCCCGAGCTTATGGTGTGCGAGCACTGCCTGCTGACCGCCGAGGGCGTCTGCGCCACCGATGCGACGGGACAGGTTCGTTGCCGCGACTGCTTGCGTCGTCGGCAGGTACGCTATCTGGTCGAGCGTGACGGTACACGTCTGCCAGTTGCCATTGACGCATGCGGCAGGACGAGGATTTTCCTGTCGTAGGTGCTGCGTCGCGTCAGTTTGTTATCATAAGAGAGTTTATGGACTTCCAGCACCGCCGTTTTCGGCGAGGGTGCTATAGCAAAAGGAGGATACCCAATGCTGTCTGTTGACGAGCAAATGCGTATCATCACCTCGGGCGCCGCGCAGATCGTTCCCGAGGCCGACCTTCGCAAGAAGCTTGAGAAGGGCGAGCCCCTCAACATCAAGCTCGGCGTCGACCCCACCAGCCCCGACCTGCACCTGGGCCACGCCGTGCCGCTGCGCAAGATGCGTCAGTTCCAGGACCTGGGCCACAACGTCACCCTCATCATCGGCAACGGTACCGCGTTGATTGGCGACCCTTCGGGCAAGAATTCCACCCGTCCGCAGCTTTCGCAGGAGCAGATCGAGGCCAATGCCGAGACCTACGTGAGCCAGGCCATGAAGATCCTGGATCCCGAGAAGACCACCATCGTGCACAACGGTGACTGGATCCTTTCGATGGATCTGGCCGGTCTGCTGCAGGTGTGCTCCAAGTTCACCGTCGCCCGCATCCTCGAGCGCGACGACTTTACCAAGCGCTACCAGTCTCAGACGCCGATCGCCCTGCATGAGTTCCTGTATCCCGTGATGCAGGCTTTCGACTCCGTGCAGATCAAGGCCGACGTCGAGATGGGCGGCACCGATCAGCTCTTCAACCTGCTCGCTGGCCGTGAGCTCATGGAGAAGATGGGCATGGAGCCGCAGATCGCGCTCACCATGCCGCTGCTCGAGGGCACCGATGGCGTGCGCAAGATGTCCAAGTCCTATGGCAACTACATCGGCCTGACCGACGCTCCCAAGGATATGTTCGGCAAGACCATGTCCATCCCCGACGAGATGATCGGCAAGTACTATCGTCTGGCCAGCTCGCTCACCCCGGCCGAGGTCGACAAGATCGACGCCGCCCTGGCCGATGGTTCTGCCGACCCCTACGAGCTCAAGCGCGCTCTGGGCCGCGACCTGTGCGACACCTACCACGGCGCCGGCGCCGGAGACGAGGCTCAGGCCGAGTTCGACCGCGTGTTCAAGGAGGGCCAGCTCGCTGACTTCCCTGAGAAGCACGTTGAGCTGACTGTTAACGACGAGGGCCAGATCTACCTCGCCGGCCTGCTCAAGGACTTGGGTCTTTCGGCGAGCGCCGGCCAGGCTCGTCGCGATATCGACGGCGGCGGCGTCAAGATCAACGGCAAGGCCGTGGCTCCCAAGAGCTATAACATCGATCCCAGCGCCCTCAAGCTGGGCGACACCCTCTCCGTAGGCAAGCGCAAGGGCTTCAAGCTTATTTAGTTACGCGGTTTTACCAAACCGCGTAACCGGTCGACGCTGCAAACCCGCCAGCGCGGCAATCTGCCTTTCAACTTCGGCGGCATGACCAGAAGGTCAATGCCGCCTCGTTTCAAGGCACCTTGCTCGCTCTGGCGGGTTTTCGCTGTCGTTGCCAAGACATCGGCGTTGCCTTGGTCGCAAGTAGTCATTGGGGACGTTCTTTAATGACTAGTCGTTTAAGAACGTCCCCAACGACTACTTTTGGGCGCTTACCGTTAAGCGGAAGGGGTGTTATCGGCGGCCTTCTTTTGGGCATACAATTGTTATTGGCTTGCTGCGGTGAAGGCCCGTCCGCTCCGCAGCTTTTTTCTACGGTTAAAGGAGTATGTATGTCCGTTGAGGTCATGAGGTCTGTGATCGAGGCCGCCGAGGGTCGCGTGCCCGTCGACACGCTGTTTGCCAACGCGCAGATCGTCGATGTGTACGGCCAACGCGTAGCGCCCGGTAGTGTTGCCGTCAAGGATGGCGTGATCGTCGGTGTGCTCTACGATGGTCGCGACGATGCCGCCGGCACCTACGAGGCTGCCGAGGTCATTGACTGCCAGGGCCGCTATCTCGCCCCCGGCTTTATCGACGGACATCTGCACATTGAGTCCTCGAACATCCGTCCCGCCGAGTATGCGCGCATGGCGGCGACGCGCGGTACCACCACCGCCATTGCCGACAGCCACGAGATCGCCAACGTGGCGGGGCTCGACGGCCTGCGCTTTATGATCGAGGACGGTCGCCGCGCGCCCATTTCCATCAAGTACATGATGCCCTCATGCGTGCCCGCGCTGCCCGATGAGCAAGCGGGCGCTGTGATTACCGCTGCTGACATGCAGGCGTTTTTTGCCGAGCATCCGGGCGACGTTTTTGGCCTGGGCGAGATGATGAACCTGCCGGGCGTCTTTATGGCCGATCCCGAGACCTGCGCTCGCATCGATGCTGCCAACCAGACGCCGTCCAAGCAGGTCGACGGCCATGCGCCGCTCGTTGCCGGCAAGGACCTCAATGCCTATGCCGCGGCGGGTATTATTGCCGACCACGAGTCGACGATTCCCGAGGAGGCGCTCGACAAGCTGTCTCGCGGCATGTACGTGATGCTGCGCGAGGGTACGTGCAGCCATGATCTGGCCAACCTGTCGCCGATGCTGCTGGAGAATCCCGCGCGCGCCCGCCGCTGCTGCTTTGCGACTGACGACCGCGCTCCTTCCGATGCGCTTGCAGCCGGCATGATCGACAATGCCTGCCGCGTGGCGATTGAGGCCGGTATCGACCCCGTGGTCGCTATCTCTATGGCGTCCCTCTCCACGGCCGAGGCGTTTGGCCTGGATCACGGCTGCCGCGACCCGCACGAGCTCCGCGGTGCGATTGCCCCGGGCAAGCGTGCCGACCTGCTGGTGCTCAATGACCTGACGTTTGCCACGGCTCCGCATCGTGTATATGCCGCCGGTGCCCTGGTGGCGCAGGACGGCACCTTTGTGGGCGAGATCGCACCCGAGATGGCCGAGGTTGCGGCCCTTGCCGATGAGCTGCGCGCCTCCGTTAAGCTGCCGAAGCTTTCGCTCGACGTATTCGACTATGCCTTTAAGCCGGGCGAGGCCGTGATTGACGTGGTGCCGGGCAAGGCCATCACGGGCATGGTTCGTCCCGAGAGCGCCGAGGGCCTGCGCCGTATTATGCTGATCGAGCGCCACGGCCGCGGCGTGTCGCTGCAGGCCGAGGGCGCCGACGGTGACGGCCCCGCTGGCCTGGGACTCGTTGGCAAGCATATCGGCCGCGGCTGGGTGCGCGGCTTTACCATCACGGGTGGTGCCATCGCCTCGACGATCGGACACGACTCGCACAACGTGTGCGTCGTGGGCGACAACGCCGCCGATATGATGGCCGCCGTTGATGCCGTGGGCCAGGGCGGTCACGTGCTGGTGCGCAACGGCGAGGTCGTGGCGCGCATTCCGCTGGCGCTCGGTGGCCTGATGAGCGAGGGCACGGCCGAGGATGTCGCCGCGCAGCACGACGACTTTATGGTCAAGGCGCGTGCCATGGGCATCGAGCCGCCGCTCGACCCCATCATGGGCATCATTTTCCTGCCCCTGCCGGTGATCCCGACGCTCCGCATCCGCCCCGAGGGCATGTTCGACGTCACGACCTTCACCTACGCCGACTAGTCATCGGGGACGTTCTTAAACGACTAGTCGTCGGGGTGGCGTGTCGCCTGACGCCGCGACCGTGAGACCTCTGGCATGTGTGAGCTATTTGCTAGGTCCTTGTAACGTTTACGCCCGCAGAGTCTTATTTGAGCTCCCTTTGGGTACGTTGGAATTGGATATACGTCCGATTCCATCAAGCCCGAAGGGAGCTTTTCTATGTTTAAACTGATTGCATCCGATATGGACGGCACGTTGCTTGACGAAAACGGCCAGGTGCCTCCCGAGACCTACGAACTGATTCTGGCGCTACACGAGCATGGCGTGCATTTCGCCGCATCGTCAGGCCGTCGTTACGACCGCCTGTGCGAGTTCTTTGCACCTGTTCGCGACAAGATGGACTTTGTCGCCGCTAACGGCGCCCAGGTCTACGCCGACGGTAAGATGGTAGACCGCGAGGTGTATTCGCACCTGGCGATTCGAAGGCTCGCCCAGGCCGTCGCGACGTTTCCCAATCTGCATCTTGCACTTTTTGACCGAACCAAGTCCTTCTTGCTCGATGACGAGTGCAAGTTCGTGCGTGAGGTCGATAAGGACCTTCCCAATGCCGAGCGCATTTGGGAGCTGCCCGATCCCAGCGTAAATATCATCAAGGCGAGTATCTTTTGCGATGACGGTGCCGTTATGGACAGCGCTTACGTACTACAGCGCGAACTCGGTCAGCTCTTTACTTTTGCGCCTTCGGGCAACGCGTGGATCGATGCCATGCAGCCCGGCGTGTCGAAGGCCTCGGGCATCGCACAGCTCATGGAGCACTATGGAGTCGAACGCGACGAGGTTATGGCGTTTGGCGACTCGATGAACGACTACGAGATCATTCGCTTTGTCGGCACGGGCTGCGCGATGGAAAACGCGCGCCCCGCGCTCAAGGCAGTGGCCGATCGCGTGGTGGGTTGTAATCGCGACCACGCCGTCCAGCAGGAGCTCCGTCGCGTGCTGGAGAGTCTCTCCTAATCCGGCAGATGGGGACGTTCTTTTTCTGCCGGCAGTGGGGGACAGTCCTTGCAGCTTTTTGCGAAGAGTGTCCCCAGTGACTAGTCGTTTAAGAACGTCCCCAGTGACTAGGCGAGGGCGGCCATGATGGTGCGGGCGACGCCGTCGTGGTCGTTGTCGTATTCGGTGATGGCGTCGGCGGCCTCGCGGTCTTCGGGCTCGGCGTTGATCATGGCCATGCCATGGCCCGCTGCCTGCAGCATGGGGATGTCGTTGATGTTGTCGCCGAACGCCCAGGCGTCGGCGAGACGCTCGCCCAGATGCTCACACAGCCACGTGAGGGCCGTTCCCTTGGTGGCGCCCTCGCCCATGACCTCGATATTCATGGCGTAAGAACGCGTGACCTCAATGCCTCCGAGCGTGTCGAGCGCCGCCGCGATGGCGTCGCGATCGGCCGGGTCGTGCCAGTACATGGCGATGCGTTCGAGCGTCTCGACTTCGTCGATCTTGCTGTCGATATCCATGTCGATCGGTGTTCGTGTGCGCTTGAGCGAAGCCGCGATGTGGGGATCGCCGCCGCAGAACTCATCTAGGCGCCCGTAAAGCGAACGGGGGAGGAAACACTGTCCATCCGCGAAGATATCGAAGGTCACATCGTGGCCGGCGGCAATGCGATGGATGCGGTGGGCAATGCCGCAATCGAGCGGACGGCTCAAGATGCACGTGGCGCGCGAGGCGTCGGTGGGCACATCGTCGTCGAGCTGCCAGACGCTGGCGCCGTTGGCGCAGACTGCGTAGTGCACGGCGGGATGGGCGAGAATGGGCTCAAAGATGCCCGACAGCGGACGCCCCGTGCAGGGAACAAACTCGATGCCACGACGTGCGAGCTCGTCGAGCATTGTCCAGGTGGCATCGCTCATCTGCTTATCGCTCGTCAGCAGCGTCCCATCCATATCGGAAAACACAATCATTTGATGCAGCCCTTTCTACTGGCATAAAAAGCGTGGCCGAGGGCTTGGGTCCCTGGCCACGCTCGAGTTCTATAACGGTCCGCGTCCTAGCGGTCGGCGAGCGGCTTGTACTCCAGCGGCTCGATCACCGGACGATAGGCGGGGCGGATGATACGGTGCGCGCAGAAGAGCTCTTCCATGCGGTGCGCCGACCAGCCGGCCATGCGGGCGACGGCGAATAGCGGCGTAAAGAGCGTCTCGGGCACGCCGAGCATCTTGTAGATAAAGCCCGTGTACAGGTCGATGTTGGCGCAGATGGGCTTGGTCATGCCGTGGTCGCGCATGACCTGGGGTGCCAGGCGCTCGATACGCTCGATGAGTGCGAACTCTTCGCCCAAGTCCTTCTTGGCTGCCAGTGAGCGCGCGTAACGGCGGCAGACCTCGGCGCGCGGGTCGCTGAGCGTATAGACGGCGTGGCCCATGCCGTAGATGAGGCCCGTGCCGTCGAAGGCCTGCTTGTCGAGGATCTTGCCCAGGTAGGCCGCGACCTCGTCCTCGTCCTCCCAGTTGGAGACATGCGCGCGGATGTCCTCGTGCATAGACACGACCTTGGCATTGGCGCCGCCGTGGCGCGGGCCCTTGAGCGAGCCGATAGCCGCGGCGTAGGCGGAATACGGGTCGGTGGCCGAAGACGACAGCACGCGGCAAGCGAAGGTGGAGTTGTTGCCGCCGCCGTGCTCGGCATGCAGCATGAGCATAACGTCGAGCAGCATCGCCTCATCGCGGGTGAACGCCATGCCGCCGCGCAGGACCTGTAGGATGGTCTCGGCGGTGGAGAGGCCGGGCGTGGGGTGCGGCACGTGAACCTCGGAGCCGCGAAGCTTGGCGACCGAGGCCATGTGTGCGAAGGCGGCGATGCGCGGGAGACGTGCGAGCATGGAAATGGCGACGTCGATTTCGTGCTCGGGCGTGATCACGTCTGGTTCGGCATCGAAGGCGTAGAGCAGCAGCACGGCGCGCTGAAGCACATTCATGATGCTCGACGACACCGTGGTCATGGGAAACTCTTTGACGTACTCGTCGCTCAGATGTCTAAAGGCACCTAGGCGCTCGCAGAAGCCGTCGAGCTCTTCCTTGTTGGGCAGCGAACCCGTGATAAGCAGATAGGCGACTTCTTCGTAGCCGTAGCGATTCTCGGCCTGGGCATTGTTGACCAGATCCTCGATGCTGTAGCCGCGAAGCGTGAGCTTGCCCTGATCGGGCACGACCTTTCCGTCGACCTTGTTGTAGCCGTGCACATCCGAGATACGAGTGAGGCCCGCGACCACGCCCGAGCCGTCGGCATTGCGCAGGCCGCGCTTGACATTGTGCTCTTCGAACAAGCCCTCGTCATAAGGGTCGGTCGGCAGGCCGTGGTAGAGGCTTTCGCTCTCAGGCGAAATCTGGCGGCTTGCTTCGTAATCCAGAACCAGTCGGCTCAAGTGGTCATCGAAGCGGTAATAGATTTTCTTGGCGTCGTAGGCCATGCGCGCTCCTCTCCGGTCCGCTTTGGGGCCACGCGCTTGGACGATATGACGTCAAGCTGCCCCGAGCGGCTTGTTCGCTACAGGCGGTACATAAAGTTAAAGACGTCCTCGCGCTGGATGGACACGTTGACGCCCGAAAGCTCGCCGGCCTCGGCCAGGGCCTTCTGCAGCTCGGCGAAGTCGAGCTTGGACTCGGCGGTGTCGGCCAGCATGGTCATGGTGAAGATGTCCTCGATAATGGACTGCGTGATGTCGCGGATGTCGACGTTGGCCTCGCCCAGAACGCGGGTGACGCCGGCGACGATGCCGGGGCGGTTCTTGCCAAGGACGGTGATGACGATACGGGAGGACGAGATCTCGGCCATGGGAAACCCTTTCGCGTGATTGCGGCGCGCGCGGGGCGCTCCGCTACGGTACAGTGTTCATCATTGTACCTGTCTGGCGCAAAAAAGGCGCGCTCGCTGCGGCGTTACATGCCTGCAACATGAGCGTAAGGGGGAAGGCCGTACGGGGAAGAGCCGTCTGGCGCGTGTCCGGCTCGTGTTGGGTTGATTTCCGATCTCAGCCGAACACATTGAGCGGACAGGCCGTTCCCGCAGTCAGCCGAACGCCTCCGACGGCTGATTCCGAACTGGAAGCGGAGGGCATCCCCGCCCTTCGGTAGGGGATACCGCTCCGCGGCGCATGCCGCGGGCGGCGCCCCTATCGGACCACCGTGACCTCAGTTGGGATGGGCCCAGCACTGCCGCGTACTCGGTGAGCTAGAGCCAACTGTTCGTCTTCACGTCGCGTATGGCGATATTTCGGTCGTCCGGCTCGGTGATGCCGTAGCCGAACGCCTGGAGCGTCTCGATGGACTCCTGGATCCTCTGTTGGAACATGGGACCCGGATCGACCCTCGGCCCGAGGTGCCCGCGCCAAAGGCACGGCGTGGCGCGCAGCATGTTATGGATTTTGGAGATGGGCTCGATGTCGGCGTAGACGTTGAGCGTCGCCATGGCGTCCTTGTGGCCGAGGATCGATTGGAGCGCCTTGATATCGCCGCCTTGGCGGATCCACTGCGTTGCGAACGTGTGGCGAAGGCCGTGGAACGTGATCAGCTCGTCGTTGGTGCCCATGAGGCCGTTGGTCTCCGAGAACGTCTTGAACGCCCTGCGGATATAGCTTGTCGTCGCGAAGGTCGCGCCCGGCTCCGACAGGATGTAGCAGTCCCCGATCTCGACCGCCCCGGTAAGGCCGCGCAAGCGCAGCTTTCCGCAGTCGATCTCGTGGGTCTCCTTCAGGAAGGGGAGTAGGCCGACCGGGTCGATGGGGATACCCCTGGCGTCATGGGTCTTGGTGTCCTTGATGAACGAACCCATTCCCTTCGCGTACGCCACCGAGTGCCTGATCGAGATCAGGCCCGTCTCGAAATCCACATCGCACCACCGAAGGCCGCAGACCTCGCCGATTCGCATCCCCGTGTGCAGGGCGAGTACGACCGCCCTCTAATCCTCGGCGGACCAATCGAGTCCGAACTCCTTTCGGGCATCCTCTTCGCTCATGACTTCGAGAAGGTCTCCAGGTTGGCAACGAAGGGCGAGGCATAGCTGCTCGAGCGTGTTGAAACGAATGCCGCGAATATGCCCTTTTTTAATACGGGACAGGTTCACGGGCGTGGTTCCAATCCTTTCGGCAAGTTCGTTCGAGGAAATCTTTCGCTCGGCCATGATCTTGTCGAGGCGAACAATTACGGGCATGACGTTTCCTTACGCAATCTCGTCGGAGTCGAGGTACAGCTCCCGAGCGTATAGGAAGAGCTGGGAAAGCATGAACAGGACGATGCCGAGAACCAGAGAGGTCCAGTCGAATGATGAAGCGATCTCCTGGGCGCCGACGGCCCCCTCGCCGCCAAACATCGAAACGGAGGTTTCGAGTGAGCCGGCGTAGAGGCTGGTGGCAGCTTGAACAATGAAGAGAATGCCGAGCACCTTCAAGCACGTCGCAGACCCTTTCTTGAAGGGGTCTGCGCTCTTGATCGTCCACACGAGAACGGCGCTGAGGATGGTCGTAGCGATACCGATGACGGCGGGGGCCAATGTCGAGATCGCAAGGGCTGGATACGCGGGGGAGTCTGCAATCACAGGGTTGTCGAGCACTTCGATTGCTGGCTTTAAGGAGAACGCCACTTGTGCGATGGCGGTGACGCAAAGGGCCGCAGAGGCTATCGCACATGCGATGCGGAAGGAATGAAGCCGGGGAGTGCGATTGTCGGAACTCATAATAACCTCCGAAGAATTTAAAAAACTCAGGTTACTTTTTAACAGTTTATGTTAAATTGACTTTGCCGGCAAGTAATCACAGCATGCTGCAACCGTAACCCCGCGCATCGGGCTGAATCGTGTTGAAACGAGCTGGTGATACGTATGTTCAAAATCTCGAAGGTGATCTTTAGGTCGCTCCTCTCCTCTAGGTCGCTCCGTGTTGCCGTTGCTGCGTTGATGGTTCTTTGTGCTTTGCCAGTCTTCAGGAGTGCGGCTGGCATCGACGGACGGGTTGAATACCTCGAGTCGGGAATAACCCGCGTTGAGCAGGAATTGTCAGCATCCTATGCGGACGCGCTTGTGAATGCGGGAGAGGAGGGCGTCTATACCTCTTCATCAAGCATGCCTGCACTTCTGTACCCTCTTGACACGGGGCGACTTATCTTGGCGCCGCTCTCTCCTCTGCTTCCGTTTCTGCAGATATCGGACGGAGGGTACTCCTTTTATGACGGATCGAAGGAATACTTGCTATGGGTCGCAACGGCCGTTGCCGTCTCGTTCCTTGCCGCGCGCCTTAACAAACGTGGAAAGCTCATCATCCAGGCACCGATGGGTGAGCCGGGTAGGCTTGTTGCATCGAGCGTATGGGCGAGTGCTTTTGCAATGCTTGCCGTCTTCGCCATCAATCTTCCAGGGATAATCGCCGCGCTCGTGAAGAATGGCCCGGGCTCGCCGTTCTATCCGATAGGCTACATTCAATTTGCGACTCCGGTTATCAAACCGGCTTGGCTGGTGTTCGCGCAGACGACCATCTTGCAATTCTTGATGGCGGCGTTCATTTCGCTCGTCGTTCACCTTGCCGTGAAGATTGCCAATAGCCCTGCGCTTGGAATCGTGTTCGTATGTGCCCTGATGGGGGTGACGATGGTTCCCGGGTATTACGGAAGATCCATGGCTTTACGTGAATTCGCCCTGTTAAATCCCCTTACGTATGCAAACACCGAGTTGACCGTAGGCGCCTATAGCCCGTACCCGACAACGCAGATAGTGAATCTGCCTGGACTTTGCTTCGAGCGTGGCGCGATTGCCCTCGTATGCGCAATCGGGATCGAGGTGCTGGCAATTAGCCTGCTTTGCGTTGCTGGAAAGAGCGGCTGCGCGTGCCCGATATCCCCGATTTGTCTTGAGAGAGGTTCCTTCACTGCATCGAGAACGGCAACTCGTTCGAGCGCTTGTGCCTCCGCCGTTGCATACGTAAGAACGATGGGGAAACTGCTCCTGCGTTCTCCTACCCTCGCCGTATGCGCGATTGCAATGTCGACGACGATGCTGGCCCCGGCTCTGGTCGAGATGTTTCCTGACGCTGATAACGTTTCCGCTGGTCGGTATAGGGATGGCGAGCTTCGTTCAATAGATCGGTATCTAGAGCGCGACGCTGCGAATATGGACGCCGAGGGCAAAACGGCCCTGGAAAACATGCGAGATGCTCTTTCGGGTTTCGTGTATGCACCTACGCCTGCGGAGGGGTTTCGAAGCCTTGCGACATACGAGCGCGCTCGAGGCGAGCTGAGCGCGGCAGATGCGACCCTCCTGCAATCGATTGGAATCGAGCCAGAGACTCCTTCTCGTGCGGAGGCGCGCGCCCTTCTGCTCGAGTCGATCGCAAGCTTGCCGGACCCCAAGGTTTACGAATTGAGTACGAAGATGCCCCCGTTAATCCTTCTTTCGTATCTCCAGGCAGCGCTTCCTTCCTTGTTTTGGCTGTTGCCCGTGGTTGTCACATCGCTTGCGTGCACCTACCTGCGGTGCCGTTCCCTTCTGGTTTTCCAAGTCCCCGCAACAGCGCATGTGCGTTTTCTGACGGCTGTTGCGCTGTCTCTCCTGCTTGGCCTGGCGCTGCTTTTGGTGTCGATGGTTCCCGCTGCGGTTGTGTCCTTGATTAAGAACGGTGCGGGTGGATCGGAGTATCCCGTCGCTCTCATTCGGGCGGGAGCTTCGACAACGTCCATGGTGGGGGAGGCGGTGTTGTGCAGTATTCCGTTGCTGGTCATGGCATACGGCGTGATTTCCGTCGTCGCTGCGTTGACAGCAGCGATTAGCCGCAACCCCGTTGTCACCGGGGTGGTTTGCGCGGTTCTCCTGGTGTTGGGTTCGTTGAGCGCTCATGTTGAAAGCGCGGGCATGGGCGTCGCGCTGCTGGCTCCATTCGCCTCGTTTGATCCCGCTTCCCAGGTGGGGACGATTGGGTTCCTTGGGCGAGGGACGAACGCGATGCCTTTTGGAGAGGTCGTCGGCGCATCGGGCGCTCTGCTGGTGGTTTTGGGCGCCGTATCTCCGTTGATGGTGCGCCTGAGTGTTCCAAAGATCGAAAGGGGATGATCTCGATGATTGGCCTTCAAACGCTGACGATCTCTTATGGAAAGAAGGTGCTCGTAGATTCGGTGGACGCTGAGTTTGCCCCGGGTACGGTCTACGGTCTCGTCGCTCCGAACGGGCATGGAAAGACGACGTTGCTGCGTGCGATGGCAGGTTTGCCGGGTCCTCGCGTGGACGGGAGCATCGTTCTGGATGAGGTGCAGGGTACGGGTGCGAGAGAGGTCCGTTCTATGATCTTCTATGCACCTGGTGAGGGGACGCTGCTGTATCCCGGATTGCGTGCGGGAGATCACCTCAAGATGGTTTGCGATATGTGGCCGCATGCTCGCGATATCGAAGAGATAGTGGAACAAACGCAGATAGGCGAGTTCGCGAAGATGAGGATCCGCACTCTGAGCCAGGGCATGAAGCAGCAGCTTACCCTGGCGATTGCGTATGCGACGGGTGCGCGGTACCTTCTATTAGATGAGCCCATGAACGCGCTCGACCCCAGCAGGGTGGGCTTGCATTCAGAGATCCTCAGGAAGCTGGCCGATTCTGGTACGTGCATCATCATGTCATCCCACATCTTGGATTCGGTCGATAGGCTGTGCGATGAGATTCTGTTTTTGAAGGATGGGAGGCTCATTAGAAGCATTCCGCAAGATGATGCTGCTCCGAAGTCTCCTGGATCCCATTTCGCAAAGCCTGCCGGACGCGCCGAGGGTGCGCTAAGCACGTATCGGCGACTCTACGAAAAAGGCGGGTAGAAATGCAAGTTAAAAATCTATGTGGTCAATGTGATGCCGTTGAACCCGCGTATCGATACCGCTCAGCCATTCGCCTCGCCCCCGCCGCGCGCATCTTCATTCAATCTGTTACTTTTAATCTAACGATTCTTTGAGGAATGCAGGTGCTTCTGAATGTACTGTCGACTTCTTCTCAAACTAATCCTAAGAGACAAGGCCGTATGGATTTCCACGCTCGTTCTTGCTGCAGCCTTTTCCGTCCCCATTGCGTTCAATTCACCCATCTACGGCCCCTTCTTTATGAAGCAGGGCATGCAGGGCTTTGTCGACGCATTCAATACGCGCGCGCCCCAGGCCAGCGGCACAGACCTATCGCCAGAGCAGCAAGATGACGCTGAGCTTGCAAGATACGCGAACGCCGCCCTCGCCGCTCAAACCGACGCCGCCTTTCTCGACTCTGCCGAGAGCTACTACGCGCTCATGGGCGAGGGCTTCCAATCCGGGTCCATCGTGGGGGACCAGGAGACCAATGACGCAGAGCTCGCATATTGCCGCGCTCTGAGCAGCTCCGGCATCGCGGATATCCCGGCCTCCGCAAACGACCTGCCGTTCCTCTCCTTCCTGCCCTACGCCATTGCCCAGGCGCCGTCCTTCCTTCCCTTCATCCCCTTCCTTCTCTCGTCGATACTCGTGCTCGGCGCCACAAGGCCCGGGACCCTGGCGGCGAAGGCGCCCGTGCCCAAATTCCGGCGCCTTATTCAGATCGTGTTTTCGATAATCGTCGCGGGGACCGCGATGCTCCTCGCCGGCCTCGCACCTGGGGGCATTTGCGCCTTGGCCCTAAACGGCTTCGGGCAGATCGGGTACCCGATCGCCTTCTTCCATGACGGCGCGCTCACTACCACGACCGCGGGAGACGTCTTCACGACCATACTTCTCGCGCTGCTCGCGGGTGGAACCTTGATATCCGTTTTCTCCGCCGTCCTATCGACCGCAACGAGGCGCGTCTTCGCGGGCCCCCTTGCCTCCGCGTTGCTTGTCGCGGCCCCGGCATTCCCGTTATTGTCCGATTCGGCGCTGGAGCATAATGCCGCGCTCGGGCTCCTGCCGCTGGCCGTGTTCTCGCCTATCGAGGCAACGGGTTACGTGGGATGCTTCCCGACGGAATTCATTGGCTCCGGTTCGGGCGGCGCATCGATGCTTGCCGTGGCCCTGGTATACGTCGCGGTCCTTTTCGCGGTCGGCGCCGTTGTGACGCGTTCGCCCAAACAGGCTGGACCCGCTAAAAAGCACCATGGGCTTGAGCTCCTGGACGTGAGCGTGGGATACGGGAGCACGACGATACTTTCGATCGGATCGCTTTTCCTGAGCCCGGGAACGGCGGCGGGCCTCGTCGCTCCCAACGGCTCGGGGAAAACCACCCTTCTTGAAGCGCTGTCGGGCCAATTTCCCACCCGCATCCGCTCGGGAAGCCTGGCGGCAGACGGAATCTGCCAACGTCGATCAGCCGAATTCGCAGAACTCGTCTACCTGAGCTCTTCGGGCAGCGCGGATCTCTATCCCACGCTATCGGCCATCGAGCACCTCTCTTTCGTTAGGGAGGCGTGGAAATCGGCCGCCGACATCGACTCGCTCTGCGACTCCCTCGGAATCTCCCCATATCTCGACAAGCCGACCCGTAAACTCTCGACAGGAATGAAGCAGCAGGTAAAGCTTGCCATGGCGATATCGACCGGTTGCCCGTACCTTATCCTCGATGAACCGCTGAACGGCCTCGATCCGGGAAAGCGGAAAACCTCCTGCGACGCGATGCGCAGCGAGGTGGCGCGGGGACGAAGCGTGCTCATCTCAAGCCATCTGCTCGACGACCTGGCAGACCTCACCAACTCGTTCTACTTCATCGAGGCCGGCACGCTCGTGGAAAAGATCAAGTCGTCCTCGCAGACGCTCAAGCAGGAATACCTCGATACATACGAGAGATGAATGTGGGGGAGTGTTCGGATGAAGTTGATATTTAAGGTCCAGCTCATGTCGTGCCGAAAAGACCGTGAACCTTTTGTGGGACACGCGGCGCCGTGGTACCATAGCCGAGTTTGTTGTCTTGGTCGGAAACCAAGACGCCTTATGCGCTGATCGGTAACCAGCGCCTGACCAATAAGGAGTCCTACCATGAAGCAGGGTATCCATCCCCAGTATGTCGAGTGCACGGTGACGTGCTCCTGCGGCAACACCTTCAAGACGCACGCTACCGTGTCCGAGATGAAGGTTGAGCTTTGCAACGAGTGCCACCCGTTCTACACCGGCCAGCAGAAGTTCGTCGACACCGGTGGACGCGTCCAGCGCTTCGCCGACAAGTTCGGTGGCGCCGCTGCCGCCCAGCTCAAGAAGGCCGAGGAGGCCAAGGCTGCCAAGGCTGCCAAGGCTGCTGAGGCCGAGGCCGCTCGCAAGGCCGCCGCTGAGGCTAAGGCTGCCGAGAAGGCTAAGCGTGCCGCTAAGTTCGCCGAGGAGGCTGCCAAGCAGGCTGCTGAGGCTCCCGCAGAGGCTCCCGTCGAGGAGGCCGCTGCCGAGGCCGAGACCACCGAGGCTGCTGAGTAAATAGCTCGCCGCGGAATCACTCGCATTCATGGCATGAGGGCCGTGCATCCATTTGGGTGCGCGGCCCTTTTCTTTTTATTGGTGCAAGCCAACCTGTCCCCATTGCACCAGATTGGTGCGAAGGGGACAGGTTAGTTTGCACCAAATGACAGAGAGGCGGCGTTTGCCCAGATAAAACCTGCCAAAATAAACCTGTCCCTTTTTGGCAGGTTGGTCGTAGTTATTACGTGGCGGTCGAGGTCGACCGTATGGGGCGTGCCTTGTTTGGCTAAAGTACAATTATCTGTGTTTAACTCGCCCGCAGCTGCACGGCGTGGGCGATGGCCAAAAAGGAAAACCACATGGGATTCATGTCAAAGCTGCTGTCCTTTGGATCCGATAAGGACCTTAAGCGCTACTACAAGATCGTCGACCAGATCAACGGTCTTGAGCCCCAGTTTGAGAAGATGACCGAGGAGGAACTCCGCGGCCAGACCGATAAGTTCCGCGAGCGTTACGCCAACGGCGAGTCGCTCGACGACATGCTCCCCGAGGCCTTTGCCACCGTGCGTGAGGCTTCCAAGCGCACCATGGGTATGCGCCACTTTGACGTGCAGCTCATTGGCGCCATGGCGCTGCACGAGGGCCACATCGCCGAGATGAAGACCGGCGAAGGTAAGACCCTCGTCTCCACGTTGGCCGGCTATCTCAACGCTATTGCCGGCAAGGGCGTGCACGTCGTTACTGTCAACGATTACCTTGCCAAGCGCGACTCCGAGTGGATGGGCCGCATCTATAAGTACCTGGGCATGACCGTCGGTCTGCTCCAGAACAACATGCCGCTCGAGCTCAAGCGCCCGGCCTACCAGGCCGACGTCACCTACGGCACCAACTCCGAGTTCGGCTTTGATTACCTGCGCGACAACATGGTTACCCGTCCCGAGCAGCGCGTGCAGCGCGGTCACAACTACGCCATCGTCGACGAGGTCGACTCCATCCTGATCGATGAGGCCCGCACCCCGCTGATCATCTCGGGCGCTGGCACCAAGTCCGCCAGTACCTACAAGGACTTCGCGCGTGCCGTGCGTGGCCTTGAGCGCGGCGAGGACGTGTCGCACGACATGCTCACCGCCACCGAGGACGTCGAGCCCACGGGCGACTATGTCATGGACGAGGCCAAGCACACCATTGCCGCTACCGAGCGCGGCCTTAAGAAGATCGAGCGCCGCCTGGGTATCGATGACATCTATGCCGATCTCTCCGGCCAGCTTGTCAACCACCTGCAGCAGGCGCTGAAGGCCCAGTACATGTTCCACCGCGACAAGCAGTACGTGGTCACCAACGGCGAGGTCAAAATCGTCGACGAGTTCACCGGCCGCATTATGGAAGGCCGCCGTTACTCCGAGGGCCTGCACCAGGCCATCGAGGCCAAAGAGGGCGTGCTCGTGCGCGAGGAGAATCAGACGCTGGCCACCATCACCCTGCAGAACTACTTCCGTCTGTATGACAAGCTCTCCGGCATGACCGGCACGGCACTTACCGAGGATGCCGAGTTCCGCGAGATCTACAAGCTGCCCGTCGAGGTCATCCCCTCCAACAAGCCCGTGCAGCGCGTGGACCACGAGGACCTGGTGTACCGCACCATTCAGGCCAAGTACAACGCCGTTGCCGACGACGTCGAGCGTCGTCACGCCAAGGGACAGCCGGTCCTGGTGGGCACCGTCTCCATCGAAAGCTCCGAGAAGCTGTCCGCCGCCCTTACCAAGCGCGGCATCGCGCACGAGGTCCTCAACGCCAAGCATCACGAGCGCGAGGCTCATATCGTTGCCCAGGCCGGACGCTACGGCGCCGTGACCATCGCTACTAACATGGCCGGTCGTGGTACCGACATCCTGCTGGGCGGCAACCCCGACGAGCTGGTGCGCGAGCGCCTTGAGTACGAGGGCCTGACCATGGAGGACGTGACGCCCGAGCAGCTCGAGCAGTTTAACGCCGAAGCCAAGGAGACCTGCAAGGCCGAGCGCGAGCGCGTGCTTGCCGCCGGCGGCCTGACCGTTATCGGCACCGAGCGCCACGAGTCCCGCCGTATCGACAACCAGCTGCGCGGCCGCTCCGGCCGTCAGGGCGATCCGGGCGAGACCCAGTTCTACCTGTCGCTCGAGGACGACCTCATGCGCCTGTTCGGCGGCGACAAGATGGACCGCGTCTCCAAGATGATGGTCACGGCCGACATGGGCGACGACATGCCCATCCAGCACAAGATCATCTCCAAGGCCGTCGAGAGCGCCCAGCACAAGGTCGAGAGCATCAACTTCTCCATGCGTAAGAGCGTCCTTGAGTACGACGACGTCATGAACAAGCAGCGCCAGGTCATCTACGCCGAGCGCAATAAGATTCTGGACGGCAAGGACCTGACCGACCACATCACCGAGGTCATGCACGATACCGTGTACCGCTGCGTGCAGGAGTTCTGCACCAAGGACAGTCACGATGGCGAGCGCGACCCGGAGGGCCTGCGCAAGTGGGTTGTGGAGCTCACCGGCCACATCGATACGCCGAAGTTCCCCG
Organism: Collinsella sp.; assembly: GCA_048485835.1. Classification (GTDB taxonomy): domain Bacteria; phylum Actinomycetota; class Coriobacteriia; order Coriobacteriales; family Coriobacteriaceae; genus Collinsella. The sequence goes on from DBFWBE010000050.1 coordinate 128,277, forward strand.
ACGAGGATTATGAGGCCCTGGCTGCCGATGTCCTGGCTTACGTAGAGAAGTGCTACAACATGAAGGCCGAGCGCTTGGGCGAGGACCTGATGCGCGAGCTCAACACCCAGGTTATGCTGCGCGTCATCGATACCCGCTGGATGAACTACCTGCAGGAGATGGACTACCTCAAGACCGGCATCGGCCTGCGCGGCTTTGGCCAGCGCGACCCGCTGGTCGAGTACAAGACCGAGGCCTACGGCGCGTTCCAGATGCTCGTCGACACCATGTACGAGGATTACCTGCGCACGGTTCTGCGCATCGAGATCAAGGCTGCCCCGCGTGCCGTGGAGCACAAGGAGGAGCCCGCGCTCGAGGGTGCGCGCTTCTCCGGTCCCGCCGAGGTCGATGGCGACAACGGCGACTCGGTGCTGCGCAAGCAGGCGCAGGTGCAGGCCCGCACGGCTGTCCAAGGCGGACCGGCTGCCGCCAACAACGGTGGCAAGGTGACCACCTATCGCAAGTCCGAGAGCGACGATCCGTACGTCAACGTGGGCCGCAACGACCCGTGCCCCTGCGGTAGCGGCAAGAAGTTTAAGTACTGCCACGGCAGGAATCGTTAATGGCTGAGGCTTTAGAGGTAACGCCCGCCGAGCTGGACGCGTTTGCGGACCGGCTCGGCGAGGTCGAGTCGTATCTCCATTTGGACGAAAAGCGCACGCGCGTGACTGAGCTCGAGGCTAAAAGCGTGGCCCCCGGCTTTTGGGATGATGCCGACGCTGCCCGTGCCACCATGGAGGAGATCGCGCGCACCAAGGAAGATATCGCTGCCGTGGACACCGCGCGCGGCGAGCTTTCCGATGCCCGCGCCGCGCTGGAGCTTGCCGAGGAGATGGGGGATGACCCCGACGCCGCTGCATTGCGCGAGGAAGCTGCCGCTACGGCAGAGCGCCTTGCCCGTGCCATCGACGAGCTTGAGCTTTCGAGCTGGTTTACCGGTGAGTTCGATCACGGCGATGCCATCGTGACCATCAAGCCCGGACAGGGTGGTCTGGAGGCCCAGGACTGGACCTTCATGCTCTTTAAGATGTACATGAAGTACTGCCAGCGTCGCGGCTGGAAGGTCACCATCAACGACTGTCCCGCGGCCGAGGTCATCGGCATCGACCGCGCTACCTTTACCGTCGAGGGCAAGGACGCATTCGGCATGCTGCGCGCCGAGGCCGGCGTCCACCGCTTGGTGCGCATTAGCCCCACCGACGACAAGAAGCGCCGCCAGACCACGTTTGCCGGCGTCGAGGTCATCCCCGTGCTACCCGATGATATCGACATCGAGATCAGTCCCGATGACATCCGCGTGGACGTGTACCACGCGAATGGCCCGGGCGGTCAGGGCGTCAACACCACCGACTCCGCCGTGCGCGTGACGCATTTCCCCAGCGGCATTGTGGTTACCTGCCAAAATGAGCGCAGCCAGATCCAGAACAAGGCCGCGTGCATGCAGATCCTCAAGGCTCGTCTGTACGAGATTGAGCTCGAGAAGCGCGCCGAGGCGCTCGATGAGATCCGCGGACCCAAGACCACGATTGGTTTTGGCAACCAGATTCGCAGCTACGTGCTCTACCCGTACCAGATGGTCAAGGATTTACGCTCGGGTGTGGAGACCAGCAATGTCGAGGCCGTTCTTGACGATGGCGACCTGGACCCGTTTGTTATTGGCTACCATCGCTGGGCCACCGGCAACGCTGACGCGGAGACCCCATCTGCTTAAACCGCCCGGGTTTATGTGGAAATGGATTAAAACCCTCCGAGCGGTGTGGTTTTGTATCCAGAGTAAACCCTGCGCAGGGGTGGTTTTTGTCCGGCGAATCGGTAGAATCGAATACAAGAAGAAGTTCAAAGCGCATCCGATGGGGTGCGCTTTTTTGAGGGAGGCAGCATGGCATACCGTCTGGACATCAAGCGCATTCTTTCGATGAACTTCTTTCACGACCTGCCCCAGATTATGTTGGGGTGCGCTCTGGCCGCCATCGCGACCGACCTGTTTTTGATTCCCAACGGCCTTGCCGCCGGTGGCGTTACGGGCCTTGCCACCATTATCCAGGCGGTCGGCGCGGCGCGCGGCCTATCGCTTCCCGTTGGTATTCAGACGATCGTGATGAACGCCTTGCTGTTGTTGGTCGTTATGCGCGAGGGCGGCATGTTCTACGTGGTGCAGACCGCGACGGGCTTTGTGCTGCTGGGCTTCTTTACCGATCTGTTCGCCCCGTTTGTAGCACCTCTGGCGGATGCGGACCTGATGCTCCCTGCCATGTGGGGCGGCATTATTACGGGCATCGGTTACGGCATGGTGTTGCGCGCCGGCGCCAACACCGGCGGCTCGGACACGATTGGCCAAATCATCTCGCGTAACACCTCGCTGCCGGTGGGCTCGACCGTCATGGCGATCGATGTTGCCGTGTGTGCGCTGTCGGCTCCGGTCTTTTCAATCGAAAACGCACTGTATGCAGGCCTTTCGATGGTCATTAGCGGCTACGTGATCGATGCCGTGGTCGATGGTGGCAACAAACGCCGTATGGTACTCATCATCTCGGACAAGTTCCCTGATATCGCTGCCGATATCATGTATGGCCTGGGTCGTGGTTGTACCAAGTTTAAGGCGACTGGCATGTATTCGGGTGCCGAGAAGCCAGTGATTATGGTCATCGTGAGCCGTCGAGAGCTCAATACCCTCAAGACGATCGTGCGCGAGCGCGATCCTCATGCCATCGTGACGGTTGCCGACGTTACGGAAGCCTTCGGCGAGGGATTCAAGGACATTAGCGCGTAGGGCGACCGCGTTCCATCCAAAAGACGTTCACATTGATAAACCGTTTCATCAGCGGTTCTGCCTGCTAAATTGTTCAAATATTGATAAAAACTCTGGTAAAGCCATCAGTTTCCAGCATAATGAATGACGTACGTGCATTGCGGCTGTGTTGGGATTACCTTCGGTGCCGTGCGCATTTTGTCTAATGAGGATGAAAGGAAGGCACAATGAGCGACGAAGAGCTCAAAAAGGTTGCCAACGAGGTAAGAAAGGGCATCGTCACCGGCGTGCACGCTGCCAAGTCCGGCCATCCGGGCGGTTCGCTCGGCGCTGCCGACATCATGACCTATCTGTACTTTGAGGAAATGAACGTCGACCCGTCCGACCCCCGCAAGGCCGACCGCGACCGCTTCGTGCTTTCCAAGGGTCACTGCGCGCCTGGTCTGTACGCCGTGCTCGCCGAGCGCGGATTCTTCCCCAAGGAGGATCTCGAGACGCTGCGCCACATCGGCAGTCACCTGCAGGGCCATCCCAACATGAACGACACTCCGGGCGTCGATATGTCCACCGGCTCGCTGGGCCAGGGCATCTCCGCCGCCGTGGGCATGGCGGTTGCCGCCAAGCACTGGGGCGACGACTATCGCACCTACGCCCTGCTGGGCGACGGCGAGAGCGAGGAGGGCCAGGTCTGGGAGGCAGCCATGTTTGCCGGCAACCAGCAGCTCGACAACCTCTGCGTGATCGTCGACCATAACGGCCTGCAGATCGACGGCCCCGTCGAGGAGGTCAACGACCCCATGCCGCTCGCCGACAAGTTCCGCGCCTTCAAGTTCCATGTGGTGGAGCTCGCCGACGGCAACGACTTCGACCAGATCCGCGCCGCCTTTGCCGAGGCCCGCGCCACCAAGGGTCAGCCAACCGCCATTATCGCCGAGACCACGAAGGGCAAGGGCGTCTCCTTTATGGAGAACCAGGTGGGTTGGCACGGTAAGGCCCCCAACGATGAACAGTTTGAGCAGGCCATGGCAGAGCTCACGGCCGCCGGAGAGGAGCTCTAGGATGGCAGACGTCAAGAAAATCGCCACGCGTGTAAGCTACGGCGAGGCCCTCGTCGAGCTCGCCAACGAGCACGATGACTTTGTGGTCCTCGACGCCGACCTGGCCGCCGCCACGCAGACCGGTAAGTTTAAGGCCGCTTGCCCCGACCGCTTCTTCGATGTGGGCATCGCCGAGAGCAACCTGATGGGTGTTGCCGCCGGTATCGCGACCACCGGCCGCGTCGCCTTCGCGAGCAGCTTTGCCATGTTTGCCGCCGGCCGCGCCTTTGAGCAGGTCCGTAACTCCATCGGCTATCCGCACCTTAACGTTAAGATCGGTGCCACGCACGCCGGCATCTCGGTGGGCGAGGATGGTGCCACGCACCAGTGCTGCGAGGATATCGCCCTCATGCGCGTCATCCCCGGCATGACCGTTATCGTTCCCGCCGACGATGTGGAGGCCCGTGCCGTGACGCGCGCCGCCTACGAGTGCGATGGCCCCGTGTACATGCGCTTCGCCCGTTTGGCCTCGCCGGTTATCAACGACCCCGAGACCTACAAGTTCGAGTTGGGCAAGGGCATTGTCATGCGCGAGGGAGCCGATGTGACCATCATTGCCTGCGGCCTGATGGTCGGTGAGGCTCTCGAGGCCGCCGAGCAGCTTGCTGCCGAGGGCATCGACGCCGAGGTCATCAACATGCACACCATCAAGCCCATCGATGCCGACCTGATCGTCAAGAGCGCCACCAAGACCGGCCACGTCGTGACCGCCGAGGAGCACTCCGTGATCGGTGGCCTGGGCAGCGCCGTTGCCGACGTCCTGTGCGAGCAGTGCCCGACGCCGCTCAAGAAGATTGGCGTCAACGACACCTTCGGCGAGTCCGGCCCGGGCGCCGAGCTCCTGCACAAGTACGGCCTGGACGCCGCCAACATCGTGGCAACCACCAAGGAGTTCTTGGCATAAGGCAAGACGAGGCAAAGTATCGCTTCAGCAACCGTATGCAATCCATAACAGGGGCGTCCTCTTTGAGGACGCCCCTGTTTTTTGTTCAAGACTTTAGTCTGCTGGGCGCGCAGCGGCCAGCTTCAACCCACCCGCTACGCGGGTGGAGACAAACGGCTTTACAAAGCCACCCCTCCGACCGATATTGACGATTGTTCAGGCCGTCAAGAATTCGAGTCGAAGGGGTG
>DBFWBE010000051.1:0-34925 GCA_048485835.1 Collinsella sp.
CGATGAGCGGCCCGCTGTTCTCTCGGCTTGTGGGGCTAGATGAGATTGGCTCGAAACGACTGCTTGCGGGCGAAAAGGTGGAACTCACTTATCGGTCGATGATTTCAATCCTGCGGCTAGCCGATGTTCTTCGCAAATAAACAGCTTCCCTATTCAAAAACAGAAAACCCCGCCAAACGTGATTCCCCTAGGGAAACACGTTTGGCGGGGTCCTAGCGTGATATCCCTAGGGGAATCACGCCATCAGACGAACAGCTCAGCCGAGCAGCGCGTTACTCTTCCCAGTAAGCATCTGCAAGCAGCTTAAAGCAGATCTTCTTGACCGGCTGTGCGCCATCGCCCGGGAACTCGAGCGTGGGCATATGAGGCTCGCCGGCAACGAACAGCGCGAACTTGTCGTCGGCAAGATCGCCGGCAATCGAGGCGTCTGAATCGACCAGGTCGTAGTCGTCTTTCTCGTCAAACTCCTGGACCAGCGTCAGGCTGCCCGTGGCAACCTTAAAGGCCTCACGACCCTCGACATCGATCTGCAGGTCGTGATAGCGCTGATGCGTCTCGTAGTGGGCCTCGGCCTCGGGACGCGTCGTGGGAGCCATGACGTTCGCAAAGACCTTGTCGCCCAGAATCGGATGGCTGCCGACCTCGAGCTTCGCCGGATCGTTCTCCTCGAGCCAATCGATCAGCACGTCGAGGCCCTTGAGCATTCCGCGGTACTCCTCGATATCGCCCAGTGCACCGTAAATCATCTAAATCCCCTCTCGGATCGTTTCTTTGGCGGCTACTCGGCAAACGCATTGCCGACGCTGTTGCCGCCCACATACGTCTCGACCAGGGTAAGGTCGGGACTGAACACGACAAAGTCGGCGTCGCGCCCCGGCATAATGCTACTGCACTTATCGTCGACATGAGCGAACAAGCAATGCCGGGGCCGTCGCCCAAGCTCTTACAGCTCGGTCACGACAACGCCGTTGTAGACCTCGTCCCAACGATCCATGACCAGATGGCCGGTCATGGGATCCATAGCGTTGAGCTTGCCGCAGGTGTTGGCGGTGCGCAGCACCGTCTCGTCGTCTGCACCAGCAGCAATGGCATGCGCGAAGCCAGCGATAGTGGAGTCACCAGAGCCCGTAGCGTTAACGGCAGGGATGTCGGGCGTCTTGGCGCGGAACGCACGGCCGTTATGGAAACCAACGGAGCCGGCAGCGCCCATGGATACGACGACCCAGGGGATATCGGAGAAGCGGGCGTCAGAGGCGAGCGCGGCGCGGAGCTCATCCACATCGTCGGTGGTAAAGCTCGTACCCAGAAGGCCGTTGATCTCGGTCAGGTTAGGCTTGACCAGCTCGGGCTTGACCTCGGACTTGAGCGCAGCCTCGAGCGAGGCACCTGAGGTATCGAGCAGCACCTTGGCGCCGGCGTTCTCGGCAATGCCCGTGATCTTGGCATAGTAGTCTGCCTCGACACCGCGGGGCAGCGAACCCGAAATAGTGACGACATCGGCCTTGCCCGCAAGCTCGGTAAACTTGGCGGTAAAGGCATCGAGCTCCTCGGGGGCAATCGTCGGGCCGCTCTCGAGCAGCTCGGTCTGGTTGCCGGCGTGGAGGATGTTGAGGCAAATACGAGTCTCGCCCTTGATGGGTACAAAATCATTCTTAATGCCGTTGGCGTCCATGAGCTCGGCCATGTAGGCGCCCATATGGCCGCCGAGCAGACCGGTTGCCACAACGTCGTCGCCCAGCTGACCCAGCACACGGGCCACGTTGAGGCCCTTGCCGCCAGCGGTCTTTTCGGGCGTCACACGGTTAACGTCGTCGATAATGAGCTCATCGAGCTGATAGCGCGTATCGACAGACGGGTTCATCGTAACGGTGAGGATCATTTTTAGCTCCTTATCTCGCAGGCTCCTTGTGCCTCGCGATACGAGTCGACAAAACGGAATTACAGAATCTCAATCGTGAACGAGCGAACGACGGTCTCCTTGGGCTTGGCGATAAGGCAGCCGCGCTTATGCTCAAGCACGTCGTCCTCATCGGAGCAGGTCGAGAGACCGCCCCAAGGCTCAACCGCCACAAAATCGCCCTCGGGCTTACTCCACACAATGAGATATGGGAAGCCCTCAAAGCTCAGGCGGACGCCCTTGTCCTCGCCCTTTTTGGAAAGCGTGACCTGACGGCTCTCGAGCACGTCAAAGATGGTCTCCGCAAAATCGAAGAGCTCGTGCGACAGGGGCAGCGTCTTTCCCACCATGGGGTTCTTGGAGCGGTTTGCCACGTCAATCAATCCAGTCGAGGGAACGGCGGTGCAGAGCTCCGCAGCCTCGTCTTTCTCAAAGCGCAACTCGTAGTCCGTATAGGCCTCGCCCTCATCGAGCGGACACCTAAAGCCGGGATGACCGCCGATAAAGAACGGCATGTCCTCGGTTCCCTCGTTGGTCACCTCATAGGAGACGCGAACGGCATCCCCCTCAAGCGTATAGCGGGCGACAAGCTTAAACGGATACGGATAATCGCTCAGCAGCGCGGCGTTATCCTCCGAAGCCAGGCACATCGCCAGCTCGTTCTCGCTCTGGCTCAGCAGCTTCCACTCCTGTTTGCGCGCAAACCCATGGCGAGCGAGCTTTACATGATGCCCGGCAAACGTCATGGCGTTGTTATCGCGCAAGCCTCCGCAAATCGGGAAGCAAATCGGTGCCTGGCCGGACCACACGGCGGGATCGCCCTGCCACAGATACTCGCGACCTCCGGCCTCGATCGAGGTAAACGAACCACCAGCCGTGGACACCTTAATAGAAATCGAATCGTTGGAGAGAGCGTATTCCATTGCCCATCCTTTCGAACAACTGCTTTTTGCTCGCAAGTACCTGTCTCGGCCCTGACCAAAGGACAAACCCGCACGTTCATCGATGCGTCCGGTATCCCAGCCATGTAACGGGGTACCATACAGACATTGATGCAATTACAGCTGAAAGGCCTTCTTATGCGAACCATCATCCTCTACGCCTCGCGCCATCACGGCAATACGAAAAAGCTCGTGGACGCCATCGTCGAGGCGCACCCCGAGATCGATACCCTCGACGTGAAGTCACTCGGCAAAAACGAGTACCCCAACCTGCACGAATATCATCTAATCGGCGTCGCCACGGGCATCTATTACTCCGAGATCGACAAGGATATGGCACGTGTACTGACCAACGTGCTGCAGCCGCAGGACAAGGTGTTTGGCCTTATGACCTACGGTGGCAAAAACAAGTGGTACGGCAAGGATATCGATGGCATCTGCCGCATGAGGCAGGCCATCTTTATGGGTGTCTACGGCTGCCCCGGCTTTGATACGTGGGGGCCGTTCAAACTCGCCGGCGGTGTCCAAAAGGGACACCCGACCGCTGAGGAAATTAAGGGCGCCGTCGACTTCTTCGACAAGATCGAAGATGAGTACGGCGATATCATCGTCGAAGAGTACGCCAAACGTGAGAAGCGTCTAGCATACGAGAAGGAGCATCCTGCAGGAGGCCTGGTGGCCGGCGTTAAGCGCACGGCAAAGAAGATCGCTAACAAGCTGTAACTGTGAAGGTGCTTTTGAGCGTTTAACCCATACGGCGGGTCCGAGCAGATTCGGGCCCGCCGTCTTTTTCTATCGTTACTCGGTAAAGGCGTTGCCGACGCTCTGGCCGCCAACATACGTCTCGACGAGGGTAAGCTCATGGTCGAACACGACAAAGTCGGCGTCGCGACCCGGCATGATGCTGCCGCACTTATCCTCGATGTGCGCGGAGCGTGCCGGCACCTCGGTTGCCATACGAATGGCGATATCGGCGCTGGCGATGCCCCAGTCAACGATGTTCTTGACGCCCAGGGCAAGCGTGAGCACCGAGCCGGCAATGCTCTTGCCGTCGGCGAGCCAGCACAGGTTGTCCTTCATGATGACGTCCATGCCACCACTGGTGTAGCTGCCCTCGGGCATGCCGCCGCAGCCCAGGCAGTCAGTGATGAGCACCGTGTGTTGCCAGCCCTTTGCCTGCAGCAGCGCCTTGATGGCGGCAGGGTTAACGTGCTTGCCGTCACAGATGATCTCGGCGTAGGTCTCGGGCGTGGACATGGCAGCGCCCACGACACCGGGCTCACGGTGATGCAGCCCGCGCTGACCGTTATAGGTATGCGTAAAGCAGCTGGCACCGGCGTTGATGGCGGCGATGCACTCATCGTAGGTGGCGTCGGAGTGACCGATGCTGGTCACCACGCCCTTGGCGTTCAGAGCAGCCGCATAAGCAGCGGCACCGTCGCGCTCGGCGGCCATGGCGCTCTTAACGATGCGACCGCCCGCAGCCTCCTGCCACTGGTCGAAAACCTCCTCGGAGGGGTCAATCAGGAAAGCGGGGTTCTGCGCGCCCACGTGCTTCATGGTAAAGAAGGGGCCCTCCAGGTAGATGCCCTGAATGCGGGCACCGCAGAAGTCGGGGCCGCGGCCCTCGTCCGCCTGAGCGATGGCGGCGCAGGCGTCCTTGATCTGCTCGACGCCATCGGTGAACGTCGTGGGCAGCCAGCTGGTGGTGCCGCGACGGGCGAGCTCGGTCGAGCTGATATCGATGCCCTCGGGATCGTTATCGGTTGTTGAGTGGTTGTAGAAGCCATGGATGTGAGTATCGACCATACCCGGTGCGATCCACGATCCCGTGTAGTCCTTAATCTCGCAAGAGGGCTCGTCGGCCTGCCAGGCGCCAAAGACGCCATCCTCGACCATAAGATAGCCGCCCAGTTGCGGGCCTGCCGGCAAGAAGAACTTGTCAGCCTTAATTGCGTACGTGCTCATATGCACTCCTTGCTTCTAAAGCAGTTGACTGTAGTGATGCTTATACCCAGCTCACGTAAAACAAAAAGCGCCCGCCCGCCGTTATGAGCGGACGGGCGCCCTTACAGGGGGACGCGATTAAGCGGTGAAGGGGTGAATCGTCACGCCCTTAACCACGCGGTTGACCGTGCCGGTGGGGCTCGGCGTATCGGGCGTGTTGCCCACGCGCACGGAGTTGAGCAGGCTGATAGCCTGGGCAAACATCACGAACGGCAGAGCAAGGTAGCCCTCGGGAAGTGCCTCGTAGCCCTTAAAGGTGAAGGACTCACCCTCATAGACGGTGGCACCTTCCTGCTGAACGGCGATGGTGTGCTGAGCGATCTCGTCGCCACCGATCTCGTTGAGGATGTCGATGTCGTACTGACGGGTGTAGGCGTCGTTATTGACGAACACGAAGACGAGCGTCTTATCGTCGACGAAGGACTTAGGTCCGTGACGATAGCCCATGGAGGTGTCGTAGGAAGTAGCGACCAGACCGTGAGCGAGCTCAAGGATCTTGAGCTGGCTCTCCTGGGCAAGGCCACCGAAGGAGCCAGAACCCAAGTAGGTCACGCGGTTGAAGTCGCCAGCCAGGTAATCGGCGATCTCGGGCTCACGGGAGATGACCTCCTCGCCCATCTTGGCAATCGTCTCGACCCACTCGGCCTTCTGCTCATCAGAGGCAGTGTCGAAAATAAGGGTAGAGAGCAGGGTCATGCAGGAATAAGAACCGGTCATGGCGAAGCCCTTGTCGTTGGCGCGCGGAATGAGCAGCGTCAGCGCGTTGGGATCATCGGCAGACTCGACGGCGAGCTTGCCCTCGGGAGCGCAGGTGATGTTGAGGAACTTGACGTTGTGGACGAGCTCCTTGGCAACGGCAACGGCGGCAAGGCTCTCGGGGCTGTTGCCAGAGCGGGCGAAGGAAACCACGAGCGTGGGATCCTCGGCGCGCAGGAAGTCGCGCGGGGCGCTCACGATGTCGGTCGTGGCGATGGGCTTAAAGTCGTAGAGATCAGTGTTGCCAGCGTGACGCAGGTACGGGGCGCAGGTATCGCCAACGTAGTCGGACGTACCGGCACCGGTGAAGACAACGGACAGACGACCCTCGCCCATAGCGCGAGCCTCGGCCAGGAAAGCCTCGATGGCCTCCTTGTTCTCGCGATAGATGTTGAGCGTATCACGCCAAAGCTCGGGCTGCTGAGCAATCTCGGCCGTGGTGATCTGGGCGCCGAGCTCGGTGAGCTCCTCGACACTCTTCTCGAACATTTCTAATACCTCTCTCTAGAAGTAATCCTCTGACGTGCAATTATACACTTCGATTGGTTATCTGGTAGTAACCAGTTAAATGCAAAAAATCATCATATGGAAACGATGCGAACACTAGTCGCTACGCTGGTGGTAAACCTTGTATTTAAACTGATCGGCACGAGCAACCGAGAGTGTGTACTCCACAACCTCGTTTGACTCGTTATACGTAGTCCTGACCAAATCGAGCACAGGCGAGCCCTCGACAATTCCCAAAAGGTGAGCGTCGGTGGGACGGGCTATGCTCGCATAGAACTCCTCTTCGGCCACGCGTATCTTTTGCTGAAAGTCTTGCTCAATCACATCGTAAAGCGGCTTACGCTCCAGCAGCGGTCGCTTTAGGGACAGAAATTGACGAACTGGTAGATAGCTGCGTTCGACCATCATGGGCATGTTGTCGGCAGAACGAAGGCGCTTAAGCTTAAAAATGCGATCACCTATACGCAATCCCATATGCTCGGCCAGATTTTTATCGGCCTCCATCTCGCAAAACTCGAGAATCGTGGTCTCGGGGTCGCGACCCATCGCGCGCATCTGCTCGGTAAAGCTGTAGGACTGCATAAGATTGGTTGCCTTTGCCGAACGGTCGGTCACAAAGGTACCGCGACCGTGCTGCCGAACCACCAGTCCTAAACGCTCTAGTTCCTGCAGAGCCAGGCGTACCGTAGTGCGCGAGAGACCATAGCGCTCCGAAAGTTCGCGCTCGGAAGGAATCATGTCACCGGCGCGATATTCATGGTCGATCTTTTCGGTCAGAATATCGACCAGCTGATCGTACAGCGGTTGCTTACGCGCTCCGATCGCCATCCTATCCTCCCTTTTGCTCGAATTCGGCTAACTACCTAGGGTGTTTAGCATTATCTGTCTGCCACACCCGAATCATCAAGAAAACAAAAGCCGCGCGCTCTTTCGAGCACGCGGCTTTTAACATACACATGGCTTAAGGGGTCGGGGTGTGAGCCGCGTAGGGACACACCCCTCAAGCTAGAGCCTTACCAGATGCTCGGCCAGAGACCAAGCGGGCCAGCGCCCAGGATGCCAAGGACGAAGAGCAGGAGAATGCCCTTGGTCGGGGTCCAGCTGTGCTTAGCGAACATGTAGTAAAGCAGCAGCGTAAGCATAAGCGGGACGAGCTTCGGGACGATGGTGTTGAGGGTGTCGGCAACAGAGAAGTTGACCGGATCCTCGGTAACGGTGCCGTAGGTCACGGACTCCATGCCGTTACCCAGATCGGTGACGCCGCACTCGACAGCGTTGCCGTCGGCATCGGAAGCGGTAAGGGCGTTGCCGTCCTTATCGGTCATGGCGATGGTACCGGCCTCAGCGGTCTCGGTATCGATGCCCTCCATACCGGTGAAGTTCTCGGCCTCCTTCTCGGAGACGATCACGGTATTGGCGGAGAGGCCACGAGTGGTGCCGTTGGGGATCTGCAGGTTGATCTGGGTGCCACCCATGGTGACGACCAGGCAACCGACAACGAAGACGCCCATGATGGAAGCGGCACGCGTGAAGGCCTGCATGTTGGCAGTCAGAGCGTCAATAGCGCTGGTGCCAAGCTTGTAGGACCAGTTCATGAGCCAGAAGCGCAGAGCGAACTGGACGGCGTTGAAGATCACCAGGAAGATGATCGGCGCAGCGGCGTTGCCGTTGATGGCCATGTTGGAGGTGATGCCGGCCGTGATGGGCACGAGCGTCAGCCAGAACAGAGCGTCACCGATACCACCGAGCGGGCCCATTGCGGCGACGCGGACGGCGCGGATCGTGGGGATGTCAACCTTGTTCTGCTCGAGCGAAAGCACGATGCCCATAACAAAGGTGACGAGGAACGGGTGGGTGTTGAAGAACTCCAGGTTGTGGCTCATGGAAGCCGCGAGGTCGTTCTTGTTGGTGTGGATCTTCTCCAGACCGGGGATGATGGAGTAAAGCCAGCCAGCGGCCTGCATGCGCTCGTAGTTGAACGATGCCTGCAGGAAGCAGGAGCGCCAAGCCATCTTGTTGAGGGTCTTCTGGTCGAGCTGCGGAGCAGGAGTGAGATCCTCGTAGTGCTCCGGGATCACATACTCATTAGATGCCATCTTCGAAGTCACCTCCGTCAGAAACAGCTGCACCCTTCAGCTCGGTCTGCTGCTGGAAGTCCCAGAAAGCGATGCCGAAGCCGATGAGAGCGAGGATGAGCAGAGCAGGGGTTGCCAGCGAATCGTTGGCAACGGTGATGAGCGCGAGGCCAAAGCCCATGAGGAAGAAGCCCCACATATCGCGGTTCATCATAACCTTGAGCAGGACGGCGAAGCCGACAAAGCGCATCATGCCGCCTGCAGCGGAGAGACCGGTCTGCAGCCAAGTCGGGATGGCAGAAGCGATGGTCTGACCGATGGTAGCGCCAGCGATGAAGAACAGGGTGACGACGACAGCGAAGATCAGGCCGAGCAGAGCCATGGCGAAGTAGTTCAGGCGCTCGATGCCCTTGGTGTCCGCGTTGTGAGCCATGTTATCGGCCGTGGACATAAGCGGGGACATAAGCGTGAAGACCAGGGTAACGCCAAGCTGGCCAAGCAGAGCGAACGGAATGGCGAGGCCGACTGCCGCGTTGGGCTCGAGGCCCGTGGCGATAGCGAGAATGGCTGCCATGATGCCGCCGATGACGGCGTTAGGCGGCTGAGCGCCTCCGATCGGCATGTTGCCGATCGTCATGAGCTGATAGGTACCACCCACGAGAAGACCGGTGTTGAGGTCGCCAAGGATAAGACCGATGACGGCGCCGGTGACGATGGGCTGATAGAGAGACTCGAGGAAGTCAAACTGGTCGATTGCCGCGATGAACGTGACGACGAAGACCAGAGCGATCTGGATGATCGAGTATTCCATCTTGCTCCTCCTTTCAAAATGTATGTACGCACTTTGGATTTCACGTACAGAACGTCAGGGTTTCACTCCTGACAACGTGGATCACGAGGATTACGAGAAGAGCTTGCTCGTGTCCTCAACAGGCGTGCTCGGAACGCGCCTGATCTCCAACTCCACCCCCAATTCCTGCAGCTCTTTAAACGCAGCGACATCCTCGTCGTTAACTGCGACGGAGGTGGCGACTTGGCGCTTTCCTTCCGACATGTGCATGTTGCCGATGTTTACCTTCTTTATAGGCACACCGCCCTTGACGAGCGTAAGCACGTCTTCCGGTGTTTCGGCCACGATGAAGATCTTCTGGCGCGGGCTCGCCTTGCCAATGACGTCGATGGTCTTCTGCAGAGAGAAGAAACGCGTAGCGACGCCGGCGGGAGCGGCCATCTTCATGAGGTTCTGGCGCATGGTGTTGGACGCCACGTCGTCGTTGGCGACGAGGATGAGGTTGGAGCCCAGGGTGGAGTTCCACTGGGTGGCAACCTGACCATGAACCAGTCGGTTATCGATGCGGGTAAGAAGAATGTTGGGTTCTGCCATGTTGATCAGCTTCCTTTCGATATTTGCTGACGACAGTTACTTGATCTCCTGAATCGCGTAACGCGAAACATCTACGACGGCTCCGGATCGGACTTTGATCTGGACCTTCTCGCCTTCGATGCCTTTGACGGTTCCGTAGATACCGCCGGCGAAAAGAACCTCCTGACCCGGCTTGAGCTCGGTGTGCAGCTCCTTGAAGTACTTCTGCTTCTTCTTCATGTTGATTTGCGACCAGATGGTGTAAATCAAGCCCATGATGACAAGCAGGCCTAAAAGGGCGACCGAGGAGCTCAGGACGTTGGCTCCGAAATCGGCCATTAGATGCCGTCCTCGTCGCCGAAGATATCCTCTTCCTCGGAGCCGGCAACGGATGCGACCGTCTGGGCGGTGATGCCCGTCTGGCCAACGGTCACGGCCTGCTCGCCAAGCTCGGCGAGCGTGGCATTGCCGCGGAGGAACAGAAGCTCAATAACCATGGGAAGGTTGGTGCCAGTCAGAACCTCGACGTTGTCGACATCCTGGGCAATCATCATCGACTGGTTGAACGGGGTGCCGCCAAGCAGGTCGGTAAAGACAAGCACGCCATCGCACTTCTCGCGCATGGCGGTAATAGCGGCGCGGAGATCCTCACCGTAGGATGCGGCCTGGTCGCCCTCAAAAGGAACGACGGTAAAAGCAGGCTGGTCGCCGGCAACCATAGCGATAGCGCTTGCAAGGCCGGGTGCGAACTGTCCATGACCGGTAAGAATAAAGCCAACCATTCAAATTTCCCTTCCGAAGGTGTGTACAATCTGAGTCCGATGATTTTCGGAAGCCAGCGGGCACTCGCCCTTAAAGCTTCTTAGAAAGCGTTCTTTGAAGACCAGTGGTTTCTAAACTGGTAGTAACCACGTGACGTGTTGTTGTCACTATATCACCCCAGAAGAGGTCGCTTTCGTTGATTCATACGGTAAAACGTTTTTGCACCGCTCACGGTGATAAATCGACCGTTTACCGGTCGTTAACACTTCTACCTGCGGTTTTGAAACCGTTTCGAAATGCTTTGGCAAAAAATCGGATCTTTTCCTGTGTCTAAACAACGCAGGACGGCTAAAAATAGCGTGTAGAAAAATTGCAGGTCATTGTGAAGATATGTGAATTGGTCTTTTTGACTTAATACCAGTTAGAACCAGTTTTGAGATTATCGGTGAACGGTAGTTTTCGACCGTTCACCGGTTACTTGCAATCGTTTGCAGTTGTTTTCCCAGATGAATTAGGGAAACGCGATGGAGCGCTTGCGCGATCACGGGAAGTTTTTGGCATTTGTCCTCATCCCCCGCGCGCCAAACTCCGGCATCCAAAATGAGCTAATAGCTCACGTTAATCGTTTTCAATCATTACTTACTCAGTATTCGTAATTATTTATCGTTTATCATTAATTCTGATATGATACAAGTATCATCCAAAACGCCGATTGGAGGGGTTATGCTCCATCGAAACGCATCTATATCGAATGAAACCATCAGCCGCGAACAGACAATAGCCAAACTGAGGAAGCGCGCTCGCATCTGCAAATGGGCCACAATCTGCATTACCGCAGCGCTCGCTCTGGGACTCCTCGCAGTCATTGCGATTGACCTTCTGCTCATATTGCCTGGCCTCTCCCAAGGGTCGTGTCTCCAATCCGTAGAACTTCAAGCCGGCGAGGGGCCATGCCTTGCTATCGTCGGTACCGATGCGCAGGCCCCACTTATGCTCGTCGCACACGATGGTCACACTGCCATAGGGAGCCTCTTGATGACATGCCTCGCGCTTACCATCGCGATAAGCGTGCGCAGGCTTTTCTTCAACATTGAAAAGGAAGGCAGGCCCTTTGACCTTGAATGTAACCAGACACTTCGTCGAGTAGGACATTTATTCCTTATCGGCGGCGTTGCCGTGAGGCTTCTTGGTGCCGTAATCACGGGAATGATACTCTCAGGATTTGGTGGCAGCTTTACGGATGCGTTCGTCGGCCAGTTATTCGAGCCCTCCATGCTCTTTGCAGGCCTGATTATTTGCCTGATTGCCAGCATCTTCCGCTACGGGTATATCCTGCAAAAACAAGATGACGAGTTGCTCTAGGGGGAATCCATGATTATTCTGCGGCTTGACCGCATGCTCGCCGAACGCAAGATCTCATCCAAAGAGCTTGCGGAACGTGTGGGCATCTCCCAGGTCAATATGTCACGCATTAAGACGGGCAAGGTTTCTGCCATACGTTTTTCAACTCTTGACGCGATATGCCGGGCACTCGACTGCCAACCAGGTGATGTGCTGGAATATATATCCGACGATGAAGCCGATAGCCTTTTTGGACTTAAAGATGAATAGCCATAATTAAGCCGCCAATCATACCCTCAACGCAGAAAGCCCGCCAGTACGCCCTCCGTGCTGGCGGGCTTTCTGCTGTCAATCGGCTAGATGCTCGATGAGCCGTGTGACTCTTTACGCAAACAGGCCGTAGATGCTGATGTTGGCCTTGGCGTAGAGGCCGTTGGCGTACTCGGTCCACTTGGAGCTAGCGCTCGAAGCCTGCGAGGAGTACTGCTGGTAGGCGGTGTAATAGGCGGTCATGGCCTGCTTGTAGGTAGCGCTATCGGCCGTAAAGGCATCGTCAGCGAAGGCCTTAGCGTAGGTGCTATCGGCGTCCTTCCAGGTACCCTTTTCGCTATCCCACTCGTCGCCGGCAAGGTTGATGATGTAGTCGGCGTAGTCCTTGCTCGCGGTCTCCTCGTTGCCGTCAGAAGGCTCGGTCGGGGCGGTCGGCATGCTCGCAGAGGTGTCGCCAACCTTCTTCTTGTAGAGCTTCTGCAGCGTCGCGGACTGACGGACGATCTGCTTGGCCTGGTCCTTGGACACGCCATACTGCGTGGCCATAGTCTTGTAGTCAGAGGTGCCGATGGAATCCTCGGCGTACTTCTTCATTTCCTTAGAAGAGACGGTGATGCCCTCGTCCTCGGCAGCGTCCAGCAGGATCTTGTTGCGCACGTAGGACAGGATGACGTCGGCAGAGGGAGCGGTGTAGTTGCCATCGCTATCCTTGACGGTGTCGAGGCTGTACTGGCTCTCAATGGCCTCGCGCGCGGTGATGTCGCTCTTCTTGCCGTTGTAGCTGTAGCTTGCCACGGTCGAATCGAGCTGGTCCTTGGTGAGGGTCGCCGAGCCGACGCCCTTGCCGCCAAAACCACCGTTGCCGATAAAGAAGCCAATCACGGCAGCAATCACGATAGCGACCACAAAGGCGACAATCATCGTCTTCTTGTGCTTGGATGCATGGTCGTCCGCGTCGGAGTCGTCGTCCTCGTCCTGCTCCTCGGGTATGAGGTTCTCGTCGGCGGCGTCCGCGGCGATCTTTGCCTCCAGGCGAGCGTCCTCCTCCTCGGCCGTCGTACCGGCAGCAATGTGCTCGGCAGACGTACCGGCGACCAGATCGATCTTCTCCTCCTCATCACCGTCGGGGCCTTCGCCGCGCTCGATAATCTGGATGCCGTCGATCTCGTCCTTCTCGTCCTTCTTTTGAATCAGACCCATATCAGTTACTCCTTGTTAGGAAACATAGTCCGCAATAGAATACGCCCGACAGAGCGCCGGGCGTATTGATTCTCAGGTTATACGCAAACACTTAAGTACTATTTAGGCGTTTGCAGTCTGCATGCCTTAGGCCAGGTGCGCGATAACGGCATCGGCAAAGGCCTGCGTGCCCACAGCGCCCTCAACGGAGCCGGTCTGGGCACGACGAACGTCGCCGGTAACCTGCTCACCCTCGTCGAGCGTGGCAGAAACGGCGGCGCGAATGCGATTGGCCGCGTCGTTCTCGCCCAGGTGATCGAGCATCATCGCAGCAGAGAGGATCTCGGCCGTGGGGTTGGCGATATCCTGGCCAGCGATATCGGGCGCGGAGCCGTGCGTCGCCTCGAAGATGGCGCAGTCGGCACCGATGTTGGAACCGGGGGCCATCCCTAGGCCACCCACCAGGCCAGCGCACAGGTCGCTCACGATGTCGCCGTACAGGTTGGGCAGCACCAGGACATCGAAGTCGTTGGGGTTCTGGACCAGACCCATGCAAGTGGCGTCGACGATCTTGTCGTTGAACTCGATATCGGGATAGTTGGCAGCCACCTCGCGCGCCACGCGCAGGAACAGGCCGTCGGTCGCCTTCATGATGTTGGCCTTGTGCACGGCCGTCACCTTTTTGCGGCCGCAGCGGCGGGCGTACTCAAAGGCGTACTCCACAATGCGGCGGCTCTTGGCGATGGAAATCGGCTTAATTGAGATGGCGGAATCCGCAGCGAAGGTCTTCTGGCCCGAGCGCTCGACGAGCTGCGAGAGCTCCTCGACCTCGGCAGCGCCCTCATCGAACTCGATGCCGGCATAGAGGTCCTCGGTGTTCTCGCGCACGATAACCAGGTCGACGTCGCGGAAGCGCGAGCCGTCGCCCGGCTGCGACAGGCAGGGGCGCACGCAGGCGTACAGGTCAAAATGCTTGCGCAGGGCGACGTTAACGCTGCGGAAACCCGTGCCGACCGGCGTGGTGATGGGGCCCTTGATAGCAACCTTGGTCTCGGCGACCGCATCGAGCACATGTTGGGGCAGCGGCGTGCCAAACTCGTCCATGACGCCGGCACCGGCCTCCTGGACGTTCCAGTTGATCTGGACACCAGTGGCCTCGACCACGCGGCGCATAGCCTGCGTAATCTCGGGACCGATACCGTCACCAGGAATCAGGACTACATCGTGCGCCATAATCTGTTACTCCTCGTCTTCGGCGTCGTCAGATTTTTTTACGCTAGCACGCTTCTTCTTTTTGGAGAGATCCAGGCCAAAACGTTTAACAAGCATTTCGCAAATCTCGCTCGAACGGGCCTTGAGATAGCTTCCCTTGCCGTTCTCGGCATCGAACTTAAGGCGCAGCGCGAGCTTCTCGGCGACCTCGGCGTCAATCTCGCCCCGGCCAAACTCGTACAGGCAACCGAGCATGTCGCGATACTCGAGGTCGCCGTGGTAGCACTGGATGGCCTCGTCCAGGATGGGCCAAGCCTCGCGCGAACGCTCGACGCTCGTGGCGCCCCACACGCACAGCAGGCGGAAGGCGGCATAGCGCAGCGTGGACGAAATCTCATCGAACAGCGCGGTCTCGGCGCCCTCAAAGGCATCGCCCAGCTGCTCGGGGCAGGTGGTGGCGAGCGCCGCCAGGGCATCGAGAGCCTCCCAGCGGGTCTGAGCCTCGGGGCGGTCGAGCGCCTCGATCAGCGCGGGCACGCAGGGCACGACGCGCTGCGGATCGCGCTCGGCAAGCAGGTGCAGCACGCGGGCGGCAAACTGACGGATGCGGCGCGTGGGGCAGCCGAGCTCCTTGACCAGACGGTCGACGGCGTTCTCGTTCTCCTCTGCCAGCTGAAGCTGTGCCAGCTCCTCATCGGTGAGCTGTTCTTCCTTGTTTTCTGCCATAGTTACCTCTTCTTACTATTTCTTAGCGTGCTTGCCAGCACCCTTGCTGTCATCGGTGACCGAGATGAGCTGTCGGTCGGCTGCACCATTGTGACGCGCGCGGCGGCGCTCCTCGGCGTCGCCCGCATCGGCGGCGGCGCGGTGTGCCTTGTTAACGTTAAAGACCTCGTCGTGTTTGCGCCACGGACCGACGGACTCGCCAAAGCTCATCTTAAGGCCGGCGATAAAGCCGCCGAGCCAGCCGATCGGCGCAAACTGCACCAGCGGGAACAGCGAGAACACCCAGGTCAGCAGGATGACTGCCGCCGCTCCCGCAAAGTTGGCAATCCAGTAGTCGCGCTTGGTGATGACGCGCTTTTCGCACGCCCACTGGCCGCACAAAAAGCCAATGTAGATCGCGAAGAGAAAGAGCACCAGCGCAAGTACCACGAACGTCCAGCTCATGGGCGCTACTCCCCGTGATGGTGGCCGCAGCAGCACTCGTGGCCATCATCATGGCCGTGGCCGCCGCAGCACTCGTGGTCCTCGCCATGGTGGTGGCCGCAACCGCACTCATGGTCGTCGCCGTGCTCGCCGCAACCGCAGCCGTCCTCGTGAGCACCGTGCTCTTCGGGACGATACTGCGACCAGTCCAGACCGGCGGCGATGGCGTCGGCCTCCTCCTTATAGAGGACCGTGATGGCCTGGGTGCCCAGCTTGGCACCACCGATGGCATCGAGCATGTCGTAGAGCGTAAAGGCCACGTCGGCGCCGGGCAGCGCAAGCTCGCGATCGTCGGCATAGGCGAGCGCCAAGCGCAGGTCCTTGATGAAGTGCTCGACCATAAAGCCGGGCTTGTAGTCGCCGTCGAGCGCCTTGGTAGCCAGGCTCTCCATGGCGCCGGACTTGCCGGTACCGCCCAGGATCATCTGGCGGGTCTTCTCCAGATCAAGGCCGCTCAGCTCGGCAAATGCCATGGCGTCTGCCATGCCGACCATGCAGGCGCCCAGCGACACCTGGTTGGCGAGCTTGGCAGCCTGGCCCTTGCCGGCGCCGTCGAAGCAGCAGATGTTGGCCGCAAAGGTGGCAAGGATGTCGCGGACCGGCGCGATGTCGTTCTCGGTAGCGCCCACGATAGCCGTGAGCGTACCGGCGATAGCGCCCGACTCGCCGCCGGTGACGGGGCAGTCAAACGCCATGCGACCAGAAACCTGGGCGGCCTCGGCAATGTCACGGGCAAGCTCGGGCGAGCTCGTGGTGAGGTCGATCAAGACCGCGCCGGGCTTAGTGCACGCGAGCAGGCCGTCGCCCGCCAGGTAGAGTTCCTCGACCTCGGAGGGATAGCCCACCATGGTAAAGACGACATCGGCGTTCGCCGCGGCATCGGCCGGCGTATCTGCCCAGACGGCGCCGCGCTCGATAAGCGCCGCCGCCTTGGACTTGGTGCGGTTGTTGACCGTGACGGGATAGCCGGCGTCCAGAATGTGGCCGGCGATGGGGGCACCCATGATTCCGGTGCCGATGAATGCGACGGAGAGCTTGTTTGCCATGAAACCTTTCCTTTTGGGTTGGGTGTTGTTACCAGGTTGAATACTCGGTGCCAGCGTTTGGGCTGTGAGTCGAGGGCGATTACGGACGCAGCGCTTGCCTACTGACCGCGCACGCGGCGGGCGATACGGTCGGAAAGCGACGCCTTGTCGGCGCGGTTCTTACCCCAAAACGCGCAGCCCACCATGCCGGGGCCCACGTGCGAGCCGATGGTGGGACCCACGGAGCCGCGAATGATCGTGACGTCGGCGCAACCCTCCTCCTTGCGGATGGCGGCTTCGAGCCAGTCACCATCCTTTTCGGCATCGGCCGTCATGATGGCGATGGGCATGGTGCGATCGGGCACGTAGTTCTCGCGGAACGACTTGAGGATGGACTTGAGCGCCTTCTTGCGGCCGCGGTTGACGCCGATCAGCGACAGCGAGCCGGCCAGGTCGTAGGAGAGCTCGGGCTTGACGTCGAGCTTTGCCGTGAGCTGCGCCGCCGCGGGAGGAATGCGGCCGCCGGCAGCCAGTGCGTCGAAGCTCTCGAGCGTAAAGTAGCCGTGCACGTAGGTCTTTGCCTCGTTTGCCCAATCGACCAGCTGCTTGGCGGTCAGTCCCGCCGAACGCTGGCGCACGGCCTCGAGCGCCAAGAGCGCACCGGTCGCGCAGGGCAGAGCGTTGTCGACCACGTAGAGCTCAAAGTTGGGATACTCGGCGCGCACGACATCTGCCGCCTGGCACGCGGAGTTGTAGCTCGACGACAGCGCCGAGGTAAAGCACAGGTAGACCGTGGGCGTGCCCTCTTTGGCGCACTCGGTAAAGAACTCAATATAGCGACCGAGCGACACGGCCGAGGTGGAAACGCGGGCGCCGGCGCGCATGCGGTCGTAGAACTCCTTAGGGCTCATGCTCGACCAGATGTCGTCTGTGCGCTCCTCGCCATCGATAATGAAAGGGAAACCCAGGATATCGACATCGAGGTTCGCGGCGACCTCGGGGCTAAAGTCGCAGCAGGTATCGACGACGATGCGGCAGCGGTCAGAATGGCCGGTAGATGCAGCCTTGTCCATCAAAGCGACTCCTTACGTAAAAAAGGCGGCCATCCGCATGGGATGACCGCCGGCCGTTAACTCATGCAAGTTAACGTATTTTACTCGTCAAGTGTTTCGATACGGGGCTTGATGATGCCATATCCACCATTCTTACGGTGATACACCACATTGATGAGGCCAGTCGTCGCGTTCTCGAACACGTAGAAGTCGTGGCCGAGCAGATCGGTCTGCACCAGCGCCTGCTCCTCAGTCATCGGGGTGACATCGATGACCTTCTCGCGGACGAGCAGGTCGTCCTCCTCCTCGGGCAGCAGCAGGTCGGCCAGATCCTCGACGCGCTCGACCGGTGCGACATCCGCTGCGCTGGCACCGCCCTGGCGGTTGTCCACGACCTTGGTCTTGAACTTGCGCAGCTGGCGGGTGACCTTATCGGCGGAGAGGTCGATGGCGGCGTACATATCTGCACCGTGCTCGGCAACGCGAATCACCGAACCGCGGGCACGAACCGTAACCTCGACGATTGCCGGGTTGGGGTTCGAGGGGTTCTTCTCATAGCGAAGTACAACGTCGACCGTCATGGGCTCGATATCGAAAACCTTGAGCGCCTCGCCGATCTTCTCATCCACATGCGCACGCAGAGCATCGGTTACCGTCGTCTTGCGTCCAGAAACCTTGATATCCATACGTGGCTCCAATCTGCCTCGGGGACTTACTGTACTGGCTATGTACCCATTGCCGTGCATTTAATCACGCGGATTCCTAAAGACCCGAATAACGATTGCTTGATACCGCATACCGAAGTCTCGTACTTTTCCATGGCAAAGTGCGCTATGGGAGGGCTTCGGCGACTTTGTATTTGGTCCCGAAAATTGGCTTTGACCTGCTGGTTTTATAGGGATGAAAAAGCCGGGCTCCCCTATTGGGGAAGCCCGGCAGTGCGTGTTGAAACCGTGAAGAGGTGTCCTTTCCAACGTATAGGAGACACCACCCCTAGCAATAACTAGCTATTGAGTTTGTTAATGTCGTCGTCAGTGATGGTGCCTTCCTGGCTGGACGATTTGTCCTCGGAGGATGCGGTCTCATTGTTGGAATCGGAGGACTCGCTGCCGGAAGACGTGGTCTCACTGGACTCAGAGTCGCCCGGCTGCACGTTAGCGCCCGAAACCGTCTTAGTGGTGAGGTCGTAGGGCATCGTGCCGTACCAGACGCAGTGGACCGCCTCGAGCGTGCCGTCGGCCGTAATACCGTCGAGGGCATCGCTCACGGCACGACACAGTTCGTCATTGGACGAAAGGCCTGCAACACCAAGCGTCGAGGGCGCCTCGAGCGCACCGACATAGGAGATCTCGCTCATCAGGCGCGCAAGGTAACCGCCAGCCGTGGAGTCGCAGATCACATAGTCGACCTCGCCGGACTCGAGCGCCTCAAAGCACTCGTTGATGTTGGAGTAAGTCTTTTGGTTGGCGGTGATGCTCTGCTTAGCAAGCGCCTCCTGCGAGGCCGAGGACATCTGGATACCCAGAGTAGACGTGTTAAGGGTATCGGTGGAAACGCTCAGCGACCCACCATCGCTGGTTTTACCGAACACGGAAGCGGCATCGTACAGGCAGGTGCCGAGCGAGCTAACGTCCCCATCCGTGGAGTTGATCTCGCCGATAAAGATATCAGCCTTTTTGTCGCCGAGCGCGGAACCTGCCGAGGACGCATCGACAAAGGCGACCTTAAGGCCCATGCGGCTTGCGAGGGCGCGGGCGGCGTCAACTGCGTAGCCCGTGAGGTTGCCATCGGCGCCCTGCATGGCCTGCGGGGCATCGGAAGTGTCGAGGGCGACCGTCAGGGTTCCGGAAGTGACCAGGGCATCGTCCGACACCGTAGGGGTGACGGTCTCGTACTCGATCTGGTCGATCGTGGGAGTCGTGAACGTGGACAGCGGGTTGAACGCGCATCCGCTCAGGCCCAAAACGGCGATGACCGCTGCGGTCCCAGCACCTAACCGAGCCGCGTGCATCAAGCTGCCCCTCACCATGTCCACTACCCTGCCTTCTGTGTCGTATACGATCCGTGCGTTGCGCGGAATATCAGATTGTTCCCACCAGCTGACCTGGTATTTGACCCCACACTTGCGCACCGGGGTGTTTGCTCGGGAGGCCGCAGCCACCTTCACGACTGGCCCGCTCGCCCGCGAGGCGGTATTGCCCCAAAGAAAGTAGAACGGACGGTGCGGCTTACATCTAGGACGCGCCATGATCGCGCCGCGCGCACGCGGTCGCTTACGTGGATCCCTTTGACCGCGTCTGTCTTGGACTAGGACGGGCATTTCGTCCGTCCGCAACCACAGCCTGGTAGGAACGTAGCGCATTATAGCTAAGTTCAAGCTAAAGTTTAAGGTTAGGGGCGTCATTCGCATCGCGAGTACAGATTTCGCAGGTCGGAGTGGGCTATTCGTGCCTCTGTGAAGCCCGGAGCTCCCCTATGGGGAGCTCCGGGGCACCCTTCCTAGGGTGCCGTGGCCAAAAAATAGCAAATATGAGTACTGTTACCAATTTAGTAGCAGGAGTTTTTGGCTCTGCAAGCTGTTTTCACGCTCTATAACGTCAGATTGATGCCAGGATATTCCACATTTGTTTAATAACTTTCTAATTTAGCCCCTCTTCCAGTCCCAAAATCCCTGATTTTGCTGTTACTGAATTTGTAGCAGTACTCATATTTGCTATATTTTGGCCAGAGCATATATCCAACCCCCTGTTTCAGAGCATTGTTAGGCGGGTTTAAGCCCAAAACACGCCCGCAGCGTGTTAAGCAGCGCCTCTTGCTTTTTCCTGCGGGCATCGACACGATTCCGGTACCGCTTTCGCATACGCTGGTGCATGCGCCATGCGAGCGCCTCCATTGCCTCCATGTCGCAGAGCATCTCGTTATTGACCGTCGCGACCTCGATTCCCATAGTAATCAAGCCCGTGTTGCGTTTTTCATCATGGATACGTCCCCTCCGGGAGGAATGGCCCAGCTCACCGTTGTATTCCAGGTCAAACTGGGCTGCTTCCTGATACGCATCGCAAACTGCATGCGGCATCCCCGAGATTGCCCGCGCGCGGTCATCGAACTCGATCTTGTAGTCGGTCTTAAAGGGACCGCAGGCAAATCCGCCATAGGAAAACGGAAGCGAAAACAGAGCGAGCATGATGCACTCCATGGGCGAGCGCAGATTTTCTGACAGGTAGGGACACAGGCGCAGCAGCTGTTTGGCCACATTCCCCTTGCATGCCGCGAGGTAATCTACCAGGCAATCGGGTGTCAGCACGGACTCGACCTCAAAGTAACCGACATCTGGCGGCTGGTCTTTGTCCTTTGCCAATTTGTTCACGACAGGCGAGGTGTAGGGAGGCAGATACTTCCCGCGGTCACTCAGCGAAATCTTAGAGCACAGCTCCTGAGCCAGGGCAAATGCCTGGATGCAGCCGGCCTCGCGCGCAACGGCAACACAAAGGGCCTCGGGAGATAGACTGTATACACCCGGCTCCACCTCTAGAATCGAGCCGGCGGGCAACCCGGAGCATACGGACCAGCCCACGCCAGGCATGCGGCGGCGCTGCGCCGCAGATCCCACCAGCAAGCAAAGATCTTCTTGCACCTCGCCGCTTGCGGCCCCAATCCGCACCAAGTCGGGAAGATAGATGTCCTCGGTCGAGGGCGACGACGTGCGCAGCACACGGCGCTCTTCATCGGGATCGAGGTCCCTCCAGCTGATGTAACCCATTTGTCGGCGCTCGGCGCGCATCATGCGTAGCGCCGAGGCGCCTGTTAGGATTACGGAAGCCGCTAGCTGCTCTTTTGTCGGTTTGTTGCACCGCCTGATTGTTACCGCCACATGAATCACCCCTACCAAACGCGTGCGATAGCGAGGCCATCAACGGCCGCGGCACCGGCGCGCTTGAGTTCCGCCGAAGCCGCTGCCATCGTCGCACCCGTGGTGATAACGTCGTCGATAAGCAGCAGGCGCTTGCCCCGCACATCCTCAACCGTCTCGTACATGCCTTGGGCACGTTCACGGCGTTCTTCACGACCGAGTTCACGCTGGTCGCCATGGCCGTACTTAACGAGGGCGTCGAGCAGCGGAACACCAGACAGCTCGCAAAATGGGCGCGCGATGGCTTCCATATGATCGAAACCGCGTCGCCGAAACGCCGCCGCCGTCGCGGGCACAAACACCACGGCATCGGCGCCGGACAACACACCGCCGTAGCGTTCGGGTGCCGCGACCTGGGCATGTAAGGCGGTGTCGTATAGCAGCTCTGCCAGATACGGCGCCAGACGTCGCTCGCCCGCGTCTTTGTACGCTTTAATGATCCGCGGCAGCGGATGCGTGTAAACGGCACATGCCAGGCACCGGTCGAGCGCTTCGGCCATCGCCGAAGACGCACCCTCGACCGAGCACTCGGTGCACAGCAAGTCTCCAAACGGGGCTCCGCATCGGGTGCAGCTATAACGTGGGTCAATGAGCGCAAGCGCGGCCAGGCAGTCTTGGCAAATAAGCGCGCCGGCGCGCTCGCAGCCAGCACATCGCGTGGGCGACAACGCCTCAAGCGCCTCGTGCGCCGCCTGCTCGGCAAACGGTAACAATTCGTCCGCAAACGGTAGGATGCCAGCACCTTGCAGGCATCCCAACACATTCAAATGTCTCTTCACGACACAACCCTCCCTACGCTCGGTCGCAGGGAGGGTTGTTGATTCAGTGCTATGGTACCCCGACGCGTTTGGGGTCAGGAAGGTTAAATCCGTTTGCGGGCGCTATTCGCCGGTGGGCGGTTGCGGTGCGGACGAGTTTTGGGTCGAGCCCTCACCACCATCTTGACGCGGCTTGCGGGAACGACGACGGCGACGGCGCTTCTGGCCCTGATCAGCCGAACCCTCGCCACCACGATCTTCGCGCGGCTCGCGTTCGTCACGAGCAGCGCCACGCACGGCCTTGGCGGCCGCCCCTCCGCCATCTCCGGGGCGACGGCGCGTGACCTTGACCTCGCCATCCGAGACCTGATCGGCCACGGAGGGCACCGAGGGCTTTTGCTGCGTGCCCGAGGAATGGCGACGACGCGGACGCGGGGCGCGATCGTCATCGTTGCGCTGCTTGCCACCCTTGTCGGCAGGCGTATCAGAACCCGAACCACCCTTGGGGGCGGCACCGGCTTCGCGAGCGGCTGCGGCGCGGAAGGCGTCCTCGCGTTCCTCGCTCGACAAATGGCGACGGCGACGGCGCGTGGGATTCATGCCACCGCCGCGGTTTTGCTGCTGAGGCTGCTGAGCCTCGCGCTCGCGGGAGGAGTTCTTGCCTGCGGGAGCGGTCTCGCCGGCATCGACCGAACCCGAGCGCTTGCGGCGGCGACGTCCAACGGCAGCCTCCTCAGCCTCGGGTACCTCGGCCTTGCCGCGACCCTTACCGCGGCCGCGACCCTCGCCTTGGCTCTGACCGGCACGAGTATCGGCGTCCGCATCGCGACGGCGGCGCTTGGGCATCGTCGTCCCCGCCAGACGGTCGGCGCTCGACAGGCCATCGCCCACGTCGACGCCGTTCTCGCGGTCGAGCTCCATAAGCGCCAGGCGCATCTCGGGCGACTCGATGCGCTCGAGCACATCGCGCGTCACGCAGTCGGGGCGGCAGTTGCAGCCCTGCTCGGCGGCCTTCTTTTTGCAGCCCTCAGAGCAGGTCATGTCGGCCAGGTTGACCTTAAAGACTTTGCCGTTCTCCAGGCGCAACACCAGCTGCTCACGCGGCGTGTCATATTCCTGGATGCGCGCCTTGCCAAGCGGCGTATCGATAAGCGTCTTCTTTTTGGGCGCGCGGCTCTTAAAGTCCTTGTACGCTTCGAACTCATAGCGCAGGCAGCACATCAGTCGGCCGCAAACGCCGCTGATCTTGGAGGAATTGAGCGGCAGGTCCTGCTCTTTTGCCATGCGGATCGAGACGGGCTCAAACTGTCCGCCAAAGCGCGTGCAGCAGAGCTCCTGTCCGCACTGGGCATAGCCGCCCACCAGGCGGGTCTCGTCGCGCACGCCGATCTGGCGCATGTCGACGCGAATGTGCAGCGTCGAGGACAGATCCTTGACGAGCTGACGAAAATCGACGCGCTCCTCGGCCGCAAAGTAGAACACAGCCTTCTCGCCGCCAAACAGGTACTCGACGCCGACCGGCTTCATCTCGAGGTCGAGCTCTTTGACCAGACGGCGGAAATCGACCATCGCCTCGTCGCCCTGGATGGCCAGGTCGTCGGCAAGCTGTAGGTCGATGTCGCTCGCCACGCGCAGCACGGGCTTGAGCGGCTGACCGATCTCGTCTTGCGGCACCTCGAAGGGATCGGCCGTGACCAGACCGATCTCGGTTCCGCGCTCGGTGGAGCAAATGGCATAATCGGCCTCGAGGATATCCAGATCCTGCGGGTCGAACCACAGGTCGCGCGAGGCGTAGGTAAACTTAACGGGTACGACTAACGGCATTTCAGTGCCTTCCTGATATCGAACAGCATGACCTCGATGGCCAGCTGGGGAGTAACGTTTCTGGCGATGTTGCGCTCGGCGGTTGCGACCGCCTCGAGCGCCTGGGTGGCACCCGCAACATTGGTCGCGGCGGCAAGCCGCCCGATCGTGTCGCGCACGTCCTCGTTCACAACGTCTGCCGCCTCATCCTGAAGCGTCAGCAGCACGTCGCGCATGAGCGTCCGCGCGCTCGCCAGCGCTTCCATGATACCCGAACGCTCGCGCGCGTTGAGTTCGCGCTTGTTGCGGTCCTCAAGCTGCTTCAATGCTCCACGCGACAGGTAGTCGGCATTTTGCTCGAGCACCTTTTCCTGCGTGGACTTGACCTCGGCGAGCGGCGCCTTGACGGCGACGATGAGCGACTTGGCGCGACTGAGCACATCGGCCTCGTCGGCGGCGATGAGCGAGTCGATGGCGCGGACCATCTGGCGACGGGCGTCCTGGCGCTCGGCGCTCTTGAGGAACTCGATACCACGCGTGGGGCTTCCCGCCACGGCGACGGCCATGCGGCAGCGCGCGAGATCCTGACCGGTGGCGCGGCTCACGGCCTGCGCGGCGACGGCGGGCGACACCAGCCGAAACGGCACGCACTGGCAGCGGCTCACGATGGTGGGCAGCATCACGTCGGCCGAGGTGCCCAACAGGATGAACATGACGCCCTCGGGCGGTTCCTCGAGCGTTTTGAGCAGCGCGTTGGCGGTGTTGGCGCGCAGTTGCTCGGCACGGTCGATGATGTAGACCTTTGCCTTGGCGCGGATGGGGGCCAGGGGCACGTCGTCGAGCAGCTCGCGGGTCTGCGCGATGAGGTAGCCCGTAGCACTTTCGGGCGTGTAATAGTGCACGTCGGGATGCGTATGGCGGGCGACGCGTACGCAGCTGTCGCACGAGCCACAGCCGCCCTGCTCGCACAGGAATGCCTGGGCAAGCGCCCATGCGGCGTCGAGCTTACCGGCGCCGGGCGCGCCCAAAAACAGGTAGGCGTGCGATGCGCGGCCGCTTGCGATGGCGTTGGTCAAGAAGTCGCGCACGCGCTGTTGGGTGTCGAGCTTGGCCAGCAGGCTTGCCTGAGCGGGGGCCATGTTACTCGGCCTCCTTGGCAAGCGCGGCGGCGACGGCGTCTTGGGGAATGTCGAGACCGTACGCGCGAACCAGCTCGACCGTCTGCGCGAAGACGTCTGCGATCGACGCAGTGGCGTCGATGAGCTTTACGCGGGCGGGTTCCTCGGCAGCGATAGCGCAAAATCCCTGGTAGACGCGCTCCTGGAAGGCCATGCCCTTGGCCTCCATGCGATCGGCCGCACCGCGGGCTGCCATGCGCAGTGCCGCCTGCTCGGGCGTGATGTGATAGACGAGCGTGAGCGCCGGATGCGTACCGGCGACAGCCAGGTTGTTGGCATCGCGCACCATCTGGCGGTCGAGGCCGTCGGCAAACGCCTGGTAGCAGGTCGTGGAATCGTAGAAGCGGTCGCACAGGACTACCTTGCCGACAGCGAGGGCGGGAGCTATGACCTCGTGCACCAACTGGGCGCGCGCCGCCTCGTAGAGCAACAACTCGCAGGTGTCGCCCATCGCCGTATTGGCGGGGTCGAGCAGCAGGGCGCGGATCTTTTCGCTGATGGCAGTGCCGCCCGGCTCGCGCAGGCTCACAACCTGGTAGCCAGCGAGCTCGAGTGCACGGGCAAGCAGGCGCGCCTGCGTGGACTTGCCGGCGCCGTCGACGCCCTCGAGCGTGATAAAGCTATGTTGAGCGGGCTCAAAAGCCATGGGCGCAGCCCCTTCCTACAAGGCGCGAAAATGCAAGTTATAGCAACCAAGCCATGATACCCCAGTGCTCGGCGCGTCCCCAATGGCTAAAGGCGCCTTTCCAAAGTTGCGGTGAAATAGGGACTGATTGAAGCCCTGAGACCGCCAAACAGTCCCTATTTCACCGCAACTTATGATGGGGAATTTTGAACGCTGGGTATAATCGTCGTATTGCATTGAAATGTGGCGAAAGGAGTGGCAATGTCTCGGTATTGTGCCTCGTGCGGCAAGCTTCTTGCAGATGATGCCAAGTTCTGCACTTCGTGCGGTGCACCCGTTGAGCAGACAACCGCAAGCAATGGCCAACCCGCGTTTGAGCAAACCGGCTCCCTCGATACGCCGCAAGCTAAGCCGGACGACCCCCTCGCCTATCGCCCCGACCCCGCCGCCGGTCCCGCGGCGGTCGAAACGACGCAGCGCATACCCGTCGCGGATACCCCGCCCCAACAGCAACCGGCGTCTGCGTACGCGTCTGATTCACCGCAGGCCCCCGCCGCAAAAAAGAGTGCTACCAGGGCGCTTGTCGCCGTTATCGTTGTGCTGGTGGCAATCATCATCGCCCTGGTCATTTTCTTTGTGATCAAGCCGTTCGACAACGCTGCCACGCAGACGACTGCCGAGGTTACCAAGCTGCACCATGATGTCGACTCCGACGACCTTAAGCCCCTCGGCGACCTCAATAGCCTTTACGACGATGACGACGACGATGATGATGACGGCGAAGCAACCCTCTCCGAGCAAAACCTCTACCGTCGCCTGAGCGAATACTACGACCTGCTCGAAGATCTCGATAGCCAGGTCCGTGCCTGCGCAGAGGCGTTCAATGGCGGTTATCTGGAAGAGGACCGTACCACCCGTCAAAATCTCGCTGATGTCGCCGAGCGCACGGAAGACACCATCGAACAGTACTACGATATCGTCGAGGACCTGGACGTCCCCATGAGCTCTAAGAACTACAGCTCCTGGAAAGACATCGTTGCCCTGTATGACGACCTGGACCACCGCATCGACGCGATCTGTGATGCCTGGGAGATCAGCCTAAAGTACGCAAAGCCCGCGGACCATAAGGACGAAATCGTGGCGCCGCTGGCAGGCGACAACGAGCCGGGAACCAACAGCAACAAGTACCGTCAGGACTTTGAGGACCGTTATCCCGGCGCCAAGCCTGTCGAGGTGAAGTAATCCCAGCAACTGATCAAAACTTGCGGTGAAATAGGGATTAATTAGGCCTTTTGCCAGCAAAACAGTCCCTATTTCACCGCAACTTAGAAGTGGGGCCGGGCGCGCAAATGCAAATGCGCGCCCGGCCCCGCCGTGTCTATATGTGCTCGGATATGTGCTCGGTTACTTATCGGCAGCCGTCTTTTTGGTAGTCGACTTCTTGGCAGTCGTCTTTTTGGCCGTCGTCTTCTTGGCAGCAGTCTTCTTTGCTGCCGTGGTCTTCTTCGCCGTGCTCGCCTTGGTCGCAGTCTTGCGGCCGCGGGCGGGCTTCTTCTCCTTGGTCGGGCAGTCCATGTTGACGCAGATACGCCACGGACCGCGCGCCGTGTTGACCACCACGATGGGGGCGCCGCACTCGGGACAGGTCTCGCCCGTCGCCTCGAGCTTGCCACGCGCCGGCAGCGGATAGCTCACGCCGCAGTCATCGTAGTTGGTGCAGCGGATAAAGCGCTTGCCGCTCTTCTCGCTCTTGTGCGCGATCAGGTCGCCATGGCGTCCGGCCTCGGCACACACCTTGCACTCGCCCACTTTAAGGTCGGGCTCGTAGTTGGTGGGGCACGTCGGGTTCACACAGATCTCGAAAGCCTTCTGGCGGAACGGCTGACACTTGATGCGCGGCGCACCGCATTCGGGGCACACGGCGGCCTCGCCCTCGAGCGGGCTCACCTTGACGCCGCTCGGCACCGGATAGGTCACGTCGCAGTCGGGCCAGCCCATGCAGCCAATGAAGCTGCCACGGGTCTTGGCGCTCGTCTTCATAACCAGGTCCTTGCCGCACTTGGGGCAGGCGCCCACGCGCGCATCGGCCGTGACGGCGTCGCTGATGGCGTCGCCGAGCTCCTGCGTATGCTTGAGCAGCTCGTCGAGCACGCCGGCCAGCAGCGCACGCGAGTGCGTCACGACATGCTCTTCGGTGTCCTCGCCGCGCTCCACGCGAGTCATGTCGCCGTCGAGCTCGCTGGTCATATCGGGGCTCGTGATGCGCGGGGCAAACTGCGTCAGCGCGTCGATGATGGCGATGCCCAGCTGGCTCGGCTCAACGGGATCGTTTTTGAGGTAGCGCACGGCGTACAGGCGCTCGATGATGCTCGCGCGCGTGGACTTGGTACCCAGGCCGCGCTTTTCCATCTCCTGCACGAGCTTGCCCTGGCTGTAGCGCGCGGGCGGCTCGGTCTGCTTGGCCTCAAGCTTAATGTCGAACACGTCGACCGTGTCGCCCTGCTCCAGCGGCGGCATCTGCTCGTCGCGCTTGAGTCCGTACGGGTACGCCTCGCGGAAACCCGGGGTCACGAGCACATCGCCCGAAGCCACGAACGGCTCACCGTTCACGTCGAGCTCGAGCTTGGTATTCTCGATGGTCGCGGGACCCATAAGCGTCGCCAGGAAGCGGCGGGCGATGAGGTCGTAGAGCTTGCGCTGGCCGCCATCGAGCGTGGACGGATCGCCTTCGCCCGTGGGGTAGATGGGCGGGTGGTCGGTGGTCTCGACTTTGCCGCGCGTGGGCTTCATGGGGCCGGCAAGCACCTTTTTGCACACGGGCGCCAATGCCGGGTTGATCTTTGCCAGGTCGCTCACCACGGCGCCCAGATCGAGCGTCGCAGGGTACACGGTGTTGTCGACACGCGGATAGCTGATGAGGCCCGCCATGTAGAGAGACTCGGCGATGCGCATGGTACGCGCAGGTGAGATGCCCTCGGCCGCGGCGGCAGCCTGCAGCGAGGTCGTCGCAAACGGCGTGGGCGGCTGCTGCTTGCGGGAGCGCTTGGTCACCGCGGCGACGGTTGCCGTCGTAGCGCCGTCGACGTGGCTGTACGCCGTCTCGGCAGCATCTTTGTCGGTAAAACGCGCTGTTTTGTGCGCAATCTTAAAGCGGTCGTCCTCGGCGGCACCCTGCGCAGCACCCATGCCGCGAATCTGCCAATAGTCCTCAGGCACAAACGCCATGCGCTCGCGCTCGCGCTCGACCACCAGGGCGAGCGTCGGCGTCTGCACGCGACCGGCGGAGCGCACGTTGCCAAAACCGCCAAACTTGGCGAGCGTCAGATAGCGCGTGAGCACCGCACCCCAAATGAGGTCGATGTGCTGACGGCTCTCGCCAGCGTCGGCCAGATTCTGGTCGAGCGAGACAAGATTGTCGAAGGCCTGCGTGATCTCGGCCTTGGTAAACGAAGAATACTGAGCGCGGGCGACCGGCAAGTCCGGCGCGACCTCGCGCACCTTGTTGAGGGCGTCCGAGCCGATCAGCTCACCCTCGCGATCGAAGTCCGTGGCGATGATGACACTGTCGGACTTCTTGGCAAGGTTCTTGAGCGAACGAATGAGCTCCTTCTCGGCCGGCAGCTTAATGACGGGCGCCCAGGTGAGGTAAGGCAGGCTCTCGAGCTTCCAGCCCTTGATGGAGATACCGTCGGCAAGAAACGGCTTGCGCTTGGTGTCGTAGGGCGGACGAGCCAGGCCATCGGGCATGTCGGCCGGCAGCATTTCGCCGTCCTCCGTGACCGAATACCAGCCCAGCTTTTTATCGAACAGCACGCTGTCGCAAAAATCGGGCGCCAGGATGTGACCGGCAAGGCCGATGGTCACGCACTCCTCGCCCTTCCACTCAAAACGGTAGATGGCGGTGTTGTACACCTTGTCCTTTTTGGGTTTGCCCGTGGACAGACGCTCGGCGATCTGACGCGCGGCGTCGTTTTTCTCGGCGATGATGAGCTTCAAAAGAGGCTCCTATCTCGTATCTCTGCGGCTACGCCCGCCTTTTGGCGGCCGACTTACGCCCTTGCTTGCTCAATCTGCCCGATGAGCCAATCGCACCAGGCATCCATGCCCTCGCCCTTGCGCGCGCTCACGGCAAACCGCGGCGCCTGCGGATTGAGGTCATCGAGTGTCTTAGTATACCTATCCATGTCAAAATCGAAAGCCGGAGCCACGTCGACCTTGTTGAGCAGCTGCGCGCCGGCGTGTTGGAAGATGCCCGGGTACTTGATGGGCTTGTCGTCGCCCTCGGGCACCGAGAGAATCATGATGGACAGGTTCTCGCCCAGGTCAAAGTCGACCGGACAGACCAGGTTGCCCACGTTTTCGATAAAGATGACGTCAATGTTGTCCAGGCCCACCGCCTGGTCGAAGGCATCGACGGCTTCCATGATCATGTTGCCCTCGAGGTGGCACAGGCCGCCCGTGTTGATCTGGATGGCGGGCATGCCGGCTTCCTTCATGGTGATGGCGTCGACGTCCGAGGCGATATCGCCCTCGATGACGGCGCAGCGCAGGCCGGCTTTGTCACGCAGACGCTCGTTGGTGCCCAGGATCGTGGTGGTCTTACCCGAGCCGGGACTCGACAGCACATTGATCACATAGGTGTTTGTCTCTTTAAATCGCTGACGCAGCTGATCTGCCAGGCGCTCGTTGCGCGACAGGATCGGCGACGCGATATCAATCGTTTTCTCGGCCATACTTAGCGCTCCTTACTTTGGCCCCTTTATACCCCATCACCAGATGGCTAGCGGGCTAATCGTCGGGGGTTTCGATTTCGATACTTGCGATATCGAGCTCGCGGCCGTGCAGTAGGCGCACGTTGGCACCACCACACTGGGGACAGCGACAGTGGAAGCGATCGTGGTCGAAAACCTCACCGCAGTCCAGACACTCGCTTTGCGGATGGACCTCCTCCACGGCAAGCTCGCAGCCTCGCGTGAGCGGGTCCTCGTCGCGAAATGTCTCCCACGCAAAGTCGAGCGCCTCGCGCACGACCTCGGTCATATCCCCGATACGCAGCGTTACCAAAACGGCGCGCGAGGCCCCCGCCCCACGCGCCGCGCGAATCACTGTATCGAGTATGCCGTTGACAATGCCAACCTCGTGCATACCGATTTACTCCTCGTCGTCCTCGTCGTCCGAGAACAGGTCCAGACGGCTCACGAACAGGCCCTCCTTGCCCTCGCGCGCGGTAATGACCACGCGAGCGATGGCGAGCGAAATCTCGTAGAGCGAGAGCAGGGCGCCATACATGAGACCCAGCGTAACGGGCGAGCCGTCGGGCGTAATCACAGCCGAACCCACGAGCAGGCCCACGTACACGTAGCGCCAAGCGCTGCGGAAGGCCGCGTAGGACACGATATGGAAAACAGACAGGTAGAAGATGATGAGCGGCAGCTCGAACGCCACACCAAAGCCGATCATGAAGAGCAGCTCCATGTTGACGTAGTTCTCCAGATCGGGCAGCGCCGTAGCGACAGCCGAGGTCTCGCCGATGAGCCACTCAAAGCCCGCCGGGATGATAATGAAGTAGCAGAAGATGGCACCCAGGAAGAAGAGCAGCGTCGAGGCGAGCACCGTGGGCACAACCCACTTGCGCTCGTTGGGGCGCAGTGCCGGCAGGAAAAATGCCAGGATCTGCCAGATGATCATGGGCGTGCACATGACCACGGCCATCTTGATGGCCAGCGAGAAGCGCAGGCCAAAACCGCCGAGCGTGGTGGTGATGTAGAACTTACCGTCCGGCACAAAGGAGCGGATGGGGTCTTCCAGGATGTCGAGCACCACGGGCGTGGCGAAATACAGCACGATGGCGGCGGCAAACACCGACACGACCACGATGGTCAGGCGGCGACGGAGCTCTCCCAAGTGATCAAAGAGCGGCATACGAGCAGGTCCGATAGGCATTACTCATCGCCTCCCTTCGGGGCATCGGCGGCAGCGGCGTCGTCCTCGGCCTCGAGCTCGCGAGCGAGCTGGTCGACGACGGCCTTGCGCTTGCGGGGACGACGGGCGTAGAGGTCAGCCGTCGTGGGCTCTGCCGGCTCGGGCTCGGGCTCCGGCTCTGCAGTGGAAGCGGACTCGGCGGCGGCATCGGCGGACCCGGCGTCGGCGCCCTCGGTCGCAGGCTCCTCAGCAGCACCCTCGCCCTCGGCGGCAGCCTCGCTCGCAGCCTTCTTGGCAGCAAGACGGGCGCGACGCTCGGCAAAGGTCTCCTTCTTGGCGGGCGCTGCCGTCTCGGCGGCATCCTCGTCCGCATCGGAATCGTCGTCGATCGCAGCAGCCTTCTTGGGCTTGACCGGGGCCGACGCGGCCTCGCTCACCGGATCGATAATCTCGGACTGAACAACGGCCGTCATCTTTTCCTGCGTCTCGCGGAACTGACGGATGGCACGGCCGATCGTGCGGCCCATCTGTGGGAGCTTATCCGGGCCAAACAGCAAAAAGCCGAAGACCACGATGATCGCGAGCTCACCCTCTCCAATACCAAACACACATACCTCCAAGGCTCGATGTGAGTCGAGCCCGCACCGCGCCATTCGGCCGGAACTCGTCTATTCATTCGGTCAAGTATAGCGCCCGGACGCCAAAACGTCCGAGCGCATCACAAACATATGCCAAACGGCACGCCCTTTTGGGGGCAAAGATTATGCAGCGGTGATCGAAATCTCCTGGTCGACACCCAACAGCTGAACCACGCGCATCACCGGGGGCTGCACATTGGTGCAGCTAAAGCGCTTGCCGTGGTCGACCGCGTGGTGCGCGGCGCCCACGAGCACGCCAATGCCCGTCGAATCGATGTAGCTCACCTGGGCAAAATCGAGCTCAACGGCCTCAGTGGGCTGCTCGAGCGCCAGGTCGATGGCATTACGCAGGCTATCGGCGTTAGAGATATCGATCTCGCCGGTTACCTTAATGGTGTAGAGCTCTGGCGTGGGGTTGGTGGAAATACCCAAATCCATGTATACGCTCCTTTACGTATCGAAAGTGCGGATAGTACGGGAAGCCGCGCGTTAGGCGCGCTCGGCACGCGCAAGCTCGGCAGCGACAAGCTTAACGGCCAGCACCAGCACATCGAGCGCGGCCTCCAGGTCCTCGACCGTGGGATAGCTCGGCGCGATGCGGATGTTGGTGTCGCGCGGGTCCTTGCCATAAGGCCAGGTGGCACCGGCCGGCGTAAGCTTGACGCCCAGGTCAGCACAAAGCGCGGCGACCTTCTGGGCCGAGCCCTCGGGACCATCAAAGCTCACAAAGTAGCCGCCGCGGGGGTGCGTCCAGGTGGCGCAGCCCGTGTCGCCCAAGCCCTCGGTGAGCTTGCGCTCGACGGCCTCAAAGCGCGGACGCAGGAACTCGGCGTGCTTTTTCATGTGCTCCTTGACCGCCTCGATGGTGGGAAGGAAGCGCACGTGACGCAGCTGGTTGAGCTTGTCGGCGCTGATGAGGCCGGCCTTCAGGCACTTGGAGAACTCGGCGATGACCGCGGGGCTCGCACCGATAAAGCCGATGCCGGCGCCCGGGAAGGTGATCTTGGATGTCGAGGCAAAGGCCACCACGCGGTCCTCGGTGCCCGCCACGCGAGCGAGGTCAAAGATGTTTGCGAGCTCGTCGGTCTCGTCGTACAGGTCGTGCACGCAGTAGGCGTTGTCCCAGAAGATGCGGAAATCGGGCGCGGCCGTGGGCATCTCGACCAGGCGGCGCACAGTGTCCTCGCTAAAGGTGATGCCCGTGGGGTTGGAATACTTGGGCACGCACCAGATACCCTTGATGGAATCGTCGGCGGCAACGAGGCGCTCGATCTCGTCCATGTCGGGGCCGTTGTCGGTCATCGCGACGGGGACATTCTCGATACCCAAGTCGGCGGTGATGCCAAAGTGGCGATCGTAGCCGGGAACCGGGCACAGGAACTTGACCTTCTTGCCGTCATGCGCGGCCTCGTAAGCCTCCCAAGGCTCGCTGCCGCACGAGCCGCAGCGCCAGAACATACCGGCGATATCGTGCTCGATCAGCAAGCTCGACGAGCCCAGCACGAGCGTCTGCTCGGCAGGGCACCCCAGGAACTCCCCCGCCAGCTTGCGTGCCGAGGGAATGCCCTCAAAGCAGCCGTAGTTGGAGCAGTCGACGTTGCCGTCGTGCAGATCGGCATCGGCATTGAGGATATCGAGCATGGGTCGAGAGATGTCCACCTGGGAGGACGACGGCTTGCCGCGGGCCATGTCGAGCGCCAGGCCCTTGGCCTTGACCTCGGCGACCTCGGCTTTGAGCGCCTCGATGGCGGCATCGAGTTCGGTGGTTTCCATCTTCTGGTAGATCGTCTGCATGGGTGCGACCTTTCGCGAAGCGGTACGTTGCAGTTCGTCTAAGTATAGACCGCCACCGCCGCAACGGTATGAAGCCGTGATAGATTAAGTTCATCGCAATCAATTACGAATCGCCGCGCATGCCGGCGTGGAGCGCCCAAGGAGGCACTATGGAGTACGGATCGTTCCAGGCCGAGGAATTCGGCGACCTGCAGCGCCTAGTCGACGGACTGTTTTACGACCGTCACGCCATCGACCGCCTGGATCTGATCGTACAGGCCGAAATCTTGGACCTGGCACCCGATCTCATGGAAATCGTGAACCTTTTGCCGCCCGGCTATTACGACCGCCAGTCACTTTGCGACCAACTCAACTCCGCTTTGGCCGCCCACGGCTGGGGCGCCATCTACGGCACCGTGGAATGAGCCTCGAGGCCGACGATTTGGCCCGTTTCCCGACCCTGGCGAGGCTTGTTTTAGGGCTTGTGGCCAAAAAAGGGCAAATATGAGTACTGTTACCTTTTTAGTAGCAGCGATTAAGCCCCCAAATCGGCGTTTTTTCGCCTGGATTTTCTTTCCGAGTGGTAGCGCGCAGAGATGTGGTGTAAGAGGCGGGGCATGCCCCGCCTCTTCTCTTTCTTGAAAGGGAGGGGACACCGCCTAGAATTCGTCGTTGGAGTAATGAAGGTGACGAATGGAAGGAGAGGCGATGCCCCAAGAAGA
>DBFWBE010000052.1:0-18470 GCA_048485835.1 Collinsella sp.
GGGGCCAGGCCGGGAACCCCCGGGCATGCCGCAATCGGTAAAATCAAAACCGCAGGTAGACGGCTTGCGAATTCCGTGAAATGAAGGGTATGGACGGCCGGTCCGGGTCCAGCCCCGTAATCCGACATAGTTTTGAAATGACACTAATTCACTGGCAGGCAAACAAGGTTGTTCTAGTATCTCGTTGCCGGCTAATTCCCGATTTCCAACCAGTTGCACAAAACATTTGCTCGCAGTCGCGTCTCGGCGCACTTCATTGCTTCGGATTTGGCTTTATATCGAATCCCCAAGCGACTGCAGACGCTTTTGACTATGGTGTCTAGCTGCTTTTTGTCGTTAAGCATATCGTGGGTTACCAGGAACACGTCGAAACTCATGCTCTGGAGCGCAGTCATGCGCTCCGCATCGTGGTCAAGTACCGCGCCTGATCCATGAATGACTTCACCTTGGATTTCGATAATTACTGCCTTCATTAGGATTGGGTTTACAATCACAATGTCGCCGTAGCAAACCTTTTGACCTGCGATGCTT
Organism: Collinsella sp.; assembly: GCA_048485835.1. Taxonomy (GTDB): domain Bacteria; phylum Actinomycetota; class Coriobacteriia; order Coriobacteriales; family Coriobacteriaceae; genus Collinsella. The sequence continues at coordinate 532 of DBFWBE010000052.1, forward strand.
TGGGCTGCCTCGGATAGAGGGGTTAAATCGTTGAGGTACACGTATCTGAAACCTGAACCACCTAGACGTCGAGAACGACTTAGGAGCAGGACCCCCGCGACCTCGAGTGGAGATGCAGCAATGCCGATAACCTGTTGAGCGGCATCATAAAACTGCTTTCCCCACATTTGACTTTTAACCTTATTGGCGAATCGATGCAGGTCGCTCAGTTCGATAAGCGGCTTTCTCATCCAAAGAGAAGTACCTTTGAGTTTTGTAATCTCTCTTCCATCCTCACGCTTATTCGATTGGCCTTCATTATCTGGGGCCTTTACGGTTGCGCGGGCATAAACTCGTTTCCAAGGGACCTCGTCTTCGACCTCTCCAAGTTCGAACAGATCCTGCGTGCTGGAATTGCGATTCTCCTCTTCCGCAATTTTTAACTGCATTTCGACAGCGGGGGTCGGCTCGAAAATAGAAAACCAACCGCAAAGTTCGTACATGGCTAGTACGAGATCTATTTGGGACACAAAGCGCGTCATAGTAAATAACGTGTTAAGCGGATTGGTGACACTAAAGCCTAAATGAGTGTCGATTGTTGTGCCGGCATCCGATGCCCCTTCCCAGCGAATAGTGGAGCACAATCCCGAGTGGTGATTACAACAACCTGGCGAAGCAACAGCGATAATCGGGGTCTTGAGGACGTCGGTTACGAAAGGGGCTTGGGATAGAGCTCGCCAGCCGTCTTCAGAGTTGGGCAGGCGCGGGTAGAGATCGCGCACTTGCGGCGGGCAGCGCCAGTAGCGGAATGCAGTGTTTGCGCAGACGATTTCGTCCATTTACGCCTCCCCTGGTATCGGCCATAGGCCGTGCGGATTGCGGGCATGGCCGATTATCTACTGGGGCATCATGCGGGTAAGTACCGGAAGCTGACCAAACGCTGACCAAAAGCTTGACGAGTTCTGCCGAAAAACCGTCGTGTGATAGAAATCCGCTGGAAGACACTCTGGGCATGCGGTCCCTGTCTCCACATTTGCGCTCGAATCACATGGGGAGTTCAATGAAAATACGTATGTGTTTTATACAAAACATGCAATGGCGTCAAAAAAGGGCGCGATAAAAAAGACGCCTTATACGACTTCGAGTCGATTTTGGTGTCGGCCTTGGTGTCAAAAAGAAAAAGACCAGAGGCTTAACACCTCTGGCCTGTGCTTTTGATGGTGGGCGATACAAGATTCGAACTTGTGACCCCATCCGTGTGAAGGATATGCTCTACCCCTGAGCCAATCGCCCGTCGCCTTTCGGCAAAAGAGATACTAACATAGCCGTGCGTGGTTTACCAAGAACTTTTTGCTCCCGATTTTAAATTCGTGGGAGCAAACCGCACTGTTTCAACCCAGTCAGCCAACAAAACCGCAGCTTAACCACTCTTTATCGTTTAATCCACGAGGTCTCAGGACGGCAGATAAGTCGCGCGTTGTTGTAGGCCATGTCGAGCGTGAGGCAGGTGCGTGCGGCGTAGAAGCCGTCCTCGCGCTGGATGGTCAGTGCCAGTTCGGGCTTGTCGCCGGTTAGGCACAGAGGCAGCAGCAGCTGGATCCGGCCGCCGTAAAACTGCGGCACGGCGAGCGTGTAGTTGGCGGCGGCGCGGCGGGCGGCCTCGACGACGGCTCCCTCAAAGGCGCGGCGCAGCAGTAGCGAGTTGCCCTCCCCCATCAGGCTGGCGGGAATACGCGTGAGGTTCTCCTCATCGCCCAGAATGTGGTCGATGTTGGAGCGGATGGGCAAGCGGTAGTCAAAGACCAGCTCGGAGGGGTCCTCGGCAAAGCGCACGCGGCACGGCAGGTACTCAAACGAGACCAGCATGGGGTCGCTCTCCTTAAAGAAGCCCTTCAAAAACCAGCGCTGGCGCGCGTCGGTGTTAGCGTCGGAATAATTTAGCCAAATATAGTCGGCCGAGATTGACCAATCCCGGCCGACCCATTTTAGCCAACACGCCCGCATCTATGACTTTCCTATCGCTTCCCTACATCCCCTCGGGCTGGATCCCCCTCACCTTCACCGCCTGGGGGGCGGCCTCCACCGAGTAGGTGTCGAGCCCCCTGCCGCGGTAGCTCGGGCCCCGCATCACGAACACCGACGCCTTGTCGAACAGCCTGTCGAGGGCGCAGAGGAGCGTGTCGTCGCCCGTGAAGAACTCATCCCACCCGCTCGGGGCGATGTTACTCGTAAGGACCATCGCGTTCGGCCCCTCCTTCTCGTAGCGCCTGTCGACGACATCGAAGAACAGGTCGGTGCACGGCCTGTCGTAGACGCATCTCCCCACCTCGTCCACGATGAGGCACGACGGCTTGACGAGCGAGGAGACGACCCGCGAGGTGTTTCCCCGCTGGACGGCCTTCTGGAACCTGTCCCTGAGCTCGGTCGCCTTGATGTAGTAGGTCTTGAGCCCCCGCATGCAGCACTCGCGCCCGTAGGCCTGCGCGAGGTGCGTCTTCCCTATGCCGCCGGGCCCGACGAAGGCGACGTTGCGGTGCGCGTAGAGGTCGGCCAGCGACGGGAGCTTGCCCAGCGCGGCCGCGTCCCGGCCCTGGATCCTGGAGAAGTCGAAGCCCTCGAAGGTCTTGGGCTCGCGCCTGGGCAGCCTGCTCAGCCTCAGCAGCGTCTCGATGGAGGCGAGCCTCCTCTTCTCCGCAAGGTAGGAGAAGGTGGCGGCCACGGCGGCCATCTCCCCGTCGCCGAGGTCGAGGTCCGAGGCGAGGGTCGCGAGCTCCTCCGCCCCGACGGCGATCCCGAGCCTCGACGCGGCGTCGCTCGCGAGCTCGTAGGGGCTCGCCCCCGCGCCCGCCATCATTCGGCCCTCCCGAAGTCGAGCCTCTCGAAACCGGGCTTCGCACGGGGCGGGGCGATCTGCTCGACCACGGTCCCGACCGGCTGGGTCGGCAGCTCCTCGGGCTGCGCCGGCGATGTCTCCCACTGGCCCTCGCACCAGCTGTCGGCGCCGGCGCCGACGGCGTGGGCGACGAGCTCGCGGGAGAGGTCGTCGCTGTATATGTGCACCGCGCGCCCCTCCCGGCTCACCCTGCACTCGCGGCGGCCGTACCAGTAGGGCACGCCGTAGCGGTGCCCCTCGAAGCTCACGAAGCCGTCGAAGGAGATCTTCCGGCGCGGGCACAGGTACCGCTCGACCTCGGCCGTGACCTCGAGCGGCCTGGTGTTCGCCGAGCACGCCGCCTCGTGCTCGCGCATCGGGACGCATGCCGCCGGGCGCCGCCAGCGGCCTCCCTGCTCGGCGCACCAGAGGGCGGCCTCCCGGTTGAGGGCGTCAAGGTCGGTGAAGGACCTTCCCGCGAGGAAGTTCCCCTTCACGAAGCGGACGAGCCTCTCCACCTTGCCCTTCGTATAGGGGTGGCGCGGCCTGCACAGCCTGGTGCGGAAGCCGACGACGCCCATGAACTCGGCGTAGTCGGCCTGCCAGACGGGCCGGCCGTCGGCATCGCGGCGGACGACCACGCTCTTCATGTTGTCGGTGAGCACGGTCGCGGGCACGCCCAGCGCCGAGAACGCGTGCAGCATCCCGATGAGGAGGTTCTCCTGGCGCGCGTTCGGGAAGAACTCGACGTGGGCGCTCCCGCAATGGTGGCAGACCATGGCGAAGCAGGCGATCCGCGCCCGCTCGCCGCCGGGGCGCTCGACCGCGACGAAGCCCCAGTCCATCTGGTAGGCCTCTCCGGGCGCCGTCCTGAAGCGCTGCCCGCGGCAGCCCTGCGGGGCCACCTGCCGCCTCTTCGCGGGCACGAGGTCCCGGTGCGCGGCGATATAGGTCTTCACCGTGGTGAGGCCGCCGGCGTAGCCCTGGCCGAGCAGCCGCTCGAATATCACCTGCGAGTTGGTGACGCCCTTCCGCAGGAGGTCGTCCACCAGACCGGTGTGGCCGGCAAGCACGCCCGGCGCGGCCATCTCCCGGAGCGCCGCGTCTATAATCTCCTGTAGGTCATCGTGTCTCTCGTTCACCTCAATGGTCCTCCTAACGCCGGCGTGTTGGCACCACCAGCGTAGTGGCGGCGGGGAGGCACGGTGGCCATTATTCGGTGACCGGGATTGGTCAAAATAGTTTGACTATTAGCGGCTAAAATCGCCCGGCGCTAACATCGGGCTTGGTGTTGGGCTCAAACAGGCCATAGATGGTCTCGTAACGGCGCGTGTACAGGCCGGTGTTGAACAGGCAGCGGTCGTCATCGAACACCAACGGCAGGTTGGACGGCGCGGTCTGGTCCACGTCGCGCTCGGTCAGGAACACCGCGCGGCTAAACGAGAACGACAGATAGTTTTTGAGGATGCGGTTACTGGGACCCCAGTCCTCGGGGTCGGCTAGATCGACCAGGCGGTCGTAGCAGGGCTCGGGGCAAAACGCGAAGTCGTACACATTGCTGCACAGGGTGCTAGGGAGTTCCATGTGGCGTCCATTCCATTCAATAACCGGCATGCGGATGCTTAGATTCTATACGTGCGACGCACCGTCGAGACGCACAACGCAATTGCGCCTTAGTTCTTTGACGAGCTCGTCGCGGGAGCGGCTTTCGGATACGAGGTCCTGGATCCAGGCGTAGTGCGGGAAAAACCGAGATCTGTCGACCAGACCCCGATTTTACGCTTTCGAGACATGCTTTTTTAAATAGCAGATGTCTTGGGGCTGCTATGGCGGCCATGTAATTTGAAAAATGGAAGTCCGATCAACAAATAGGGGTGCCACGGCAAACGCCGGGACACCCCGTCTCAGAACCTATATTGCTTTCCCCTAATCCTCTAAGTACTTAGAGGAATGCAAGGACAACAGCAAAGACAATGCACGTGACACCTATCCCGAGCGGAAGTCGTGCCTTCTTCTTTTTGTCCTTAATAAGAAAAGCCTCGATTGCAGACGCAAGGACCAGAAATCCGCCGATAATTAGCAGGTCAAGCGCAACGAAACGGACGGTCGAAATATCGGAAGAGATCCCTCCGGCATTAACGTTCACGAGCGTAAAGATCGCGGCGAAGACGGCAAAGAGTGCCAGCACATTACCGTAAATACGAGATTCGATATTGGCAACTTCTTCCTTTTTGTCTTCAACCTTTTTGAGCTCTCCGGCATAGACGTCGGAATAGTCGGCGAGCCCATTAAAGTTAAGCTCATCAGAAAAGGCTCCATGGTAAGGATGGGCAACCGTGCCTTCGACGTGCTGGAATGCGACCTGCGCGATGCCCTTAGACTTATCGAGGGTAATGGTGCTGCCGCTTACGTTTGTAACACGATAGAACAGCCTAGTTCCATGGCCAGGGAAATAGAGCGGTGCATCCAAAGAAAGCCCTTGGCGAATGCGCGAATTGCGCAGAAGTACGCTAGCGGTCAGATTGCTGGGTAGCGCGACACATTCAACGCAAGAGACAAAAGTCGAGTCTCCGGGGCCAAGCTCGACCTCGAACTGCTTGCTTTCATTAATGTAGAATCCGTCGGTGCGCAAGTCATACGTAACCTGGCCGATGTTCGAAGCATCGGCATTGAGCAGCACCTTGTTGTCGATAAGCTCTTGAATCTTAGTATCGCTCAAGTACATATGAACCACTTCCTTAGGACAACGAGTATAGCACTGAGGTATTGCACTGGCGGCTGTCCCCAAAGGGGACACAGGTGAAGTAAGTTCAACTTCTCTACTCGGCACGCACCCTTAAATAAACTCTCCCGTCTCCGGGTCTACGAAGTCCGCGAGCTTTATCTTTCCGTAGAAGCCGCTTCCCTTGTACTTTCCTGCATAGGTCTCAGAGTCGAACTTGAACGAAATGTTATAAAGCTTTCCTGTCTTTGTCTTCCTGATCAGCCCGTTTTCCAGCATGTAGCTCAGTGCCCTCTTATGGCTTTCTCTATCGTTACCGTTTAGGTAAAAGCAGCAGACACCTTGTTTCGAGCCCGCCGCGATGAGCGTTTCGGGATTCGAGTATTTGGCCTCTACGACGACGCCGTCAAGAACTGCGGTTCCGACAATGTCGTTCATGAGGGCGGTTTTGAATGGAGAGAAGAAGAACATCCATTTGCCGCATTGGAAGGGATCTATGTCGTGGATTCGTTCCTTGTTGATAAACCAGATCCATGAGAACGATTTGACCCTGGCAATCGAGCCGGATTCGTTAAGAAGCGTTTCTTCGACGGACGGCGTTAATTCCTCGTTGTTGCCTGCGTTATTTGAGCTTGCCATTTCATTTAACCTAACATTCGCCTTTAATAGAGCACTTCATCAGCAGCCTCGAGCGCTTGTATCGCCGCGCGTTTTAGCTCATTGAGACTTTCGTAGCAGCTTCCCGACAGCGGGATTATTCGTACGTTGAATGAGTCACCGTACTTGTAGTCGGCATATACATCGCAATTGCCCCTACCGAGAAACTGTATGGCCGCCCGATCAATTGCCTTTGCGCTTTGGCCTACGTAGTACAGATCTTTGGTTGCATTATGGACAATGAAGATGCCAGTAATTTCGCCTTTCTGTGTCAGGGCCTTTCGCTGAGCCATAAACTCTTCGGCGCTTGCGACGATTTGCGGATCATCTTCTAGGAGGGATTGGCGTAGTTTAAGAAGCGCTTCTTGCTGCTTCGAGGCGATCAAGATAATTAGGAGGCCATCCAAAAACAAGAACAAGCCGAAAAATACTAAGTGGAAAGACGGCACGCGATTTACTCCAACGCTGAGTAGCCAAGCTATAAATGGGCTGCCAAGAGTAAATATAAGCCCGCTAACGCAAATGACCTTCCCTGCCTGAATTTGCCTTCTTGGAGGGGCCGAAGCGACGGTTTTAATTTGATAGTAGTTTCTCATGGTTGGTCTCCAACGATGTAGGCAATTGGGTCCAAATGGAGCTATATAAACGGCAGCATTTGGATTGCAATTATCTTATCGCTCGATCAGATGAAGAGTAAGGTTCAACATCGGCAACGGGTTGTGAAGCTATCAAGCATAGCTAAAAAGTGCCGTCGCAGCTATAGCCGATACACCCCAATCTCTAAGAAATTGATTCAGTAGTAGGCTAAAGACTTCTGCAGTAGCTGCATTCACCCCTCCCCTGGTCTCGCTTTAACGGGCCTTAGCAGCGATATGCGGCAGCCAGGAGTGCTGTTCCAAGAAGGAAAAGCATTAAGGAAGCGGCTATCCAGTTGTTGTCGGCGGTCTTGGGGAGCGTCTCTGCGGTCGCAGTGGTGGCTCTTGGCTTGGAGGACGCGGGCAGCGTAGTCTTGGTCATCGTGGTCTTGGTCGTTATGTTTGTCTTGGGCGACGTTGCCGTTAAGCTCCAGGTGGTCAGCATCGGTCCAGGCCCAGCTGGTGTCCGACACACTGAGAGCCTGGCCCCGGCTGTCAATCAGGGAAAGAAGGGACGCTTTGTGGCCTCCACATAGCGTCCCTTCCTTAAATTATCGTGTGAATATGATTTGAGCATACGGCGGAGCCTGAATCCACTATGCTCCAACTTGGCTACAAATCATAATTCTGCAACGTCGAATACTTGATAAGCGACTGATAACGCGGATGTCCCGATTGAACAGCCCGCTTGTAAAGCTTGATATATTTTTCAAATCCCTTTTGAACTGCAAATTCATTTCCGCGAAGAGCCTGATATTCGTTCTGGCGCAAGTGTGGACGCACCTGTTGATCTATATATTTTGGTTTGTCTACAACAACGGCTTTCGAATAATCAATTCCGCATTTGTTTTTGGGATCGGTAAAGAATGCGTGCCCATGGCGAATGTGCGAGCGAAAAGGTATGGCCCACGTATGTCCCTCGATTTCGACCAAAAAGACGATGTAAGGACGATTTTGCTTTTGTTCCATCTCTTTGAACGGCGGGTTTGGATGATCTTTGTAAAACGAGTTTGTCAAAAAGACGATTTTAGAATTCATGCAGACCCTCCGAAAAAGAAAATGCCTCCAACCCAAAGAGATTGAAGGCATCTTCTCAGTGGGCTTTCTTTTGATTCCGTTGGTCGCGCCCTACGACCAAAATCTTCTCAGTGGGCTTTCTTTTGATTCCGTTGGTCGCGCCCTACGACCAATTTCTGATTTAAGTATACCCAAGCAACGGAGGAAATGATTGGGATTTCGAAATATGAAGGATTAAATCAGGCCTGAATTAGGCCGCTCAATCTTGACCGTACATATCTAGAAATCCAGATTCACCTAGACAATTAACTTGTATTCACGCCCAATCGCACTTATCGCAAACAAAAGTATCCATACAATCCCCCCATTGCCCTTGGCTTTCGCGAACAAGCAGTAGGGCGTCAGCTCCGCTTTGCCACGTCGTCGGCGTCGAGCCCTTCAGCCTTCTTGGCGATATCAGCCAGACCCGGATTCATCTTTTCGCAAGCGCCGTCCACGATTTTCTTCAAGCTTTCAAAGAAAGAGAAGGCTTTGCGATCCTGTTTAAGTTCAGTCGTGGGCTCGAGGGAAATCGTCGTAGGTTCGTCGATTCCAGCGAAAAGCGCCGAGTACAGCTTCCCTACGTTCAGCTTCGGGTCTTCGACATCAATGGAAAAGTCGTCAACACCCTCGATCGCGATCTTCCCATCCTTCAGCCAGACCTTATATGCCTTCTGAGCTATAGCGTTTGAGTCGTTTCCTGACAACATCTGCGCCTCCTTCAACGGTTTTGGCTACAAGGTCGAGCACCTTGTAGTCGTCGCATTCGTATTCCAAAGCCCCACTCTTCACGTCAATTTTCCCATCTTGGCCGCGCGCGAGCACAATGACGTTATCGACGTCGAGGTTTACGACGAAGAGCGGGTTGTGCGTGATCATGAGCACCTGCCGGTTGGCGCTCATCCTCTTAAAGGCGCCGAGGACGTGCTCCTTAATCGCTACTTGCGATATCTGATCTTCCGGCTGATCGATAATGTAGACTCCCATCTTAGCGTCTTCTTCCGCCAGAAGGTCGAAGTACAGAGTCCCGTACAGTCCGGGCGATGGTTCAGCATCGATGCCTATGGACTTGTTGGTGATTTTCCTTCTCTCGGTTATGCGGTCAACTGCTGCATGAAGTTTGCCGCGAATCTGTTCGTAGCACGTCACCATGGAAGGTTTATCACCTGTTACTGCCGCAGCTATCTCATCCGTAGTCAGCTCAGTTTCGGACTGAATGCCATCCAGAAGGATCGGAAGCTTAGGCTTGTTGAATGCCTCTCCGAAGACTGCTCTGCAATACGCCGTCCCCGTCTTACCCGAAGAGAGCTCCGAAACAAAGATGAACTCGCCCATGTGGTTAGGAACGCTCACCTCAACGGGTGCGGTGTAATCAAGCTTCTTGTCGCGACGCTTTCTGGCGAGTAAAACAAGCTCGGCAAGCTCATCAGAGACGTTATCAAGCTTGGCCGAGTACGCATCGATAGCATTCTGCTCGTCGGTCTTCGCCAACAAGAGCGACTTTCTTTCCTTGTTCGAGGCTGCCTTAACAGCCTTAACCTTCGTATCGTCTCGTTCGTAGTTCAACCGATGCTTTTCAGCAAGTTTCATAAGCCTGTGAACCGACTCAATGGCCTCTTCATGCGTCCTGTAGGCAGCGGGACCCATTTCGACGAAAAGATCGGCGTAGTCATTTTTTATGTTGTCAAGGCCGCTCTCGCTAACACGAAGTGCAGATTTGAGCCCGTCGATGGCAATGAAAGAAACCGGATTAGAAAAGGAAGAAATCGTCAGTCTATCGGATTTCGGCAAGATGAGCAGCTCAATCTCATCGTTGTCGATTCTCGCACGGGCGTCATTGAAACGGGCCTTGGATTCCAAGGCATCAATGCACTCGCTGAAATAACGCTTGAGTGACTCTTGCACAGAAGCTAAATCCACATGGGATTGAAAATATTGACCGAAATAATCGTCTTGCCCCTGCCCCGAATGCAGCTCTTCAAGGGTCTTGCGGACGCTGTCCTGGTCGTCGAACTTGAACTCGGCAGCACTAGGGAGAAGAGTGTCGACGCTTATACCCTCCTTCGTGCAATAGGCATCGTACCCGTCGGCCAGCTTGTGATCATCCACATGCCGGCAATCGGTCAAACGGTGAATCATCATCGACTTGCCTATGGAGTTGTCGCCGATAATCGCATTGATTCCGGGCGAAAGCGGTATGTCAAAGCACTTGCCGTCAATTGAGAGTTCAAGCGAGTCGAGCTTCGAGGAGCTGGCGCTGAAGAACGAGCAGTCGCCGACCTTGATTCTCGAGGGGTCGGTGATTGCCATGAGCAGGCCTTCGAAAGTTGGCAGGCATTTCAGGCTGGAGAATGAAATCTCACCGCCTTCTTTCCCTGGATATGTCGCCCAATCATGGCAATCGCTCCCGACAACAAACGGAACGGCATCTTTGGGATAGGTCTCGATGAGCCTCTTGATGTCGAGTTCTCGCCGCTTGTTGCGAATTTCGACCGCGTCGACAAACTCGGTCAAAATTACTTCGCTGGCGCAATTCGCGCCGAGACTGCTCATGTCCCGCTTCGCTTCCTGGCCGGCCGATTTTTCGTGTCCGATGAGGACGGCGTTGAGGCCGATGTCCCTCAGGACCTTGGCGAAACCGTCTTCGGTGAAAGCGCCATTATTGAGATCGTCGTAGCGCGGTTTCCCGTTCTCATCACAGACGACCTCGGCGATGCCGTCAATCAGATCGGGGTGCCGGTCATCGAAGATGGCAACGATATGGACGACGGTCGGCTTCTTGCCATCGGCGCGAATCGATACGCTGAACTCAATACCAGGAAGCACTTTGTTTAGGCAGCCATCCCCCTCCCTCTCCTTCAAAGCGAAGTAAAGGTCTTTGTCAAAGCAATCGTGGTCAGTGATTGCGCACATGTTGATGCCATGAGCCTCCAAACCGCGAAGCAGCACGTTAACATGGTCTTTGTCGCAATCGGAAAGTTCCTTCTTGCCTTTGTCCTTTGTGACGACACTTGCAGCAGAATGGATATGCAGATCGATTCTAGTTGGCTTAGTTACTATGCGTTCCAATTGCACCTCCTATACTGTCAAGGCGAATTGCATATCGCCCAACGTTGATATCAGATGGCCCATTGCCCGTCTTGTGCGATGGGCCGGTTATATGAACCTCTCAAGCAAAACTCCTTCGTCCCTATGTTAATCCCATCCCTCGATGCGGGTTAGATACTTATCGGCCTCTAGCGTCATTGCTGATAGGCTCGATGACAGCGGCTTCCGTCCTTGATGTCAACTTCATCCGACGGCTCCCCCAATGGTCCCCAAGCAAGTGCGAATGCCGCCCATTAGTCTCAGAATCTCACAGCACCAAAAAGTGCAAGTTAGCGCCGGTCCGGGGGAAAGGTATTGGGGTGATCATATTTTAAAGAAAGGCACTCGGCTCCATTCCCAGCGCGAAAACGCATATGGCTAGCACGTTAGATGTTGCATGCACGAAAATAGCAACGCTCCCTATCCGGAAGCGTTGCCCTCATAACTTCAACGGTGTTTTTGTATTGCAGCCAGGTGCGTCGTGCCGCCTCAGCAGCGATATGCGGCAGCTAGAAGTACTGTTCCTAGCAGGAAGAGCGCTACGGATGCTGCAATCCAGCAGTTGTCGCCGGTCTTGGGGAGTGTCGCTGCGGTCACGCTGCTGGCTTTAGGCTTGGAGGACGTAGACACCGTGGTCTTGGTTACTGTCGTTGTTGTCTTGGTTGTCGCGGCCGCGGGTTTCAGCGCGGGATTTGCCGTGGGCACTGTGGTGGGCTCTCCGGCGGCAGGGCTAGCATCGGTGGGAGACTTGTCCGCGCCATCGTCAGACACCTCGCCCCTGTCGGTCTCCCCCGCCGGATGCGTGGCTACATCGGGCTCAACCACCACATGCGGTGCCACCGCACCGCCGGCATCCATTACGCCGCTAGCACCAAAAGCCCCGCCAGCAGGCGTCACAAACCCTGCGGACACAAGCGACCCGCCCAGACAAGCAACACCGCCATCGGCACCGGCCGCATCAAGCCACGAGGCATCGACGGAAAGCCGACAGCCGGCCGCGCCATCGCCAAGACCAGCGTCCTGCAGATACACCCCATAAGCGCGCACGCCCGCCCCGGACCCGGCGCCCGCGGCAACGACGCGCCCGCCGCCACGCACGGCCATGTCGCCGGCGATCACGCCGGCCACCGCCTCGTCAGAAATATCGGCCCCGTCCGCCCGGGCATCGACGGTGCAGTCGTCCACCACGAGCGCCTGCGAAACGTGGATCCCGCACTGCGAGCCCGTCGCCGTCAGGGTCCCAGCGCCGCGAAGCGTCAGGTTGCCCCAAACCTCCATGCCGCACAGCGTGATGTCCGCATCGGGCGCATGCGACTCCGTCACGGAGTTCTGCCCGGCAAGCGTCAGCACCAGGTCGCCTTCGGCGCCGATGGCCTCGCCCGCGTAGCCGTTAAGCTCCAGGTGGTCGGCATCGGTCCAGGCCCAGCCGGGGCCCGACGCGCCCGGCTCGTAGTACGTCGCGCCCTCGATGATGAGGCTCTCCGCGCCCGCGGCATAAGAAGGCCCGCCCAGCAAAACGCATAGGCAGGCCATGGCGGTAAACATCTTGCAGTCCCTTTTAATGAGAAGGCAAATCGCTATAACCGAGTTTGTCCGAACATCGCGTAAGGCATGAGTCAGGTCGAAGGTGTTCATCGAGACGACAGGGACAGAGATGCCTTAATAGGTCGTCTCGATCTGGGCGAACCCCTCGTACCTAGTATCGACGCACCTCGATAGAGAACGCGGGGGCGCAGTTTGCCTCATTCCGCTCATCGACAGTGTTGGGCCATCGCTTTAAGGAACCTGTCGATGAAAAGGAAGAGTCTGGTAGCGTATGGCCACACGCAGGATCTACCGGCGAGCACATTGCGCAACCTTTTGCAGAGCAAACCGCTGCCAGGGCCTGGTTTGGAGACGATATTCCAGCCTAGGATGGGAGGCAATCATCATTGCGCAGCTAAATCTCCAACAATGTTGAACAAATAGGATGTCATTTGCTTGAAATCCGGATAGCTTTGGTGGTGTCGATATTAAGGGAGCTATCGGAACAGCTCATCATGGCTGCCGGTGCGTTCAAAGAAAGCTACCTCTTCGTTTGATGACCATATGACAAGCCAGTCGCCAGAGTTTGCTACGTGACATTCGTTTCGCCCTGCCCAGTTGCCGCTTAGCCGGTGCATATTATGACGTCGTTTTAATATGTCCATTGACTCGGGTGTATTCTGTAGCACCAGGTCAATTAGCTTTTGAAAATCGGATAGATCCCATTTACGGCGCTTTGCTTTTTTCTTTAAATCGCGGGAGAAGGCTGCAGAGAACTCTGCGGTTAACGTGCTCATTGTGCCATCGCCGCAGCGATAAGATCGGCGCCATTGTCAAAACGTCCTTTTTTGCCAGATGCAAGAAACGCGTCCCCCTCGCGAATGGCCTCAAGGCTTTCGGCATTGGGCTCCTCAGGGGCAAAAGTCAACGGGATGCGATGGGTGTTGACCATTTGCTTGAAGAATGCGCGCGTCACGGACGACAAATCAAGTCCATAGTAATCAGCCACTTCTGCTGCCTCGCGTTTGAGGTCATCGTCAACCCTAATGGTTAATGTTGAGCTTGCCATTTTTGGACCCTCCAATCATGTGAGTGCAACCTTAGTATAACGCACATTCAATAGTAGATTATGTAATTACAATCAATTAACTAAGCCTTTTAGTGGTACGGCACCTCATACATTGCATGCAGTAAAAAGGCAACGCTCCCTTTCGGAAAGCGTTGCCTTTAAAGCTTCTACAGGGCCTTTGTATTGCAGCTAGGCATGCCGCACGCCCCAACAGCGATATGCGGCACCTAGAAGCACTGTACCAAGCAGGAAAAGCGTCACGGAAGCGGTGATCCAGTTGCTGTCGCCGGTCTTGGGGAGCGTGGCGGTTGTCGTGGTAGCGGTCTTGGGCTTAGTGGTCTTGGCGACCGTGGTCTTGGTTACTGTCGTTGATGTCTTGGTTGTTGTGACCGCGGGTTTCAGCGCCGGATTTGCCGTGGGCCCTGTGGTGAGCTCTCCGGCAGCGGGGTTAGCATCGATGGGAGACTTATCCACGCTATCGCCAGGCACAACGACCCCGTCGGTCTCCCCCACCGGAGGCGTGGCTACATCGGGCTCAATCACCACATGCACAGCCGTGACCCCGCCGGCATCCACCACGCCGCTAGCACCAAAGGCCCCGCCAGCAGGCGCCACAAACCGCGCAGACACAAGCGACCCGCCCGTGCACGCAACGCCGCCGTCGGCACCGGCCGCATCAAGCCACGAGGCATCGACAGAAAGCTGGCATCCGGCCGCGCCAGCACCAATGCCCGAGTCCTGAAGATACACGCCGTAGGCGCGCACGCCCGCTCCGGACCCGGCGCCCGCGGCAACGACGCGTCCGCCGCCGCGCACGGCCATGTCGCCTGCGATCACGCCGGCAACCGCCTCGTCCGTAATATCGGCCCCGTCTGCCTGGGCGTCGACGGTGCAGCCGTCCACCACGAGCGTCCGTGAAACGTGGATCCCGCACTGCGAGCCCGTCGCCGTCAGGGCTCCGGTGCCGCGAAGCGTCAGGTTGCCCCACACCTCCATGCCGCACAGCGTGATGTCCGCATCGGGCGCATGCGACTCCGTCACGGAGTTTTGCCCGGCAAGCGTCAGCACCAGGTCGCCCTCGGCGCCGATGGCCTCGCCCGCGTAGCCGTTAAGCTCCAGGTGGTCGGCATCGGTCCAGGCCCAGCCGGGGCCCGACGCGCCCGGCTCGTAGTACGTCGCGCCCGCGATGATGAGGCTCTCCGCGCCCGCGGCATAGGAAGGCCCGCCCAGCAAAACGCATAGGCAGGCCATGGCAACAATCGCAATGTAATGACGGCTGGTGTAGGACTCGGCAGCAAACATACCCGCTCCGATCTTCGCAGGAGCCAATAGAATGTGCACCAGAAAATGCCCTGGTAGCAGCAGTTATTAGTTTAGCGAGATCAGACCTTAAATAAAGAAAATGCCTCTGAGCAGTGTCGATAATTAGGTGTAAATCGTTTTGCCAGTCGGTGAAAGGAAGTAGTCCCGCCAGATCAATTGATGCTACGCCTACCATGATCCGATAGAAAGCGGCTCGATTTATACGCGGACGATAACCTCACAGTCACATTATAGTTTCGGTTCGGCGTCGGTTTCAGTTTTGGGCATTCCGTCGCATCCCTTTAGACAAATAAATGCTCTAGTAAATACAAAAGTGTTATACAGGAGCGATTTTGTTTCACACACTATTCGAAACGATAGGGCTAGATACATAAAACAGATGGCTACTTCAACATAATAATCACAGCAAATCATAGCCGTCATTTTATAAATCGTAACCTGGTCGAGTAGAGAGATTAAAAGACTCAACGTAAAAGCGACTGCAAATAAAACAAGTGCATTCTCGTAGTAGCGAAGGTAATTCAATAGTTGGTTGCCTCCTTGTGAAGCTAACCCACGAACATGCTTACCATCAAGCAGGCTGAAAAAGATCGCAAAAATTGAAAGCGCTACTCCGAATAAACCCAAGAACACATCCTTTAATGTCGTGGATAAGTTCACAATTAACTCAACGGTATTCGGAGCATTAAGCATATTTAACGAAAGAACCAGGGAGATAGCTGAAACTCCAATGGAGATTGGTAGGTTTCCTTTTACGGGCTTTAACTCGCGAAGTGCGTCACTGATTAGTTCGCCAGAGCTTCTAACTACGGCAATTTGGGAAAGACCGTCAGGCATTAAGAAACCCTTCTAAATTTTACTAACAAGCAATTCGAGGATATTGAGTGCTTTTCCATATAGGGCTTTATTTTCCTCACTTGCTTCAGGTAAATAATTGCGACTCTTGCAGTAATTTGCAATTCTTTCGTCATCGTCAGCACTTAAATTTCCAGCACTTGGAATCTGAAGTTCAGAACCAAGTTGATTGTCAGTGATTTTTACTTTTGTGCCATCTTGTTTTTCACCTGTTACAGTTGCTGATGCATTGCCAGAAGCAATGCTATCTTGAAAAAGATTGGAGATTCCGTTAGCTGATTTAGGGGAATTGAATGTTAAGTTTCCCGTTTTTGAGTCAACCGAATCCATTGTTGAACGTACGTATGCCAGCAGCGGCGCCGGATCAATATCATTGTTTAAAGGGAAAAAGCGAAGATTAATTGACTTAATTTTCGCAAATTCCTTGATAGTTTCATCAATACTATCAGGTAGGGGCATGTTAACGATATTGATTACAGCATTAGGAAATAGAGGCAAGTCTGCTTTATCTCTTTCTCGGTTGGCCTCGCGAGTGTAACGATCGACGACTTTCCTCAAAACGGCTTGAAAACTCTTGAGATTGGGGCTTTGGCCCTCATTCTTGACGAGGATCATTCTATGACTCTTGAGATAGATGATGAAGCGAGAGTATGGAGCAGTTGGAACGGAGCTTGGAGATGGAACGAGCTCATTATCGACAACGATAGTTCGCACCCTATAATGAGTTTCACGGATCAGATTTCCCGTGAGAACATATTCCGAACTTATTAGCTTCAACTCAACATCGGAGAAATAGCTGACATTTTTGGAGGTACGAACTTTCTGCTCATTGCAGAACGCTGGATACAAAATGTCTTGGAAGTAAGTCAACATGGGCTCATTTTCTGGCCCATATGTAATGTTGAAATTAGCGATACTTAGTTTTTTCACTTCGTCCATCTGCATCCCTTAAATAACAAATATTGCGCAGGAACCATTGTTTCCCGCGCAATATTTTAGTTCATATAGGCCTAAGGTCCGCGCTATGACATACGGTTCATATTACGGATGTTTGTCAAATAATGCATTCGAATATGCAACTCAAAGAAAGGTAAAAGCGTTAAGCCATCTCATCGGTCTCGTTCATCAGCCGGTTGCAGATGTAGATCAGCTTTTCGCTCTTTAAAAGTTGATTGAAAACACGGTCGAGATCTTCATCGTCTTGTATTGTGATATTGCACCGCTCGGCCTCTTCGAACTTATAACGATCGTAAATCTTTGCTAGATCGTTACACACGCCTCGATCGACAGTCATGATGGCAGGATACGATGGATCGAATTCGATGGTGAATAGCCTGAATCGGTATCCATTCGAACGAATCTCGAAACAATAGTCATTTTTCTTGTAAAGGTCATTTGCATTCAAAAGGTCAACTTTTGGAGTGAGATCCGCCACGCTTGCGGAGGCTGCATGCTGAATTATCTTTGACATGGAGCTGATGGTTTCTAATGCTGGAGATAACGTTCTGTTTACGTCAATAGTCGGAGAAAACAACCCCTTGACCCTACCGTTAGAAGCCCCAGACAACATTTTCGCCTGTTCAGTAAAAAATGGGATGATTCCGTCTGTTCTTTTTTGTTGAGGCTGAGTGAACACCTCTGCCCACGGATTTTCACTAGAAGTCATGACTGGCTCACCTAACTCAAATCGATATCAACTAACAGCGGCAAATGGTCGCTTATCTTGCTGTTGGGACGAACTTTTGCAATCAAGCCCCTATTCCCTATCCTCTTTAGATAGCTATAGGAATTAATGGAGTCCATCAATTCTGGGCTTACCAGGGCTTGGTCATAACAGTTCCAAATAGGGTTAGCGCAATCCCCGGAATAGTAAAAGGATCCGTAGTTCTCCAGCTCCTCCGACAACCAATGAATTGTTGGATTATACAGAAAGGGATATTCGTCACCGCACCATGTTCTTCCGGTTTTATTTCTAACTAACCCTTTAAATAGCATTGCGTTAAATGCGTTGGGGAGAAGGGTTGATTTCCGATCTCAGCCGAACACATTAGGCGGACAGGCCGTTCCCGCAGCTAGCCGAACGCCCCCGAGGCCCCATCCGGGCCCCGGGGGCGCCGTTTTCCCAGTTGAAGGAACGGTGGAGATGTGTTTCGATGGGTC
>DBFWBE010000053.1:0-5163 GCA_048485835.1 Collinsella sp.
CGAGACAGGGTGCCTTACGCAGCCTAGCCGAAACGCACCGAGCAGACTGAAGCCCACCGGCCTAATGGCTTGGCGTCAGCATGCCGCGATTCGGTCGCACGGAGAGCATTTCCCAGTTGACAAAACTATAGGAACACCCCCCTTGCTCAATGGTGTACTGCCTCCGTAGCGAGTGACGCGCAGGTCTATCGACCTGATGATCATTGGTTTTGACGAAGTTACTAGAGAACCCTCCAAGAAAGAGGACCAAACATGAAGACAACCAAGAACATCGCACGCCTGGCAGTAACGGCAGGCCTTACTGCAGCTTTGAGCCTCGGTGGGGTTATGGCGCCGGTGGGTATGGCGTTTGCAGCGGATGCGGCGGCTGCTGCGGACGGCTCGGTGAAAATCACGAACGTTCAGAACAACCATACCGAATTTGATGGCTATCAGATTTTTAAGGCCGATGTTGCCACGGTTGAAGGTAAGACGGTCGCGAGCAACATCGCTTGGGCTAACGGTGACGTAAAGAATGCTGTCGAGGGTGTTATCGAAACGGCGGACACGTCTTATGCGGGAACGACTGCGCAAGATGCTGCAGATTGGATTACGAATAAGGTGACGGGGACCAACGATACATATCGCGTTGGCTCTGATGAAATTGCTTATACAATTGCCGCAGCCGTAGACGATCTTACTGAGAAAAAAAACAACGACTGATGGTGCTGTCTCCGGTCTTGAACATGGTTACTGGCTCTTTGTGACCAAGACCGACACTATTAATGAGGGCGAGGCGGGCACGTCTCCCATCTTCACTGTCGTGGGAAGCACGCACGTTAAAGTCACCGAGAAAACTGGCATTCCAACCGTCGAGAAGAAAATCGTAAGTGATAAGGGCGGCACGGAGTGTGACGCCGCTGACTCCCAAATCGGCCAGGACGTGACGTATAACCTCTACGGTACCATCGCCGAGAACTACGATAAGTACAAGACGTATTTCTACGAGTTCTCCGACCAGATTTCCAAGGGCCTGGCGCTGCAGGATGGTGCCCAGGTGTATTTGTATGAAAGCAAGGATGCTGCGCAGAAAGATCTTAAGCACGAGAATCCGACGTTGAACATCACGGGTTCGTTTACGCCGGGTAGCGGTGTTGTGGATGCGAACGGCAACAAGACGATGACGTGGACCTGCAACAATCTGAAGGACATCAGTGGGGCAACCATCACCAAGGACTCTTGCATTGTCGTCTCTTATACGGCACGGATTAATGGGTATGCCATCGTTGGCTTAGCTAACAACAAGGAAGGCAACCCCAACACCGTAACGCTTTACTACTCCAACAACCCCATGACCACAGAGCATGGTCAGACCGTGCCCGATACGGTCAGGGACTATACCTACGGTCTCAAGATCAACAAGGTCGATTTGGGCACGGAGCGGGCTCTGAACGATGCCGAGTTTACCATCCGGGTGAAGAATCCTAACGACGAGAATTCGAATGGCAAGTTTGTTAAGGACGACGGTACCCTTTCCAACGACGAGTACGTATTCAAGACTAAGAACGACGGCACTTTTACGGTGACGGGTCTCGATGCTGGCACATATACCGTGACAGAGAAGCATCTCGATGGTTATGTCGATATCTCACCGTTTGATTTCACTATTGCTCCGACCATGTCAGCAGATGGAGCTAAGCTCGAGAAACTGGCGCTTTCTATGGCCGAATCTGACAAACTCATTGCTGGCATCAACGATAATAGTGAGGGCAAAGTTGGCGATAACAAGCTTGAGGCCAAAGCTGGCACCATCACAAACTCCGACGGCACCTTCAACATCACCGTCGGCAACACCAAGCAGATCAGCCTCCCGCTGACCGGTCTCAACGGCGTGACCTTCACTTGGATCGCTGGTGGCGCGGTGCTGTGCATCGGCGTGGCGCATCTTATTCGTAGTCGTAAGCGCGACGACGGTTCTGAGGAGTAGCTGTTCGCCTCGACTATCAACACGAGATATGAAAAAGCGGAGCACCCGGTCGATGCGATCGGGTGCCCCGCTTCGTTTGTTGGTGCAAAGTGACCTGGCCCCTTTGCACCAACACAAAGGTGCCTGTCCCCTTTGTGGTGGTTGGCGGCTAAGCGGTGGGGAGTTCCGGCGTATTAGCCGGCTGCTGCGGCTTGAGGTGGGCGTTGCGCCAGATGATCTGGATAACGTAGCCGAGCGTGAAGACAAAGGCCACGCCGCTGATGAAATCGCCTACGAGGGGGATTGCCGTAAGCGCGCCTGCGATCACGCCGCCGGCGGCTGCCATGGCGTAGCGGTTCTGGTTGTGTCCGACCATGCGGGCGATCGCGCACCCCGCAAAGGCGCTCGACACCAACGCGATGCCGATAACGCCGCACAAGAGGGTTCCGGCAAGCGGCAGACCGGCGATTGAGATAATCAGCAGCAGGACGGCGGGGACGATAGCGACCGTGCCCAGAAGACCGCTCACCCACAGGGGCGTGGGGCGCTGGTGGAGCATTCCGGCGGCGCTGGCGGTCGCGCGCGGAAAGACGAGCTCGAGCAGCAGGGCGATGAAGCAGGTCGAGAGCGCTGCGGCGACGATGCCGCCGATGACATCGTTAACGGTGGAAGAGTCCTCGTTCTCGGTGCGGTCGATCTTGAGCGCGCCGACCTCGGCTCCCGCGGCGCGCTCGGGGTCCTCGGAGACGTGCGCGTTCACGGTGCCGGTGATGTGGGCGTTCTTGCCCAGGATGAGCTTATCGGCCCAAACCTCGACATCGCCCTCGACGGTGCCATCGATGGTCACCGTGTCGCCCGCGAGCGCTGCCGACTTGGTAGAGCCGCGCAGGGCAACCGTCTCGCCTGTCGCATAGAAGCAGTTGGCGGCGCTGTCGGAATTGAGCACGACATGCTGACCGACGACCGTGACGCTGCCATCAACCGTAGTCTTGGCAATGTCGATGGTGCGCGCCGCAAGACGAACGGCGCCGCCCACCGTGCAGTCGCGGATCGAGAGGGTATCGCCCGCAGCGATGATATCGCGGTCGATGGAGGTATCGTCCAGGTTGAGGCTCTGACCTGCCCAGTACAGGTCACCTTCGACGCCGGACGGAGCGGCGTCATTGTCGGTCGCAAGTACGTTGCCTGCGGTGTCCGTGCCGGCAAGAGCCGTAGCGGGAAGTGCGGTGAGCGCCAGAGCGATGAGCGCGAATAGGATGGTGATGCGGCCCCACGCTTTACGGCGTTGGGTCGACGGGAATTGATTGTGGGGCATAGTGAATCCTTCGTCAGATGCTCGATATGCACCTAACAGGGTACCCAACGCGTGGGCGCTCTAAAAGAACCTCTCGGTTGCATTTCGAAGGATGAGCCCGCGCAATCTACTTTTTGTGGTGCAAAAAGCGCGCGATGTCCTCTTCGGTGGGGCTTTTGATGTCAAAACGCAGCGACAGCCAGCGCAGCCCCATGGTTACCGCAACGCATACGATCAACGCGGTGATGTTGCTGACGACGCCGCTCATGACAAGGCATACATAGCTCGCCGAGCCGGCGATGGCTGCGATGGCATAGAAGTTGGTGCGCTGGAAAATGCCCGGTACCACGCCCATAAAGCCGTCGCGCAACATGCCGCCGCCCACCGCGGTGAAAAAACCCATCATGATGCACACCGCCGGCGCAAAGCCGTAGACCAGCGCCTTGTCTGCTCCAGTGGCGGCGTAGATGCCGACCGAGATGATGTCGAGCAGGGGAATGAGTTTTTCGGGCTTGTCGACGATAGCCGGGAAGATATAGATGATGGCTGCCGTGGCAATGGAAAGCGGGAGCGCCATCGGCTGGTTGAGGATGTAAACGTTGCCCACCTGCAGCGTCATGTCGCGCAAGAGACCGCCGCCCAGACCGCAGACCACCGCGAGCGCGACCGCGCCCACCAGGTCGAGCTTGTGCTCGCGCGCAACCAGCACACCTGAGATCGATGCAGCGACAACAGCGAACATCTCGAGCCAAAACGGAATAGCGACCATGGCATCCGAGGCATGTGAGGTAACGGTTATAGCGGCGACGACGGGCAAGATGGGGTCCTTTGGATTGTGGGTTTAGACAATGCCCGTACATAGTACATGGTTGGCGGGCGTGGCGACCCTATTGCTCGGTAAACGGTTGGGACTGGGTGGGGGCGTAGGTACCATGTTTGGGGATCTGGGTTGATGCTGAACGCGATGGGGGCGTGGCTGAATAGGAGGGATGTCCAAATTTTGAGCAGCGCTCAAAATTTATCCGGTCGGCTTACGCCGACCGCGCTGCGCTAAAAACGCGCCACGGGCGCGTTTTCTTTACGCTCCGCGCCCTGGCGGGTTCGAATCCCTCCCCCTCCGCCGTATTTGCTTGTTAGGGACTCAAAACAAAAAAGCTCCCATTCTTGGGAGCTTTCTCAACCAAAATGGCGGAGGAGGAGGGATTCGAACCCTCGTGACCTTATACAGGCCAAACGGTTTTCGAGACCGCCGCATTCAACCACTCTGCCACCCCTCCGCGTGGGGTAAAAACAAAGCAGGCTCGAAGGCCTGCTTTGGAATTAACTGGCGGAGAGTCAGGGATTTGAACCCTGGAGACGCTTTTGACGCCTACACGATTTCCAATCGTGCTCCTTCGGCCACTCGGACAACTCTCCGTTAAATGCGAAAGTCAGTATACACGAGGAATCGCAAAGTGCAAACAGAAAAGTTGGCATTTTTTAAAACGCTTGGCCGCGCCTTGATTATCGACTTCATCCGAACACCTCCCACATTCATCCGTACATGTACGGATGAATGTGGGAACCCGATACCCTGAGGGCCGGACCGGCCGGCCCCGGGAGATCGGAGGACGGCATGTCCGGAAAGAGGAAGAAGGGTTCCGCGAAAGCGGCCCCGAGGGCCTACGGAAGGCTCACGAGGCACGAGCGGGACACGGTCCAGAGGATGCTGGAGCGCGGGGCCTCGTGCAGGGAGATCGCGAGGGAGCTGGGCAGGTCGCCCTCGACGGTGAGCGCCGAGGTTGCGTCGCACAGGTTCGTGACGGCGCCGAAGCCCAGGCGCGGCGAGCGCGTGGGCGCCGACACCGACCTGTCGTCGGCCTGCCCGCGCCTGGCGGCGTGGCCGCGCTGCTGCAACGGGTGCGGCCGCTACCGCGCGATGGGC
>DBFWBE010000054.1:0-114885 GCA_048485835.1 Collinsella sp.
CGAGAGGACGAGGAGGTACGTGGCGAGGCGGACCTCCGAGGGGAAGTCCCGGCGGGAGGCGGTCCGCTGCCTGAAGCGCTACATAGCGCGGGAGGTGTACCGCGTGCTCATGGACCCGAACCCCGACGGCGCCGCGCCGGAAGGCCCCGAGCTCGCGAAGATGCGCAAGGCGATGCGGGTGACTCAGAAGAAAGCCGCCGCGGAGCTCGGCCTGTCCGCAGCCACACTCGGGCACTTGGAACGGGGGAAACGGCGGTCGACGAAACTGGAGAGGAGGTATTACGAGCTCCTGTGCGAATTGGAGAGAACGCTCCCGCAAACTGCCTCTTGACAACTTATAGGAGCGTCGGTTTTAATTTCGCGATTTTTCCCATGGTCAAGTAATACAGGTCCAGCCCCGTAATCCGCCATACTTTTGAAGGCAGCTAATTCGGGACGGGACTGTATTGACTACTTTTACCTATCAGCCCGCCCCAAAAAAATCATTCCGCATGTTTGACGCAGCTAAAATAGACCCGTAGCAAATTGACTACCCTGGCATTGGGGATACCATGGTGGCACCCTAGCGAAAGGATGTTTCATGGCGCATGTCGATGACCAGCGTGTGGCGCGCGTGCTCGATGCGCTCGAGGCTCAGCACCCCGGCGCGCAGCTGCTCGTAAACGACCCGTGGTCGATTTATTACCTGACCGGCTTTTATGCCGATATGTTCGAGCGTTTTTGTGGCGTGCTGCTCGCACGCAATTGCGAGCCCGTGATCTTGGTCAACGCCCTGCATCGGCTGCCCGAGTATGACAATGCCCGCGTCGCCTATCACACCGACACCGACGTCGTGGCCGACGCCATCGCGAGTGAGATAGATCCGACCAAGCCGCTCGGCATCGATACCGTCATGCGCTCCGGCTTTTTGATGCCCCTTATGGACCGTCACGCCGCGAGCGAGTTTTTCCTGGGCGACTTTGCCGTCACCGCAGCACGCACCCACAAGGATGCCGCCGAGCAGGAGCTGATGCGCGCGTCCTCGGCCGCCAACGACGCCGTGATGGCCGACGCTATCAAGCTCGTTCACGAGGGCGTGACGGAACGCGAAATTGCCGACCAGATGCTCGGCCTGTATCGCAAGCACGGCTGCGAGGGCTTTAGCTTTCCGCCCATCGTGAGCTTTGGCGCCAACGCCGGCGACCCGCACCACGAGCCCGACGATACGGTTCTCAAGCGCGGTGACGTGGTGCTGTTCGACATTGGCGGGCGTCGTCGCAACTACTGCTCGGACATGACGCGCACGTTCTTTTGGGGCGAGCCGGACGAGGGGACGGCGCGTATCTACGACATCGTGCGCCGTGCCAACGAGGCCGCCGAGGCGCTCATCGCACCGGGCGTGCGCATGTGCGACCTGGACCGCGCCGCGCGCGGCGTGATTGAGGACGCTGGCTACGGCAAGTACTTCACGCACCGCCTGGGCCACTCGATCGGTCTTCAGGACCACGAGCCGGGCGACGTCTCGCTGGTCAACGAACAGGTTATCGAGCCAGGCATGACGTTCTCCATCGAGCCGGGCATCTACCTCCCCGGCCGCACCGGCGTCCGCATCGAGGACTTGGCCCTAGTTACCGAGTCCGGCGTCGAGATTCTCAACGCATACCCCCACGATCCCGTCCGCCTAGACTAGCCAATGTGACAAAGGGACAACCCCTTTGTCACATTGCGATTACGTCGCGCCACGAAAACGAGCTATCTACTACGTTTAACCCGCATGGGTCGACCATGCGGGTCTTTTTTGAAAAATGGCAGGCCCTCTACCTGCAGTTTTGATTTCGCAATTCTCGGTATGGTCGAGGGTTGCCGGTCAAACGTAGTAAATAGGCCCATTTCGTGGCAAGCGAGTCAACTCGGGGCACAGGACAGCCAAAATGGCCCCATCCCAAATTAGCTGCTTTTGAGTTGCGGTGATATACGGACTGTTTAAGGCTTCTAGCCCATAAAACAGTCCCCATTTCACCGCAACTGCTGAGGGGATGGGTTAACGCAGCAGGCCGGCCACTTCGCCGGCTAGAGTGATGGTACCGGCGGCAACGAAGGACTCGCCCACGGCGTCAAAAGCCGCGAGAGCCTCGGGCACGCTAGGGCACACACCGGCAAGCTTGTTGGCGTCCACCAGGGCAGCGAGCTCCTCTGCCGGCAGGGCGCGGTCGGAATCGGTCTGGGTCACGACCACGCGGGGGAAGGCCGGAATCAGAACATCGACAATACCGGCCACATCCTTGTCGGCCAGCGCGGCGCACAGCAGCGTGGGACGGTTCTCCACGCACGGATCGATCTCGTCCAGCGCGCTCACAAAGTTCTCGCAGCTCTGAGGGTTATGGCAGGCATCGATCAGCTTGAGCGGATCAGTTCCCAGCACATCAAATCGGCCCGGCGTGGGGCAGCCCATAAGCGACGCATCAAGCTTGTCATGATCGAGCTCGCGACCCAGGTACCCCTCGCACAGCATAATCGCGCACGCGGCATTCTGCGGCTGATAGGCCGGCTTAACCATACTCGACGTATAGATGGCACGCGGCGTGGTGCAGCTAAACTCAACCGTATCGCCCACGTGCTCCGGCACCTTGGTCGTGGCATGGTTCACCACGAGCGGCACAATGCCGCACGCGCGGCAGCGAGCATCCATTACGCGCTGAACGCTCGACTCGTGCGTACCCTCACCCAGCACAACCAGACGTCCGGGTTTGATGACCGCGGCCTTCTCCCCCGCAATGGCCTCGAGCGTATCACCCAAAATACGTGTATGGTCGAGTCCAATGCCCGTAATGGCGACGGCCAAGGGATCGGTCGCACTCGTAGCATCCCAACGCCCGCCCATGCCAACTTCGAGCACGGCAACATCCACCGCGGCCTCGGCAAACACTACCAGTGCGGCAGCCGTCAGCAGGTCAAACGGCGTGATGGTATAGGCGCGCTCCCCCGCCGCCACACGGCGCGCATTCACGCGATGTCCCGCCTCGACAGCTGCTGAAACGCCACGGGCAAAGACCTCGTCGCTCACGACGCGTCCATCGACCTCCATGCGCTCGGGGTAACGAACAAGCTGCGGCGACGTATACAGCGCGGTCTTGAGCCCCTCACCACGAAGAATGGCAGCCGAAAAACGCGTAGTCGAAGTCTTGCCATTGGTGCCGGCAACCTGAATGCAATCAAAATACTCGTCCGGACGCCCCAGCTCATCGAGCATATCGACAACCGTCTCAAGCAGAGGACCAGCATCCCCAGAAATCCGCCCCGTATCGGCAGCCAGCCCAACAGCCTCACCAAACGAAAGCAACTCAAACGAGAAAGGAACGCTATACAAGCCAGAACGCTTAGGCATAACCAAAGTCTCCAATAACATAAAAAGAGGCCCATCAAAACAACGAGCCCCTCCCATTCAAAATATCAGCCACTACCCGCTTGCAGCGGAGTCAAGGCATCAGCAATGTGGCCATCACAGGCAGCGGACGCCCCCGTAACCGCTATGGGAGCGGTTTGGGGCTTTGCTCGATACAAGTTCCGCACGAGCCGAAGGCCACTTAATGTGGCCTTCGTGCGAGCAGGACTGTTCGCAGTAGCGAGCAATGCCCCAAACCGCGCCCCACAGTCCACCTTACGAGAAGTCAGCAACCTGAGCAGTCAGTGCCGCCAGGATCTCCTTGAGCTCTGCTGCACGGTCCCTCTTCTTCTGGACCACGGCAGGCGCGGCCTTGGCCACAAAGCCCTCGTTGGCCAGCGTCTTCTCGCAGCCGGCGAGCTCCTTCTGGGCCGTGGCGATCTCCTTCTCCAGGCGCGTCTTCTCGGCCGAAAGGTCGACCTTGCCCTCGAGCACCACAAAGACCTCGACGCCGCTATCGACCATGGCAATGCTCGCGGCCGGCTTCTCAACGTCGGTACCCATGACCAGCGAAGCCGTGTTGGCCAGCGGCTCAATCGTCGAGCGCAGGCTCTCGAGCTTCTCGATATCCTCGGCACCGGCGCGCACGACCACGTCGAGCTCGGCCTTGGGGCTCAAGCGATAGCGCGAACGCGTGGCGCGGGCGGCAGACACGACGGCGCGGCACAGCTCAAACGCGCGCTCGGCGTTCTCGTCGACATACTTGGCGTAGTCGGCGGGCTCGGGCCACTTGGCAATCATGAGTGCCTCGGCACGGTCGAGGTTGCCCTCCGCATCCAGGTCGAGCACGCTCGCCGGCATGTTGTCCCAGATCTCCTCGGTGACAAACGGCATGAGCGGATGCATCAGGCGAATGGAGGTGTCGAGAACAAAGATCAGGTTGCGCTGAGCCTGCAGACGGCCCTCGCCCTTCAGGCGGGCCTTGGTGACCTCGACGTACCAGTCGCAAACCTCGTTCCAGAAGAACTGCTGCACGCCGCGGGCCATATCGCCAAAGGTGTAGTTCTCAATACCCTCGGTGACCATCTTGACGGCCTTTGCCAGGCGGCTGAACATCCAGGCGTCGGCCGGCGTCTCAACGACGGGCTCGCCGGGCGTGTAGCCCTCCATGTTCATGAGCAGGAAGCGGCTGGCGTTCCAAATCTTGGTCACAAACGACTTGGCCTGCTCGGTGCGCGGGCTGTCGATGAGCTTCTTGGTCTTCTTGTCGATGTTCGCGTCGAACTTGACGTCCTGGTTGTTGGTGCAGAGGGTCAGCAGGTTGTAGCGCATGGCGTCGGCGCCGTACATGCCAATAAGGTCCATGGGGTCAACACCGTTGCCCTTGGACTTGGACATGCGGCTGCCATCCTTGGCAAGAATCGTCGGGTAGATGACGACGTCCTTAAACGGCACCTCGTCCAGGAAGTACAGCGAGCTCATGACCATGCGGGCGACCCACAGCGCGATGATGTCGCGCGCGGTTACGAGCGCCGTCGTGGGGTGATGACCCTCGAGCAGCTCCGGCTTTTGCGGCCAGCCCTGCGTGGCGAAGGTCCACAGCTGCGAGCTGAACCAGGTGTCCAGCACGTTCTCGTCCTGGTGCACGTGATGACCGCCGCACTTGGGGCACACGTCGGTGTCCTCGGTCAGGGCGTCCTCCCAGCCGCAGTCCTCGCAGTAGAACACGGGGATGCGGTGGCCCCACCACAGCTGACGGCTAATGCACCAGTCCTTGAGGTTCTCCATCCAGGTGGTGTAGGTCTGCGTCCAGCGCGCGGGGTGGAAGGTGACCTTGCCGGAGTTGACGGCGTCGAGCGCCGGCCCCTTGAGCTTATCGACGGCCACGAACCACTGCTCGGACAGCCACGGCTCCAGCGCGGAGTCGCAACGGTAGCAGTGCATGACGGAGTGATCGAGTTCGTCAACGTGATCGAGCAGGCCGTGCTCCTCAAACCACTTGATGACGGCCTCGCGGCACTCGTCGCGGGTCATGCCGGTAAACTCGCCATAGCCCTCGACGACCACCGCGTGCTCGTCGAAGATATTGATCTGCGGCAGGTCGTGGGCCTGACCCATGGCGTAGTCGTTGGGGTCGTGGGCCGGGGTGACCTTGACAAAGCCGGAGCCAAAGTTGGCGTCGACGTGCCAATCCTCGAAGATGGGGATCTCGCGGTCGACGATGGGGAGCTTGACGGTCTTGCCCACGAAGGCGGCCTTCTCGGGGTCCTTCGGGGAGACGGCAACGCCCGTGTCGCCGAGCATGGTCTCGGGGCGTGTAGTGGCGACGACGATGTAGTCTTGGCCGTTGACCGGCTCGGTCAGCGGGTAGCGCAGGTGCCACAGGTGGCCCTTCTCGTCCTTGTACTCGGCCTCGTCATCCGAGATAGCGGTAGTGCAGTTGGGGCACCAGTTGACGATGCGCTTGCCGCGGTAAATCAGGCCGTCGTGGTACCAGTCGCAGAAGACCTTGCGCACGGCCTGCGCGTAATCCTCGTCCATGGTGAAGCGCTCGTTGTCGAAGTCGACGGAGCAGCCCATGCGCTTGATCTGCTCGACGATGATGCCGCCGTACTCGTGGGTCCAGTCCCAGCAGGCGTCAACGAACTTGTCGCGCCCAATCTCCAGACGGCTGATGCCCTCGCTCTTGAGCTTCTTGTCGACCTTGGTCTGCGTGGCGATACCGGCATGGTCGGTGCCCAGCACCCAGCGCGTGGACTTACCGCGCATGCGAGCCATACGGATGATGGCGTCCTGAATGGAGTCGTCGGTGGCGTGACCCATGTGGAGCTTGCCGGTCACGTTGGGAGGCGGAATGGTGACGGTGCAGTCGCCCACGCCCTCACGGCGCTTATAGTAGCCGCCGTCGAGCCACTTCTGCAGGATCGCCGGCTCGTTGGTCGACGGATCGTAGTTCTTGGGCATTTCTTCCATATATCTCTCCCTGTCCCGCCGGGGAAGAATGTAGGCCCGATTTTCGCTCGGTCAAGTCCTGACTCGCACGAAGACCACATTAAGTGGTCTTCGGCTCGTGCGGAATCTACGAAATTCGGGTCTACATTCCTCCCCTTAGGTATCGATTACTTCAGTCTGATATGACTTCGCTGAGGCTTAAACAAACACACAGAATAACACAGGTAGTTGGGGTTATTGCGTATATATAAAATAGCCTCCGACCGCGGGTGGTCGGAGGCTATTTGCAAGCACGCTTTAGGCTGGTTTAACCGTAGATGCGCTGGGGCTGCTCTTCGCCCTTTACGGAGGCTTCGGTCACGATGACCTTGACGACACCCTCCTCGCTAGGGAGGTCGAACATCGTCTGCTGCAGCACGTCCTCGCAGATGGAACGCAGGCCGCGGGCGCCGGTCTTGCGGGCAAGCGCCATGCGGGCGATCTCGTGCAGGGCGGCATCCTCAAACTCAAGCTCAACGTCCTCGAGCTGGAACATCTTGCGGTACTGACGCACCACGGCGTTCTTGGGCTCGGTCAGGATCGACACCAGGTCATCCTCGTCGAGCGCCTGCGTCTGGGTGACGACGGGCGTACGTCCCACAAACTCGGGGATCATGCCAAAGGCGTTGAGGTCCTGCGGGAGCACCTGACGCAGCAGGTCGTTCTCGTCGACCGAGGTGGGGCCGGCGATCTCGGAGTTGAAGCCCACGCCCTTGTTGCCCACGCGATCGGCGATGATCTTGTCCAGACCCACAAAGGCACCGCCGCAGATGAACAGGATGTTGGTCGTATCGATTTGCAGCAGCTCCTGCTGGGGATGCTTGCGGCCGCCGGTGGGCGGAACGCTTGCCACCGTGCCCTCAAGAATCTTAAGCAGTGCCTGCTGAACGCCCTCGCCCGAGACATCGCGGGTGATGGAGAGGTTCTCAGCCTTGCGGGCGATCTTGTCAATCTCGTCTACGTAGATAATGCCCACCTGAGCGCGCTCAATGTCGCCGTCGGCGGCATTGATGAGCTTGAGCAGGATGTTCTCCACGTCCTCGCCAACGTAACCGGCCTCGGTGAGCGCGGTGGCGTCGGCGATGGCAAACGGCACCTCGAGGATGCGGGCGAGCGTCTGGGCGAGCAAGGTCTTACCGGTACCGGTGGGACCGAGCAACAGGATGTTGGACTTGGCGAGCTCTACCTCGTCCATATCGTCATCGAACTGCGAGCCCATGTCGTCATCAAAGGCAGACACCGCAGCGCCGCCCTCGATCACGCGGCGATAGTGGTTGTACACGGCAACCGACATGGCGCGCTTGGCGTCCTCCTGGCCCATTACATAGGCCGAAAGCTCGTCATAGATCTCGTGCGGCGTCGGCACGTGCGTGATGACCTGACGGTCGTCCTCGAGCTCAAAGCCCTCGGTCTCGGGGTCCACGGCGGGCTGGGATGCAGCCTGACCGTGGTCGTTGAGGAAGCCCGGCAGCTTGCCGTTGCGAGCGGCGTCCATAAAGTCCGAAGCCAGCGACTCCTCCAAAATCTCAGAGCAGGCGGCAACGCACTCGTCACAGATAAAGATGTTGGTCGGGCCCTTTACGAGGCGACGGACCTGGCCCTGCTCTTTTCCGCAGAAGGAGCAGCGGATAGGGTTGCCGTTCTCGTCAAAGTTGTCCTGCATGTTTCCTGCCATCCTAGGCGTCCTTCGCGGCGAGATCGCGCGAGGTGACGATACGGTCAATCAGGCCGTAGTCGAGGGCCTCGGCAGCGGTCAGGTAGTTGTCGCGCTCGGTATCGGCCTGGACCTTCTCGATGGGCTGGCCCGAGGCGTCGGACAGGATCTGGTTGAGCTCGCGACGAGTCTTCTTGATCTCCTCGGCAACGATCTCGATCTCGGTCTGCTGACCCTGGGCACCGCCGCTGGGCTGGTGAATCATAACCTTGGAGTGCGGCAGGCAGAAGCGCTTGCCCTTGGCGCCGGCCGAAAGCAGCACAGCGGCCATAGACGCGGCCATACCGACGCAAATGGTCGAGACCTGCGGCTTAATGAAGTTCATGGTGTCAAGAATCGCCAGGCCGGAGTAGACCTCGCCACCGGGCGAATTGATGTAGAGCGAGATATCCTTCTCGGCATCCTGGCTCTCAAGATGCAGCAGCTGGGCAACGACCAGGTTGGCGCTGACGGAGTTGATCTCCTCGCCCAAGAAGATGATGCGGTCGTTGAGCAGGCGCGAATAGATATCGTAGCTGCGCTCGCCGCGCGGCGTCTGCTCGATAACGTATGGCACGAGGGCGGAATCGAACTTAGCGATCATACGCATCTCCATTTCTCTCTTGCGGACCAAATTGGTTCTAGATAAACGTACGGTGCCCGCATGCTATGCATTGGCTGGCACCGTACGAAGCAACCGGATAACCGGTGTATAACTTTACCCCATCACGGGCGCATGCATGCGCTCGCGGGCAAGGTGGCGAGAATTACTCGGCGTCCTTGGCGGTCTCGTCGACCTCGGTCACCTTGGCGTTCTCGACCAGGTGGTCGACGGCCTTGGAGCGACGGATGGACTCGCGGACGGCAGGCATGCGGCCATCGGCGATGAACTCGGCCTTGGAAGCCTCGACGTCCTTGACGCCGGCCTTCTCGAACTCGGCGTTGATGTCGTCCTCGGTGACCTCGATCTTGAGCTCACGGGCGAGGGCGTCCAGAGCCAGGGACTCACGGGCAACGTCGTTGGCCTGCTTGTGCAGGTCGCCGATGAACTGCTCCATGGTCAGACCGGAAGCGGGCAGCCAGGTGTCCAGGGTCATGCCGCGGGCAGCGAGGTTGGACAGGAAGTTCTGGCCAAGCTCCTCAAAGACGGACTGCTCGTAGTCGGCGTCCATCTCGTCGAGCTGCAGGCGCTCGGCGAGAGCGGAGACGCAACGGTTCTCCTTCTCGGCCGGGAGGCGGGAAGCCTTGTCCTGCTCGATCTCGATCTTGATGGCGTCGCGCATAGCGTCGATGCTGTCGAAGCCGAAGTCGGACTTGACGAGCTCGTCGGTGAGCTCGGGGGTGTTGCGGACCTTGATGCCCTTGACGGTGACCTCGACGGTGTGGGTCTCGGCCTCCTCGCCCTCCTCGACCTCGTCGGTCCAGGTGACGGTCTTGACGTCGTCAACGTTAGCGCCGATCAGGGCCTCGTTGAACTCCTTGGGGTTGCTGTCGCTACCGGCGATGAGCATGCGGCCCTCGGCGGCAAAGTTGTCGGCGTTCTCGACGGCCTTGAGGTCGACGGTGACGTAGTCCTCGGCCTCGACGGCGCGACCCTCGACGTCCTCGAAGGTGGCACGGTAGTTGAGAAGCATCTCGACCTGGTTGTTGATCTCGGACTCGGTGACCTCCGCAGGGGGCATCTCGATCTCGACAGCGTCGAAGGAGGAGAGCTCAGCGGCGGGACGCAGGGAGAACTCGACGGTGTAGGTGTAGTCCTCGTGATCCTTGGCGAGGTCGAGCTCCTTGTAGTCACCGTTCTTGGTGGGGACGATGTCCAGCTCGTTGAGGACGGCGGGCTCGTTGGCGGCGATCAGGTCGTTGGTGGCCTGAGCGAGGGTAGCCTCGGCGCCAAGAGCGGAGTCGATGACCGGACGGGGGGCCTTACCGGCGCGGAAGCCCGGGAAGCGGTACTTCTTGGCGGTGTCCTTGTAGGCCTTCTTGATCGCGGCGTCGACGTCGGCGGCCGGGATGGTGACCGTAGCGGTGAGCTTGGCGTCCTTGACGTCAGAAGCGGTGATGTTCAACACGTTCCTCCTCATACTGCCCAGCTTATCTGAGGTGCTGGTACCTTTATGCAACAAGCGTCGCGAGGGCATAAGCCGACGCGGGTGCGTTGGTGCGGGCGAAAGGACTCGAACCTTCACGGGAATCCCACCAGAACCTAAATCTGGCGCGTCTACCAATTCCGCCACGCCCGCATGAGCGCACAGACTAGGAATGATAGCAGATACGAACGACAAGCGCACGCACACCTTTTACAGGCTCACGACCTCACCACGAGTGTAAAAGGCGGGGCGAGTTGCCCCGCCCCGCCAATTACGACTTGTTCGTTGACCCGCTACTCCCCCAGCAGGGCCTTCTCGGGCGTGATCGGCAGCGAGCGCACCTGGTGGCCGGTGGCGTGCGCCACGGCCGAGGCTACTGCGGCGAGTGGCGTGTTGATGACGACCTCGCCGATCGACTTGGCACCAAACGGACCCGTCGGCTCGTAACTCGGCTCAAAGGCCACGCGAATGCTGCCGATATCCAGGCGCGTGGGCAGCTTGTAGCTCATAAAGTTGCCGGTGCGCAGGCGGCCGCGGTCGTCGTGCTCGACGATCTCGTAGAGCGCGTGGCCGATACCCTGGGCAATGCCGCCCTCGGCCTGGACGCGCGCGAGCGCCTCGTTGATCACGGTGCCGCAGTCCACAGCCGCCGCGTAGTCCACCACGGTCACCTTGCCGGTAGCCTTGTCGACCTCGACCTCGGCAATGCCGGCCATAAACGGCGGAGGCGAAACGGGCAGGCAGGCAGAGGCATGCGAGGTGAGCGCGTCGCCGCCCGCGATGTTCTTGACGCACAGGTTGGCAAAGTCGCGCAGCGTGAGGTAGCGGTTCTGCTCACGCGCGGCACGCTCGTCGGACAGGCGCACATACTGACCATCAAAGACCACATCGGCGGCGTCCACGTCCCACATCTGGGCAGCCTTGGCGCAGATCTTCTCGCGCAGCTCGGTCGCGGCGTTCTTGGCTGCCAGACCCGTCACGTACGTGCCCGAGCTCGCGTACGAGCCGGCGTCGAACGGCGAAACGTCGGTGTCCACGCCGCGCACCACAATGAGCGAGCTTTCAACGCCCAGCTCCTCGGCGGCAATCTGCGCCAGGATCGTGTCGACGCCCATACCGTTATCGGTGGCGCCGGTGCCGATGGTAATAAAGCCGTCCTCTTCCAGGCGCATGTCGATGCCGGCGATATCCACGTTGGAAATGCCCGAGCCCTGCATGGTGAGCGCGCAGCCCAGAGCACGCACGCGGTCGCCCAGGTCGACGGCTAGCGGCTTGTCGCGCCAACCGATCATGTCCATCGCGCGCAGCAGGCAGCGGTCGAGCGCGCAGGCGTTGAGCTTCTCGTTGTAGTACTGCGGCATGATCTCGCCCTCGTGCACCATATTCTTAAGGCGCAGGTCGGCGGGATCCATGTGCAGCATGTCGGCGAGCTCGTTGACGGCACTCTCCACGGCAAACTGGCCCTGGGTGGCACCGTAGCCGCGATACGCGCCGCCACGGTTGGTATTGGTGTAGACGGCGTCCCAGCTAAAGCGGCTCGCCTTCACGTGGTTGTAGATGGGCAGGCTCTTGTGGCCCGAGAGGCCGATCGTCGTGGTGGCATGCTCGCCATAGGCCCCGGCGTTGGACAGCGTATGCAGATCGATGGCCGTGATGGTGCCGTCGTTCATGGCGCCCAGCTTAACGGTCATCTGCATCTGGTGGCGCGAGTTGCCCGCGGTGATGGTCTCCTCGCGGGTGTAGCAGCAATAGCTCGGACGGCCGGTCTGCTGGGTGACGAACGCCACGAAGATCTCGCAGCAGCCCGTCTGCTTGGAGCCAAAGCCGCCGCCGATGCGCGGCTTAATGACCTGCACCTGCGACTGCGGGATGTCGAGCGACTGCGCGACCATGCGGCGCACGTGGAAGGGCACCTGCGTGGAGGTGGTCACCGAAATGCGGCCGAACGCGTCGGTCGTCGCGAAGGCGCGGAAGGTCTCCATGGGCGCGGTCTGCGTGGCCTGGCTGGTGTAGGTGCGCTCAAAGACGATGTCGCTCTGGGCGAACGCCTCGTCCAAGTCGCCATAGTCGCTCATGCCGCTGCATACCAAGTTGCGCGGAACGTCGCCGCCCTGCGGGAACATAAAGGTCACGTCGCCCTCGGGGTGGACCACGATGTCGTTATCGAGCGCCTTGGTAAAGTCGAGCAGGGGCTCGAGCACCTCATAGTCGACCTTGATGAGCTTGAGCGCCTTGTCGGCGGCCTCCTCGGTTTCGGCGGCGACGATAGCCACCTCTTCGTTTTGGTAACGGACGAGATTCTCGAGAATCAGGCGGTCGTAGGGACTCGGCTGCGGATAGCTCTGGCCGGCGATGGTAAAGCGGCGCTTGGGCACGTCCTCGTAGGTGTAGACGCCCACCACGCCGGGAACCTTCAGAGCGCGCGACGTATCGATTGAGCGGATATTGGCGCGGGCATAGGGGCTGCGCTTGAGTTTGACGATGAGCGCACCGGCGGGCACCATATCACCGGTGTAGACGGGACGACCCTCGAGCAGGGCCTTCGAGTCCTTCTTGGGCTGCTTCTTGGTGATCTGCTTGTACGCGACACCGTCGGAGCTCGTCTCGTTGACGGGCAGCTCGGGCATCTCAAAGCCCACCTGCACGCCGGACTCGTTGAGGAAGCGAACGATGGCGCGCAGCTGGCTCTCGTAGCCGCTGCAGCGGCAGAGGTTGCCGGCGAGCTGGCGCGACAGCTCCTCGCGCGTGGCGACGAGGCTCGGGTCCTCCTTGGCAGCGCGGGCAAGCGCCAGCACGTTCATGATGAGGCCGGGGGCGCAAAAACCGCACTGCTCAGCGCCTTCGGCAGCCATCGCACGGGCCAGCGCCTCAGACTCGGCTTTGAGGCCCTCGAGCGTGGTGATGGTGTGGCCCTCGACGCGAGCGGCGGGAACCGAGCAGCTCAGCACCGGGTCGCCGTCGAGCCACACCGTGCACAGGCCGCAGTTGGTGGTTTCGCAGGCGCAGCGCACCGACGCACAACCCTGCTCGCGCAACAGTGCAAAGAGCATGGTGTCGGGGGCAATCTGAACCTTGACCTTACGGCCGTTGAGCGTAAAGGAAAGATCGATGAGTTTGGCAGCCATTAGCGCACCTCGCTAGAATCGACGCCGGGCACGCGGCGGCAGGAATACTCGTCCGTGGCAAACTTGGGGATCTGCACGGTCTCGAGCTCGCGGGCAAGCGCGGCCGAAAGCTCGATGCCGGCGGCGCGGCGCACGGCCTGCACGGCAAGCGGGGCCGAGATGCGGCGGCGGTAGGCGGCCGAGCCCCACAGGTTGGTGCCGTAGCTCAGGGCGCGCACAGAAGCGGCCAGAGCGCGAAGCTCGTCCTCGGAAGGCTGCTCGGCAGTAAGGCCGCATGCCTCGCCCTGCAGCAGGGTCGCGCGCAGCGGGCGGGCGCCCACGGTGACATGCCAGCTGTTGTTCCACCAGGCGGCAGTGACGTTTAAGGAGGGGAAGTCGGTCGCGGCCTTGCGCACGGCCTCGTAGCTCGCACGGTAGTCGTGCTTAACGACTACGATGTGCTCGATCACGTCGCGCACGTAACCCATGTCCACGAACTCGGCGAGCGGCACGCGGCCGGCGCCCGTCAGCTCAACATAGGAATCGAGCGCGAGGAAGGCAGTGAGCACGTCCGAGAAGCCAAAGCGGCCGTAAATGCTGCCGCCCACCGTGGCGGTATTGCGCAACTGCACGCCCACGATATCGTGGACGGCAAACTCAAAGACATGGTTGACAAGCGCGTTGAGCTCGGCATGACGCTCGAGCTGGCGCAGGGTACACATGGCACCGATGCGAAACTCGGTCTCGGTCTCCTCGATCTGATCGAGTCCGCAGGCCGAAAGGTCAATCGCCGTCGCGACGCGACGCGAGCCCAGGCGCATCCAAATGCCACCGCCCACAATCTTGTTGTTGCGGTTCTTCTGTAAGAGCTCATAGGCTTCGGCCGCGTTTCCAACACGGACGTAGGTACCGAACTTGAGCACGTTCTCCCCCATCTCTTCACTTGTCCAGTACTTTTAAGTGTACCAAACGAGGGGCCGCACACCGTTTTAGGACAAAATCCACCCACCCATCCATAACTTGCGGTGATATACGGACTGATTAGCCGTTCTGGGGCGCTAAACAGTCCGTATTTCACCGCAAGATATGAGGAGTCCTCCGGGATAGAAAAGGCTCCCAGCCGGATAGCTGGGAGCCTCATCACATGCTATGTCGCGCGAAGATTTAGCAGACGCCCTGGGCGAGCATAGCGTCGGCGACCTTCAGGAAGCCGGCAATGTTGGCACCCATGACGAAGTTGCCCTCCTCGCCGTACTCCTTGGCGGTGTCGTCCACGTTGTGGAACATGCCGCGCATGAGCTGCTCGAGCTTGCCGTCGACCTCCTCGAAGGTCCAGGACAGGTGCTCAGCATTCTGGCTCATCTCCAGGCCGGACACGAGCACGCCGCCGGCGTTGGCAGCCTTACCAGGCATAAAGGCGACGCCGTTCTCCTGGAAGTAGGTCGTGGCCTCGATGGTCGTGGGCATGTTCGCTCCCTCGCCGACCACCTTGCAGCCGTTGGCGACGAGCGCCTGGGCGTCCTCGAGCAGCAGCGTGTTCTCGCGAGCGCAAGGCAGTGCGATATCGCAGGGCAGCTGCCACACGCCGCGGCCGTCGCCCTCGTGCCACACGGCGTTAGGCTTCTCGTCAACGTACATGGCGAGCGTAACGCCCTTGTCGTGGCCGGAGCGCTTCTTGTTGTAGACGTGCTCGAGCACGGTGTAGTCGATGCCGTCGGGATCCTCGACCCAGCCGTGGGTGTCGGAGCAGGCCAGCACCTTGCCGCCGAGCTGGGAAACCTTCTGGACGGCGTAGATAGCGACGTTGCCGGAGCCGTGCACGACGACGTTCTTGCCCTCGAAGGAGTCGCCGCGGCTCTTGAGGTACTCGTCCACAAAGTAGGCCAGACCGTAGCCGGTGGCCTCGGTACGGGCGAGCGAGCCGCCAAAGGAGAGGCCCTTGCCGGTGAGGACGCCGGTCCACTCGTTGGTCAGGCGCTTGTACTGACCAAACAGGTAGGCAACCTCGCGGCCGCCAACGCCCAGGTCGCCGGCAGGAACGTCGGTGTTGGGGCCGATGTGGCGATAGAGCTCGGTCATGAAGGACTGGCAGAAGTGCATGATCTCGTTGTTGGACTTGCCCTTGGGGTCAAAGTCGGAGCCGCCCTTGCCGCCGCCCATGGGAAGGGTGGTCAGGCTGTTCTTAAGGATCTGCTCCAGACCCAGGAACTTGAGCATGCCCAGGGTGACCGTCGGGTTAAAGCGCAGGCCGCCCTTGTAGGGTCCAATGGCAGAGTTGAACTCGACGCGGTAACCGCGGTTGACCTGAACCTTGCCCTGGTCGTCGACCCAGGGAACACGGAACATGACGATGCGCTCGGGCTCGACGAGGCGCTCAAGCAGGGCGGCCTCCTCGTACTCGGGATGGGCGTCGAGCGCCGGCTGGATGGTGCCGAGAATCTCGGTCGCGGCCTGGATGAACTCAGGCTGCTCGGGATAGCGGGCCTTGAGCTCTTCGAGAACTTTCTGCGTGTAGCTCATGCTTCCTCCAATTGATGGAAAAGAAAAGTGTCGTTCGAGGCGCCCCATGCGCCGCGAGCTTTATCGAGTATGGATAATATCGCACTGTTGCAGCAAAGTTTCGCATAAGCCGACGAGCAGATGTTTCGTTTTGATTACGATGCAGGTAGAGGCGTTTTTGAGCACCCGACGAACAAATCGCGTGTTTCGAAGCTGTTTCGTCCACATGTTCCAAACCACCACAAAGGTGCCTGTCTCCATTGTGGTGGTGTTGGTGGTTAGAGGACGAGCTGATGGTAGTCGGCAGGGGTTATGCGGCCCTCGGTGGCGGCGCGGAAGGCGGCGAGCGCATCGCCCGAGAACGGCATGGCCCAGCACAGGCCGCAACCTGCGGTAATGGAGCCGGGCAAAGGCATAATGCGCCCGGGCACGCCGGCGGCAAGACACAGCTGCTCGCATTCCATCACATCGAAGGTACTGTCAAACGACACGATAATCTTGCGTTCGTGATCAGGGGCATCACCGGACGAGGCCTCGCGGTGCGACTCGCGATACGCAGCCGCCGCTGCCTCTTCCTCGGCCGTATGTCCACAGCCGCCACAGCCGCAGGTGCAAGGCTCGGACCCATCGCAAGTGCAAGGTTCCCCGGTATCGGGGCAAATATCATGTGACACGGCATCTCCCGTCATTGATGTGTGCAGATCTAGGCGAGTAACTCGGCCGCCGCAAACTCCTCGGGCGTATTGACGTTCTCGAAGCAGAGCGTCGAACCCGCGGCCTCAACGATCTGCGGCTCATCCATATAACCAGCCTGAACGCGATTGATCAGGCAGCGAATACGCTGGCGGTCGCAGGCGAGCAGCTCTTGGGCAACCGGCGCACACGCGTCACGGCGCCAGACGGCGCAAAGCGGCTCAATCCCCCGCTCCTCGCGCGGCACGCACACGTCGAGCGCCTCGGCCTCAACACGATCGGCAAGCGCGCCGATGAGTTCCGGCGAGACAAACGGCATATCGCAGGCGACGATCGCCGCGAGCGGCAATCGGGCGGCGGCCAACGAACTCGCGATGCCGCGCATGGCACCCGCCGGCCCCTCAAGGTCCGACACTATTCGCGGCACCAGACCGCCAAACGCGCGCTGCTCAAGATAGACAAGCTCGCTGGGACGCGAAGTCGTCACGACTAACTCGCCGGCAACTGGCGCCAGCCGACCCAGCACGCGCTCGATGAGCGGCTCGCCGCAAAACGCCATGCGTGCCTTGTCACAGCCCATGCGCGAGGACATCCCGCCCGCCTGGACGACGCAAGAAAGATCGGCCCGTCTTACAGTAGTCATACGGCAAACCACCCCCATCGGCATGCTCAAAACCCGGCACACGAAGCCAAATACCGTCGCCGATAAAGCGGGCGGTACGGCAAACCCGTGCAAAAACAAACAGCGCCTTTGCGGCACGCAGCAAGACCGCGAGCACAAAAGCGCTGGTAGCGTATGGCGGGAACGTATGTGAATCGAACACATCCAAGACGTTTTGCACGCCTCGCAACGGTTTTGAGGACCGCGGAGCCCACCGGAGCCCATCCGTTCCCAAGTGCGGCGGTATTTTACCAAACCGAGCAGCCAATCTAGCGCAGGGACCTCAGGCCACCGGCCTCCTTGTCGAGCACCGTAAAGCGTACGGCATCCAGGTGCTCCAAGATGCTGATGGCGCGTTTGCGCGACACGCCCAGGGCCTCGCGCAGCACGCTCGTGGTGGCTGCGCCGCCGGCTGCCTCAATGGCGGCAGCGACGAGCTCACGCGCATGGGCCTCGGCAGCAGCGGACAGGGCAACGTCGCGCTCGACCTTAACGATCGAGCGGTTGAGCGAAAGCTCGCGCAGGGCACGCGTCATGGTGTCGCGGCCGAGCTGCAACTGCTTGCCCACCTCGGGCAACGTCGGTGCATCGAGGCCGGCTTCGTCCAACAAGGCAACGATACGTTCGCAAGCCTCTCGCACCACGCGTGCCGCAGCGGCGGCCGAATGCGGATCAAATACCTCGGCGCCCTCGGCGGCGCACACGCCACGCGAGCAGCCTTCGGCAATCAGAGCCGCGGCAACGCCTTCATCCGCGGCGGGCCAGGCGGCATGGGCAACGGCGCCGGGCGTAAAGCCCGTCTCCTTGGGAGCCGTCGCGTGCATGGCTGACAAGGTCGCCGCCAGTGCATCCATCGCGGCGTCGAGCACCACGGCGTCCGCCAGGAGGTCCGCATCGCCCGCGGCAAGCTTGCGAACGGAGCCCTGCGCCACCAACCCGCGCAGTGCGGCATCGACCTCGCCGATACCAAGATCCAAAGCCTCGGCAACATCAACCGCCGTAACCGGCAGCGCCTGCAACGCCAGCCAAGTGCCCACACCGCCCGCGATATCGCCGGCCTCAAGCGCCACATACAGCGCACGCTCTCCTTCGGCAAGCTCGCGCGAACGACGGCAACGCGAAAGCAGCACGCGCCCGCCGCCAATAAGCATCACGGGCGAATAAGACAGCACCACGGCATGGTCTCCGGCACACAGCGGCAGCGGCTCCTCCAGGCGCACCTGCACGGTACGGGTCTCGCCCACCGCCATGGGGGCCTCACCCTCCAAAAGCATGATGCGGCCGACGACCTCGGCCGTGCCGGCCATCACATGCACACGCGCGCCCGACTCGAGCACGCGCGGCTTGGTGCCCTCGCGGCCCAGGTAGGTGAACGTCATCATAAAGCGCAACGTCTGGCCAAAGCGGTCCGCCACGCCCAGCATCTCGCCACGGTCAAGCGCCGCGACACCGTCACCAACTAGGTTGAGCGCCACACGCTGACCAGGCAGCGCGCGCGGCGTATCGCCATGCACCTGAATCCCGCGCACGCGACAGACCGTACGCGACGGCAAAGCCATCAGCTCGTCGCCCACCGCAACCGGCGCATCGTGCAGCGTTCCCGTTACGACAGTGCCGACGCCCTTAATCGTAAAGCAGCGGTCAATCGGCAGGCGCGGCGCGGCATCGGTGCGCTCGGCACGGTCGCGGCAGGCATCCCAGCAGGCGCTTACCTGCTCGTCGAGCACCGCAAGCAGCCCGTCGATCCCCTCGCCCGTCTTAGACGACACGGGCACAATCGGCGCGCCGGCAAACACGGTACCCGACAAAAAATCATCGACATCGAGCTCGGCAAGCTCGGTCATCTCGGCATCGGCCAGGTCACACATCGTCAGCGCCACCACCATATGCGTGACGCCCAGCAGCTCCAGCACGTGCACGTGCTCGCGCGTCTGCGGCATTACACCCTCAACGGCAGAGACCACCAGCACGGCCACGTCGATGCCCGTGGCGCCCTGCACCATGGCGCGCAGGTAATGCGAGTGGCCCGGCACGTCGACCAGGCCGACGATCTTGCCACTCGGCAGCGCCAGCTCGCCAAAGCCCAGCTCCACGGTCATACCGCGACGGCGCTCAACCTCCAGACGATCGGGATTCTTGCCAGTCAGTGCCTCGATCAGTGCCGACTTACCATGGTCAACGTGACCCGCCGTGCCAACGATAACGGGGCACTCCACCAGCGCCTGAACCTCACTCATCGAGCAATCGCCTTCTCAACGCACGCGACGAGCGTCGACGCCGCCGTCTCGATATCGCGGTCGCCCACGAGCGTACGGACGTCAAACAAAATGCGATCGTGCGAGGTTCGCGTGACGACCGGCGTGTCGAAGTCCTGGACAAGCGAGCGCTTGAGCGCATCGACCGTCAAGCGCGCGTCAACAAGACGCACAGCAACGCACATCGTGGGCAGCTCCACGGTAGGCAGCGAGCCGCCACCGGGGGTCGACGACTCCTCGACGATCTCCACCTGAACGGCGCACGGGCAACCGGCCTTATCGAGCCCGGCGACCATCCGATCGCGCAGCTTGCGGGCACGACGCTCCAGATGAGCCTGCGGGAGCGTGAGCATGTTGAGCACCGGCACCTCGCGATGGGCCACATCCGCCCCATCCAAGTAGATGCGCAGTGTAGCCTCGAGCGCCGCCAGTGCGAGCTTACCCGGACGCAAGGCGCGCATAAGCGGATGTGACCCACAGGCCTGGACCAGATCGCGACGACCCATGATAATGCCCGCCTGCGCGGCACCCAGCAGCTTATCGCCCGAGCACGACACGATATCGAGCCCCGCCGAAACCGAAGCCGGCGTGGTTTCTTCGCCGCCGCGCACCAAGATGTCGTCGGGCAACAGCGCGCCCGAGCCCTGGTCCTCGTAGAACAGCAGGCCATGCTTGTGGGCCAGGGCGGCAAGCTCCCGAGAGCCCACCTCTTCGTGAAAACCCTCGATGCGATAGTTGGAAGGATGGACCTTAAGGATCATCGCCGTATCGGGCGTGATGGCTTGCTCATAATCAGCCAGGTGCGTGCGGTTGGTGGCGCCGACCTCGACGAGTTTGGCGCCCGAAGCCGCCATGACATCGGGGATGCGGAAGCTGCCGCCGATCTCGACAAGCTCGCCGCGGCTGACGATGACCTCTTTGCCTGCGGCATGGGTCGCCAGCACCAGCAGCACAGCGGCGGCATTGTTGTTGACCACGAGCGCGTCCTCGGCACCGGTGAGTGAGCGGATCAGCTGCGCGGCGTGCTCCTTGCGCGACCCGCGCGAACAGGTGTCGACGCTGTACTCGAGCGTGCTATACCCGCGCGCGACCTCGGCCACGGCTTTGGCAGCTGATTCCGCGAGCGGGGCGCGACCCAAGTTGGTATGGATAACCACACCCGTGGCGTTGACGGCGGGACGCA
Organism: Collinsella sp.; assembly: GCA_048485835.1. Lineage (GTDB taxonomy): Bacteria > Actinomycetota > Coriobacteriia > Coriobacteriales > Coriobacteriaceae > Collinsella. The sequence goes on from DBFWBE010000054.1 coordinate 20,528, forward strand.
GGCTCGGCAGCGCAGAGCGGTGCGCACGCCACTCGATGGCCGAGGCCAGCTCGCGCTTGGAACGCGGGGCGGCACCGGCGCGAATGGCGGCGCGCTCCTCGTCGAGCTCGGCCGTAACGGCGGCATGGACTACCGCGTCGCACGTCTCCCCCGCCGCCTTCACGACCGGCCACTCGGCAAGCAGCTCGTTGACGGAGGGAATGGCACGCAGGCGGGCGCGCACCTCATCGGACATGTTCTGGCTATCGCTCATGTGCGACCTTTCAAAAAATACGTGGATCAATCAAATACATCAGCTGAGTCAATTACTCGTCATTATCCCCGTGCGTGGCAATCTTTTCCACGCGAACTGCGTTTTCCTGGGTAAGCGCGGCGCCCGTAATGGGGTCCCAGCGCAGCGGCGTGTGGTCGAGCGGACCGACGCCAAGTGCCTGGGCTCCATCCGCGCCGGCGCCAAACGAACGCCCGCCCGGAGCCGCCGACGTAAAGATGCACGCCGGATGTAGATAGGGTGTGGTCTCCACGCGTACGCGGTCGCGGCCCATGTCGCTTACCAGCTCGACGACCTCGCCATTGGCGATACCCATGCGCGCAGCGGCATCGGCATTCATCTGCACGGCATCCAGATCCGAGCCCGCCTCGGCGGCACCCGCCGCAGCAAGTCTGCGCGAAGTGTGCGACTCAAAGGGTCGGTTGCCGCTAATGAGGCGAAACATCCCCGGCCCTGGCTCCACCATCGGGGCAATCCAGCCGGGCACACGACCCAGGCCGGCGCGCTCCCATACATCGCTTACCAGCGCAATCTTGCCGCGGTCGAGCGGAATCACAGGCTCGCCCGTACGCGGCGGCAGTTGCACGCCCGTGTCAGCCCAACCGCGCTCCTTGAGCGCAGTGAGGTCGATCCCAAACGGAGCCACCTGGGCAGCCGCCAGATCGTCAGACGTAAACTGGAAGTACTCGCCCACGCCGCAGGCCGCAGCCAACCCGGCAAAGATCTCCCGACCGGGACGCGTGTCGCCATGCAACACGGGCAGCACGGCGTTGCGGTAGAACACGCGCGCGTCGTTGCGGCCCACGACCGTTCCCACACCGCGGTCGGCCTCCAGATACGTCACGTCGGGCAGCACGAAATCAGAAGCACGCGCCGTCTCGGACCAGCGAATATCAATCGTCACGAGCAAGTCGAGCTGCTGCAAAATACTCAACCAAGCCTGTGCATTGCCATAGCCCGCACCGGGGTTACTGGCATAGACGATGAGCCCACGCAAATCGCCGGCAAGAATCGACTGGCCGATGGTCGTGCACAGGCCGCGCACCGGATCGACCAGTGGATAGCGCTCGGACCCCAGCTTGGGTCCGCGAGGCACCGGCGGCGTCGCAAAGCGTGCGGGATCGAGGTCGCCCAACACAAGCGGCGTGGGCGGATTGAGGGCGCCGCCCGCGTGTCCGATGCAGCCCAGCAGCACATCGACCAAGCAGATAGCGCGCGCGGTCTGGGTGCTATTGGCATACGCGATACCGATGCCACCATGAAAACCCGCATCCACCACAGCGGCAGGCGCGGCGGCAGCGAGATCGCGCGCCGTGGCGACAATCTCTGCGGCCGGCACGTCGCACATCGACTCGGCCCACTCGGGCGTCCAAGCACTGGCCGCCTGCACCAGCTCGTCAAAACCCGTGGTATAGCGGGCAACGAACTCGTGGTCGTACAGGCCCTCGGCAATGAGCACGTGGACAATACCCAACAGCAGCGCCAAGTCGCAGCCCGGACGCACGCGGAGCCAGCGATCGGCAAGCGCGGCCGAACCGCTGCGCCGGGGGTCAACCACGATGATCTTCGCCCCGCGCCGGCGCGCATCGTTGAGCGCATCAACAGCCCCCATCGTCGACGAATCGACAATGGAGCGCCCCAGATACATGATGCAATCGGTGTGCGCAAGGTCGGAGGCGGGACTATAGCCCAGACTGTGCTCCCAGCCGGTAAGTCTGCTTACCTCGCAGGCGCCGTCGGCACCGTATACGTTGGGCGAGCCCAGCGCATGCATAAAACGATACGCCCAGTAACGGTCGAACGAGGGCACGCCGAGCGTCATGCCCAGCGCTCGCGGACCATGCCCGTCAACAATCCCCAAAAGGCGCTCGGCAATCTGAGCAAACGCCTCGTCCCACGAAATCACATCGAACCCCGAGCCATCAGCTCGTCGGCGCATGGGGTGCACAATGCGGTCGCGCTCGTCAAACGGCATTGCCAGGCGATGCCGTCCGCGGGCACACAGGGCACGCGCCGCGCACGGATGCCCTGGCACCGGCAACTCGGCCGCCACGCGACCGTCCTCAACTCGTGCCGCAAAGGCGCAATCGGCATAGCATCCCCCGCATGTGGTCACCACGGCGCGACCGTCACGCTTCACAGCAGATGCCATCTCGATTACCCCTTTCACAAGCCAAACACAACAGGCCAACAGCCCGGGAACGAGCCCCAGGCCAAAAAAGCCTCCCGCACGGCAACGCCCCGCGGGAGGCCCAACGTCAAACAGACGGTATCTTACGCCTCGGACTTCTTGGCGTAGATAAACCAGTAGCCGAGCGCGACCAGAACCGCGCCGCCCACGATGTTGCCCAGCGTGGCGGCGGACAGGTTAAACGCAATGCCCGCAGCGTTGAGCGCATTGGCGCCGGCGACGTCGGCGCCATAGCCGCACGCGTGCATCACGGCACCCATGGGCAAAAAGTACATGTTGGCAACGCAGTGCTCAAAACCGCATGCCACAAAGGCGGCGATGGGCAGCAGAATGCCCACAACCTTATCGACCACGGTCTTGCCGGCGGTACCGATCCACACGGCCAGGCACACAAAGATGTTGCACAGGATGCCGCGGAAGAAGATCGTCACCCAGTCGATCGTCACCTTGCCGGCGGCGACGCTCACCATGGAATTGGCGACCGCCTCGCCGTTGAGCTTGTAAATGCCGGCCATGTACACCAAAAAGACGATGAACAGGGCACCGACAAAGTTACCGACCCATACGACGACCCAAGCCTTGAGCATCTGGACCAGGGTGATCTTTTTGCTCTTGAGTGCGCAGACCATAAGCGAATTGCCAGTAAACAGCTCGGCGCCGCACACCAGCACCAGCACCAGGCCCAGGCAAAAGCACAGGCCGCCCACGACGCGCTGGGCGCCCCAGCCCAGCGTGCTATCGCTCAAGAACACGGTAAAGAACAGGCCGCCGAAGGCAATGAACGCGCCGGCGAACATCGCCAAAACAAAGGCCTTTGCGACCGGCAGGTTAGCCTTGGTCACGCCGGCGGCCTCGGTCTTGGCCTCGATCGCGGCGGGCGCCAGGCAATCGGGAGCGGGGTACTCCGCCTTGGAATCTGCCATGTCAATCACTTCTTTCCTAATCAGCAGGGACAAGCGCTCCTATTGCTCTTGTCCCAAGCGGACAAAGTGGGAAAAGTCGTTGGCGGCTACGGCGTCGTACACGGCGTCGACGGCGTCAAAGACCTCCGGGGACATAGGGTTGTAAAACTCCGTATCGCCCGGCTGAATCCCTATGAAGACGATATCTTCGCACGATTGCTCGATTTCCTCGATCAGAATCGACAAAGGGAGCGAATGCGTGGTGAACATCGACTTGCGGGCCACATCGCGCTTATCGAGCAGGCGGATAGACCCGACGGGCAGCGCCATGTCGGCGGCATCGACCAAGACCAGGCGAGGCGGACGCTCGCGCTTGACCTCGATGATGTCGTCCTCGGGCGTTTGGCCACCGTCGATGGTGTACCAACCGGCAATGGGCGCGTCCTCCATCTTTTTGGAGAGCACGGGGCCGGCGGCATCGTCGGCACGCAGCACGCTTCCCGCCGTGAGCACGATACCCGCAAACGGGGCGCCGTTCACACGTCCATCCACAACGCGACCCATTACTGCAACCTTCCCGTCAGGTACACGCCCGACACATCGCGCACGCGCTCAACCAGATCGCGGAACTTCATCAGAAACGCGACCTGCTGGGCATGCAGGCCAAAGTCGTCGTCGAACACCGAGATGCCGGCCTTGGCCGAGCCGCGAAAACCGCGCTCGTCGAGCAGCGCATCGCAGGCCTCGAGCAGCGACGGCACCGCCGCCTTGTCGAGCTGGCACTCGCCAAAGGAGTGGATGGCCTCAAACTTGGTCTTGGCCTCCCCCTCCGGCAACGCGTCGACGAGCGAATAGAACACATCCACCGGCACCGACAGGCGCGGCTCAAAGCAGTCGAGCACGCCGGTGTGGTGGCCCACGGCGAGCGTGTAGTACAGCACGTCGCAGGCCTCCTGGGGAACGTCTTCCTCAGTCTCCACAAACTTACGCGTGAGCTCGTAGAAGACCACCTGGTCGGGCGCATGGCCCAGGCAGGGGTCGGCGACGCCCTCGGCGGCCTCGTCGCTTGCGCGCGAGGCATCGCCAAAGGAGCCGCCGAGCATACCGGGGCCCGCAAAGTAACCAGAGCGGTCCGTGAGCTCCATCTAGCGACCTCCGGCCAGCACCAGATCCTGCAGCGCCGAGTACACCTCGACGCGGCGCGGATCGTCCTGCTTGTCGATGAGCAGCGCCATGGCACCGCGGATATCGCCCTTGGGCGCGCCCTCGAGCGTATCCATAAACTCATTGGCCAAATCGCGGCCGTAACGGTAGCCGCTCATGGCGCGAGCCTCGCGCTCGATGGCAACGCGCAGCTTGTACGGCACGCCGGGATGTAGGATATCGGCCTGCTCGTCGGCGGCCTCCACCGTGGTCTCGGCATGGAGCTTTTGGTCCAGCAGACCGAGCGCCATGGCAAAGCCGTAGACGGTCTGCGCGGGGCTGGGCGGGCAGCCGGGGATATAGACATCGACCGGCAAGATCTTGTCCGTGCCACCCCAGACGCAGTAGTTGTCGTAGAAGATGCCGCCGGTGCAGCCACACGCGCCATAGGACACCACGATCTTGGGATCGGGTGCGGCCTCAAAGGCGCGCAGGGCCGGCATGCGCATGGCACGCGTCACGGCACCGGTGTACAGCAGCACATCGGCGTGACGGGGCGAGGGCACGACCTTGATGCCAAAGCGCTCGACGTCAAAGACGGGCGTGATGGAACCGAAGATCTCGATCTCGCAGCCGTTGCAGCCGCCGCAGTCAACACGGTAGACGTACACCGAGCGCTTGATCTTCTTAAGAAGGGTCGCCTTGGCCTTCTCGATGCTCTCGTCGAGCTCGATCTTGGTCGGGCGGTACTGAAGCCGCTCGGGCAAAAGCGTGGGTTCGGCCATGGTTACTCCTCCTTCGTATCAAAATCCATGATGATGCCCTCGACCGGCGCCGGACCAGCGGGAATCTCGGGCGCATCGGGGTTGAGCTCGCGGTCGATATACTCCGGGTTCACGCCGTGGCCGCCCAGATACTCCATGCCGGGACCCTGGGGCTCGCCGGACGTAAGCGTCTCGTTGGCAGCCATGCCGGCAGCGTTGCCGGTCTTTACGGCCGAGGCGGCGCGCAGGGCGTCGAGCTCGCGCTTGCACTCCTGGCACATACCGACGGTACGGGCGGCCTGCTCGGCCTCCATGCCGCCGGCCTTTTGCAGCAAGCGCTTGGCGTAGTCGATCTCCTTGTGCGGGGCAAACGGCTTGCCGCAACGCGAGCAGTGCTCGAGCGTATAGACGCTCTTGCTGGTGAGGTCGTCCTTGCTCATGACGGCCAGCTCAAACTCCTCGGTGAGCTTGATAGCCTCCATGGGGCAGGCTTCCTCGCAACGGCCGCAGAAAATGCAGCGACCGTAGTCGATCGACCAGGTGATGGTATCGGCCGCAAGGTCGGTGTCCATGCGAATGGCATCGGCCGGGCACGCCACGCCGCAGGCACCGCAGGCGATGCAGAGCTCGGCATTGTGCTCGGGCTTGCCGCGCATGTCCTTGTTGGTGGGGAACGGCGCAAACGGGTACTTGACCGTCGCGTCGCCGGCCTTGGCGTTGACCTTCCAAAGCTTCAGCATATTAGAGCGCCTCCTCATCGAGCGGGGCGGCCATGGTGCCCTCGCCCGCAAGCGGCGACTTGTCGCGCCAGACGTTTTCGAACTGCTCCTTGTCGAGCACGTGGTCGCGCTTGGCGGCGACATCGGTCACCGTCACGCGGTCGGTGCAGGAGTAGCACGGGTCGAGCGAACCGACGATCAGCGCAGCGTCGCCCACGGTGTTGCCGCGGAACATGTAGCGCAGGACCGGCCAGTTGCTGTACGTGGCGGCCTTGGCGCGCCAGCGGTAGCACTTCTGGTTATTGCCGAGCATGGCCCAGTGCACGTCCTCGCCGCGCGGCGCCTCGGTGGCGCCGATGGCGTACTTGTGCGGGGTGTACTCCCAATCCGTGGTGAGGATGGGGCCCGACGGGCAGTTCTCGAGCATGGTCTCGATCATGTCGATCGAATCGTAGACCTCCTGGATGCGAACGGCGGTACGGCCGAAGGCATCACAGGTGTCGGCCGTGGCAGCATGCATCTTTTGGACATCCGGATCGGCGTAGCCGTCGAAGGGATGGTCAAAGCGCACGTCGCGGGCATAGCCCGAGCCACGCATAAGCGGGCCGACCGGCGAGAAGTCGCGTGCGATCTTGCGGTCCAGGATGCCGATGCCGCTCGTACGCTCGATAAAGTTGGGCGTAGAGAGCAGCACGTCGACGAGCTCCTGAACCTCGGAGCGCAACTGGTGGATGGTCGTGAGCGTGGAAAGCTTCTGCTCGGCCAAAATGTCGCGGCGCACGCCGCCGATCACGTTGAGGCCGTAGGTCTTGCGGTGACCGGAGAGCTTCTCGGCCAGGTCCATGGACTTCTCGCGGACGCGGAAGAACTGCTGGAAGCCGGAGTCGAAGCCCGTGTAGTGCGATGCCAGGCCAATGTTGAGCAGATGCGAGTGCAGGCGCTCGACCTCGAGCATGATGGCGCGGATATACTGGGCGCGCGGCGGGACATGAATGCCCTGGGCGCGCTCGACGGCCTCGGCATAGGCCACCGAGTGAGCGCAGCCGCAGATGCCGCAGATACGGTCGGCGAGGAACGTCACGGCGTCATAGTTCAGGCGCGTCTCGGCGACCTTCTCCATGCCGCGGTGCACGTAGAACAGACGGTAGTCGGCATCGACGATCGTCTCGCCCTCGACGAACAGGCGGAAGTGGCCGGGCTCGTCGGAGGTGATGTGCAGCGGGCCCATGGGGACGAGTGTGGTCTCCTTGCCCTTGGTATCGGCCAAGAACTCGTAGTTTTCCATGTCGCTCGCCGGGGCGGGGCGGAAACGGTAATCCATCGAGTCCTTGCGCAGCGGGTACAGGCCGCTGGGCCAGTCATCGGGCAGCACCAGGCGACGACGATCGGGCAGACCCTCGGGGATCAGGCCGAACATGTCGCGCAGCTCGCGCTCGCCCCACACGCAGGCGGGGACGAACGGCGTCACGGACGGGAACGTCATCTTGGCGGGATCGACCTCGGTGCGCACGGTCACCCAGCCGGGGTCCTCCCCCTCCATGGAGATGACGTAATACACGGCGTAACGGCCGCACAGACTGCGCTCGTCGTTGCCGATGATCACGGGAATCCAGCCGTAGCGCTCGTAATACAGGTAGTGGACGGCCTCGGGCAGCTTGTCCTGCTTGACGGTAATCGTCAGCTGGTCCTCGCACTGCCACTCAACCTTCTCGATAGCGCCCGGCACTGCGGCGCGCAGGGCCTCGACGTGGCTTTCGCAACGACGAGCGTAGTCCTTCTTTTCAGGTTCTGCCATGGTGCTAATTCACCTCGCTTGTCTTGGTCTGGGAACTGAACACCATGCGGTAGAGAGGAGCCTCGTGGAGCTCTTCGACGCTCTGGTTCAAAACGACGGACGTTGCATCCTCGACGCCGCTCGTGATGGCGACCGGGGTGGCGATACCGAACCACATGACCACGATCGCGAGGGCGATCTCGGGGATGATCATGAGGGCGGGCACCTCGTGGCGCTTCATGCCCTCGGGCGCCTTGCCGAAGATGGACTTGAGCGCGATGCCGGTAAGGGCAAAGTACACGCCGGTGAGGCCAATGGCCACGAGCACGACCACCCAGATGGGACCGGACTGGACGCCGGCCACGAAGGTGAGGAACTCGGAGATGAACAGGGCGAACGGCGGGAAGGCGGCGAGCGCGAGCAGGGCGATGATGGTGAGCGCTGCCGTGACGGGAGCGATCTCGACGACGCCCTTGATCTTGTTCAGGTCGCGGGTGTGGTAGATGTGCTGGATGTTACCGGCCATGCAGAAGGCGAGCGCCTTCGTGAAACCGTGGAAGATGCAGTGCAGCAGGCAGGCGGCGATACCGAGCGGACCACCGATACCCAGGCACAGCGCGACCACGCCGACGTTGTCGACGGAGGAGTACGCAAAGCGGCGCTTGATATCGTCCTGCTTAAAGATGCACAGGGCGGCCACCAGGATGGACAGCGTGCCCAGGATGAGCAGGAGCGTACGCGGATAGGTGTCGCCCACCGTGATGATGGACAGGGAGTAGAAGCGGATGATCACCAGCATGGCGCACTTGAGCAGCACGCCCGAGAGCAGCGCGGAGACCGGGCTCGGAGCCTGGGAGTGCGCGTCGGGCAGCCAAGTGTGCATGGGGAACAGGCCCGCCTTGGTGCCGAAGCCGATGACGATGAATGCGAACGCGAGGCGCACGAGCATCGGGTCGAACTGGTCGGCGTAGGGCATGATGGAGGTGAGGAAGGCTGCCTCATGCGCGTTGGGCATGATATCGGCGGCGTTCGCGTAGATGAGCAGCGTGCCGAACAGGCCGAAGGCCACGCCGGCGGTGCAGACCATCGCGTACTTCCAAGACGCCTCGAGCGCCTGCTTGTTCTTGTAGATGCCCACGAGGAACACGGTCGACAGCGTGGTGGCCTCGACCGCCGCCCAGGTGAGGATGATGTTGTTGGACAGGCAGGCGAGCAGCATCGTGAAAACGAACAGGCTAAACAGCGCGTAGTACTGCTTGGTGCGCTCGGCCAGCATGGTCTTCTCCTCGATATCGATCTTGATATAGGAGATGGAGTACACGCCGGTGATGAACCCGATGATGCCTACCAGAAGGACGAAGATCGACGAGAGCGAATCGAGATGGAGCCACAGGCCCAAAGCGTCGATATTCTGCCCGCTCGAGAGCATGGTTCCCGCGGTGACGACCGAAAGGACGAGGGTCGCCGCGACGGAGATGGTGTTGAGCCCCGCAAAGACGCTGTAGGACGTCGTCTTGGGGAGCGCAGCCATAATCAGGGAGAACACGAGGGGACAAGCGAGCAAGGCGACCGTCAGCATTGAAACATCCATGGCCTACCCCTTCAATTCGGTCAGGTCGTGGGAGTCGAGCGACTTGGTGTCGTTCCAGATCCTCACGACGACGGCGGACATGATGATGACGGCGAAAATGGCGTCGGTGGCGATGCCGATCTCGATGATCTCGGGGGCCGTGGGCGCGAGCAGGGCGAGCGTCACGTGGCTACCGTTCTCCATAAGGCAGTACCCGAAGATTTGCTTGAGGATGTTGCGCTGGGAGATGATGCACGTGAGGCCGACGAAGAAGTGCGCGAAGCTGATGGCGAGGGCCGGAGTAGCCACCTCAGCGGTGGGCAGGCTCAGGCGCGTGACCACCGCGAAGCAGATGGCCACCTCCAGACCGGTGAGGATGATGGTCCAGGCCGGCTTGATGGAGGAGGTCAGCGTGCTATCGGCAGGCGAACCCATCTTTTTGTAGACACGGTTGAGAATGAACGGAACGAGGATCACCTTGGTGACGAGGGCCGACGCGGCCCACATGAGAAGCTCGGTGGCACCGGTGGTGAGGCCCAGGGTGAGCAGCACGCCCACCAGGACAACCGACTGGATCGCGTACCACTTAATGGCGGACGGGATGGTCTTCGAGACGACCACCATGGTGGAGGTCACGATCAGAAGACCGCCCAGGATATTGACTAACGAATAACCCATGTCCTACCTCCTAACCCATCCAACTAGAGGACAGAGGACCGGCGACGACGACCATGATCATGAGGACGACGAACACGAACGCCATGGCGCGCGGAAGGGGCTGGCCGGCGGCCACGGTCTCGCTCGGCTCACCGGGCAGGACCTTACCCATCCAACGCAGGAACCATGCGAAGGTGGCGACGGTCTCGACGACCATGACGCACACGAGGACGAAGATGACCGTGTTGGAAGCACCAACCGCGAAGCCACCGGAAATAATCTGGAACTTGGAGAAGAACGTGCTCATGGGGGGCACGCCGGCGATAGCGGTCGCGGCGACCGCGAAGCCCACGCCCGTGACCGGGTACTTCTTCATGAGGCCCTGGATCTTGGGCAACATACGGGTTCCCAGCGTGAAGCTGAGGGAGCCGGCGATGAGGAAGAACAGGGTCTTGGTGAACGCGTGGTTGAAGATGTGCTCGACGGCGCCGTTGAACGCCATCTGGCTTCCGAACACGGAGAGGCCCAGGCCGAAGAACACGTAGGCGAGCTGCGCGATCGTCGAGAAGGCGAGCAGGCGCTTCATATCCTTCTGGGGCAGGTACATGAGGAAGCCGAAGAGCATGGTCACGACGGCGTCGATGATGGCGACCCAACCGACGATCTCGGGGATATCGCCGGCACTCGCAAGAGCGCGGGCGAACACGCACACGCCGACCTTCACCATGGACGCGCCATGGAGGTAGGCGGAAACGGGCGTGGGGGCCTCCATTGCGGAGGGCAGCCACATGTAGAGCGGGAACTGGGCGGACTTGGCCCAAGCGGCGAACAGGATGAGCAGCAGCACGACGGTCTTCATACCGGAATCGAGCTGGGAGATCGCGCTCAGCGCGAACGTGCCGGTTCCGGCGAACAGGAAGGCCGCGCCGATGTAGAGTCCCAGAGCGCCGATATGGGTGATGATGAGCGCCTTCATACCGGCCTTCTTGGCCGTGGGCGTCATGTAGTAGCTGATGAGGCCCCAGGAGCACACGCCGGTGATCTCGAAGAAAACGAGCTGGCCGACGATGGTGGAGCTGTAGGCGAGACCGGCCATGGCGCCGATGAACGTGGAGAAGTACACGTAGAAGCGGCGACGGGGCGCGTCGGGATGCTCCTTGTTCTTATCGCTCATGTACGGGAACGAATAGATGACGACGAGCAGGCCGATAGCGACGAACGCGGGTGCGAGCAGCGTGCTCATCCGGTCGAATATGAAGCCCATGACCAAGGTCTGGCCCATACTCGCCCAGGTTACATCGACCGCGTTCATGCCGTTTCCGGCAAACGTCGCGGCCAAGCCAACGGAAGCGACCGTGGCGATGCCGCCGGCAAAGGCGCAAATCCATTTAGCGTAGGGACGCGGCAGCATGACGATGAGCAGGGAGCCCAGCATGGGGACGGCGATCGCCACCATGGCAAAGAGGGACAAGCTCGATTCGATTGACATAGTTTCTCCCTTCTCCCTACACGCCTACGACGACGAAGACGAACGCGAGGACCGCGATGCCGACGACGGCCCAGGTCTGGTTACCGAGCACCTTGAAGCGCGAACGGGAAACGGAGTTCTCGAGCACGCCGCAGACAACGAAATCGACCAGGCACTTGACAAGGAAGACGACGGCTCCCACGAGAGCGGTGACGCCGATGGTCGCGGGCTCTCCCCAGGGGATGAAGATGGAGGTGAACCAAGCGACGACCACGACCTGCTTCATGCCCATGGCGAGCTTCATCATGGCCAGGGACGGGCCGGAGAGCTCGGCGAGCGGGCCCTCCTGGAGCTCCTGCTCGGCTTCGGCCTGATCGAACGGAAGCTTGCCGAGCTCCATGTAACAGGCGGCCGCGAAGGCGACGCCGGCGAGGATAACGGCGACGACGCTCGAGACGTTGCCCGTAACGATGTGCTGACCCATGGTCGCAATGTCCGTGGAGCCGCACACGATGGCGACGGTGAACAGCGCGATGAGCATGGACGGCTCGATGAGCACGCTCATGAGGAGCTCGCGGATACCGCCGAAGCCCGCGTAGGCGTTGGAGGAATCCACGCCGGACAGCGCGAAGAAGAAGCGGGACAGCGCGAGCGCGTACATGATGGTGATGGCGTCACCAAAGACGGGCATGGGGCTCTGGAGCGTGAACATGGGCAGGCCCATGGCGAGCATAAACGACACCGCGAGGAACAGCGGCGGCATGATGCGCAGCACGAAGCTCGAGTCGGAACTCACGGACTCGGGACGCGCCATGAGCTTCGCGAGGTCCCGGTAATCCTGAAGGATGGACGGACCGCGGCGATTGTGCATCTTCGCGCGAATCACACGGGCGAGGCCGGAGAAGAAGGGCGCGACCAGCATGACCACGAGGCCCTGCGCCATCGCAAGAACGATGTTCATAATATCCTCTCCCCTCTCTAGACCATGACCACGGCGAGCACGAGGAAGACCACGAGCGCCGCGACGATGTAGCAGATGTATACGGAGTAGTTGCCGCCCTCGATCTTGGAGGCGAGGCCGGCCAGCTTGTCGGCACCCTCGCTCGGTGCATCGACCAGGAAACGGTCGGGCAGGGGCTCGACGCCCTGGGCGACACCGGTGAGCTTCTGGAACACGTGCGCGATGGACCAGCAGATCTTGGTGCATACCTCGCGCAGGGTGTAGAGCGGGCCCATGAAGAGTTCGACGTCGGACGCGAAGCTCGTGGCGACGACGGGCATGTGCTCGTTGGGCTCGTAGCCGCACGCCCAAGGGTCGGTCTTCTTAGCGGGGGCCTTGGCGCCGAGGCAGGACCTCAACGCGAACGCGAGGCCGGTGAGGACCACGAGCGCGATGGCGATCGCGGGGGTGGAGGTGGCGGCACCGGAAATCTCGTTCACGAGAGACACGCCCGAGGTGGCTGTGACGGCGGAGCCGGCAAGCACGCTCTGGGCGACGTCGCCCAGAACCGGGGCGATGACCGGGGAGCCGATTCCCAGTACCACGCAGATGGCCGCGAGGAGCATCTGCGAGAACAACATCGGAGCCGGGGACTCCTTGGCGTTCGCGGCCTCCTGGGAACGAGGGCTGCTCGCGAACGAGACGCCGTAGGCCTTCACGAAGCACGTGACGGCCAGGGCACCGGTGATGGCGAGGGCGGCCGCGGAGGCGACGGCGAACACCATGACGACCGGGTCGGAGAGCGTCGAGATGTTGAACAGGGACTGGTAGGTGAACCACTCGGAAACGAAGCCGTTGAGCGGCGGGATGGCCGAGATGGCAAGGGCACCGATGAGGAAGCAGACGGCCGTGACCGGCATGCGGCGGAACAGACCGCCCATCTTCTCCATGTTGCGCGTACCCGTGGCATAGAGCAGGGAGCCCGCGCCGAGGAACAGCTCGCCCTTGAACATGGCGTGGTTGAGCGTGTGGTAGAGGGCGGCCATGAGCGCGATCGTCGCGATGACGTCGTTGCCCAGGGCGTGCGCCGTCATGGACGCGCCGACACCGAGCAAGATGATGCCGATGTTCTCGACGGAGTGATAGGCAAGCAGGCGCTTGATGTCGTGCTCGTGGAGGGCGTAGACGACACCCAGGACCGACGAGATGGATCCGAAGACCAGGACCATGAGGCCCCACCAGAGCTGGACGCCCGAACCCGCGAGCAGGTCGAGACCGACCTTGAGGATTCCCAGGATGCCGATCTTGATCATGCCGCCGGACATGAGGGCGGACACGTTGGACGGCGCCTCGGGGTGCGCCTGGGGCAGCCAGGAGTGCAGCGGAATGATGCCGGCCTTCGCGCCAAATCCGAAGAACGCGAGGACGAAGCACGCGGAGGAGACGGCGGGTCCAAAGTCATGCGTACGGAAATCACTGAAGCTGAAGGAACCGCCCACGCCGTTGGTCATGAGCAGGAAGCTCGCCATGATGAGAACGAAGCCCACGTGCGCGATGACGAAGTAGAGCCAACCGCCCCTAATGGAGTTCTTGTTCTCCTCGATAACGACAAGGAAGTAGCTCGTAAGGGACATGAGCTCAAAGGCGACCAGGAACCAGAACACGTTGTCGGCGGTGATGACGAGCATCATCGAGGCGACGAAGGTGTTCATAAAGAAGCCGGCGCGCCCGACCTTGCCCGGGTACTCGTCGAAGTAGGACAGACCGTAGATGAAGCCCGCAAAGGCGAGAATCGAGATGAGGACCACGATCAGGCCCGCAAGGCCGTTGAGCAAGAGCTCGAGACGGGCGAACGGGAAGAAGAAGACCGTGTTGAGGGACGAAACGTCGCCAAGCACGGCCTCGAGGCCCGCGATGAACGACAGCACGGCCGCGACGGCGCCGATCAGGCAGCCGGCGGTCTTGGCGGCGTTGTCGGCCTTAATCAGCAGAACCGAGGCGAGCGCACCGATGCACGAGACGGCAAGCGATGCGATAAACAGCGTCATGCTATCCATTGTTTACGCTCCCTTCTGCTTTCTCGGACAGACCCTGGGCCACAGCGGTAACGTCGACGACCGGACCGTTTTCGATCGAGCGCAGGCGCTTGGCCTCGTCGAGCTCGCGATCGGCCGCGCCGCCCATGACGGTCAGCGCCTTGGTGGGGCACGCCGCCACACAATGCGGACCGTCCGGATCGAAGGCGCACAGGTCGCACTTAACAGCGCAGGTGTACTGGCCGGGAGCCCACGTAAGCAGGCTGCTCAGGGACTTAGGATACGAAGGCGTCGGGTCGCACATGCCTGCGACACCGGCGATAGACGTGCCATCGGGATGGATGGCTCCGAAGGGGCACGCGATGGCGCACAGCCTGCACCCGATGCACTCCTGCTCCTTGACGTGGATGCGATCGCCATCGTGCTCGATGGCATTCACCGGGCAGACCTCGGCGCAGGGGGCACCCTCGCAATGGTGGCAGGCAAGGGCGGCCGAAATACCGCCGGTCTTCACGAGCGCCAGGCGCGGCGTATCCTGAAGACCCTGCATCCGGTGGGCGTCGGCACAGGCGGACTGGCATGTTCCGCAGCCGATGCACCTCTCCGGGTTGATGTCGATGAAGCGGTTCATCCCCACTTCCTTTCAAAATAACGGGCCGGGCTCCCGAACGTACGGGACGCCCGGCCCAAAAAGCCAACGAGAACGGGACTACACGATTTGATTCACGTGCGTCTCGTCGTCGAACTTGGCGGCGCCAGGCTCAACGTCCTGGGGAGCGGCGGCGTCCACCAGAGCCTGCTTGAGCTCGGTGTACTGACGCTCGACCTCGCCCTCGGCCCAGACCTGGTCGGCGATAGCGTCGACCTGGCAGGCGGAGAACTTGTCCTCGGGCGTATGCGAGACCGGGTCGACCTTGTGAATGGTCAGCTCGTTGCACTTGCCGATCCACCACTGGTAGGTCATATAGACCGTGCCCTTGTTGATGCGATCGCTCACGTCGGCGCGGCTGTATACCTGGCCGCGGCGGCTGTGAATCGAGACGATGTCGCCATTCTTGATGCCGCGCGCCTCGGCGTCCGCGGGATTCATGCGGACAAAGCCGGGCTCGTCGGCAAGCAGCGCCAGCGTCTTGCAGTTACCGGTCATCGAGCGGCAGCTGTAGTGGCCGACCTCGCGAACAGTGCACAGGATGAGCGGGTACTCATCGTCGGGAAGCTCGGAGGGCGCCTCCCAGTCGTGCGCCATCAGGTTAGCGCGGCCGTCCTTGGTGGTGAACTTGCCACCAGCGAACATGTCGGGCGTACCGTGGTCGTTCACATCGGTGCTCTTGACCGGCCACTGGGCGTAACCGCCCTCGGGAGCCATCTTCTCGTAGGTCGCGCCCACAAAGTTGGGGCACAGGCTAATGCACTCGTTCCAGATCTGCTCGGTGTTGTCGTAGTGCATGGGGTAACCCATACGCGTAGACAGGTCCGCGAAGATCTCCCAGTCGTGACGGCACTCGCCCTTGGGCGGAACGGCCGCGTCAAAGTGCTGGAAGCTACGGTCGGATGCGGTAAAGACACCCTCGTGCTCGCCCCAAGAGGTGGCAGGCAGGATGACGTCGGCGAGCATGGTCGTCTGCGTCATAAAGATGTCCTGGCAAATGAACAGATCCAGCTCGGAGAGCGTCTTGCGCATACCGGCCGAATCGGGCTCGGTCTGCACCGGGTCCTCGCCGTAGTTGTAGAAGCAGTGCACCTTGCCCTCGTCGACCAGGTGGCCCAGGTCGGTGAGCTTGTAGCCCTCCTCGAGCGGGAGCTTTTCCTCGGGCACGCCCCAAGCCTTGGCAAACTTGGCACGCACTGCCGGGTCGGTGACCTTCTGGTAGCCAGGGTACAGGTTGGGCAGCATGCCCATATCGCAGGAGCCCTGGACATTATTCTGGCCACGCACGGGCGCGAGGCCGGAATTGGGTTTGCCGATCTGGCCGGCAACGCAGGCGATGGAGGCGATGGTGTGCACCGTCTTCAGGTTCTGCTTCTGCTGGCATACGCCCATACCCCAGCCAATGATGGCAGAGGGCTTCGCCGTGGCGTACATCTCGGCAGCTTGGTGGATCAACGCGGGCTCGACACCCGTGATGTCCTGTACGGATTCGGGAGTGTAGTTCTTGATGGTCTCCCACCACTCGTCAAAGCCGTTCGTGTGCTCGGCGACGAATTCCTTGTCGTAGAGGCCATCGTTGACCAAGCAGTTGGCAAAGGCGTTGAGGAACGCAACGTTGCAACCGTTCTTGATCGGAAGGTAGAGATCGGCGATACGCGCGGTTTCGATATGGCGCGGGTCGGCGACGATGATCTTGCAACCCTTTTCTTTGGCTCGCACGATACGCCTTGCGACGATGGGGTGCGAATCGGCAGGGTTATAGCCGAAGAGGAAAATGCAGCCCGCATCCTCCATACCGGGGATGGAGCATGACATGCAACCTGAACCAACCGTGTCCATCAGACCGAGGACAGTAGGGCCGTGTCAAGTACGGGCGCAGTTGTCCACGCTGTGGGTGCCGATGCACGCACGCGTAAACTTCTGCATGACGTAGTTCGCCTCATTGCCGCCGCCTCGCGAAGAGCCGGTGGTCATGACAGCGTTAGGACCATATTCGTCAATTATGGCCTGCATCTTAGATGCGGTGAAATCCAGTGCCTCGTCCCAGCTTACGCGCTCAAGATCCGCGCCCTTGGTGCGGCGGATCATCGGGTGCAGTACGCGAGGAGTCAAGATCTTGGTGTCGTTGATGAAGTCGTAGCCGCTCATGCCCTTAAGGCACAGCTCGCTCTGGTTGGTGATGCCGTTGAGCGGTTCGGTACCCACGACCTGGCCGTTTTGGACCAAGAGGTTAAACTGGCAACCGGCGCCGCAGTACGGGCAAATCACTTTATGCTTCTCCATGACACCCTCCTTCCTTTCTCTGCTACCGAATACTCGGTACTTATTTGACAATCATTGGGCCTGTCGCCCGACGCTTACGCCTCGTTTTCGATGGTGGCGCGGGCACGCTCGGCAGTCAGTTCTGCCAGACGCTCCTCGTCTACCAGGGTGAGGCCCTTGGTCGGACACGCCTCGGCACATGCCGGACCGCCGGGACGGTCCACGCACAGGTCGCACTTGAGCACGAAGCTCTTAGTCTGCGAACCCACTCGCACGTCACCCATCAAGACGGGGACCTGCGTGGTCGCCACGCTCACGGCGCCAAAGGGGCATGCCATGACGCAGCTCTTGCAGCCGATGCAGTTGTCCTCGTTGACGCCGATGCGATGGTTCTTTGGATCAAAGAACAAGGCGCCCGTAGGACAGGCCTTCGCGCACGGGGCATCCTCGCAATGATGGCAAGCCACCGGTGCGGAGATCTCGTACGTACGCGTCACGCGCAGGCGCGGCGCGGCGATGTTGCCGGGAATATCGTGTGCCTCGATGCACGCCGCCATACAGGTTTGACACCCAATGCAGCGTGAAGAATCAGCCACGACTCGTTTATTGCCCATGTTGTTCACTCCCTCCTGAATCCCATGCCGGAGAGACCCTGTCGACGTTGCCCCAAGCCGCCCGTGGCCTGGCATCGGCGTATCGAGCGCATGCGGCGAAACAGGCACTCGGTAGAGTTTCTCCAACGATATACAGGTTAAATATACGCAGTTGCAGGGGGCAAACTTGAGCATAGGCCCTGCAATACGGGTGTATTGCAGGGGTTTTGGCAGGTTGGAATTATTCTCTAGAAGCTATAAAGGTGAGTGTATTACATGCGTACATCCAAGGGAGATTTCACGCTCGTTTCTGAAAGATGTAGTACGTTTGTAATATCGTTTACACTCAATTACTCTAGTGCAATAAAGTAGTGGTTGTAAGATTGGCTATTATTAGCCGATGTTGTATTTGACTATTCAAATTGCACGCTCATTAAGGGAGGCCAGTGATGTCATCGACTCAAAAACGAGCCATCCTGCAGGTGCGCATTCGCGAGGAAGACAAGCAGCATGCCGAGCGTCTCTACGACGCCATGGGCACATCGCTCGCCGAGGCTGTCCGTCTATTTGTCGCGCAGAGTATTTTGATGCGCAAGCTCCCCTTTCAGCCGGTCGCCGTGCGCTCCAAGGACGGCACGTCCGCCTATGGACTGCTCAAAGCATATGGGGACCCCAATCGCCGCTCCGAGGAGCGCAATGCCTGGATTGAATACCTAGCCACAGAAAGCGACGAGTCGGTTTTGGGTCCCGAGGAAGTAGATATCCATGAGTAGCACCATCATCGACGAGACCGTCATCCTTCGCTACCTGCTTGACGACGACGAGGTCCTGTCACCGCGCGCTGCCAAGGTCATCGCCACGCGCACCGCACGTGTCTACCCCGAAATCATCACGCGCGTCGTGGTCACGCTGCGCGACGTCTATAAGGTTCCCCGCGTTGAAATTGCTGCGGCCATGAAAAGGCTGCTCGATGACGTCATGGTCGACGAGCCCACCGTTGTCGCCCTTGCCGTCAAACTCTTCGGCAAGACCCATATGGACTTTACCGACTGCCTCCTCGCAGCCCGAACCGCCATCTACAACGATGATGTCGTGAGCTTTGGCAAGCCCATCATCCAAGGCATGATCGACTACCGCCGCCAGCGCCAAACCGCCGCCGACGCCCGCAGCCGAAGCACCGACGCCCGCGGACACGGCACCGACTCCACCATCGACAAGCTCCGCCACCACGGTCGCCACTAACCGGCAGGCAACGGCATCGCCCGCCACTCAGCCCCATCCCCTCTTAAGTTGCGGTGAAATAGTTCCTGGATTTAGGCTTATTCGAGCCTTTCAGGAACTATTCCACCGCAACTTTCTGTAAGGGTGGTTTTTAGTGCCGCCGAGGGGCACTAATCAACCGTTTGCCGATATGTTTGGCTACGACTCATGACTCTGACCTGCCCCGTCAAGCTTTTGGTCAGTTCATGGCAAGGTCAGGCGGGCCAAATATGGGATAGCGTAGTGTCATTCACTCCCCCTCTCGAGACCATGGGGTCGAAAATGAGTCATGATAAACGCTGTACCAAACCGCAATTAGAGCTGTTCTTCCGGTTATTCGAGGCCCATCATGGCGGGCACCTGTTTGTAGCTACCAAAAAATGGGATGAACGCTGTGCCTACGCGCTCATGCAAAAAGAGATGATTATTCGACTCTACAACCATGTCTACGCTGATCCCGCGTATTGGAATGACCTCGGCGTCGAAGATCGCATCTTTCAATTGGCATCCGCTATTGCGGTCGTTGAACCGAATGCCGTGTTTTGTGGAGCAACGGCGGCACTGCTCTATGGCATCGGTTCTGCATATTCGCTTCTCGACAAGGTGCAAGTGCTGTTGCCGCGTTCCACCAGACGCGATATGTACGAATTCGTTGAATACCGACGCTGGCGGCCGGGCGACGTATGGCAGCTCGGTCCTTTTACGTTAACGAATCCATATCGCACGGTGGTCGACATCGCCCGAACTAACGCTTTTCGATATGCACTAGGCTATGTCGACGGGTTGGCTCGTGAGTACGGTGTCGGGCGTGAAGAATTGCGTGCATATGCACAAAGGAACTGCCGCGGACTGCACGGCATCGCGCGCGCATTTGACGTTTTTGAACACATGGATGGCAGATCGGATAACGGTGGAGAATCCGAAGCACGGGCGGCAATGATTCTGGCGGGAGTTGCCGCTCCCGAACTTCAGGTTGAAATCACTCGACCGGGAAACGCCGGCTATTATTTGGCAGATTACGGCTGGCAGATGCCAAACGGCTCTTGGATGCTGGCTGAGCTGCATGGACTAGGCAAGTTTGAGGACGATGCCCAAAATGATCCGGAACATACTGCGGCAAAAACCTATCGAGCTGCCCTCATGCGCGACACGAACCTGCGTGCCATGGGCCACAACGTCATTCATTTCAAGCTCTCAGACACCTACGATGTCAAAGCGTTCGGCTCCATGATGCGCGGCTACGGTATACCAACCACAAAACCCTACGCAGACTCCTGACCGGCTGTCCTCATCTTCTCGACAACAGAACCCATCATCGACCCAGCCCGCTCGGCCTCAATAAGTTGCGGTGAAATAGTTCCTGGATAACAGCTTTTGCGGCTAATCCAGGAACTATTTCACCGCAACTTAGGAGGGGATGTGGGGTCCCCGGCATGTATATGAAAACGGCTCTGGCACCAAAAGGAGCCAAAGCCGTTAAAGATATCCTATGGAGCGGGCGACGGGAATCGAACCCGCGTCATCAGCTTGGAAGGCTGGGGTTCTACCATTGAACTACGCCCGCAAGATATGGTCGGGACGACAGGATTTGAACCTGCGACATCCTGCTCCCAAAGCAGGCGCGCTACCAAACTGCGCCACGTCCCGAAGGTGTTGAGCAGCTAAGGTCTAAACCTTGCGTGTCCCAAAGCGAAGGAAATTATAGGGGAGACTCCCCGCCTGTGCAAGCGCAGAAACCCTAGCTCCTCGAATGTGCGACAAACTTGCTGTGGAGCAGACCGATCACAAACGCCGCCACGGCAACCGGCGCCCACGCGGCACCGATATCCGCCAGCGGAAGAACATCAAACGGTAGCCACGCGCCCGCAAAGAACGCATCGCGGACCGAGGTGATCACACTCTGCACAGCAACCACGCCGCCGACCCACACCCACACCTGCGGATGAGCGTCGCAAAAGCCGTGCACCAGGCCCATCAGTACCAGTACGATGGCAACGGGATACAAGGCGTTGAGCATAGGCACCGAGAACATGAGGATCACGTCGAGGCCCACGTTGGAGAGCAGGCACGAAAACGCCGCGAACACAAAGGCGAGGATCGCGAAGGGGCGGCGCATGGCCTCCTCGGAGGCCTCCGCTCCCCCTTCAACCACGTACGTCTCACAGAAATAGCGCGCGCAGCAACTAATGAGGCCAATGCACACGTTCATGCAGGCGAGGAAGAAGATGGCGAAGACCACGACCGTGCCGGCAAGGCCAAAGTGCATGGAGGCCGAGCGAGCAAGGATTGCAGCGCCGTTGGTGGCGTCGGGCATCACGGTGCCGAGCTGCATACCGGCAAGGGCCAAGCCGCAATAGATAATGGCCATGAGCACGCCGGCGATCACACCGGAACGCGAAATCTCGAAGGCCACGCGCTTGTCATCGGTAACGCCCAGTTCGTGAATGGTCTCGGCGATGATAATGCCAAAGGCGAGCGATGCGAGCAGGTCCATGGTCTGATAGCCAGTCAGAAAGCCCTGCACGGCGGCGCCTGCATCGTAGGGAGCCTGAGGCGCGGCAGCCGGTCCCAGTGGCGAGATCACGGCAGCACCCACGACCAGTACGATGAGCGCAATGAGCGCGGGGCCCGTAATGCGACCGAGTACGCGTGTAATGACACCCGGGCGCAGCGTGAGCGCAAACGCGATGATGAAGAACCCGATGGCAAACGCCAGACGTGCCGTGCCGAGCGAAACGCCCTCGGGCAGCAGCGGCACCAGCATCTCGAAGGCCGTGGAGCTTGTGCGCGGAATAGCCAGGCACGGGCCGATGGCCAGGTAGACCGCCGCAACGAAGAATTCGCCAAACTTAGGATGCATGCGGCCGGCAAGCTCGCGCGCCGTTCCGGCAAGTGCCACGGCGATAAAACCCATGACGGGCAGGCCGATGGCGGCAATCAGAAAGCCGAGCATGGCGACCGGCGTGGCAGAACCAGCCTGCAGCGCCAGCAGCGGCGGAATAATGAGGTTGCCGGCGCCAAAGAGCATCGAGAACAGCGCAATGCCGACGGTAACGACATGGTCGGAGCGCAAACCGCGCGGAGCGGATGAGGCCATATGCACACCTTTCGGGTCGAAACAAAAACGGGACGGGCAAAAGACCCGTCCCGCAAGTATATACGCTCTAGCAGGCTAAATCGCGCAAAGCGTCAATCGCGGTGTCGACTTCCTCGTCCGTGTTGAAATACCCAAACGAGAAGCGGACGACGCCCTGGCGCTCGGTCCCCAGCGCGCGGTGCATGAGCGGAGCGCAATGGGCACCGGGGCGCGTCGCAATCCCCCACCCTTGCATGAGCGCGCCCGAAATCTCGGCAGAGTCGATATCGGCTACGTTGAGCGACACAATCGCAGAGCGCGCCTGCTGGTCAAAGGCACCGTAGAGCTTAATCCCCGGAATCTTGCGCACACCGGCAAGGAAGCGATCAGCGAGCGCACGCTCGTGGGCAGCAATCGCCTCGACCCCACCCTGGGCCTCGATAAAGTCGAGACCAGCGGAAAGTCCCGCGATGCCATGACCGTTGAGCGTGCCCGCCTCAAGGCGCGTGGGCCACTCAAGCGGCTGCAGCGCATCGAAGCTGTGCACGCCCGTGCCGCCCATGGCCCACGGAGCCACGTCAATGCCCTCCGCCACGGCCAGGCCGCCGGTGCCTTGAGGTCCCATGAGCCCCTTATGGCCGGTAAAGCACACAATGTCGAGCCCCATGGCCTGCATATCGATATGCATCGCGCCGGCAGACTGCGAGGCATCGACGATCACCAGCGCGCCGGCCGCATGGGCCATGGCCGCTACGCGCGCAATGTCGACCGCGTTGCCGGTCACATTGGAGGCGTGCGTCACCACCACGGCACGCGTGCCCGGCGTGACCAGCTGCTCGAGTTCGTCGTAGTCGAGCACGCCGTTGGTATCACAGCCCGCATGCTCAACCGTCACACCCTGCTCCGTCGCCAAGCGGTTGAGCGGACGTAGCACCGAGTTGTGCTCGAGCACCGTCGTGACCACGCGGTCGCCGGGGCACACCACCCCGTTGATGGCGGTGTTGAGCGCCGCCGTGGAGTTGGGCGTAAAGCACACATGGTCCGCCCTCGGGCAACCCAAAAGGCGCGCGAGCTTGGCACGGCAGCCGTGGATGGTACGCGCCGCGTCGAGCGCACCCGACGTCGCGCCGCGTCCGGCATTGCCGAGCGAGCGCATCGCCTGCGTCACGGCATCGATGACCACCTGCGGCTTATGCATGGTCGTCGCCGCGTTATCTAGGTAGATCATCGCACGACCTCCCACATGTCGATCACCGTAAAGCCCTCGGTGGGAACGCCTGCCGCGGCAAGCTCGCCGCGTAGCAGTTCCTCATCTGCAGGCAACGCCTTCCACGCCAAACCGCAGCCGGCAGCGACCTCCCCGGGCACGGGTATCGTTCGCCCGGGAAGGCCGCGCTCGATACACAGGGACTCGCAGCCCATGGCGGCCGCCGTGGTGGGAAACGTGATGACAAGCGCCGGGCGCTTCTCCCTCATGGCAACTCCAACCAATACGCTACGGGCGCACGACGCGCACGGCCTGCTCCATCTTCTCCACGATCACGTACATGTTGGTGACCTCGCCCACCGCAAGCTGGTCTTTAATGCCATAGTGGTCGAGGCAGGTGCCGCAGGTGAGAATCTCGACACCCTGCTCCGCCAGGCCCTTCAGGTCGTCGAGCACCGGCGAACCCTCGACGGTGAGCTTGGCGCCGCCGTTGTAGAACAGCATGGTCGCGGGCAGTTCCTCCTGCTGCGTCACGGCAAAGATAAACGCCTTCATGAGCTTGTGGCCCAGCTCGTCGTCGCCACGGCCCATGCAATCGGTGTAGACGGAAATGACGAGTTTGCCCTTGCCGGCGTTGGCGTCGCAGAAAGCGGCACCGTCCTGCTCGGGGTCCGCAACGGCTACGGCACCGGCGGTCGTGACGGTCACGTGCCACTCGGCGTCCGAGATCTTCTCGACCGAGGCCGTGCAGCCCTTCTCCTGCGCCATCTTGGAGATGTTCTTGACGGCGGTCTCGTTATCGACCGAGGTCACCACGGCACCCTCGCCATCAAGCTGTTTGAGTGCCTTAAGCGTCTTGACGACGGGCAGCGGGCAGGCATCGCCCATGGCATTGACTTCAATTTTGGTAGACATAGTTTTTCCTTTCGAATAAATCGTTTTAGAACGGTACATAGCTCAATAAACGTGTCGTTAACGGACAACGTGGACGGCAGGACCGCCTGGCACCGGCTCGCACACGCGACCGACGACGGCGGCGATACGTCCTTCGGCATGCAGACGGCGCGCAAGCTCATCCCCATCGGCAGCATGCGCCGCGATAAGCAGGCCACCCGAGGTCTGCGGATCGTACAGCGCATCCAACATGCCCGGCTCCAGGTCATCGTCGGCCGCCACGCGCGGGCCAAAGAAGTCCAGATTGCGGTAGGCGCCGGCAGGGATAATGCCCAGGCGCGCCATGTCGAGCACCTGGTCAAAGAGCGGCACCGCCGACGACGCGAGCTCAATCTGCACGCCCGAGCCCTCGGCCATCTCGCACGCATGCCCGATCAGGCCAAAGCCCGTAATGTCGGTGCAGCCGTGAAGCTCGAGTCCCTCGGCCAGACGAATCGGGGCCTCGTTGAGGGTGCGCATCGAGTCAAACATCAGGCTAGCCTCGTCCTGCTCGATAAGCTCGCCCTTAATGGCCGTGGTGATGACGCCCGAGCCGATCGCCTTGGTCAGCAGCAGAACATCGCCCACGCGTGCGCCGCTGTTGGCGAGCATGCGGTCGAGAGCGACAAAGCCGCTCACGGACAGGCCGTACTTGGGCTCGTCGTCGTTGATGGTATGGCCGCCCGCGATGGTGCAGCCAGCCTCGACGCACTTGTCGGCGCCACCCGCCAAAATCTGCCCGGCAACCTCAACGCCCAGGCAACTGGGTATGCAGAGCAGGTTCATGGCATGGCTCGGCCGCCCGCCCATGGCGTAGATGTCCGACAGCGAGTTGGCCGCGGCAATCTGGCCAAACAGGAACGGGTCGTCGACCATCGGCGGGAAGAAGTCGATTGACTGCACGAGGCCTAAGTTATCACCAACGCGAAAGACGCTCGCATCGTCGGAGGTATCGAACCCCACGAGCAGATTGTCGTTATACACATTGGGCAAGTCGCCCAGGACCTGGGCGAGGGCTCCGGGGGCCAACTTAGCGGCTCAACCGCTCGCGGCAGTCATAGACGTGAGCTTAATCTGATCGTCAGCCATCGATACCTCCTCTCATCGGTCAATCATTTTCTCCCAGTATACGCATGAATGCGAGCCTGCGACGGATGCATTAATTGAGCGCCTGTGCGCGAATCGCCGCGCCGATGGCACCTGCAAAGCGGGCCTGGGGCGAGGTGGTGACCGGCGACCCCAGCAGCGCGGCCAGCCGCTCCACAACGTAGGCGTTCTCGCACAGGCCGCCGGTCAGGTAGTACGGGGCGCCCGCGGCCTGCCCGGCCATGGTCGCCACGCGCGAAACCACGCTGTCGATCACGCCACGCGCAATGTTCTCGCGCGGCTCACCGCGACCGATCAGGCTGATAACCTCACTTTCGGCAAACACCGTGCACATGCTGCTGATCTTGGTAGGCTCGCCGGAACGCACCAAGTCGGCCATCTGCTGCTGGGAAATGCCCAGGCGGTCGGCCATGATCTCCAAAAAGCGCCCCGTGCCGGCGGCGCACTTGTCGTTCATGGCAAACTTGGCCACGCGGCCACTTTTAAGCTGAATGACCTTGGTGTCCTGGCCGCCCACGTCAATCACCGTGCCGTGATCGCCAAACAGGCGCACGGCACCGGTGCCGTGGCAGGTAATCTCGGTCACGACCTTGTGCGCATAGGGCACGGCGACACGGCCGTAGCCAGTCGCGACCACGCGAACATCGTCGCCCGTCACGTCATAACCCGCCGCCGCCAGTGCCTCGCGCAGGCGCTCGGCCGCATCGACCGAGGAAAACCCGGTTGGCTGCACGCACGTCCACGCCACCGAACCCTCCCCATTGACCACAGCAGCCTTAGCCGCCGTAGACCCGATATCGATCCCGATCCCTATCATGGCTCTCTCCCAATCTAAACATCAAAGGTAGCGGCGCGTTCAGGCGCCTTAGCTCTAGGTTTCTCAGGTGCCGGAGATTGCCCCGAAAGAGGAGCGCAGCGTACTTTGGGTACGCAAGCGACGGTTTGAGGGGCAAGATCCGGTGCCTGAGAAAGCTAGAGGGTTTCGATGAAGGCGGCGATGCGAGTCTCGATCTGACCCATGTCGCCGTTGCTGTAGTCGGTCTCGATCTTCATATACGCAATACCCGCGCTCTCGACAGCCTCCTGCATGCGAGCACTCTCCACGTTAAAGGTGTGGCAGGCCTGGAGCACGTTTTCGACCACGCCATCAACGTGATACTTCTCGCACATGGCCAGCGTATTTTCCATACGACCGTCGTTGGGCGTCATGACCGAGCAGTTGATGTCCAGGTAGCGGTCGGCGATGGCGCGCAGGATATCGGGAGCCTCCGGGTCGATCATCATGGCCGCCGTGCGCTCGCCCGAGCAGTCGTCCATACACACGACCACACCGCCGTTGGACTCGATAGTACGGCCGATCTTGTTGATCACGCCGCCCACCGGGCAACCGGTGATCAGAATGCGCTTGGCATCCGCTGCAACCGGGCGCTCGCCCGCATCGTAGGCCTCGCGCAGCTTGGCGACCTTTTGCTCCAGCTGCTGCGTATAGGCCTCGATATCAAAGCTGAACGTACCGGCAAACATAGTGCTCATCAGGTCGACGCCACTCATGGCCGCAGGCTGGTTGGCCTGCAGCGCGAACATATCGAGCTGCGCCGCACGCAGGCGATTGCGACGACGGACGGCGGCGCGCAGGTCGTCATCAGTAATCGTAATACCGTAGAAGTTCTCGAGCTCCTCCTTGAGCAGGCGGCACTCCTCGTACCAGCTTTCACGCTCGTAGGCACGATCGCGACCCTGCGGAAGATGCAGAATGTGCGTGCGCTTGAGCTCGTTGAGTAGCTCGTACATCTTCTTCTTGCCGTCGCAGGTGGTCTCGCCGATGATCATGTCGCTAAAGTACGTAAACGGGCACTTTTGCGAAGAGGCAAAACCGTACGTCGACTTGATGAGCGGGCAGAGGTTTGCCGGCAGCACCTTCTCGGCCTCGGGAATCACCTCGTCGGACGTGCCGCACAAGGCCACGCTCGCAGCCCCCGCGGCATCGATAATCTCGAGCGGCGTATAGCTGCACAAAAAGCCGACCAGGCGATTACCCGCCTGCTTATAATCCTTGACGCGAATAAACGCCGCCTTGCGCTGTTCGTTGAACTCCTCAAACGTGGACGGCAACGGCTGCTCAATATTTTCCGACATATAACTCCTTAACAAACCTTTTAGCCAACCAAGGAAACGGCTTTCCCAGGTGCCCGAGGTTGCCGTGAAAGAGGAGCGCCGCGTATTTTGACACGCAAGCGACGGTTTGAACGGCAAGATCGGGTGTCCGGGAAAGCCGCCGGGACGGATGGCCCTAAATGGTTTCCAAGAAAGCCTCAATCCTGGTTTGTAGCTGGCCTGCATCCTCGCCGGCGTAGTCGGTCGTGATGTGCATAAACGGAATGCCGGCCTCCTCGGCGGCCTTCTCCACGGCAAACGACTCCATCTCGTAGAGCGTGCAGAACTGCAGGGCCACGTCGACGATACCGTCGGCATGCAGGTCCTTGGCCATCTGGACAATGTCCTTCATACGCTGGTCGTTGGGCGTAAAGACAGCGCAGTTGATCTTAAAGTAGCGCTCGGCGATGGCGTCGAGCATCTCGTCGACCGTCTCGCCGGACTCGTCGACCAGATCCTTGTAGTAGCGCGAGCCCGTGCAGGACTCCTCGCCTACCACAACGCCGCCGGCCTTCTCGATGAGGTTGAACAGCTTCCAGTTGGGCACGGCCATGGGCGTACCGGTGTACAGGATGCGCTTGGTCCCCTTGGGCGCCACGCCCTCGCCGGCCTCGACACGCTGCTCGCACTCGGCGGCCATCTCGTTGATGGCTCCGGTCAGACGCGGCGTGTCGTCCATAAAGGCGGCCTGAACGGTCAGCAGGCTGTCGAGACCGCTGATGGGCGCCGGATCGGCAGCGCGCGTGGCAGCCAGACGCTGCAGGGCGCGACGCTTCTCGTTGACGGCGTGGGTGGCAGCCTTCAGGCGCTCGGGCGTAATCCTGACGCCGCACTCGTCCTCGATCTTGGCCGCGAGCTTCTTGACCTCGGCCTTCCAGGTCACGAGCGTCGACTCGTCGTGCACGTTGGGGATATCCATGACGTACATGTTCTTTTGCGTGGCAAAGAACTCGTAGGCCTTCTTCTTGCCATCGCAGGTGTTCTCGCCCACCACCAGGTCGCTCGACTCAATGTAGGGGCAGACCTCGCCCAGCTTAAAGCCGGCAAAGCTCTTAATGAGCGGACAGGTGTTGCGCGGCAGATGCTCCTCGACCTTGTCGGTCGCCCAGTCGGCACCCGAGCACAGGCCCACAGGAATGCCGTCACAGGCAAGTACGATCTCCTCGGGCACGTAGACGCAGAACGAACCGACGATCTTGGTGGCCTCGCCGGCCTCCTTCTTGTCGAGCATCTCCTTAATACGGCCACTGTGGATGTTGGTGGCGACAAAATCCAGGTAGGACGTGGACTTGGGGCGATTATTCTGCGTCAGGAACATATCGCCGTACATCTGGCCCACGGCGCCCAGCAGCATGTCGTGGTCGGCAAGATTCATGCCGAGGCTCTCCCACATCGGATGGAAATCAAATTCTTCAGCCATGACGGTTCCCCTCTCGAACCAAAAACGGATAACAGCGGTATCGATGCACGACGGACGGCGATTGCCCGGCCGTGCTCAACCCCGGAATTTTGGGGAACCTGCTTTGCAGCTGATTATTTAGTTGTGCGTCGTCTCTCCCGGAGCCATGAACATACCTGCTCATATGCGACTCCGAGCCATATATAGGGCGCGCGCGGCAACGCGGCGAATGTATGTCGTCTGCGGCATATGCGCACCCTCCTTTACAAGTTAAGGTCAACTATATCAACGGTCGTCGACCATGCGAACACCGTTGACATTCGTACGACAGCGTCGTGTGCCGTCGTTTAATAAATAATTATCTGTGTTGATAAGAGTTTGTCATCCATCATTCGGCGAACGGCAAGACAAAGCCGCCGAGGCTTATATCCCCGACGGCATTACCCGGCGCTATCGACAAACCAAATGGATCTTACTCGCATCGAAGTGCATGCGCAGCGTCTCGCCTGCTTGCGGCAGCTCGTCGACAGGCACGCCCACCTTGTTGACCTTCCACTGCAGACGTGTGGGCGCATCGACGCGCGGCACGTCCAGCAGCACCAGCCGCTCAAAGCGCGAATCGCTCACACGGGCCACGTGCAAATCATAGCTGTTGCGGCCCCGCTCCGCGCGATTGTCAACATGGAAGTAGCTTGCGCGAATGCCCAGGTACGCCACATCATCGGGAACCTCGCGACCCACGTTAAAGGTCATGCCCCAGTCGAGGGCCTCAACTTCTTCGTCGCCGATCTTGCGCGCCCGGCTTGTGTTCTTGCAGCCCGTCAAGCGCAGCGCCGCCAGCGTCTGCGGGCGGCGGACCACGTCCTCGACGGAGCCGATCTCCTCGACATGCCCGTCGTGCATCACGCAGATGCGCTGGCAGAGGCGGCATGCTTCGTCGATGTCGTGGCTCACGTAGAGCACGGTGCGGTTGCATACATCGAACAGGTCGAGCATGTTCTGTTCGAGGGCGCTCTTAAGATAGGAATCGAGTGCGCTCATGGGCTCGTCGAACATAAAAATGCCCGGATGCGCCGCCACCATGCGGGCAAGCGCCACACGTTGTTGCTGACCGCCCGAGAGTCGCGCGGGATAGCGGTCGGCAAAATCGGACAGACCGAAAATGCCCAGATAGCGCTCGGCGAGCTTTTTGCGCGCGGCGGCGTCGACCGCATCCTTTACACCGGCGCATACGTTATCGGCCACCGTCATGTTGGGAAACAGCTGATAGTTTTGGAACAGCAGGGCGCATTTTCGCTCCTGGGGCGACAGGTTGATGCCCGTCGCCGAGTCAAAAAAGGTCACGCCGTTGACGACGATCTTGCCCTCGTCGGGCGTCTCCACGCCGGCGATACAGCGCAGCGTACAGCTCTTGCCGCAACCCGAGGCACCGAGCAGCGCCACACGATCCTCGCCGGCCTCAAGCTGCATGTCGAGCATAAACCCGGGATAGCGCTTTTTGATATCCAGAACGAGCGACATGGCCTATCGACCTCCCTGCAAAGCGGCATCATCGCGCATGAGCTCGGCCAGCGCCTCGCGATCGATACGCAAGGCATCGCCGCCGACAGGGTCGAGCGAATCGGTCAGGCCGCCCAGCTGCTTGACCTGCTTGCGCTCCGCACGGGAAAGGCCCCGCTCGCGATACTTTTGCGAATGCGCGGTGTACATATTGATGAACAGAATGACCAGGAAACTGAACATGATTACGACAACGACCCAAAAGAGCGCCACCGACGTGTTGCCGCCCATCCACTCAAAGTAGATGGCGATGGGGATGGTCTGCGTAATGCCGGCGTAGTTGCCCGCAAAGAACAAGGTGCAGCCAAACTCACCCATGGCACGCGCGAAGGCGAGCACCGTGCCGGCGGCAATCGAGGGCCAGCCAAGCGGCATCATAAGCCTGGTAAAGATGCGACGCTCGGACCATCCCAGCGTGCGCGCCGCATCGAGCATCTGCGTGTCGAGGCTCTCAAAGGCGCCAAGTGCCGTACGATAGACGAGTGGGAACGACACCACCACGGCAGAGATAACCGCCGCCGGCCACGTAAAGACGATCGAGACGCCGTGCGCGATAAGCCACTGGCCCACCCCGGTCGAGCGGCCAAACAGCATGAGGAGCAGAAAGCCGCAGACCGTGGGCGGCAGCACCATAGGAATCGTAAAGACCGAATCGAGCAGGCCCTTGATGCGGCTCGAGGTACCCATAGTCTTCCACGCGGCGAACAGGCCCAGCGCAAAGGAGATCAGCAGGGCAAGGCCGCTCGTTTTAATGGACACCCAAAGCGGGCGATAGTCGATGTCGCCCAAAAAGGAGGCCAGAGAGGTCAAAGGCCCCTGCTCATCCCGCAACACGACAGACGATGCCTCTACCATTTGAGCGCTATCAAGCCAACGCGCGCCGCCCTTGGCATCACCCGAGGCCGATGAGATCACCACATAACGGTCCCCATCCGCACTGCGCTCGTCAAAGCCATAGGTATACCCGCCGGCATCAAACGTTGTTTCCGCCGTGACATACCAAGGAAGATCCACGTCCCCTAGCTGCGCACCTCCCATGCAGTTTGCGCTGTCGAGCTCACAGACGAGGGCCTTGAGACCCGATACGCACTCATTGTCCTGCGGATCAAATCCATACTTCTCGATCGCCTTGGGCGATATCCACACCACAACGCGATCGGCAGCAGGCGCCACTACAAGGTCCACGTCCTCGTCAACGGGAAACCGGTAGCCCTCAGGCTGGCCCTCCATGGCACGAGCGGTCCCCTTGGCCAACCGCTCAAAACCCTCGATCCCATAGGAAAGCCCATGAGCGGTCGCAGCAACCTGGGCCCCGTCCTCAGCATCCCCAGCAAACGCAAATCCCGGCACCCAGCAAAGCGCGAAGGTCAAAGCACAGGCGACAAGCATGCGGAATCTATTAAGCACGAAAAGCTCCAAGCGAATACAAGGACGGAGTGAAACACAAAACGATGGAATTATCGCGCCAAGCCGCACTACGCGGAAAGCTCAAAGCCGTACTTAGCCCAAATCTTCTGAGCCTTCTTGTTGGACAGGCAAAAGTCGATGAACGCCTTGGCTTCGTCGGCATGCTCGGAGCTCTCGGCAACGGCACCCGGGTACACGATGGGCTTGTGCGAATCCTCGGGGCACACGAAGGCCTCCTCGATGCCGTCGTAGCGGAAGATATCGGAGCTGTAGACAAAACCGGCTACGCAGTCGCCCGTAGAGACATAGGCGGCGGCGGTGCCCACCTTATCGGCCAGTGCGACCTTGTCGGCAATCTCGGGAGCATACTCGCCGTCGTCGCCCTCGGTACCGGTATAGAACCCCACGGAAGCCAGCGCCTGGTTGGCGTACTTGCCGGCGGGGACGGTCTTGGCGTCGCCAATGGCGATCTTGCCGTCCAGATTCGCGACGTCGGCGATGGCCTCGACCTTGGTGTCGGAGCCCTCGGCGCGAATGATCACGAGGTCGTTGACGAACATGTCCTCACGCGTATCGACGTCGACGAGCTCGGCGGCTTCGGCGTCGTCCATGGTGCCCTTGGAGGCTGTGATGAGCACGTCGACGGCGGCACCGGCGCGCATCTGCTCGACAAGGTCGCCGGAGGCCTTAAACTGCGTGTCTGCAAACGTGGTGCCGGTCTGGTCGGTGTAGAGCTCCTGAACCTCGGGCAGAGCCTTCTCGAGCGAGTTGGCGGCAAAGACCTGCAGCTCGACAGCCTTCTTGGAAGATGCCTTAGCAGAACCGGCATCGGATCCGGCCGGCTCGGACGTCTTGCTGCCCGAGCAGCCAGCAAGACCAAGGCCGGCAGCGGCGACAGCAGAAAGCGAGACGAATCCGCGGCGAGAAACCATATCGAACATATTCAACCCTTTCGGACCTTGTGCCCGGGTACCCCACCGCGGGCTTTAATCTGCAACCAGATTATACTTCTGCGCGAATAATGGTAGTGAGAAATTATTCTCGCCAGAGAATATAGTTTCAAGTTACTGTGCACCTCGGCGTCGATTCGGCGGAAAACAAAAGCGGAGCGACCGATAAGGTCGCCCCACCGCAGGTAAACCGCTTAGTTGGTATGTCCGCCGCCCGCTGTCATCTGAGCCGCATGCTCCAGCTGGTCACTCACGGCCTCCCAGCTTTCGCGGGCGGCCTTCGTGGAACCGGGAAAGTTTACGACAAGTGTATGCCCACGCTGCATGCACACGGCGCGCGAGAGCATGGCGCGGCGCGTCTTGGTCATGGAGTATGCGCGAATCGCCTCTGCAATACCTGGCACATCGCGGTCGCAGACGGCACGCGTCGCCTCGGGCGTCACATCGCGCATCGAAAGCCCCGTACCGCCGCAGGTGAGCACGACGTTGGCGTGGCACTCATCGGCGGCTTCCACAATGGCATCACCAATCTCGCTGACGTCGTCGCGCACGACCACATGTGAGGCGACCGTCCAGCTCTGCGCCTCGATAAGTTCCTCGAGTGCGGCTCCAGCCTCGTCCTGGGCAAGATCGCGCGTATCCGAGCACGTCACGATCGAAATCTTCAGCTCCATAGCATTCCTCCTACAACACGGCGCCCTCGGGCAGGTCGACGCGAACAACGTCCACGGCATCTCCCGCCTTGAGCTCGCACGGTCCTTCGTCAATACGCAGTAGACAGTTGGCCCGCTGCATCGTGCCGAGCAGCGCCGAATTCTGCGTCTTGGCCTCGGTCACCAACAGCTCACCGGTCTCGGGGTCGCGCAAAACCGTGGCGCGATCGAAGAAGCGTCGATGCTGTCGCTTTTTCACGCCGTGCGTCAATATCGCCTGCTGTACGGGGCGCGCCCCCTCGGCAAAACCACGCATCTTGCGGATCGCCGGGCGCGCGAGCATCTCAAAGCCCACATACGCCGCCGCCGGATTGCCCGAAAGCCCCAGGTAGGGCTTACCCCCGAGCAAGCCAAACGTGATGGCCTTGCCGGGACGCATCGAGATGCGATCGAAGAGCACCTCGCCCTCGCGCCGGACGAGCGCCGTCACGTAGTCGTAATCGCCCGCCGAGGCACCACCGCTCGTAATGACAAAATCGCACTCCTGCACGGCGCGATGCACCAGTTCGGCAATCGCCTGCTCATCGTCGGGCGCGATGCCGTAGAACACGGGCTCGGCGCCGGCATCGAGTGCCTCGGCCATCAGCGCCGAGGAGTTGGAATCGCGGATCTGTCCGCGCGCCGGTACCTTACTCGGTGCGACCAGCTCCGTCCCCAGTGAGATAATGCCCGCGCGTGGGGCAGCGTGAACCTTCACGCTCGCGTATCCGGCGCTTGCCAGCAAGCCGGCGCCGGCCGGAGCCACGACCTCGCCGGCGTGCATCACAACATCGCCGGCATGGGCCTCCTCGGCGGCAGAGCGAACGTTCTCCCCTACCTTGGCAGGCGCCGAGAAGCGAACGTGCGAGCCCTCGTTGCCGTCGCCATCGAGCACGTCGACAACCTCGTATTTCACTACGGCGTCAGCACCCTCGGGCACCGGCGCGCCCGTCATGATGCGGACCGTCTCGCCTGCGCCGACCGCGCCCTCAAAGACATGGCCCGCTGCCTCGTGTCCGATAACGTCGAGCGTCACCGGCGTCTCACCAGACGCCTGCGCCAAGTCCGCCGAGCGCACGGCATACCCGTCCATGGCGCTGTTAGCAAACGGCGAAATGTCGATATCGGCCACCGCGTCCTCGGCCAAGGGAAGACCGGCGGCCTGCCACACGGGAATCTCGACGAGATCGGTCGGAGCAACGTGCGACAGAACGATCGACTGCGCGTCCTCCAGCGGAATGAGTTTCTCTGCCATATGCACCTCTTTAATGCCACGGCGCACAACAGGAACGCCGATTCTTTATGCTTGTCTCAGTATAATCCCCCGACGCGCGACCGCGATTTGGCCTGTACCCGCAAATACACCTGTCGGCCGCAAGCCGCGAAACAGAATGGAAACCAACCCACCGGCTCGTCGCGTTTACCGCGTTTTATAATGCTTGCGTTGCAACCTAAAAGAGGAACGTATGGCTCATAACGACAAACCCGAAAGCGCAAACGAAGCGCAGGATCATTCCCAGCCGCTCGACGATGGCGGTTTTTTCTCCCTGAACGACGTTATCATGGCCGGCAGGCGTCAACTCACCCGCTCCGAGCAGCTCTTGGCCGCCGACACACGCCGCAACGCCCGCAACCTACTCGCGAGCGCCAAGTTGCTCGTACTCGTCGTCATCGTCTCGCTCGCCATGGGCGTTGCCGCTTGGGCATTTTTGGCCTCGCTGAATATCGCGACCGATTATCGCGAGCACCACGTGTGGATTTACGCGTTGCTTCCCGTTGTGGGCGTTGCCACCGCATGGGTGTACAAAAACCACGGCCTTGCCGCCAAACTAGGTAACAATCTGGTCATCGACTCCGCCCTGGGCACACGCCTTATCCATATGCGCATGGCCGTCCTCACCTTCGTCTGCTCCACACTCACGCACCTCACCGGCGGATCGGCCGGTCGCGAGGGGGCTGCGGTGCAGATTGGCGGCACCATCGCCAGCAACATCTCGAGCCTCGCCCACCTCAAAAAGCATGACCACCACGACCTCATGCTCGCCGGCATCTCGTCGGCCTTTGGCGCCGTATTCGGTTCGCCCCTTGCCGGGGCTTTCTTTGGCATGGAGATGTGCTTTATCGGCAAGATCGACTACACCGCAGGTATCTACTGCCTGGTCGCCTCGTTTACCGGCTACTTCACATCGCTTGCCTTGGGAACCGAGTACGAGGCGAATGTTATCACCAGCGTTCCCGCCATGTCGCCCAAAACGGTCGTCATCGTTGTTATCAGCGCCATTATCTTCGGTCTGACGGCACGTCTCTTTGCCTGGTCGGTTCGAACCGTCAAGAGCCTGTACGGTCGCTTTATCACCAATTACCTTGTTCGCGCACTTATAGGCGCACTCGTGGTTTTGGCCGCCTATGCCCTCCTCGACGCCTGGAACTACGCCGGCCTTTCCACGTGGCTTTCCGGCGGCGGATTTGCCGGCAACACCACCCTGGCGGACGCAGCCATCAAGTTGGTCGTCACAGCGCTCACCTTGGGCGCTGGCTTCCAAGGCGGCGAGGTCACGCCCCTGTTTGGCATCGGTGCGGCACTCGGTGGCTGGATAGGTTGCCTTACCGGGCTCGACCCCAGTTTTCTGGCGGCTCTCGGCATGCTCGGCGTGTTCTGCGCCGGCCTCAACGTGCCCATCACCACCTGCATGATGGCCATCGACCTGTTCCACGGCACGGCCGCCGGGTTCTTTGTCATCGTGGCCTTTATCAGCTACCTAACCGGCGGACACCGCGGCGTGTACCCCGCCCAGCGCATCATCTCACCCAAGCGCCGTTCGCTTATTGTGGATGAGGGCGGTACGGTAGCGGAGGCTATCGAGCGCCACAACGACCTGATAGAGTAGACGTTAGTATTCGCCGTGCAGCCACAATCGGGGGCAATTCGACCTGAGCGCGACCGCACTGTCATGCCATACGCCGGGAGTCACCCCATGCACGCAACTGATTTTGGTCGCACGCTCATCATCGCCAATCCTGCCGCCCAGTCGGGCGCCGCGCATGAGGTTGCCGAGCGCCTGCAACGCTTTTTGGACATGACCGCGCGCGCATCCCAGTTTGACCTGGTGTTGACCGAACGCACGGGGCACGCCAAGGAGCTTGCCGCGCGGGCCCAGGGCTATCGAACCGTTATCGCCCTTGGCGGCGATGGCGTGATCCACGAGGTCGTCAATGGACTCATGACGCAGGATGAGGCGGCCCGTCCCGCCCTTGCCGTCCTACCCGTTGGTTCCGGCAACGATTTTGCCCAAACGCTCGGTATCGAAGATTTCTCCGGTAAGAATTTTGGCGCGCTGCTCACCTGTGAGCTGCGGCGTCAAGACATCGGGCGTATTCGCTCATGGAACCCCGCAAGCGGTAGCGGCGAGGCTACCGTTGAGTACTACGACCAGACGCTTTCGGTCGGCATCGATGCCGCCATCGGCCTTGGCACCACCGAGCTACGCAAAAAGACCGGCTTAACGGGCGCTCCGCTCTACACCCTCTCGGGACTTGAGCAGTTTGGCCTGCGCTATCGCAACTACCCCATGACAGCCAGCTTTGATCGCGCGCCCGCCGAGCGCGTGAGGGCGATTATCATGGCGATTCAGCTGGGCCCCACGTATGGATCGGGCTATCGCATCTGCCCCGATGCCGACCCATGCGACGGCGTACTCGACGTCTGCTACGCCTGCGGCCCCGTCCCTCGCGCGGTAGCCCTGCCTATGTTCCTTTCGGCCAAGGACGGCCACCATACCAAGTTGCCGCCGGTTCGCATGCGCCGCTGCCGCCATGCGGAGCTCACCTTTGAGGAGCCAGACTACCCCATCCAGGCCGACGGCGAGCCCATCGACGCCTCGCGCATCGAGGTCGACATCCTTCCCACCGCTCTCGAGGTCTGGCACCCAACCCGCTAACCCCACCTAAGTTGCGGTGAAATAGGGACTGTTTATGCAGCTAAAGCCGCAAAACAGTCCCTATTTCACCGCAACTTATGAGGAGGCTATTCGTCGCTGCCCGGTTTGCGACGGTTGGCCTTTTTAATGGCGTTGAAGTGCTTGTCGTTGAGCCTGCGCTGGCGAGAGCGTTGAGGCACCTTGGTCCTTACGCGTCGACGCGGTGGACGCCCGCGACGCTCAAGCTCTGCCCTCAGCTTACGCAAACAGCAGCTGCGATTCTGAAACTGACTGCGGCTCTCGCGCGCCGTCACGGTAATCCCCGTGGGCCCATGCTTCATGCGCACCGCTGAATCCGTCGTGTTCACGCCCTGCCCGCCCGGACCTGTCGCGCGAAACACCTGCACCTCGCAATCGCGTGCCAACTCCTCGACCGACATCTCGGCATAGCGCGCATACTCGCGCCATCCCAACTTGTTCTCATCCATATCAACACCTCCCCTCATACAAAAAATGTGACAAAGGGACAGTCCCTTTGTCACATCGCATACCAATCGCTTGTGTTGCGCGCTTAGGCGAAGGTGATCTCGCCGGTATCGCAGTCCATATCGGCGATGCGGGCTAGGCTCTCAACGCGGAAGCCGCGCTCGCGGAGCTTATCGCCACCGCCCTGGAAGCCCTTCTCCACCGCAATGCCAATGCCGGATACCTCGGCACCTGCGGCCTCGCAGATCTTGATAAGACCCTCGAGCGCGCAGCCGTTGGCCAGGAAGTCGTCGATAATCAGGACCTTGTCGCCCTCGGACAGGAAGCGCTTGCCAACGATGACCGGGTACTCCTTCTGCTTGGTAAAGGAATAGATGGTCGTGGCATACTGCTCGCCGTCGAGGTTGATGGACTGTGCCTTCTTGGCAAAGACCACCGGCACGCCGCCAAAATGCTGGGCTGCAATGCAGGCCATACCAATGCCCGAAGCCTCGATCGTCAGGATCTTGTTGATCTCGACACCCTCGAACAGACGGGCCCACTCGGCACCCATGTGGTCGAACAGCTCAACGTCGCACTGGTGGTTGAGGAAGGCATCAACCTTAAGGACGTTACCGGCCTTTACGATGCCGTCATGGCGAATACGATCCTCAAGCTCCTGCATGGCGCAACCCCTTCTCGCGGCAACGATACCGCGCGATTAATAAACGTTGTTCGATAGTCTACCACGGACCTACCCCCGCCCGCCCCACAAGCCGCATCGCACTATAAAGCTGCAAGACCAGTAGATAGGCCCGATTCGTGGCAGACAGCCTCCCAACACGCTAATGCCGGGTGCGCGTCCTCACCAAACGTACCAATGTGAGCGCAAAGCCCACGGTAGCAACGGCCATCAGCACGTAGAATACCAAACGGAAGCCAAAGAGGAACACGTCCGGACGACCCGCCACATAGCTCGTGACCGTCTTGCCCATCGCCGCGCTCGTCTGTCCATACAGGATGCGCGACGCCGCCGTAATACCCAGCGCTATGCCCGCATAGCGCGCCAAGCTGCTCAAGCTGCCCGCAAAGCCAAGCGCCTCACGCGGAGCCGAGCCCATATACAGCGAATTATTGGGACTCTGGAAGATCGACGTGCCGCACGACATAAACGCGACGCAGCACACAATCATCAAGATGGAAGAGTGCTCGTCAAGCGTGCTCACCGCAAAGAGACCGCACACGTACACGCCCAGGCCAACGGCCGTGGGCGCTTCACAACCAACACGGTCGGACACCGAGCCCGAAAGCGGGCCCACAAAGGCATTCACGACCGGCATCGCCAAAAACAACAGGCCGGAGATATCGGAGCTAAAGCCGTGGGCATCCTGAAAGTAGAACGGCAGCACAAACTCGGAGGCACCGATACCCACGAACACGATAAGCATGCAAGCCAGGTTAATCGTGAAAGCCGAGCTCGCAAAGCAGCGACGCGCCGCCTCTGTCAACGGCATAGGGCGTTCGCCAGCCTCCGGCTTCACATGCGGCAGCGTATAGAGTCCCACGATAAACGAGATTACGCCAATGGGCAGATTGATAAGGAAGATGCTCTCCCAGGGAAAGCTCGCCACCAGCACGCCGCCGAGCACGGGGCCGCACATCATGCCAAGAGCCACAAAGGTCGCCAGAATGCCCATGGCACGGCCGCGCTCACGCGCCGGAAACGACTCGGTGATGATGCCCATATTGTTGGCCATCGCGGCGGCACAGCCAATGCCCTGCACGAAACGCGCCAAGATAAGCACCTCGAGCGAAGCCGAAAGCCCGCAAAGCAACGAGCCACCCGTAAAGACGATTACACCAAGCTGGAACACATTCACCTTGCCGCGCACATCGCCCAAGCGGCCAAACGGCAGCATGGCGACGCACGTCGCGAGCAGATACACCGAGCTCACGAGCTGAATGCGGTCGAGACCCACCCCCAGCTCCTTTTGCATCACTGGGAGCGCCACCGTCACGATGCTCGCATCCAGACACGCCATAAAGGTCATGACGAGCACGGTGAACAGAATCGCCCATTTATTCTTACCGTGGGTGTCGCCCTCTAGGGCAATGTGTTCGCGGCGCAGCTGCTCGGCAGTTTTCTCCATGTATATCCTTTCTATCGTGCAACGCAAAAACGGGACCCCAATCGCCTACAAACGGACACGATCGGGGTCCCGCCTACGGAATCGGAACTATGAGGACGTCGTCAGCCGAAAAGCCGTCCCACGCCCCGCACGCACGCTAGCCTAGCACTGCTCGAGCGCCTGCTCAAGGTCGGCAATCAGATCGGCCGTGTCCTCAAGGCCGCACGACAGGCGCACCATGTCGGCGGAGATGCCGCAGGCGATGAGCTCCTCATCGTTCATCTGGCGATGCGTGGCATTAGCGGGATGCAGGCAGCAGGTGCGGGCGTCGGCAACGTGCGTGGCGATCTGGGCGAGCTTGAGGCTCTTCATAAAGGTCTCGGCCGCCGCGCGACCACCGTTAAAGCCAAAGCTCACAACGCCGCAGGTACCGTTGGGCATGTACTTCTGAGCGATGTCATAGTACTTATCGCCCTCCAGGCCCGGATAGCTCACGAAGCGCACCTTGGGATGGCTCTGCAGGAACTTGGCAACGGCCAGGCCGTTCTCGCAATGACGCGGCATGCGCACATGCAGGCTCTCGAGCGAGCTGTTCAGGAAGAAGGCCGCCTGCGGATTCTGCATAGGACCAAGATCGCGCATGAGCTGAGCGGTTGCCTTGGTAATGAAGGCACCCTCGCGACCAAACTTCTCGGCATAGGTCACGCCGTGGTAGCTCTCATCGGGCGTGGTAAGACCCGGGAACTTGTCCGCATGAGCCATCCAGTCAAACTGGCCGTGGTCAACGATCACGCCGCCCAGGTAGGCAGCATGTCCATCCATGTACTTGGTGGTGGAGTGCGTAACGATGTCGGCACCCCACTCAAAGGGACGGCACATCACAGGCGTCGGGAAGGTGTTGTCGACCATCAGCGGCACGCCGTGGTCATGTGCGGCCTTGGCAAAGCGCTCAATATCGAGCACGGCAAGGGCGGGGTTGGCAATCGTCTCGCCAAAGACGAGCTTGGTATTGGGCTCAAAGGCTGCCTCGAGCTCCTCATCGGTGCAGTCGGGGGCAACGAACGTGCAGGTCACGCCCATGCGGCCCATGGTGTGGGCGAGCAGGTTATACGTACCGCCGTAAATGGCAGAGCTCGCGACCACGTGATCGCCGGCACCGGCCACGTTAAAGATCGCGAGGAAGTTCGCAGCCATGCCCGAGCTCGTAAGCATCGCGGCGGCGCCTCCCTCCATCTCACAGATCTTGGCGGCAACCAAATCGCACGTGGGGTTCTGCAGGCGGCTGTAGAAGTAGCCCGACTCCTCCAGGTCAAACAGCTTGCCCATGTGCTCGGACGTGTCGTACTTCCACGTGGTGGACTGGTAGATGGGCACCTGGCGCGGCTCGGCATCTCCCGGGTTATAGCCGCCCTGAACACATGTAGTACCGATGGTCTGCTCGCTCATATCTAGCTCCCTTGCCTGGGTTTTAGTTTTATTCGGTTCACGATACCGCTACCCTGCACCCCTCTCAACCCATCCCCAAGGTAGGTTAAGGGACAAATTGATTAGGGGTATTTATCTCAAGCCTTGGGCATTTGCTCGATAGATAAAAATGAGGCATACATGAAGCTCTCGATGATTACACGCCCCGTCACGGGTACCATAGGCGGGTACACCGTGACCAAGGAGACAACGATGAAGCAGATCGATACCACCCAGCTCGACACCGCCGCCTGCCAGGCTCAGGCTGCCGAATACCACGCCCGCGGCTTTAACTGCGCACAGGCCGTTGCCTGCACGCTCGCACCTGCCGTCGGGCTCGACCCCCAGACCGCCTTTACCCTCACCGAGGGCTTTGGCGCCGGCATGGGTGGCATGACCGAGACCTGCGGCGCCATCTCGGGCGCTGTTGCCATCATGGGCTTTGTAATGAGCGACGGCATGGAGAACCCCAAGACCAAAGGCCAGACCTACAAGCTGTCGCGCGAGATTGCCAAGCGATTTGGCGAGAAGAACACGACGACCGTCTGCGGCACGCTCAAGGGCATCGGATTGGATAAAGGTCCGCTCCGCAGCTGCCCCGGCTGCATCGACGATGCCGTCGAGATCGCCTGCGATGTGCTAAAGCAGCTCGCCGAGTAAACGGCAGCAACAGAAAAACGACGGCCGGCGCGCTTGGGATCCATCCAAAAGCACGCCGGCCGTCGCCGTTAGAACTCGGCAAATTCGGGAGTGCTGACCTCGATCTCCTCGCGCCCCGCCATAAGCTCGCGCATCTTGGCGCAAAATTGCTCCTGCTCCCCCGCTTTGAATACCAGGTGAAGTGTCACGGCATCCGCGTAATCGGTATCCGAAACATTGGCACCTGAGTCCTGTGCCAAACGGAGCACTTGCTCATACTGCGGATAGGCAACATGCACGTCAACGGGCACGACGCTTGTCATCTCAACGATCTGCCCGGCTTCTTGAGCAGCAGCAACTGCTGCCTGTGTCGCCGCCGTATAGGCGCGCACCAAGCCGCCGGGACCCAACAGGGTGCCGCCAAAATAGCGCGTCACCACACAGCACACGTTTTTAAGCCCCGCACCGCGCAACACCTCGAGCGTCGGCATACCGCTCGTGCGGCTCGGCTCACCATCATCGCTCTGGCGCTCGCGTCCATCGACTAAAATCCACGCGGGAACATTGTGCCGAGCGTCGTAATGACGCTTGCGAACCATCTCGATAAAGGCATTCGCCTCGTCCTCGGACTCAATATGGACCAGCTGGGCAATAAACCGGCTCTTGCGGTCCACAAACTCGCCCGAAGCCTCAATATTCGATTGCAGAGTAAAATAGCTGTCCAACAAAGCCCCTCAACAACAAGCAAAGCAACAAACAGCCTCAATAATACGGCAAAGGCCGTACCGATAAGCCCGGTAAATTGAACAGCAACGCCAATGACCAGGCAAAAACAGCGAAATGCCAAGAACGGAACCGCCGATGATTCCGCAAACGAAAGCGAGAACCCGTCAGCGCGAGCAAGGTGCCTTGAAAGACGAGGGCATTGACCTTATGGTCATGCCCGAAGGCTTGAAAGGCAAATTGCCGCGCTGACGGGTTCGCAGCGTCAACAAAGTGCCGAGTGGGCCGATAAGCCGGGTTCTGTCGTGAACGGTCATTTATCTTGTCTGCACGTTACCGTGCAGCTCCACGCACGCTACCCGAACGCGGACCGGGCCGGCCCATAGCGTTCCTATTCGCGCTTGCTCCGGATGGGGCTTGCCAAGCCGCCGTGTTGCCACGACGCTGGTGGTCTCTTACACCACCGTTTCAGCTTTTCCCTTTACGCCTTGCGGCGCAGGTGGGAGTCTTCTTTTCTGCGGCGCTTTCCGTCGGATCACTCCGCCCGGCCGTTAGCCGGCATCCCGCCCTCTGGAGCCCGGACTTTCCTCACGCGTACTGCAAGCAGCACATCGCGCGACCGTCTGGCCCACTCAGCAGTGCAAGAGTGTAACACACCGTTGCCG
The DNA here is from genome assembly GCA_048485835.1 of Collinsella sp. Taxonomy (GTDB): domain Bacteria; phylum Actinomycetota; class Coriobacteriia; order Coriobacteriales; family Coriobacteriaceae; genus Collinsella. Next base: position 64,214 of record DBFWBE010000054.1, read on the forward strand.
CAGGCAATGGCACAACGCAAACGCTCGACACGATAAACCAAGAACCACCCATGCGCTACAATAGTCCCGTCGATGGGCAACGTCGTCAGTCGAGACGCGACCGCGCTCCGCACCCCTCCGTCTACTCGGTGTGTTCCCGCCTCCTCCCCGAGGCGGGATGTCGGCATTTTTCATGCACCGACAACCAAATAGCCTGCAGACAGCATGGGCAGCATCGCGCGCCTCAGCAGCAAATGCAAAAAGGGACCCGTCCATTGCGGACGGATCCCTTAAAACAAGTGATCGTCAAACCGATTTACTCGGCGTCGGTCTCCTCGTCCTTCTTCTCGGAAGGCAGCGGGGTAACCTCGATCTCGACGCCCAGAGTCTCAGCAGCAGACTTCATGGACAGGGAGATACGACGACGGTCGAGGTCGATCTCCATGACCTTGACCTGAACCTTGTCGCCCACGTGGGTGACCTGAGAAGGCTGGTCGACGTGCTTGTTGGCCATCTCGGAGATGTGCACCAGGCCCTCGATGCCCTCGCCCAGGTCGACGAAAGCGCCGAACGGGACAAGCTTGGTCACAGTGCCCTCGACGATAGCGCCGACGGGGTACTTCTTGACCAGTGCGCGCCACGGATCCTCGGTGGTCTGCTTGAGACCCAGGGAGATGCGCTCGCGGTTGAGGTCGACGTCGAGAACCTCGACTTCGACCTCCTGGCCGACCTTGACAACCTCGGAAGGATGGTTGACGTGGTTCCAGGAGAGCTCGGAGATGTGGATGAGGCCGTCGATACCGCCGAGGTCGACGAAGGCGCCGAAGTCGACGATGGAGGAAACGGTGCCCTGGAGACGCATGCCAGACTTGAGCTTGGACAGGATCTCGGAGCGCTCGGCCTTACGGGACTCCTCGAGCACGACGCGACGGGAGAGGACGACGTTGTTGCGGTTGCGGTCCATCTCGATGACGCGAGCCTCGATGCGGGTGCCCATGTAGGAGGTGAGGTCCTTGACACGACGGAGGTCGACGAGAGAAGCAGGCAGGAAGCCACGCAGGCCGATGTCGAGGATCAGGCCGCCCTTGACAACCTCGATAACCTCGCCCTCGACGTTCTCGCCAGAGTTGAACTTCTCCTCGATGCGGTTCCAAGCACGCTCGTACTCGGCACGCTTCTTGGACAGAACCAGACGACCGTCCTTGTCCTCCTTCTGGAGAACCAGAGCCTCGATGGGATCACCGAGTGCAACGATGTCTGCAGGGTTAGCGTCCTTGCGGATGGACAGCTCGCGGACCGGGATAACGCCCTCGGACTTGAATCCGATGTCAACGAGCACCTCGTCATGCTCGATCTTAACGACAGTGCCGTTAACGAGATCGCCCTCATCAAAGTCGGTAATCGTACCGTCGATGAGGTTGTTCATCTCCTCCTCATTGACATCGTCAAGAGAGAAAATGGACGAGTTCTGAATCTCACTCAAAGGTGGACCCCTTTCGAACTACGGGGCCCCGATTGCTAGGACCTACAGAAGGGTGCGACAAGCACACAACGTTTAGGAACACTCGGGAGCCGACAGATACTAATGTGACGCTTATGCAATCACGTTCGTATAGGTTACGGGGAAATGAGTTCGATTTCAAGCGTGAACTGCGATTTTTTACTCGTGTGGAGACTTTTTCGTAATCTTATGAACACACGTCTCCGCAACTTGACGATAACCAGCCAGGCAATTGGCTTTGGGGTAAAGTATCCGGAGCCAACGACTCTAGATCAAATTTACGAGAAAGGTGCCCGCGTGCTCAAAGCAGTCGTTTTCGATATGGACGAAACGCTTCTTAGCATCAACCTCAACGCGTTCATCCTTCGCTATTTTAAGGATGTCTCTTCGATGCTCGCGGATATCGGGCGCCGCAGCCGCGGTGGCACGATGGCACGCCTCGGCACCATCCTGGTCGACCTCAACGCCAATCGCCGCAGCGGCACGGACAACCGCACCAATCTTGAGTTTTACCAAGAAGAGGTCGAGCGCCGATGCGGGATCCGCCTCTCCGATCCCCTCATCTACGAGGCGTTTACCTACTATGACCGCGAAGTTCTTCCGTACAAGAACGACGATGTCATTAACGCCCACGCCATGCCGGGCGCACACGCCGCGCTCCAGGCCGTACAGGACGCAGGGCTGCGTTGTGCGCTCTTTACCAACCCCAGCTTTCCCCAGGGGGCCATCGAGTGCCGCATGGGTTGGGGCGACCTGGCCGACGCTCCCTTTGAGCTCGTCACGCACATGGGAAACACCACCCGCTGCAAGCCCGATGCCACCTACTATCTAGAGCAGCTTCAGGTGATGGGGCTCGAGCCGCACGAGGTCCTTATGGTGGGCAACGATCCCAAGCGCGACTTCCCGTCCCCCGATTGCGGCATCCAAACCGCCTTTGTGGGCCAAGGCAAGCCCAGCCGAGCCACCTGGCGCGGAACCATGGAAGACTTCGCCCGCGACCTTAACGCCGTAATCGAAGCCTTCTACGAGCACCAAATAGCCGACGAACTGTCATAGAACCCCCTCGCTCGCTCCAAACAAAATAACGCCGCAGACCGAATGTGACAAAGGTTCAGCCCCTTTTCACATTACAAAGATGGCGCCGATGTTTTGGCAACGACAGACACTATGACCCAATCCGAGGGCGCTAAAAAGACAGGAGCCCCCGCTCGTGACCGCGGGTCGGGGCTGCGACAATGATGTTGAAGTGCCATAGGCGCAGCCGCGCCGCAACGAGGTTGGGAGGCTCCCATGCCAAAGTATTCTACCGCGTTCGGGATGGACGTCCACCTGAGGTCGACCACCGTCTGCGCCCTCGACGCGGACACCGGCGAGGCCGTGACGAGGAGGTTCCCCGGCAACCCCTGGGGCGAGATCGCCGGGTGGATGGATGGGTTCCCCGGGCCGTCGCTCGCGGCCTACGAGAGCGGCTACCTCGGCTTCGCCCCGCAAAGGGAGCTCGCCGGGCTCGGCGTCGAGTGCGTCGTCGCCGCGGTCTCGAAGATCCCCAGGTCGGCCGCCGACTCGGCCTCCAAGAACGACAGGAACGACGCCGCCAGGATGGCCAAGGCGATACTCGCCCACGACATCTCCCCCGTATGGGTCCCCTCCCCCGAGGTCGAGGGCATCAGGGACCTCGCCGGCGCCTACGACGGGGCGACCGCGCGCCTGGCGACCGCCAAGCAGCGGCTGCTCGCCTTCCTCGCAAGGCGGGGGTTCGTCTACGGCGGCACCACGCCCGCCGGCAACCCGAGGAAGTACTGGACCTACGACTTCCTGAGGTGGCTCGACAAGGTCAGGCCGGAGGACGATGGCGGGGTTCGGGCGCTCGCCGCCCTGAGGAACGAGGTCGAGGCCGCGGCGGAGGCCCGGGCGGACCTGCTCTCCGAGTACAGGGCGGCCGTGGATGCCAGCCCGATCGCCGCGGAGGTGGCCGCCCTCCAGTCGATCAAGGGCTGCGCCTTCGCGCTGGCCGCAGCCTTCTCGGCCGAGGTCGGCGACTTCACGAGGTTCCGTTCCGAAAGGCAGGTCACGGCCTATTTCGGCCTCGCACCGAGTCAGAGGTCGAGTGGCGACTCCGTGCGGCTCGGAGGCATCAGCGGTGCGGGCAACGCGCTCGTGAGGAAGCTGGCCGTTGAGGGCTCATGGTGCTACGCCGCGGCACGGCACCAGCCGAAGCTCATGCCAAGGGACACGGGCGTGCCCCTCGAGATAAGGATGCACGGGAGGAAGGGGTCCGAGCGGCTCCTGCGGCGGCGCGAGGAGATGCTCGCCCGCGGCATGCCCGCGGCGAAGGCCAACGCGGCCACCGCGGCCGAGCTCGTGAGGTGGCTCTGGGCCCTCGGCACGATGTGCCGGGAGGGCGCGGAATAGACACAGCCCCCGTCCCGGCGAGCCGGGCGGCCTTCGGGGATACCCCCTATTTCGCTGTGCGCGCGGAGCCCTCCGCATGCGCCTCGACAGACTTGGGGAACCCCGCCGAAGGAATGGAGTGCGAGCCGACAGAACGGTATCCGCGGATATGAGACTGAGCCGAAGGCGTCGATGACATGCCGGGGCGGACCGGGACGGGTTAACGGCAGGCCCCGCCGACCGATTGCAAGCGGTCGGCGGGGCCATTGTGGCTCTTGACAGCGGATTGGGTCATATGAGCGAAAGCCCGCCAGAGCGAGCAAGGTGCCTTGAAACAAGGCGGCATTGACCTTCTGGTCATGCCGCCGAAGTTGAAAGGCAGATTGCCGCTCTGGCGGGCTTGCAGCGTCGACTGGTTACGCGGTTTGGTAAAACCGCGTAACTAACAAACCTGGGTTTTGCCGATCATGATGTTGAGGATCTCGACGTCGGTATCTTTCATACCCACACGGCCCACGTAGCCCATGCTGGCGATTGTCTGCTCAACGGTATCTTGGATCAGGCCCTCGCCGGCGCGGAAGCCGCGACCTTGCATAGCCATATCGTGGCCCAGAATCGCCGCATCGACGGCAGCCGAGATCTTGGCGGCACAGCTCGCCTTGGCGCCGTCGCACACGATGCCGCCCACGTTACCGAGCGTATTCGAGACCGTCGCGCCAATCTGCTCGCGCGTGCCACCGCACAGCCAGGTAATCGCAGCGCCGGCGCCGCACGCGGCGCAAATAGCACCGCAAAACGCCGAGAGCGCACCAATATAGCTCTTGATATGCACGGCGATAAGATCGGACAGCATCACGGCGCGCACCAGGCGCTCGTGGTCGCAACGCAGGTACTCGGCATACTCCATGACGGGCAATGCGCAGGTAATGCCCTGATTGCCCGAGCCGCACACAATGGCGACCGGCAGCGCGCAGCCGTTCATGCGGGCGTCGGACCCGGCGGCCGCACGGGCACGGGCACGGCAGGCGACGTCATCGGCACGAGCACCCAGCAGCGTACGACCCACCTCGGCGCCCCAAGCGTGCGCAAGGCCCTCGGCACTGATTGCGCCATTCAGCTCAATCTGACGCTCAACGGCAGCGCGGGCGTCCTCAATGTCACCGTCCTCGATAAAGTCGATGATGGACTCAATGCTCATAGGGGCATCGGCCTTATCCGCCGCACGCTCGGCCACCACGCGCTCGGCGCAGGCGGCACACTCCCCCGCCGACTTGCCGCATACCGGAATACCATCGAGCGTATGGCACGTGACATTAGTGTGGTGATCGGTAATCTCGACGACCGCGGTATGGCCCCCGGCCGTCGCAGTCACCTTGATGTAGAGGTTGGGCACACCTTCGACAAGCGACACATCGCAGTAGCCGGCGTCGGCGAGGAGCTCGGCCACGCGAGCGCGGTCTTCATCGTTAACGCTCTCGAGCACCTCGAGCGCGCTCTTAGCGTCGCCGCCCACGGCACCCAGCACGGCCGCGGCCTCAATACCGTGCATACCGCCCGAGTTGGGCACGGTCACGCTCTTGACGTTCTTGATGATGTTGCCCGAGCAGGCAACATCCATATGATCGGGCTCGCAACCGAGCGTCTGGCTCGCCAGTGCCGCTGCATAGGCAACGGCAATGGGCTCGGTACAGCCGAGCGCGCAGACAAGCTCGCGGTTCAAAACATCGCAAAACGCGGCATCACGAAGGGAATCGGCAGGCATAGGTATCTCCTACTTGTATAACGGGCTGGGCTCTCAATAATAATTAGCTCTTTTATTTGATAACAATGCATCAAAAACCGCAACCCAGGTTCCGGTAGACGGCATTCAGGCGCAAACTGACGGCATTCATTCATGAGAAACCGGTCTTGTTGCATGCTAAAGCGTTTGACCAAAAAACGCCCAAGCGTTTACACAAAAGTCGCGCTATCATGCAGTCGAACGCGGTAAAACCTTTAGCAATCTCGCCGCACAGACCAGAGAGGAACTATCCATGAAGATCGGTATCGGTAACGACCACGCCGCCGTCGAGCTCAAGAACATCATCTCCGAGCACCTGAAGGAGCGCGGCTGCGAGGTCGTGAACTTTGGCACCGACACCTCCGAGAGCTTTGACTACCCCATCGCCGGCTACAAGGTGGGTAAGGCCGTTGCCAACGGCGATGTCGATCTAGGCATCCTGATCTGTGGCACCGGCGTCGGTATCAGCCTGGCTGCCAACAAGGTCGAGGGCGTACGCGCCGTCGTGTGCTCCGAGCCCTTCAGCGCCAAGCTCTCCCGCATGCACAACAATACCAACGTGCTCGCTTTTGGCGCCCGCGTCGTGGGCTCCGAGCTCGCCAAGATGATCGTCGACGAGTGGCTCGACGCCGAGTTTGAGGGTGGTCGTCACGAGCGTCGCGTTAACCTCCTCAACGAGATCGATCACACGCGCGCCCTTAAGATCGTCGACGAAGCCTAAACTATTCAGTGCCACAAGCTAACAGCAGGGGCCCGCTCGGAACACATGTCCGAGCGGGCCCCTGCATAGATTTTGGAATAAAAGGGCGCCGCGGATGGAGTTCCGCGGCGCCCAAGCCACACGCTAACAGCTTTAAGGAGTCAAAGCTGGTTTAGCCAAAGAAGCGCTTGATCTCAATCTCGGCGTTCTCCAGGCAGTCGGAGCCGTGGATCACGTTGGCGTTGACATCGACGGCAAAGTCGCCGCGGATGGTACCAGGAGCAGCCTCAAGCGGGTTGGTAGCGCCCATGAGGGTGCGCATCTTAGCAACAGCGGAGAGACCGGAAACGACCATCTTGACGACCGGACCGCTCGTCATAAAGTCACAGAGACCGCCAAAGAAGGGCTTGTCGGCCAGATGGGCGTAGTGCTCCTCGACGGTAGCGCGCTCGAGCGTGGTCATCTCCATGCGCTCGATGACAAGGCCGCTGCGCTCAATGCGAGCAACAATCTCGCCGATCTTGCGGTCGCGCACGGCGTCGGGCTTAATCATGATGAAGGTCTTCTCGATAGCCATAAGGTAGCCTTTCAAGTAGGTTCGCGCGTGCCCAAGTCCCATTCCGGCACCCGCCTGGACTGCATCGTAACAGAGTTTTAGCTGCAGTTAAACAAAAAGCTGTTTATTGAAACGTTGCAATTTATTGAAGCGTTCCATATGTGTCACTTCTGTTTCGAAGCCCGATTAGAGTACCATCCGACCGCCCATCAACCGCATCGAACAGAGCAGGCGGTCGGTTGCCGCCCGCGAACGTAACCCCTTCACAACCTGCCCAAAGGTCCTACAGAAGTTCTCGACAAGCCCCTCCCCCATAGCAACAAAATACGGGCGTCCGCATCAGCAGATACCCGTAAAAGCAAAAACGATTTATCGATAAATGGCCAAAGCCGCTTCAGTCAAATCCCTACTTTGCCCCGTGGCCCATCTCGACGACCTTGGTCAGCGATCCAAACACGCCTTCGTCGGCCGCGAGCTGTGCCACGGCACGCTGCAGCTGCACGGCAACGGCGGCAGGGGCGGTACCGCCCTCGGTCGTGCGTGCAGCGACAATCGACGGGATGTCGAGCGCCTCGGTAATGTCGTGCTCAAAGAGCGAGCTTGCCTCCTGGAACACCTCAAACGGCAGGTCCTCAAGATTGCAGCCGTGCTTCTCACACATCAGGACCAGATGGCCCACCACGGCATGTGCCTCGCGGAACGGCAGACCACGCTTAGCCAGGTAATCGGCAACATCGGTGGCGGCAAGGTGTCCCACGCCGCACTCGCGCGCCATGGCATCCTCGTTGACGGTCCAAGTCGAAATCATTCCGGCCATAACGGACAGGCACTGCATGAGCGTACGGGCGGTATCGAGCGCGCCCTCCTTGTCCTCCTGCAAGTCCTTGTTATAAGCAAGCGGCAAGCCCTTCATGGTTACCAGCAGCTGCACCAGGTTGCCGTACACGCGACCGCTCTTGCCGCGGATAAGCTCGGCAAAGTCGGGGTTCTTCTTCTGCGGCATGATGGACGAGCCGGTGGAGTACGAGTCGGAAAGCGTGATAAAGCCAAATTCGGAGCTCGACCACAGCACAATCTCCTCGGAAAGACGCGACAGGTGCATGGCCATGACGGAACCGGCGTAATGCAGATCGAGCAGGAAATCACGGTCGGAAACAGCATCGAGCGAATTGGGGATCACGCCCGCAAAGCCAAGTTCGGCAGCCGTCATCTGACGATCGAGCGGATAGCTCGTGCCGGCAAGCGCGGCAGCACCCAGCGGGCAGTTGTCGGCGGCATCAAAGGCTGCCTTCAGGCGTGTAAAGTCGCGCGCGAACATCCAGGAATACGCCAGCAGATGATGCGACAGCAGCACGGGCTGAGCGTGCTGCATGTGCGTGTAGCCCGGCAGAATTACCTTGTCGTACTTCTTGGCCGCATCCACCAGCACATGGCGCAGCTCAAGATTGGCCTCCATAAGCTCCTTGGCCAGCGCCTTGACGCCCAGGCGTGTGTCGGTCGCCACCTGGTCGTTGCGCGAACGTCCGGTATGCAAGCGCTTACCGGCCTCGCCGATGCGACGCGTCAGCTCGCTCTCGATGGACATATGAATGTCTTCGTCGTTGATGTCGAAGGTGAAGTTGCCGGCATCGATATCCTGTTCGATTTCGGTCAGGCCCTTGGCAATCGCCTGCTCGTCCTCGGCACTGATGATGCCCTGGGCCGCCAGCATTTTGGCATGCGCCTTAGAGCCGGCGATATCCTGCTTATAGAGATGTTTGTCGACCGGCAGCGACGCGCCAAACTCCTGCGTGACCTCGGCCACGCCTGCCTCAAAACGACCGCCCCAAAGAGCCATGGAACCGTCCCCTTTCTCCAAATACCAAAACAAGCGCCCAAAGCAATGCGCCATATCGCTAAAGCGATTTTTCAACCGCTAGTTTTACACATTCCCCACCGTGTGCGGAGCCATGTAGCTAATTTGCAAAGAAGTGACGCGCCATGCACTTGGCGCCCAACGTCTCCCTCCGGATGTTGCCCTGCGAACCATCGATCCAGGCCTTCAGGCTCATAGGGACGTCCTCGACCCTTGCAGCATCGAACTCGGGCGCGAGGGCAAGTAAAGCATGCGCGATAGCATTGAACATAATGGATACTCCTCATATATATAGGCGCAGAGCCGCCAAATTGATAGAAGGAGCCCCGCCGGACAACCCCGGCGGGGCTCGGACTCAGCCACAGTCGCGGCATCATATATGCGGGCGGAACGTAGGGGCCACCGATGTTAAGAAGTGTCAGCAAGCATAACGAAAGGTAGGGACCCCGTGCGCCCGTTATGTATCACGCGGATGGGCCGCGCGGATACCAAGGGAAGGAGGCGCTAGGCCTGGGCGGCAGCAGAGCTGGGGCCCTGGACCTTTGCCCACGTCTTGAGCGACAGCGTATCGATCTCGATAAAGCCGGCGCTGGCCTTCTCGTCAAACGTGGTGTCGCGGTCGTAGGTAGCCAGGCCGTAGTCGTAGAGGCTGAAGGGACTCTTGCGGCCGACGACATGGCAGTTGCCCTTAAAGAACTTCAGACGGACAGTGCCGGTCACGAACTTCTGGGTATCGGCCATAAAGGCGTCGAGCGCGTTCTTGAGCGGGCTGTACCACTGGCCGTTGTACACGGCGGTGGCCCAATCCTGCTCGAGCTTGATCTTGGTCTTGAGCAGGTCGCCCTCGACGCAGATGTCCTCGAGCGCCTTGTGGGCGGTGATGAGCGTCAGGGCGCCGGGAACCTCATAGCACTCGCGGCTCTTGAGGCCCACCAGACGATCCTCGACCAGGTCAAGACGGCCAAAGCCGTTGTCGCCCGAAATCTTGTTGAGGGCGATGACGATCTCGGAGAGCTTCATCTTCTTGCCGTCGACGGCGACAGGCTTGCCGGCCTCAAACTCGATCTCGGTATAGGTCGGGGCGTCAGGCGTGTCCTCGGGGTTCTTGGTCATAACCCAAGCGTCATCGAGCGGCTCATTCCAAGGGTCCTCCAGGTGACCGCACTCGATGGCGCGACCCCACAGGTTGTCGTCGATGGAGTAGGGGTTATCGTTGGCACCCTCGGGAACCGGCACGTTGTGGGCGTGGGCATAGGCGACCTCGTCGGGACGGCACTTCAGATCCCACTCGCGCACCGGGGCGATAACCTTGAGCTCAGGGTCGAGGGCCTTGACGGCAGCCTCAAAACGAACCTGGTCGTTACCCTTGCCGGTGCAGCCGTGGGCGACGTAGGTCGCGCCAAACTCGTGGGCGACCTCAACAAGCTTCTTGGCAAGCAGCGGGCGAGACAGGGCGGAGAGCAGCGGATACTTGTTCTCGTACATGGAGTTTGCTGCGATGGCTTTGGTCAGGAACTCATCGGAGAACTCGTCGCGCAGGTCGAGCACCTGGCAATCGAGAACGCCCAGGTCGAGCGCCTTCTGCTTCTTGGCATCCAGTCCGGTCTCTTCCTGGCCCACGTTGCCGCAGACGCAAACGACATCGAGATTCTTCTCGTCCTGGAGCCACTTGACACATACGGATGTATCAAGACCACCGGAATATGCGAGAACGACTTTTTCCTTGCTCATGGCTGTTTCCTTTCGCCCTTGGTAGCTAGTTAGAACATCGGTCAGTTGCAAGTCATTTCAAGGTCATATACCGTGCAATATCAGGTTAAATAGCAAAAATCAGCACATACATGCCCTAGAAACATGCAGCAATGTCGTGCTAAAACCCAACGACCTCAAAATGACTCTGTTGAGGCAATTCGCCCCATGCGGACAGAGACGATTGTTATCGTCGTCGGGAAATTGCGCGCTGGCGTCGGATGGCATTGTCTGCAGTGGTGATGATCTTTACGAACTGCATCTGCCTCTCCTTTCACGTATCGCCGGGCGCAATTCAAATATCGTAAACGGTACCTTTTACTCGGTAAGCGGTTGTTTTTCCGTCTCCGTTTTCGATGGTCGCTATATTACGCTAAAGTGCCCGCAGCACAAGCGACAAATTCAAATTTCTGAAAAGTTTTTTCATTACTTTGTGAAGCGTGGTGCAAATACGCACCATTCCTGCGAAAATACGCTCGACTACTAGTTGATGGTTATAACGTCTGAAACAATCTCGAAACGAAAGGCGCATTTTTATGCAAACTTACGAATCGGACGCCAACATCGGCAACATTAAGATTCTCGCCGTCGATATGGACAAGACGCTGCTGACCGACGAGCGTGTGCTGCCCCAGGGTCTTGATGAGCGCCTGGACAAGCTCGCCGACGCCGGCATCGTATTCTGCCCCGCCAGCGGACGTCCCGCCCCCAAGCTCGAGGAGATGTTCGAGGGCATCAAGAACCGCCTCGCCTTTTGTCCCGACAACGGAGCTTGCGTGATCTATCGCGGCAGCTATATCTATAAGAGCAATATTGACGTGGAGCTGTATCAGCAGGTCTTGAACCGTGCCTCGGAGGATCCTCGCGCTGTCCCCGTCCTGTGCTGCTTCGACGAGTTCTACGTGCTTGCCCGCGACCATCAATACCACGACGAGATCAGCGTCTACTACAACACAATCAACTACGTCGACAGCTTTGAGGGCCTTGACGTCGAATCCAACAAGATTTCGATCTTCTTCCCCGCCTACGATGCCGAGCCCGCATTCCGCGAGACCTATAGCCCCGAGTTCTCGGACAAGCTCTACGTCACCAACGCCGGGCGCGAGTGGATCGACTTTATGAACCTGGGTGTCGACAAGGGCGCCGGCGTCGCGCACCTGTGCGAGCACCTGGGCATCGATATTGCCGATGCTGCCGCCGTGGGTGATACCTACAACGACATCCCCATGCTGGAGCGCGTCGGTCACAGCTTTATCGTGGACAATGCCGAGGAGCACATGAACGCGCATGCCAAATGGCGCATTCCGAGCAACAACGACGGGGGCGTACTGACGCTCATCGACGCCATCTTGGCGGCTCGGTAGCCGTCCCATCGGGCCTGACCGGGCGGCACGGGATAACTTTTCGCTCGGTCAGGTCCTGCGCAAGACGAAAGCCACATTAAGTGGCTTTCTTTGCGTGCGGAATCTACGAAAAGTTAACCCGTGCCGCCCGGCCAGGCCCTAGGTTTACTTTCCTGCCGCCAAGATGGCGTCTTGAGTGTCTAGATACTTAGCTGAAATGATTTGAGCAGAGGGGAGCCCCTTGTTGGAAGGGGCTCCCCTCTGTTTTGGTTACTGTGGGACAAATTAATCAGTAGTGTTTGTCCCAAATCTTAAGTATGTGGGGGCTTGCGTCTTGGGCGAGCTTGCCTTACCGAGTGCTTTCCTATTTGGCGTCGGCCCAGGTTACTCCGGTTGAGGCTTCGGCGATTAGGGGTACTCGGAGGTCTACGACGTGTTCCATGACGTCGCGGACCATGGTGGTTAGGCGCTCGACTTCGTTGACGGGGCACTCAAAGTCCAGTTCGTCGTGTACCTGCAAGATCATGTGGGCGGCAAAACCCTCTTCTTCCAGGCGGCGGCTTACGCGGGCCATGGCGATCTTGATGATGTCGGCGGCGGTGCCCTGCATGGAGTGGTTCATGGCCGTGCGCTCACCAAAGCCGCGGAGCTGTGGGTTTTTGGCCTTGAGCTCGGGAATATGGCGTCTGCGGCCATACATGGTCTCGGCGTAGCCCGTCTGCTTGGCGCGCGCCACCACGTTGTCGAGGAACGTACGCACGCCCGGGTAGGCCTCGTAGTAGCGGTCGATCATGTCGCGCGCCTCGGCCATCGAGATATGCAGCGACTGCGACAGACCGTAGGCCTGCTGGCCGTACACGATGCCAAAGTTCACGGCCTTGGCGCGGCTGCGCAGGTCGGGCGTCACCTCGGACACCGGCACACCAAACACGCGCGCCGCCGTCTCGGCATGGAAGTCCTCGCCCTCGTTAAAGGCGCGCACCAGGTGCTCGTCACCCGAAAGATGCGCCAGCAGACGCAGCTCGATCTGCGAGTAGTCCACCGCCAAAAAGACGCTTCCCTCGCCTGCCGAAAACGCCGTTTTGACGGTGCGGCCCAGCTCCGAGCGCGTCGGGATGTTCTGCAGGTTCGGGTCGCTCGAGGACAGACGCCCCGTTGCCGTGATGGTCTGGTTGTACGTGGTGTGCACACGACCGTCACCACGGCGCAGCGGGCCCAGCGTGTCCAGATAGGTTGACTTGATCTTGGACTTCTCACGCCAGTCCAAAATCAGGCGCACGATCTCGTGGTCGCGGGCAAGATCGCTCAACACCTTGGCATTGGTCGAATAATAGCCGCGCTTAGTCTTCTTGAGGCCCTTGGTCGGAAGCCCCATCACATCAAAGAGCACGTGCGACAGCTGCATGGGACTACCGATGTTAAACGTCTCATCACCCGCCAGGTCGCGAATGCTGCGCTCGACCTCGGCAATCTGGGTCGCCAGACCCTCGGACAGACTGTGCAGGCGCTCGGGGTCCACGAGCATGCCCGCGCGCTCCATCTTGGCAAGTACCGGAACGAGCGGCATCTCGATGCCATCGAACACGTTGGCGGCGTTCTCGCGGGCCATGCACTCGCGCAACGGCGCCACGAGCGCCAGCGTCAGAGCCGCAGTACGGGCGGCAGGTGCCGGAGCGTCCTCGCCGGCACCCTCTGCGCCGCGCGCCGCAGGCAGCGCCATCTGCAGATACGTATCGGCAAGATATGCCTCATCGAACTCGGAGCGGTCGGAATCCAGCAGGTAGGCGGCAACCACGGTATCGAAGATGCGCGTAGAATCGACTGCCAGCGGATCCATGAGCTCGGGCTCAGAAGAATCGATGGGCGAAAGCTCGTGCAGCAGCGCTTTCGTATCCGGGCTCGCCACGCGGCCCTCCATAATCAGGCTCGCAAGCACGCCGGCGATCACACCGTGAGCGAAGTTGAAGCCCTCAACCTCAGCCGCCGCACAGCTGTCGCCCTCCTCGAGCGCGAACAGGCCCTTGGACGTCGCCAACCACAGCGTGCGCCTCAGCCCAAAGAGCGCGCCCTCTTCCTTGTCGTCGTCCACCATGGCGGCGACCCACTCGCCGGCATCAATCGCGCGGGAGACCTCAGCCGCAACGGCACCAAGCGCGTCGGCATCGCCGGCGGCTGCGCGAACCATAGCAGGTATCTCAAACACACTGGAGGCAGCAGCAGCCCCGCCCTCGCCGCCGATCAGCGCCAAGAAACGGTTCTGCATAGCGGTGATACCAAGCGTACCCAGCGCCGCGGAAACCTCATCGGCAGAAAACGCCGGGAAGGACGTCGACTCAAAATCGAGCTCAACGGGCGCATCGGTGCGGATGGTCGCCACCTTACGGCTCAGCAGCGCGTCGTCGATGTGTGCGCGCAGGTTTTCGCCCATCTTGCCCTTGACCTCATCGGCGTGTGCGATGACCTCGTCCAGGCTACCGTACTGCGCAATGAGCGCGCTCGCCTTTTTGGGGCCGATGCCCGGCACGCCGGGGATGTTATCGGACGTGTCGCCCTTCAGACCATAAAAGTCGGGCACGAGCGCCGGCGTGATGCCGTGATACAGATCGTCCACGCTCTCGGGCGTCATGATCGCCACGTCGGACAGGCCCTTGCGGGTCGAGACCACGTTGACGTGCTCGGTCACGAGCTGATACATATCGCGATCACCGGTCACCAGCAGCATGTCACAGCCGGCCTGCTCGCCCAGACGCGCCATAGTGCCCAGGATGTCATCGCCTTCCCAGCCCTCGGACTGCAAAATCGGCACGTTGAGCGCGGCGAGCAGCTCCTTAATCATGGGAAACTGCGCGTGCAGATCAGGGTCCATGGGCGGGCGCTGAGCCTTGTACTGCGGCAGCATCTCCATGCGCACGCGCGGCTTGCCCTTATCAAACGCCACAACAACGCCGTCGGGATTAAAGGCGTCAATCATCTTGAGGAACATATTCAAAAAGCCAAAGATCGCGTTGGTGGGACGACCGTCCGGCGCGTTCATGGTGGGCGGCACGGCGTGGAAGGCGCGGTGCATGAGCGAGTTGCCGTCGATAACGGCAAAGGTACGGCGCTTGTCAGACATATTGAATACCTCGCTTTGGGCTGGGCACGGTTTGCTCACACCAGTTTACACGCTCCCCGCCCCGCGGCCACCGCACATCAGGCTTCCCTGCCGCCGCGGGCCCGCGCGTGATACGATGGCTGACGGTACATCAACCAGCACGATCGATCCGAAAGGAGCCTGCGTCATGGAGCGTCCCTGCGCATGGAAAAAGTACACGCCACAGCAGATCGAGGAGCTCGAGGAGCTTTGCCGCGGCTATAAGCAGTTTTTGAGCGAGAACAAGACCGAGCGCCTGTGCGTCAAGACCGGTATCAAGATGGCCGAGGAGGCGGGCTACGTCAATCTGGAGACCGTGATCGCCGAGGGCCGCGCGCTCAAGGCCGGCGACAAGGTGTACGCCGCCAATCACGGCAAGGACCTCATGCTCGTCAACCTGGGCACCGCCCCGCTCGAGCAGGGCTTTAACATCCTGGGAGCCCACGTGGACTCGCCGCGCCTAGACCTTAAGCAGAACCCCGCCTTCGAGGCCGGCGACATGGCTTATCTCGACACGCACTACTATGGCGGCGTCAAGAGCTACCACTGGGTCGCTTCCCCGCTCGCACTCGTGGGCGTCATCTGCAAAAAGGACGGCACCACCGTCGACATCAACATCGGTGACAAGGCAGACGATCCGGTCTTTACCATCTCCGACCTGCTGATCCACCTTTCGAGCGAGCAGATGGCCAAGCCCGCCAAGGACGCCGTCGACGCCGAGATCCTCGACGTGATCGTGGGCGGCCGTCCCATCAAGTTCGATGAGGACGACAAGGACGCTCCCAAGGAGCCCGTCAAGCAGATGTTCCTGGATATCCTCAAGGAGCAGTATGACGTCGAGGAGGAGGACTTCCTCTCCGCCGAGATCGAGGTCGTGCCCGCCGGCCCGGCCCGCGACATGGGCCTCGACCGCTCCATGATTCTGGGCTATGGCCACGACGACCGCGTCTGCGCCTATCCGTCCATGCTCGCTCAGATCAACGTCGCCAACGTGGAGCGCACGAGCATCACACTCATCGTCGACAAGGAGGAGATCGGCTCCGTGGGTGCCACCGGCATGACGAGCCGCTTCTTCGAGAACACCGTCGCCGAGATCATGACGCTCGCCGGCGAGGATAGCCCGCTGGCCCTGCGCCGTGCACTCGCCCACAGCCGCATGCTTTCCTCTGACGTGTCCGCCGGCTTCGACCCGGGCTATGCCGGCAAGTTCGAGACCAAGAACGCAGCCTTTATGGGTCGCGGCCTGTGCTTTAACAAGTACACGGGCAGCCGTGGCAAGGGCGGATCTAACGACGCCGACGCCGAGTACGTGGCCCTCGTCCGCGACATCATGGACGAGGCCGGCGTGGACTTCCAGACCTGCGAGCTCGGTCGCGTCAACGCGGGCGGCGGCGGCACCATCGCCTACATCATGGCCAAGTACGGCATGAACGTCATCGACTCCGGTGTTGCCGTCCTGTCCATGCACGCCCTGTGGGAGGTCGCTAACAAGGCCGATATCTACGAGGCCTATCGCGGCTACAAGGCCTTCATCGAGCGCGCCTAACCAACCCTTCATCAGTTGCGGTGAAATACGGACTAAACTGGCCCATAAACGGCCAAAACAGACCG
Source organism: Collinsella sp. (assembly GCA_048485835.1). Classification (GTDB taxonomy): domain Bacteria; phylum Actinomycetota; class Coriobacteriia; order Coriobacteriales; family Coriobacteriaceae; genus Collinsella. Next base: position 80,812 of record DBFWBE010000054.1, read on the forward strand.
TATTCCACCGCAACTTCTTTTTTGGTAGAGGAGAGTCCATGCTGCAGGTCATCATTTCGCCCGCCAAGCAGATGCGCGCGGCCCAAGATGCTTTTGAAGTCCCGGGCATTCCGCCTTTTGCGCACGAGACGGCTCGCCTCCACCGCGCACTGCTAGATATCGAACGGGATGAAGGCAGCGGCGGCCTGCAGGCGCTGTGGAACGTAAGCGACAGGCTGCTTACAACATGCCTGGATACGCTTCACGAATTTATGCCCGTCCTGAGCGATGCCGACCTCGCCGATCCCGATATCGCGCGTCACCTCTCCCCTGCCGTCATGTCCTATCACGGCATTCAATACCAGAGCATGGCGCCCGAGGTGATGGATTCCGCGCAGCTCGCATGGCTGCAAGACCATCTATGGATACTCTCGGGACTCTACGGATGCGTGCGCCCCTTTCATGCCGTTGAACCGTATCGGCTGGAGATGGGCACAAAGCTTGCCGTCGACGGTGCCCGAGACCTCTACTCGTTTTGGGGCGACAAGCTCGCACGGGCTATCGCTCCGGCGGGCTCCAACACTACGATCGTTAACCTTGCCAGCGCGGAATACGCCAAAGCCGTTCTACCCTGCCTCAACACCGACGCCACGGTCGTCACATGTCTCTTTGGCGAAGGCGTCCGCAACGACAAGCCCATCCAGCGCTCGACCGCCAGCAAAAAGGCGCGCGGCTCCATGGTGCGCTGGATGGCAGAAAACAAGCTCGAGGATGTAAGCGAACTCACCGCGTTCGACGTTGGTTATCGTCTCTTTCCCGAGCTTTCAAATAAAAACACTTTGGTCTTCCTGAACGAACAGGCCTTGTAGGACCACCGCTACTTTTGAATGTGCTGCCTAGGCACGGCGTCTATTCCGCCAAGCCGTCGGCTTTGGCAATTTCATTTGTCGAGCCATCCTGATAGGTAATTTTGACATGCTCCACCTCGGACACCTTGATGCCCGACGGGGGCTCCAGGCGCCATTCCGTCAGCGCGATATCCATCGTCGTGGGCACATCCCCTTGATCTTTGAGTTTAACCGTAAGTGTTTTGAGCGCCGCATCAAACGTCACGCGTTCGATTTCCTCGCCAGGAATAGACCCGCCGCTCAGCTGCAGTTGCATAAACTCATCGCGCGGATACCAATAGTCGCCCGGCGCGGCAACGGTATTGCCGCCCGCGACCTTCACCGTCATGATCGGCAGGGCCTCGTCGGCCTCAAACTCCCAGGCAGCGCCGCCGCGACCGCCAAACGTCCAAATACAAAAGGCAATCACCAGCACGGCAAGCACCGCAAAGCCAATCGCGACCAACCCATGGTGCGCACGGCCCTCCTCGGCCGATACGTCCCATTGTGTCTCTCGATATAGATGCTTGTCTTCCATGTTCGCCTCCCCACAGGCACGCTCGTTGGCCCAATCGTACCCATTCAGGCTATACTTGAGCCCATTACATAAACGGGGAGCTTGCAGGACGGGACGGCAGGCTGAGATTGGGCGCGCCCGCCCTGACCCGCAAACCTGATATGGGTAATGCCAACGAAGGGAGCCGTGCCAATGAGCACACTGACCGAGCCCAAGCTCGTCACGCAAATCGACTTCGCCCGCGCCGGGCAGATCACGCCGCAGATGAAGGAAGTCGCCGAGCGCGAGCATCGCGACCCCGAGTACATCCGCGAGCGTGTGGCCGACGGCCGCATCGCCATTCCCGCCAACATCGTGCATATCAAAAAGGGCATGCGCGCCTTTGGTGTCGGTGAGGGCCTGTCCACCAAGGTCAACGTGAACTTGGGCATCTCGGGCGACAAGGCCGATGCCGCCGAGGAATGGAAGAAGGTCAAGATCGCCGAGGACTTTGGCGCCGACGCCATCATGGACCTCTCCAACTCGGGCAAGACACGCCAGTTCCGCCAGCAGCTCATCGACGAGACGCCGCTCATGGTGGGCACCGTCCCCATGTACGACGCCATCGGCTACATGGAAAAGCCGCTGGTCAAGCTTACCAAGGACGATCTGCTCGAGGTCGTGCGCGCGCACGCCGAGGACGGCGTGGACTTTATGACCATCCACTGCGGCATCAATAAATCGGTCATCAAAACCTTCAAGGAGACCGGCCGCCTTATGAACATCGTCAGCCGCGGCGGCTCGCTGCTGTTTGGATGGATGGAGGTCACCGGCAACGAGAATCCGTTCTACGAGTTCTACGACGAGGTGCTCGAAATCTGCCACGAGTACGACGTGACCATCTCGCTCGGCGACTCCTGCCGCCCGGGCTGTCTCTACGATTCCAACGACGCCACCGAGACCGCCGAGATGATCGAGCTGGGCAAGCTGTGCAAGCGCGCATGGGCCGCCGGCGTCCAGGTTATGGTCGAGGGACCGGGCCACATGGCGCTCGACGAGATCGCCGCCAACATGAAGCTGCAGAAGCGCCTGTGCCACAACGCCCCGTTCTATGTGCTGGGGCCGCTGGTGACCGATATCGGCGTGGGTTACGACCACATCACCGCAGCCATCGGCGGCGCCATCTCCGCAAGCTCCGGCGCCGACTTCCTGTGCTACGTGACGCCGGCAGAGCACCTATGCCTGCCTAACGCCCAGGATGTGCTCGACGGCCTCATGGCCACTAAGATCGCCGCACATGCCGCCGATATCGCCAAGAAGGTGCCGCACGCCCGCGACATGGACGACAAGATGGGCCAGGCACGCCGCAAACTCGACTGGGATGCCATGTGGAAGTGTGCTCTCGACCCGGTCACCGGCAAGAAGCGCTATGAGGAATCCCCTGCCGCCACTGAGGGTACTTGTACCATGTGCGGCAAGATGTGTGCTGTCCGCACCGTTAACAAGGTGTTCGAAGGCACGACGATTGATCTTGGCATGGAGGATTAGCCTTTACGCGGCAATCGCCCGCAAACCTGCTACAGCGCCCGTCAATTGTTGACGTGTGAACATTTGCTAACATTTGCGTAAAGATTGCATCGCCCGCCCGGGATCGGCATACAGCCGGCCCGGGCATCTTTATAATGCAGGCTTAAAGACCCATTTGAATCCAACCGGACAAGGGAGCGAACATGGATCGCAGTAAGGTACCCGCCGTTCTATCCATCGCGGGATCCGATTCCAGCGGCGGTGCCGGCATTCAGGCCGACATCAAGACCATTACGGCGCACCGCCTGTATGCCGAGACGGCCATTACAGCCATCACCGCACAGAACACCCTGGGCGTCACCGCCGTGCAGGATATCTCGCCAGATATCGTAGCCGCGCAAATCGACGCTGTCTTTGACGACATCCGCCCGAGCGCCGTCAAGATCGGCATGGTTTCTTCTGTCGAGATTATCGAAGTCATCGCCGACCGCTTGAGCGCTTGGAACGCAACGAACGTGGTCGTCGACCCCGTCATGGTCGCCACCTCGGGCGCTCGTCTCATTGCCGAGGATGCCTCCGAGGCACTCACCCGCCGCCTGTTCCCGTTGGCAACCGTCATCACGCCCAACATTCCCGAGGCTATGGCGCTGCTCGATTACGAGGTCGATTCCGAGCGCACACAGCAAAATGCCGCCATGCTTCTCACCCGCCGCTTTGGCTGCGCGTCCCTCGTTAAGGGTGGGCATCTTGTCAACGAAGCCAACGATGTGCTAGCAGAGCCCGCGCCGCTCGATGACGAGGGCAACCACCTGGGCGATCCACTCACCACGTGGTTCCGCCACAAGCGCATCGAGACCGGCAACACGCATGGCACTGGCTGCACGCTTTCGTCCGCCATCGCCTGCGCGCTGGCCCAGGACATGGAACTTGCCGACGCCGTCAACGCCGGCAAGGCCTACCTAACCGGAGCTCTCGCCGCCGGCTTTGACATGGGCAAAGGTTCCGGCCCCGTCAACCATATGTGGCAGTACTAAAGCCCGCAGCCCAAAACCACCGCAAAGGGGACAGACACCTTTGCGGTGGCTACCACAAACGTCTCGATCTGTAACAGTTAGAGCCCATTTTTCGGCCCACCTGTTACAGATCGAGATATTCTAATTCCGCTGAGAAGAGATCTCGATCTGTAACAGTAACTCGGCAAAATCGACCCTAGATGTTACAGATCAAGACAAACGACCGATATCGACCTAAATAATCTCAATCTGTAACATCTAGCCCGTTTTCGGCCTTAGAACTGTTACAGATCAAGACAAACGAAACAAGCCACCGCAAAGGTACCTTTGTGGTGGCTTGGGGTCGCGCTACTCACCGAGCATCTCTTTGAGCTTGGCTGCCACGGCGTGGCCCAGGCTCTCGTGACTTTCGGGCATCATATGCAGATAGTCGATATCGCCCGGCTCGGCAAAATCGGCGGCATTCAAAAAGTCGCAGCCAAACTGCTCTGCCACGTGCGCATAGTACTCGCCAAAATGCTCAGATGCCTCAACGGAATGCTCGTCAAAGTCGGTCATATACACATCGGCGATCTGCGGCTTGATCTTGATAGGAGCCATCAGCAGAATGCGCGGACAAGGCGCAGCGTCGGTCCACGGAAACGCGCGGACGGCGCGAATCAGCGCCATGGCGCCACGGGCGATATCGGAAGCTGTCACGTTGAAGACCGTCTTACAGTCGTTGGTGCCCAGCATGATCACAATGGCTTCCAGCGGCTTATGGGCCTCGAGCAGCATCGGAAGCGCGCGAATGCCGTTGAGGTTAGTGTCCAGATGGCACATATCGTCGCGCACCGTCGTGCGGCCGTTGAGCCCCTCCTCAATCACATGCCAGCCATCGCCTAGGTCACGCTGCGCCACGCCGCACCAGCGCACATCCTGCGCATAGCGCACCGCGGTGCCATCGCGCATACCAGCCGGATCATAGCCATAGGTATTGCTATCACCAAAGCACAGAACGTTTTTCATCGTAAGCCCTTCCTTTAGTAAAAAGCCGACGGGAGCAGCCCCCGTCGGCTCGGCATGTCGCATCACGCGCACCGTTTACAAGTATTTGCGCCAATCGTCCTCGTCCTCATCATCCTCGGCAGCAGCCTCGGCCTGCTCGACGGCACGAGCGGCTGCAGCACGGGCGGCAGCCTGGGCATAGGACTCCTCGTTGCGTTCGGGGAAGTTTGCCAGCACGTGCTTGAACTTGGCAAAGTCCTCGTCCCAGCGCGTAGAGGGCACGGCAAAGAAGACCTGCTTGACCTTGAAGTCGCCCGATGCGAGCTCCTTGCGGAAGAGCTCGGCCACGGCCTCGGCGTCAAAGCCGTTGTTGTCGCAGCCCCAAGCGCCCAGTACGAGCTTCTCGCGACCCAGCTCGTCGCAGATGGCAAGCACAAAGCGGATACGGTCGCGCAGGGCATCCAACAGGGCGTCGTCGCTCACGCGGTACTCCTGGCGGGCGCGCTTGGCGTTGGGTGCAGCGGCGACGATTACGTCGGCATAGGCGTGCACGTGGTTGCGGTCGAAGCGCACGGCGGGCACCACCAGCGCACGATTGCGGTACAGCTCGCAGTTGATGTTGCGGCGACGGTTCTCGCCGTACCACTTGCGCTGCTTGTCGAGCACGTTGTACAGGTACGAATCGGCGCAGAGCGTCGCCTCCTGGCCCAGGTAGCCCTGGATATAGCCGCCGCCCGGATTGGTAAACGAGGCAAAGGCAAGCACGGCCATATCGCAGAACTGCGCATAGCCGCGGCCGTTATCGAGGATTGCCTGCGTGGCGGAGGCATCAAGCACGGTGACCTCGGGCAGGACCGGAGCAGCCTCCTCCGCGGGCGCGGACTCAGCCTCGTCGGCCAACTCGGTGGAACCGAGCGCCACCTCAGGCTCGACCGCAGTCTCCACCTCAGCGGCCTCAACCTCGACAGCCTCAGCAGCCTCGACGTCCTCGGCAGCCTGCTCCTCAGCAGCCGCAGCCGCTTGGGCCTTGGCCTTCATCGCCGCGACAAAACCGGCAGGCATACCATCGAACTCGCGCACGCCGGTAAGCGAACGCTCGATGTCCTTGGCGTAGGCCTCGGACACAGCCGCCACATGGCGCTCGGCGGCCTTGGCACGCGCCTCGCGCTTGGGATTGGGCTGACCCGCTCGGTTAGACCTACGGTTACGGTTCCTGTTGTCGACATCTGCCATACGTGGCCACCTTTCCTGTCGCTGCCGCTATCGGCTTTTTCCCATCCATGATACCCCGCCGCGCACAAAAAAGACGGCCCCGAAGGACCGCCTTTCGTATCGTTTTACCGTGTCCGGCAGGAAGCGTCGCAATGCCGCGCTTTAATCGCGACGGCCGAGGATGTTCAGAATGCGCAGGAACACGTTGATAATGTCCACGAACAGGTTAGACGCCATGAGCACCGCATTGGGCAGCGTGGGCGGCACCGTCGTGGCAACATAGGTGTCGTAGCCAATAAAGCCGGCGAACACCACGATCACGATCAGGTCGGTGATGGTCTGCGAGACACCCATGAACATCAGCACGATCTCGACCAGAATCGTGGCGAGCAGAATGCCAAAACCGATGCCATATACGCGCTGGAAAAACTTGGGGAAGGTCACGCCCAGCGCACCAAAGACAAAGGTGATGGCGGCCGTGGCGATAAAGGCGGTGTTGATAGTGGGCAGGTCATAGTTGGCAAGGCCAAACGACGCGGTCAGGCCAAAGGTGCTCGCAAAGATCACGTAACCCACGAGCGACAGGCCCACGGACTGCTTGCCCGCAGCAGCCGACATCATGACGATACCGACAATAGTCAGGATAAACGAGCCAAAGACCAGTGGCAGGGCGGCGCCGCTCATCATCATGCGGGCAAACGCCATGGTGCTCGTAAAGTAAGCACCGGCGCCCATGGCGCAAAAGCCCAAGAAGATGAGGGCAGACATGGCAAGATTGTACGCGCGCGGCGACATCTCCTTAGCGCGACTTGCGCCGGTCTCGATGGGGCCGTTCTGATAGCCCTGGATATCGTTCATACTTCGTCCTTTCAAAAGCGCACAACAGCGCCGTAGGTGACAAGATTTCTGCCATTGTACCCGAATGCTGTACGTCCTTACCTACGGCGCTCGCCCTCAAGCGTACGATCAAAGGCCCAGACCCACCAACGCATCACGTGCGCCTGCGAGCCGTCCGCCCGCTCGCGCGTCTGGTCCTCCAGATACAACTCGGTCGCGTGCCTGCCAAAACGCACCTTATATGTTGCCGTACGGATGCCGTGGACCATCAGGCCAAACCCAATGGTCGAGATAATTTCGTCGATCGTAAAACAACGGCCGTCGACCCAGCAGACGGTGACCGGCACGACCTGTCCGCCCGCGAGGATGCGAGCCACGACGTCCACATACTGCTTGTGCACGCGCCGAGTTTTGCCGTCTGTCTGTCGATATTCCATGCCCTCTATTATCGAACGCATGTTTGTATGTTGTAAAGCGAACAGACTGTGGTTTTGGGGTGTTGGGGCGCGCACGCGTGTCCTCATGGCGTGTTAGCAAAAAGAATACCCGCGGTCAACAGGGCTAATATTCAATTTTAGTGCCAAAAAATTCACTTCTCCCATCAGAACTCGGTAAAGAAACCCACAGGAGGTGATACGATTTATCATGTTTTTGTAACGTGTCTGCAAACTTCGAGAAAGCCCATATATGGACGTAACGTTCTCAACCTTCCTCGGCCAAATTGTGTCGAACCCAGTCCTTGCCGTCACCGTGATTCTCGCGCTCGGCGCCATCTTCGTCAACGGATGGACCGACGCGCCCAACGCCATCGCGACCTGCGTCACCACGCGTTGCATGCCCGCCCGCGCCGCCATTCTCATGAGCGCCGCATTCAACTTCTTGGGCGTGCTCATCATGACGCACTTTAACGCGAGCGTCGCCAACACCATCTCACATATCGTCGACTTTGGCGGAAACAGCACCATGGCGCTTGCGTGCCTCTGCGCTGCTCTGTTCTCCATCGTCGTCTACGGTGCCACGGCATCGCGTTTTGGTATCCCCACCTCGCAAAGCCACAGCCTTATCGCCGGCCTGACCGGTGCCGCTATCGCCCTCGGCGGCGCGAACAGCGTCAACGTCCACGAGTGGATGAAGGTCATCTACGGCCTGGCGCTCTCCATCGGCCTGGGCTTTGTCATGGGCTGGATTCTGTGCAAACTCGTCTCGATTCTGTTTGCCGCCGCCAATAGGCGACGTGCCAATGTCTTCTTTAAATACGCTCAGATTGCGAGTGCCGCGGCCATGAGCTTTATGCACGGCGCGCAAGATGGACAGAAGTTCATCGGCGTGCTCTTTTTAGGCGTGGCCTTCGCCAACGGCCAGACGAGCGTCGGCGATGCCGGCATTCCCATCTGGATTATGCTGCTGTGCTCGGCCACCATGGGTATCGGCACCAGCGTGGGCGGCGAGCGCATCATCAAGTCCGTCGGCCAGAGCATGGTCAAGCTCGAAAAGTATCAGGGCTTCTCCGCCGACCTCGCAGGCGCCGCGAATCTGCTGCTTGCCACCCTTACCGGTATCCCGGTGTCCTCCACCCACATCAAGACCTGCGCCATCATGGGCGTCGGCGCCGTCAAGCGCCTTTCGGCCATCAACTTCGGCGTGGTCAAGGACATGATGTTCACCTGGTTCTTCACCTTCCCCGCCTGCGGACTCATCAGCTTTGTCATGGCCAAGCTGTTCATGATGTTCATCTAGTCAAACCGAACGTCCATCCGGACCGTAATACTTCGCCCACCCGTCTTCGCCTCGAAAGGACCCACCCATGGCAAAGAAACCCGATTCGTTCTACTTTGACAACTACGTTGCTTGCGCCGACCTAGCCGTCCAGGCCGCAGAGTTGCTCACCAAGATTTTCGAGAACTTCGATCCCGCGAAGATTCACGATATGCTCGACAAGATGCACGCGATCGAGCATGCGGCCGATAAGAAGCACCATGAGCTTGAGGACGCTCTGCTCACGGCCTTTATCACCCCGCTTGAGCGCGAGGACCTGGACCTGATGAGCTGCTCGCTCGACACGGTGCTCGACCGTATCGAGGGCGTCGTGCAGCGCGTCTACTTCACCAACATCCAGAGCATCCATCCCGATGCCATCGTGATCGCCCACAAGGTGACCGACGCCTGCCGCGCCATGAAGGACCTGATGGTCGAGCTGCCCAACTACCGCAAGTCCAAGACCCTGCGCGAACTCGTCATCCAGATCAACACGATCGAGTCCGAGGCCGACGAGCTCTACATCAACGCTATGCGCAACCTGCACGTCAACGGCAAGGACCCGCTCGAGGTCATCGCCTGGCGTGACGTTTACGCCTTCCTGGAGTACTGCGCTGACTGCTGTGAGAATGTGGCCGATGTCGTGGATTCGATTGTCATGAAGAACAGTTAATTGGGGGTACGTGTCCCGGCGGCGAAGGGCCGGCCACGGTTTGCTTTCTCACTCCGGCTGCTTTGCAGAGTCGTTCGAAAGCAAACCGTGGCCGGCCCTTCGCCTTACGTACCACCATTGGGAACTTTGGCTGATACTTTGAAAGCAATGAGGCTTTTGTTGACAGGGCCTTTGAGCCCGATTGGGAACTTTGGGACCGCCTTAAACGTTTGGCTGGATCGGGCTTTGGGTACCCTTTGTTTTGCTTTGGGTTGATACACTGAATTTGGAGGGCTTGGTTGTGAGTTATTTGGATCTGGCTCGGGGTCGGTATTCTTGTCGTGAATTTGAGGCTCGGGCTGTTGAGCAGGCTGTGGTGGATATCATTGTTGAGGCTGGGCGGATTGCTCCTTCTGCTTGTAATAATCATCCTTCTCGTGTGATGGTGCTGGATACGCCTGAGCTTCTGGAGAAGGCTGCTGCTTGTCAGCCTCGGTTTGCTCGTGATGGATCTATCTTTGGCGCTCCGCTCATCTTCCTTATTTGTAGCGTTACCGAAGACGCTTGGGTGCGCCCGTATGACCAGATGAATTCCAGTGAAATCGATACGTCCATAGTGTGCGATCAGATGATGATGGAGGCCACCGAGCAGGGCCTGGGAACGTGCTGGGTATGCCATTTTAAGCCTGAGGTGGCGCAGGAGCAGTTCAATCTGCCCAAGGGCGTCTATCCCTATCACATGCTCGTCTGTGGATATCCTGCCGACCACATCGCCGATCCCGAGCATCGCGAGGCCCGTACCATTCCCCTCTCCGACTTCCTCCTCAAGTAGGTTTTGGGACATGCCTTAAAACCTACCCTTGACCGCTCACCCGTTCGCCGAGTTCTGCGCCATTATGTGCAGGGCTCGGTTTTTTATGTTACGCACTCCGGCACAGTCATAAAAAAGGACCCGCAAGCTGCGGGTCCTTTCTAGGCACTAAATTGTAGGCCGAATGTTAGTCCAGGTCGTCGGCAGCAAAGTTGTCGATCGGGGCGAAGGGATCGGCCACGGGGACAACCGGGTCAGCGACGGGCAGCGGCTCGGCGGGAACAGTCACTGCAGGAGAAGCGGCAGAACCGACCGGCGTGGAGGCCATCAGATCGGCCGGGAAGGAATTCTGGGCATCGTCCATGAAGCGCTGGATGAGCTTGAGATACTCTGCCTTGAACTCCTCACGGGAAGCCTTGAGACGATCGATCTCCTCGAGCTCGGCCTGCTTCTCGGTCAGAGCCTGGCGGATAACCTCGCGGGCCTTGGCGTCAGCCTCGTTGCGGATACGCTCAGCGTTCTCGTTGGCATCGTTGACGATGGTCTCAGCGGTCTGCTGGGCAGCGATCAGGGCAGCGGAAATCTGGCGCTCCTGAGCGGAGAAGTCAGGGGCGGGAGCAGCCACGGGGGCGGCAGGAACGGCCTGGGCGGTGGCATCCTGAGCTTGGGCAAGCTGAGCCTGCGTATCGGCAAGCTGCTGCTCGGTAGCAGTCAGGCGACCCTTAAGGTCGACGATCTTAGCGAGCATAGCGTCAACCTCGGAGGACAGCGTCTCCAAGAAGACGTCGACCTCAGCAGGATCGTAGCCACGCTTGGCCTCAGAGAAAGTCTGAGCCTGGATGTCTGCAGGGGTAATAGCCATAACAAGTCTCCTTTTCATCGCCTCGGCGCTACACGCCCGACGTAAGTTACTAAGTCAGTTCTACACGAGTATACCTATAAGAAGCTGCAGAACCAGCCTCTGCACCAACTGCAACGCAATAATCGCAACGACCGGCGAAAAATCGATACCGCCCATCGGCGGGATGAAACGACGGAACAGGTTGAGCCACGGACCGCACACGCTATCAAGCACCGCGGCAATATCCTGAAGCAAACCACCCTGCTTCATGGGAATCCACGTCATAAAGCAGTAGACGACAATGAGCGTGGAATAGAAGTTGAACAGCGTGTTGACCAGCTGGACGATAGTGTAGATGTTGATGGGAATCTCCTCGTCTTGTCTTTACTTAAGGTAGCCGTCGGCACGAAGCTTCTTGAGATCGGAATCTTTGACCTCGCAACCGGCGGGCAGCACCATGAACACGCGGTCGCCCACCTCCTTGACCGTGGCACCCAGACCGCAGGCAAAGCCGTAAGAGAAGTCCAAGACGCGCTTGGCAACTTCGGTGCGTACGCCCACAAAAATCAGTGCGACAGGCTGCTTGGTGCGAACGCGGCGCACCACGGTCTCCACGTCGTCATAGCTCTCGGGGCGCAGGACATAGGCCGGCAGCTGCGGCGTGGCGTTGATGATATTGCTCGCATAGGCCGAGGCATCGCTCGGTGCAGGCGCGGGTGCAGCGGCGGCACGGGCGCGGGTATTCTCGGCGTAGCTCGACGGCGTGTCATAGGCACCAGGACGATAACCGCTCGCAACACTGTCCTGCGAGCGCGAAGGCGGGTTATACGTCGTGGCATGGCGGGAGTCATCGCCGACCAGCTGACCAGAGCGCGTATACACGGCAACCGACTCAGCTTCACCGCGGCGCGTCTGGCCAAGCAGGCCGTTGCTCGGCTCGTCTTGGGTGTAGAAGCCCTCGCCCGAAGCACCACTGTAGCCGTTGTTCTGATAGCCATCGTCGTAGCCGTCATCGTAGCCGTAGTCGTCGTCCTGGCCATAACCCTGGTCGTAACCCTGCTGGCCGCCCAGGTGCATCTTATTTTTAATCTCGTCAAGGAAGCCCATGGTTGTGTCCTCTCGCGGTTTAGTGCAGGCGCCCCGATAATCAGTGCGCACTTCAGAGCCTTATTTTACTGCAAACTCCGGGCTAAATACTACCCTGCCCAGGCGAACGAGCGTAGAGCCCTCCTCAAGGGCAGACTCAAAGTCCTCGCTCATACCGCAGGAAAGCTCAGGCAGGTTCAAATCGGGATGCGCCGCCTCCAGCTCATCCCTCAGCTCACGAAGCCCCGCAAAGGTGCGGCGTGCCACATCCTTATTCCCCCGGGGCGCCATAGTCATAAGCCCCTGTACGCAAATTCCCTCAAGTTCTGCAAGCTCACCCGCGGCGGCGCGAATCTCATCGGGTGAAAAGCCTCCCTTCGACTCCTCACCACTCACATTGACCTCAATGAGCACACGCTGGGGGCCGACGAGCTCGCCTGCCTCAATCTTGCGAACAGCACGGCTCGAGATCGCCCGCGCCAGATGCAGCGAACCCACCGAGTGAATCAGCTCGGCTGAGCCCAGCACCGCATTGATCTTATTGGTCTGCAGGTTGCCGATCATATCGAAGCGCACCTCGGGCAGCTCCGGATGCTCCGCCAGACCCGTGAGCTTGCGAACCAGCTCCTGCGGGCGGTTCTCGGCAAAATGGCGATACCCCGCCTGGATGGCGGCAACGGTCTCATCGACACCAACGGTCTTGGACACGGCAATGAGGCTCGCGGCGTCGTGGGGACGGCCCGCGCGATCGAGCGCCGCATAAAAACGTTCCAGAATCTGCTCGCGGCGAGCGCGCATCAAGTCCAAATAGTTATCCATTGCCAATCGCCTCCGCTGACAGCCAAACAAGTAGTCCCATGCTAACGCAAGAGCGCGGCCCCGCATGTGCAAGGCCGCGCTCACTTAGGTATTTACAATCTTTCGACGAACGGGGTTACTTACTCCTCGTCGTCCTCGCCATCGTCCTCATCCTCAAGATGATCGAGCAGGTAGCGAAGACCCTCGCTAACCTCGTTAACGGGCACCTTGGCAACGTAGCGTGCATCGACGGCGGGCCTCATGATAACACCCTCGCCCGAAGGCACGCGCATGCTCTCGAGCTCATCCTCATCAGTGCAGGCGATATCACCGGCAGTCATACGCTGTCCGGTCAACAGGAAGGTCAGACGGCAGGCGGCATCGATGGAAATCGAGGCGATGCGATCGAGATAGCGCGATACCATGATGGCGCGGCGCAGGTCGTCATAGTTGCTGTCGTCGTCCATAAAATCGCCCGTGTCCATGCGGTTAAAGGTGCGGAAGAACTTCTCGTAGGCGGCGTGCACTGGCTCGTCCTCGACGGCCAAGTTGCAGATGATGGACATGTCGTTGGTGACGAGCGCAGAAAGCGAAGAGCCCAGCACCTGGTAGACGGCCTCAGCCTCGGCCTCGACCGTGCCGACAAGCTCCTTGGGCAGCGAGATGTCGGCCTTGATCATATGACGCGTGGCGCGGCAAATCTGGCGAACCTTATCGGTCATGCGCTGCAGGTTAAAGTCGACGTAGATGATCGTCTGCAGCAAGCGGAAGTCGGAGGCGACCGGTGACTGCGTGGCAATCAGGTTGTAGCAGACGGCCTCCAGGTTGGCGCAGCGTGCGTCAATCGAAAGCGTGCGCTTCTTGGTCTTGGTGGCGAGCTTGCGGTCGTCGGTCACATAGGCCTTCACGGCATCGTGGAGGGCCAGATCGACGGCCTCGTAGATGCTCAGCATCTCGTGACGGGCCTCGATGAGCTGACGGGAAAACAGTTTGCGCATGGTTCACTCCAATCAGTTGGGTGCGGTCATGCCGCCCGCACAGTGAATACGCACCGGACCAGATCCGATCGGCTTGGGACTAGTCGCACCGATCAGCCAAAGCGGCCGGTGATATAGTCTTCCGTCCGCGAGTCCACCGGGCTGGTGAAGATCGCGTCGGTTTGACCATACTCGATGAGCGTAGCGGGCTCGCCGGCAACTTCCTGCAAGAAGAATGCGGTGTAGTCGCTAATGCGAGCTGCCTGCTGCATTGAATGCGTGACGATGATGATCGTCATCTCGGGCGCCAGCTCGGCCATCAGATCCTCGACCTTAGAGACGGACGTGGGGTCGATGGCGGAGCAGGGCTCGTCCATCAGAAGGACATCGGGTTGCACCGCAAGCACGCGCGCGATGCACAGACGCTGCTGCTGACCGCCCGAGAGCGCCAAACCATCCTTGTTGAGCTGATTGGATACCTCTTTCCAGAGGTTGGCGCGCTTGAGCGATTCTTCCACGATGTCATCGAGGTCACTTTTGCTAGTCACGCCCTGCAGACGAGGGCCAAAGGCGACATTCTCGTAGATGGATTTAGGAAACGGGTTGGGCTGCTGAAAGATCATGCCCACGCGACGACGGAGATCGACCGGGTCGACACCCTCGGCATAGATATCGTTGCCGTCGAGCGTCATGGTGCCCTCGACGCGCGTGCCCTCGATCAGGTCATTCATGCGGTTGATGCAGCGCAAAAACGTCGACTTGCCGCAGCCCGAAGGGCCAATGAAGGAGGTGATGGCGTTTTTGGCGATGTTGAGGTCAAGCCCCGTCAGCGCATGAAAGTCACCGTACCAAAAGTTGAAATCCTTGGCCGTAATGGCCGCTTGCTCCAACGTGGGAGCGGACTGATAAACGGACATGGGACTCCTTAACTAGCGACGCTTGCGCGACAGGAAGCGCGCAAACAGGTTGAAGGCCAGAATGATCACCATCAGCAAGAGCGCGGTGCCGTAGGCTGCGTTCATGTTGATGCCGTCGTTGGCAAGCAGATACAGGTGAACCGTCATGGGGCGGCCGGAATCGAGCGGCGAAATAGGTAGATTGATGGCCTGCCCCATGGTATAGAGCACCACCGCGGTCTCGCCAATGGCACGGCCGATGGCGAGAACGATGCCCGTGGCAATACGGCCAAAGGCAGAAGGAAGCACGATCTTGGAGACAACCTGCCACTTGGTGGCGCCCAGGCCATATGCGCCCCAGCGGATATAGCGCGGAACGGCGCGAATGGCCTCTTCGGTGGTACGCATGACGATGGGAAGCATCAAGAGCGCGAGTGCCAGGGCGGCCGAGACCATCGAAAGGCCCAGGCCCATGGCCTCGACAAACAAGGCGTAGCCAAACAGGCCCATAACGATGGAGGGCACCGAGGCCAAAGCGTCAGCAGCGTAGCGAATGAGCTCGACGACCTTGCCCTGCTTGGCGTACTCGGCCAGATAGACGGCTGCCAGCACAGCGATCGGCGTGCAGATAAGCATGGCGAGCGCCGTCACGTAGACGGTCGAGACGATCGTGGGCCAAATTCCGCCCTCGGCGTTGACGCCCTGGGGCCAACCGAAGATAAAGTCGAGCGAGATGTGTGGCAGGCCGTTGATGGCCACGTAGGCGATGATAGCGACCAGCACCAGCGTGGTGATGTAGGCAGCGGCACGAAACACGCCAAGCATGATCTTGTTGGACAGGTCCTTGTTGATGCGGCCCTTCTTGCCGTGGGAAAGGGCACGCTTGATGCGCTCGCGCGACGAGGTCGTATCGACCGTCGTGTCAACGGAATCGGACATAGCCTACCCCCTCTTCTTCTTGGAAATCAGACGAACGATGCCCACCAGCGTGGCGGAGATGATAAACAGGACCACGCCCATGCCGAACAGCGCCGAGCGATGCAGACCCGAGGAATAGCTCATGTCGAGCGCGATCTGGCTCGTGAGCGTCGAGATAGGGCTCGCAATGCTGTCGGGAATAACCGGGGCGTTACCCACGACCATGAGCACGGCCATGGTCTCTCCGATGGCACGGCCCATACCCAGCACGATGGCATCCACGATACCCAGCTTAGCGGCAGGTAGCACGACCTTATAGATGGTCTGCCACTTAGTAGCACCCATGGCATACGATGCCTCGCGAATGCCCATGGGAATGGAATTGAGGGCATCGATGGTGAGCGTGGTGATGGTAGGGACGATCATGATGGCGAGCACAAACCACGCCGTCAGCGCACCAAAACCAAGGCCGCCGGTCAGTTGTGCGATAAACGGGCGGATGATGATCATGCCGAAAAAGCCGTAGATGATAGAAGGGATGCCGGCCAGCAGGTCGACGGCAGGGCTGATGAGCTTGCGCACGCGCTTGCCGGCGATCTCGACCAGGTACACGGCCGTGCCCACACCTAGCGGCACGCCCATGGCGAGCGCACCGACGGTCACCAGACCCGAGCCGGCAAGCAGCGACAAGATTCCGTAGTGGCCCTCAGAGGGCGCCCACGTAAAGCTAAAGAAGTCCGCCAGACCGATGTCGGTAAAGACGGGCAGCGCCGAGTACGTAGTAAAGACAAAAATCAGGATGACGGTAACGACCGCCAAAAACGCGCAGGCAAAGAAGATCCACTGCAGCGCCTTCTCCTTGATATAGGTACTGCGCGATACGAGCGCCAGCTCGCGCTTCTTGGGTGCCTGAGCATTCTGCTCAGTCTGGGAGTTTTCCTGTGCTTCCATGCTACTCACTCCCCTTCTCGTCGTTGGTGACGGGAATAAAGCCCGCCTCGCGAATCTGCTTGTCCATCTTTTCGGACGTCACGTAGTCGATGTAATCCTGCGCCTGCTGCGAAGGCGCACCCTTCACAAAGAAGTAAAGGTCGCGCGAGATGGGATAGCCGCCACTCGCGACCGTCTTCTCGGACGCCTCAACATGATTGACCGAGACAGCCTTGACCGAGGTCTTGGCGTTGAGGCTATCGACGAAGCCCAGCGAAATGTAGCCGATGGCCCCACGCGAACGAGATACCACGTCGCGCACCTGGCCCGTACCCGAAAGAACGGCCGAGCGGCGATCGAACGGCGTGCCATCCATCACGATGGTACGGAAGGCCTCGCGCGTACCGGACGCCTCGTCTCGGTTGATGACCTGAATCCTCAGGTCCTCGCCACCGACCTCTTTCCAATTGGTAATCTTGCCGGCGTAGATATCGCGGAGCTGCTCGGTCGAGAGGTTATCGACGGGGTTGTCGTCGTTCACGATGACCGCAATACCGTCGTGGGCAATGACGATGGGAGTCAGGCCCAGATCCTGTTCGTCGGCATTGAGTCCACGGGAGGAGCTGGCGATATCGGCCGTGCCGGCGCTGACGGCCTCGATCCCAGCGGAAGAACCCAAACCGGAAACGAGCACGTCGATGCCGGTCTCCTCCTTAAAGCCCTCGGCCGCAATCTCGGCGATAGGAAGGCAGGTCGTGGAGCCGGCAACGGTAATGGAAGAGGTAGAAGATCCCGAAGAACAGGCGCACAGCGTAAGCGTAAGCACAGCGGCGCTCAGGACCGATACGATCTTTCTCATAGCATCACGCCGATCGCAGCATGGCGCCCACAGGTGCCGTCCTCGTTACGGTAGGAATAAAAGCGGTCGTTCTGACGCACGGTCGAAAGCTGGGTATCCACGATATTATCCGCGTCGACACCGACATCTACCAGCGCCTCGCGAATGGCAGCGGAAAGATCAAGCATGCGAGAGGTATTCGCATCGATGCAAGAGAACTCGGCGGCAAAGCGATCCATGAGTTCCTGGGATACCTCATATTCGTCACCCAAGATATGGGGGCCGATATAGGCGGAAACGTCGCTCGCATCGCAACCGGCAGCATCGCAAAGCGCCTGGCACGCCTTGGCGGAAATACGTGCAATCGTGCCCTTCCAACCGGAGTGCACCACGGCAAATCCGCCGGGGGCCACCAGCACCACGGGAACGCAGTCGGCAAAGCAGAGCAGCACGGGCACGTTATGCGCCGTGCAGACGATGGCATCACAGCCCTCGGCAATCTGCTCGCGAACGTCCTCAAGGTCATCGGCGCCGTTCGAGGTCACCGCAACGATATGATCACCATGGACCTGATTGGGAACGAGCAGGTTGTGCTCGCACTCGGCGGCACCCATAGCCTCGAGCGCACGACAACGATTTTCTTGAACAGCAAAGGGGTCATCGCCAACATGCGAGCCCAAGTTGAGTGAGGAGTACGCATCTTCGGAAACGCCACCGGCGCGCTCGGTGAAGGCAAAGCGAACATCGGATGTCGCGCCCTCCACCAACGTAACTCCATCATGGTCGACACGCGAAACTTTGTCCGCACGTGCTGCCATACTAAAGCCTCCTAATAACACAAGTACCGCGGCATCGCCGCTACAGCCCGCGTTTATACGGCTGTCATACTTCTCTAAAAGGATACCTGCTGCGCTGGGGGCAATCGTAAAGGGAACGTAAAGAGATTGGAGGTTCTAGTTTACAAAGTCGAAATAAAAAGGGCGCGTCCATACGGACACGCCCCTGTGCACAACAATGCAAAGAACGACTTAGAAGCTACCGCGCTTCAGGAAGTCGGGAAGCTCGAACTGATCGTTGCCGAAGTTAGGAAGCTCGGTGCCACCGACGTTGCGGGTCGGAGCGGCCTGAGCCGGGCTCGTGGCAGGAGCGGTGCGCTGCGGCTCAGCGGAGGCAGCGGCCTTGCTCTGAGACTGCTGAGCAGCAAAGAGCTCGTCCTGACGGTTGACGTTGGAGTCGGAGAAGCCCGTAGCGATGACGGTGATACGCACCTGATCGCCCAGGGACTCGTCGACAACGGTACCGAAGATGATGTTGGCCTCGGGGTCGACGGCGTTGGCGACAACGTCGGCGGCGTCGCTGATCTCCTGGATGCCCAGGTCCTTGGAACCGGCGATGGAGAGCAGCACGCGTGTGGCACCATCGATGGAGCTCTCGAGCAGCGGGCTGGAGATGGCCTGCTGGGCAGCGTCGACGGCACGGGTATCCCCAGAAGAGGTACCGATACCCATCATGGCGGTACCGGCCTGCTTCATGATGGTCTTAACATCGGCGAAGTCCAGGTTGATGATACCGGGGACGGTGATGAGGTCGGTGATGCCCTGGGTGCCCTGGGAAAGGACGCCATCGGCAATCGCGAAGGCCTCGAGCATGGTAGTCTTCTTCTCGGCGATGTCGAGCAGCTTATCGTTGGGGATGACGATCATGGTATCGACGCAATCGGAGAGGGTCTTAATGCCCTCCTCGGCGCTCTTCTTGCGCTTGCGGCCCTCGAAGGTGAAGGGCTTGGTCACGACGGCGACGGTCAGTGCGCCGACCTCGTTCATCGCGATATCGGCAACGATGGGAGCAGCGCCGGTACCGGTGCCACCGCCCTCGCCGCAGGTGATGAACACCATGTCGGCGCCAGCGAGCGCCTCGGCAATGTCGTCGCGGGACTCATCGGCAGCCTTGCGGCCAACCTCGGGGTTGGCGCCGGCGCCCAGGCCGCGGGTAAGGTCGGTGCCGATGTGCACCTTGATATCGGCATCAGAGATCGCGAGTGCCTGAGCATCGGTGTTGATGGCAACAAACTCGACGCCGCGGATGCCCTCTTCGATCATTCGATTGACCGCGTTGGTACCGCCGCCGCCGACGCCGACCACCTTAATGACGGCAAGGTAGTTGTTGATCTCTGTCTCGTGCATGTCGGTCCTCCGAACAAAGGTTATAGCCATAGCATGGGTCGACCCCTGCGCACATTAACCTTCAGGTTGAAAGTAAATGCAAAGGTAAACCGTATTATGGTTGCACATTATGAACGTATCAGTCAAATAATTGACCGTGAAAACCAAACAAACCAGATAAACGGCGTGGTATGGCCCCTCAACAAAGCATCAACCAGCGCTATGAGGTCGGAGCGTTCCTAAATGTATAGTTACCCGGAGAGCGCACATTGATATACGTTACGCCCTCTACCTGCAAAAGCAGCTTGGTGACTACGCGCTCCTTCTTGACGATATCGTTCGAATCGCCCAGCGACACCTCAATGCCGTTATTGAGGTTTGCCGAGATGGCTTCGACCGAAGGCGTGGAAATATCCTTGACTTGTCCCAAGAACTCGCTCGAAAAACCACGCACATAATCCAAGCCAGCCTTAACGGCCTTGGAGCTCACCGCCTGGCCGGAAACCGGAGCGACATCCGCCGAGACATCAGTCAACAACACCGCGCCATAGTGCTTAGCGAGCGCCAGCGCGGCATCAATACCGGTCAGGGTATTTGAGCCCTGCCCCGTCGTGATGACGTTGCCCTGGTCATCCACTTCGACCGACGTCGACAGCGGGGCGATCCAGGTGTCATCATCCCCGATGGCCCAGGCAAGGTCATCGGAGCTGATATAGGCAATTGCAATGACCTTGCGCTCCATCGGCGTAATGATGAGCGTATGTGGGAACTGACGTTGGACATCCACGCCCGAGACCCACGGGTTCTGCTTGAGGTCCTCGGTAATCTGGTCGGGATCGACGTTAAAAAGCGACGTTCCCTCGGGCAAATCGATCAGCTGGATAGCATCGTGCTTCGTCACATGCTCGCTTCCCTGAATCTGAATATCAGTCGCGGTAAACAATCCAGAGTTAATCACCACGATAGCAACGACGACGAGCACGGCCAAGACGGCCAAAACGCCGCCCACGATTTTGCCTTTGCCTGTAACGACAGAAGCGGCGTCTGATGTTTTATTTGCCATCGCCCTAAGTGAAGACAACGGGTTGACGCCTTTTTTACCCGAAGGCTTCTTGGCGGTAGCCGGCACCGATGTCAGCGAGCGCGGTTTCGATGCGCCCAGCGTGCGACTCGGACGCGCCGCCTTAGTTCCTGTCGAGGGCTTAGGAGTTGCCATAGGACGGGCAGGCTTGGCGCCCATAACAGGCTTTGACGTCACCGAGGGACGCGAGGACTTTTTTGCGGCCGGACGATTACCGAGCTGCGAGCCGACAACCGGACGACTGGTCTGTCGAGCATGCCCGACAGACTTAGAGTGCGCGACGGTATTGCGTTGAGGTTTGGCAGGCGCGCCGGAACGCCCTCCGGCGCGGCGGAAGGTGGGTTTCGATACTCTAGAAGCCGAGGAATTTAACTTCCGGTCTGAGCTCGATGCCATACGCCTCCCTCACCTTTCCGTGCACATGTCTGATAACCGCGGCAACGTCATCGGCCGAGGCAGTTCCGTTATTAACGATAAAATTAGCGTGAACGGGCGAAACTTCCGCGCCGCCAATCGAAAAACCCTTTAATCCACAATCCTCGATAAGCTTGCCCACACTCGCATCGGGCGGGTTGCGAAAGACCGACCCGCAGGATGCGCGACCCATGGGCTGCGTACGCTTGCGCCTCGTCAGGTACCGTTCCATGCGCTCGCGGATGTCGGCCTTGGGCGCCGGTTTAAGCTTGAGCACGCACTCGAGGATGATCTCATTGCGGGGAAGGCTACATTCGCGGTAGCCCCAAGTGATCTCGGACCCCGCATAATGCTTGATACCGGATGCCGGGTCAAACGTTACGACATCCTCAACCAGCGAGCCAATCCACTCGGTCCGTGTGCCGGCATTCATAGATATCGCACCGCCGACCGAACCAGGGATGCCAACGGCAAACTCAAGGCCCGAGAGGCTACGCGACAGGGCATCGTTGACCAGGCGCGCAAACATCACGCCCGCACCGACCGTCAGCGTACAACCGTCATCGGCAACAACCGTGCGCTGAAACTCACGTCCGAGCGAAATGACGGCGCCGCGATAACCGCCATCGGCAACCAGCAGATTGGAGCCCTTGCCGATGATGACCCACGGCACCTGCTCGCGATCGAGCACCGCCACGGCGCGGCGGAGGGCATGATAGCTATGGCACGTCACAAAGAGGTCGGCCTTGCCGCCGATACGATAGCTCGTATGACGCGCAAGGCGCTCGTCCTCGATCACATCCGTGTCGATCATGCCCGAGAGCGCCATGACGGCGTTAAACAGACCCATTAGACTTAAGCGTCTTTCTTGGCAGTCAGATACTCGATAAACTCGGGACCGACGGTCGTAACGTCACCGGCACCCATAGTGAGCAGCAGGTCGCCCTCGCCCACCATCTGCTCGAGCTCCTGATTGAGCTCAAGACGGCTGGAGCAGTACACGACCTCCTTGCCAGGATGCTTGGCGCGCACGGTATCGGCGAGCATCTTAGAGGTAACACCCGGAATGGGCATCTCGCCAGCCGAGAACACATCAATCAGCAGCAGTTTATCGGCATTGGCAAATGCATCGGCAAAGTCGTCGCACAGGGCCTGCAGGCGCGAATAGCGGTGCGGCTGGAACACGACGTCGACGTGCTTGTAGCCCAGCGACGAAGCGGCAGCAAGCGTCGCCTTGATCTCGGTGGGGTGATGGCCGTAATCATCGACCACGGTGATGCCATCGATATCGCCCACGTGGGTAAAGCGGCGGCGAACGCCCTCAAAGCTCGAGAGCGCCTTGGCGGCGGCGTCGATGTCAAGGCCCAGGACATGGGCGACGGTAAGCACCGCCGTGGCGTTGAGCATGTTGTGGCGACCGGGATTGCTCTTGATCTCCACGGCATGTTCAGTGCCATCCTCAAAGCGAACGATAAAGTCACTCTGGATACCCTTGACATCCGGGTGCATGCAGACGATGTCGTTGCTCTCGGCAAAGCCGTAGGAAAGCACGTGACGGCCCGTCGACTTGGCGAGCTCGACCAGATGCGGGTCCTCACCGCAGACGATGACGGTGCCGTCCTCGCCCACCAGGCTCATGAATTTGGCGAAAGTCGCTTCGATCTCCTCGATACCCGAGTAGTGATCGAGGTGATCGGCCTCGACGTTGGTCACAATGACTACGTTGGGGTTCAGGAACAGGAAGGAGCTGTCGGACTCGTCGGCCTCGGCGACAAAGTAGTCGCCCGAGCCGTTCTTGCCGTTCGTGTCATAGCCCTCGACGATGCCGCCGATCAAGAAGCTCGGATCCAGACCCATGCGGTCGAGCATGGTGGCGCACATCGAAGACGTGGTGGTCTTGCCATGCGTGCCGGCAACAGCGACGGTGGTGTAGCCGTGGCCCAAAGCAGAGAGCATCTTGGCACGGGGCCACACGGGAATACCAAGCTCGCGAGCGCGCACGAGTTCGGGGTTGGACTCCGGAATAGCGGTGGAGACAACAACCACGTCGGGCTTGACCTCGTCGATCGTGGCGGCCTCATGGCCCACATGCACCTTCACGCCAGCGCGGGTAAGCTGGCGGATATAACGTGACGTCTTAAGGTCGGAGCCGGTAACGGCATAACCGCGCTCGTGCAGAACGAGGGCGATGCCGCTCATGCCGGCGCCGCCGATACCGATAAAGTGGGCGCTCTTAAACTCGGGCGCGGAGGTTGCAGTCTGGGAATCAGCCATGTGCTCGTGTACTCCTTGCGTAAACACTGCCTGTAACCCGTTAACTGTACCGCACCTACCGCATCAGCGCGAGGGCGACCGACGATATCCCGTCTAACTAACGCAAACCCTCTACCGCATCCGCCAGAAGAGCGGCGGCCCTATCCTGAGCCAGACCACGCGCCGCCTGACGCATGGCGTCGCGCGCCGCCGCGTCATCGACCAGGTGCAGCAGTTCATCGGCAAAGGCAGAACCGTCGATATCGGCATCGGCGCAGAGCACGCCGGCCCCGGCGTCGACCAGATACCGGGCATTGGTGGTTTGGTGGTCGGCCGTCGCATGCGGGTACGGCACGAGCACCGAAGGCACGGCGAGTGCAGCGATCTCGGCCACGCTCGATGCGCCCGAACGCGAGAGCACCAAATCGGCAGCAGCCAGCATATCGCCCATGTTGTCGATGTAAGGCTGGACGCGGTAATGCTTCGCCTCCTCGGGCGTCAGCGCCAAAGCGCGCTCGGTCTCCTCAAAGCCGTCGGCACCCGTCGAATGCAACACATAGAGGTTCTTGCGCGAAAGCAGCTCGTTTTTGAGCGAAGCCACACGCTCGTTGAGGTGCTGGGCGCCAAGTGAACCGCCAAAGACGAGCAGCAGCGTAGCGTCCTCGGGAACGCCAAGTGCCTTGCGGCCGCGAGCGCGATCGCCCTCGATCACCGAGCGACGTACGGGGTTGCCGGTCATGAGCACGTGGTCAGGGTCACCTTCGCGCTCAAAGACCGAACGCGCTGCCGGCACCGAGATGCACACGCGGGCGGCGTGGGAGTTCATCATCTTGTTGGCCAGGCCCGGAACAGAGTTCTGCTCATGCAGCAGATACGGAACGCCCGCGCCCTTGCACCACCCCAGCAGCGGAACCTCGACATAGGCACCAAAACCAATGGCGGCATCGGGCTTGCCGACCTTTGAGAAATGACTGGCGAGCGCACGCTTGGCTTTGTTGACGCGCCACAGCGAGGTCAGCGCCGTCCAAGGACGGGAGCGGTCGAAGCCCGTGACCGTAATGGGCACAAAATCAAACCCAGCCTCGGGGACCAGACGACCCTCGAGCTTGCGCGACTGGCCCACGAACACAACGTGGTGGCCACGGTCACGCAGCTCTTCGGCCAAGGCGAGCGCGGGGTTGATGTGTCCTGCCGTGCCGCCGGCTGCAATAGCAACGGTCATTTTATCGGTCATGGTAGTCCCTTCGTACACGCGGTCCCTGGTCGTCGGTACGCAGACGCGCCGACGGGTCCGAGTTCAAATCGATTCGATTATATCCGCCGCCCGCGTTGCGAGGGCTGGGGCGCTGCGGACGACCTTGCGGAGCCATTCGCGGGCGTGGACGAGCTGCCGGCTCGGATGCAGAACCATCCAGGACGGTAAAACCGTTACGCGAAGATCGCTCGCCGCGCACGTGGGGCACGCCGGCGGTACTCTCATCCATAACGGCAAAGCTCTCGCGGCGGCGGTCATACTCATCGCGGCGGGCGCTCTCGTACGAAACGCGCAGGATCAACCCGGCAAGCATAAGCGACACAATAATCGACGAACCGCCGTAGCTAATAAACGGCAACGGTTTGCCCGTCATGGGAAACACGTTGAGGATGCCCAGCGCGTTAATCAAAAACTGCACTGCGAGAATGACCGCGGAGCCAGACGCCATGAGCGCGCCCCGACGATCGGTCGCCTGCTCGGCAATGCGAAACGCCGAGTAGATCAGCATCGCAAACACCAAGAAGAACAGCACGGTTCCGACAAAGCCGACTTCCTCGCCAATGATAGCCAGGATGTAGTCATTGTGCGCCTCGGGCAGATACGAGTACTTCATGGTTGAGTTGCCGATGCCACGGCCGAACAGACCGCCCGAGGCAAAGGCCATGATGGCAAGCGTGGCCTGATAGCCGTCACCATACTCGTCGGCCCAAGGGTTCAAGGCAACCTGAATACGCACCATACGGTACGGCTCTGCGACAAGCGCAATCACGATCACGAGAATGCCGAAGATTAGCACGCCGATGATAAATCTGGGGTCGAGACCCGCAAACAACGCCATGCACATGAGGGTCAACAGGATGATCAGGACAGTACCGAAATCGGGCTGGATAAAGATCAGAAAGAGCGAAATGCCCAGGTAGATGCCCATCTTGCGAAGGAATTCGTTGATGTTGCCACCGGGCGAAAAGAAGCGATCAAGCATGATTGCCGAATACGCAATGGCAAATGGCTTTAAAAACTCGGAAGGCTGGAACTGAATACCGGCGATGTTAAGCCAGCGCGTGGCGCCACGGCTGCCGCTGCCCACCAAGAACACCAGAAACAGTAGCCCTATCATGCCTATGAGGAAGATCCTGAGCACATCCTCCCCAAACCAGCTGTCCGGCAAAACGCGCACGATGGCAATCAGCGCCAGAACACCGACCACGGCAAACGCGGCCTGTCGACCCAGAAAAAACGTCGCCGAGCCATTCTCGTGCAGCGCCTCGACCGAAGACGCCGAGTACACCATCAGCAGGCCAAAGCATACCAAGGTAAACAAGCAGGCCATGAATATCAAACGGGGGCGCATGATACGGGCGGGAACGCCGGCAATATAGCGTTCGCTAAACGACTGCCCGCCGCGGCTGGAACGCGGTGTGCTGCGCCGTGAGGAAGCACGGTCCGAGTCGGGCCTCCTCATACCTTGTCGGGGGCTCTCCTCTCTCACCGCAACCCCTATTCCATTTGTGATTTCGCTGCAGCGGCAAGCTGGGCCACGTAGTCCTTAAACACGCGGCCGCGCTCCTCATAGCCCGAGAACTCATCGAACGAAGAGCAGGCAGGAGAAAGTAAGATCACGTCACCACGGCTCGACAGCGAACGGGCGACGTCCACGGCGTCGCGTAGGTCATCCGCCTGGGCGATATCCACATCGCCATCGACATCGGCCTCGTCCATAGCGGCGGTGAAGCGCTCGCGCGCATCGCCAAAGCAGACGACCGAGTGCACGTTGTCCATAACGACGCGCGCGAAGTCCGTGAGCGGCGTGCCCTTATCGTGGCCGCCGAGCAGCAAGATCACGTCGTCATCGGGAAATGCCGTCAGTGCCTTCTCGACCGCATCGGTGTTGGTCGCCTTGGAATCGTTGACGTAGCGCACGCCGTCAATCTCGCCACACGGCTCCACGCGGTGCTCGAGCGGCTGGAACGAGGCAAGACCGCGGCAGACACCATCGACATCGACACCGACCGCCAAGGCAGCCGTGGCGGCGCACAGGGCATTGATAACATTGTGATGGCCCGAGATCTTGAGCTCGGATGTAGCGATGAGCGGGGTCTCGACGCCCTTCAAGCGCACGATCATCTTGCCATCGCGCACAAAGGCGGCATCCTCGCCCTCAGGCTCGTCAAAGGCAACCTTGCAGATGCGACGACCCGGCGTGTAGATGTACTCATCGAACTCGTGAATGCCGGCGTCTTCG
The DNA here is from genome assembly GCA_048485835.1 of Collinsella sp. GTDB lineage: Bacteria > Actinomycetota > Coriobacteriia > Coriobacteriales > Coriobacteriaceae > Collinsella. Next base: position 107,659 of record DBFWBE010000054.1, read on the forward strand.
ACGTCGACAACCGCCAGATCGTCATCGACCATATTGTCAAACAGTTTGATCTTGGCAAGCGCGTAGTTCTTATGGCTCTTATGCCAGCCCAAGTGGTCGGGAGTGATGTTGAGCAGCACCGCCACGCGGGGGTGGAGCTCGGTTGTCGTAGCAATCTGATAGCTCGAGAGCTCAGCTACAAACCACTCGTTGTGGGCTCGGCCGTCAATCTCGTTGACCGGCGGCTCGCCGATGTTGCCGACAGCAACGCTGGCCTCGCCGGCAGCCTTAAGCAGATAATCAGCCAGCGACGTGGTGGTCGTCTTGCCGTTGGTGCCCGTGATGGCAATCCAGTTATCGGGCGACAGGCGATAGGCAAACTCGGGCTCACCCATAATCTGGGCGGCATGCTCGCGCCCGGCCTTAAAGAAGCCCGAGAACTCCGAGATGCCCGGGCACGTCACGCATACGTCATAGGCGCCCTCGACCTGTTCGGTCCCATAGACAAACGACGCACCAGCAGCCTCGAGCGCACGCGTGGCGTCATTGGGCTCAGAGGTGCCACCGCCATACACGGTAACGGCACTTACGCGCTCGGGATGTGCCAGCGCCCAGCGGGCGACATCGAGACCGGATTTGCCCTGACCCAAAACGAGCAGGCTAAAGACATCAGCAAGAGGCATGAAAGACCACTATCCCAACTGGAAGAACAGGGCAAGGCCAACGGCACCAAAGGCAGCAGCGATAATCCAAAAACGGATGACGACCTTGGTCTCGGCCCAGCCCTTCTTTTCGAAATGATGATGGATGGGCGCCATAAGGAAGACGCGCTTGTGCGTAAAGTGGAAGTAGACAACCTGAATCATGACCGACAGGGTCTCAACGATAAACAGGCCGCCGATGATGAGGGAGACGACCTCGGTGTTGGTCATGATGGACGTGCAGGCAAACGCGGCGCCCAGGGCAAGCGAGCCGGTATCGCCCATAAAGATGCTCGCCGGATAGCAGTTGAACCACAGAAAGCCCAAGCAGGCACCGGCACACGCGGTGCAGAAGATGGACAGGTTCACGTCTCCGTGCAAAAACGCCATGGCAGCCATGGCGAGCATGGCAATCATGGAGGTGCCGCCAGCAAGACCGTCAAGGCCATCGGTCAGGTTCACGGCATTAGAAAGACCGGCGATCATCAGCCAGCAAAAGACAATGTAGAGCCACGGGAACGAAAGGCCACAGATGGTGGTCGAAAGAACACCGAGGTCAATCGTCAGGCCGCCGGGAAAACGAATCTCGGGGGCGACGCCGCACCAGTTGACGGCAAGTACCGTAAAGGTGACACAGATAATGGTTAGGCCGATCATCTTGGCATGGGGCGTCAGACCGAGCGAGCGCCCATGCGTAACGGAGGTCAGGTCGTCGATCAGGCCCAGCACGCCGGTCGCCAGCGTGGCGAGCAGCACGAGCACGAGCTCGGTGGTGAGCTTGCCCATCAGCAGGCAGGTCAGCGAGATCGCGACGAGGATGACAACGCCACCCATGGTGGGCGTTCCCTGCTTAACCAAATGACGCTTGGGGCCGTCGGCACGAACCTGCTGGCCGATACCCTCGACCTTGAGCAGCTTGATCCACCACGGCATGAGCAGCAGCGCAATGGCAGCGGCGATGCCAAGCCCCAAAAAAGCCTGATACGTTGGATACGAGGGATTGCCGAACATGGGCTAGCACACACCTTCCACAAAGCGGTCGAGCTCAACAAAGCGGGAACCCTTGACCAGTACAACATCATGTTTTTCAAGCGCGCCGCCCATGCGGTCGAGCACCTGCTGATAATCGGAGAACACCTGGATGCGGTCCTCGTCCATGCCCATCATGCGCGCGGCATCGGCCATAAGCTGGGCCAGCTCACCACCCACGCACGCCAGCATGTCGAGCTTCTTGGCGGCGGCATAGGCGCCCACGAGCTCATGCATGCGAGGAGCCTCATCGCCCATCTCGCCCATCTCGCCCAGGATCGCCATACGAGACCCCGTGCACGAAAGCGAGCACAGCAGATCGAGGCCAGCAGCCATGGATTCGGCACTGGCGTTATAGGAATCGTCAATGACGCGGGCACCGCTCTTGGCGCGCTTGATCTCCTGGCGGTGACCGGTGATCGTGAGGCCTCTAAAGGCAGCATCGATCTGCTCGGGCGTCACGCCCAGGCGATAGGCAACTGCGGCGGCCTTAACGGCATTTGGGACGGACTGCACGCCGGGGATGGCAAGCATGGTATCGGTCGTCTCACCCTGGCCAAAATCGAGCGTAAAGACCGGACGGCCCTCGTCATCAACACGAATGTCGCGGGCACGGACCTCATCATCGTCCGAGACGCCGGCCAGCATCACGTCGATACCAGCAGGCTGGGCGAACGTATCGCGAATGAACGGTGTATAGTCGTCCTCGCCGCCCAAAACCAGCAGCGGCAAGAAGTCGCCGGCGGCGCACATACCCTGGACAATCTCGGCCTTAGCGCGGGCGATGTTCTCGCGGCTACCCAAAATGCCGATATGAGAGGTACCAATCTTGCTCACGATGGCAAGGTTGGGATTGGCGGACTGGGACAGGCGCTCAATCTCGTGGAAATGGTTCATGCCCATCTCGAGCACCAGGACCTCGGTATCGGCCGGAGCGGAAAGCACCGTGAGCGGCATGCCGATCAGGTTATTGAAATTGCCCTTGGTGGCCCAGACACGATAGCGCTTGGCGAGCACGGCGGCGAGCACGTCCTTGGTCGTCGTCTTGCCGATGGAACCGGTAATACCAACGACCAGGCAGCCAAGCTCCAGGCGATACGCGTGCGCCAAACGCAGCAGAAACTCCTCGGGATCATCGGTCAGCAAGATGGCACAGCCCTTGTCCTGCGCCAGCGAGACCAGCTCGGCCTCGGGCTCACGCGTCATCACGACGGCGCCGGCACCCGACTGGACGGCACGGGAAGCAAAATCATTGCCGTCGACGTTTTCACCGGGAAAGGCGACGAAAATCGTCCCTTCCTCGACCTGGCGCGAGTCGATAACGCACCCGCGGCATACCCGATCGGCTTCTCCCGTCACGGTTCGGGCCCCTGTTGCGGCCGCGAGGTTGTTGACGGCGATCTCTATCATTGCAGCTCCCCTGTAAACCTAATAATGCTATCGGCGTATTGTATCCCAGCGCCGCACATGCGTGGTGCAGGGCATGTGAACACCCTCATATGGGACAACAAACCACGCCCCAAAGATTGTAACCCCCTACTTCGTGTGCGGGATACCCAGCACGTCGAGCGCGTTGGCCATAATGGACTGGAACGGCACCGCAGCGGCATCTGAGCCGCTCGGCGTTCCGTCGAGCGTGATATAGCACAGCACCTTGGGCGATTGTGCCGGTGCAAAGCCCATAAAGGACGACATGTAGTTCTCCTTGAGGTAGCCGCCGTTCTCGTCGGCACGTTCGGCCGTACCGGTCTTACCCGCCACGTCATAGCCGTCAACCGCGCCGCCAACGCCCGTACCCTCGGACACGACCGTCTGCATGCACGATGTCACCTGGGATGCGGCATCCTCAGAAATCGCGCGCTCGCCTTCGCCCCAGTCCTTCTCGTCGCCCTTGCTGGACTTATAGAAGTGCGGTGTCATCATCACGCCGTCGTTGGCGATGCCGCCCACGGCACGTGCGATCTCAATCGGCGAGACGGACAGCGCCTGTCCAAAGCTCATCGATCCCAGCGTGGCGCCGTCATACTGGTCACGCTCCTTGACGATGCCCAGGCTCTCGCCCGGAAAATCGACACCAGAGCTGTGACCGATGCCCCACTTGTCCACATAGGCGGCAAAGTCGTCGGCACCGATCTTGCGCCCCACCAGGACAAAGCCCACATTGGACGAACGGCGCATCATCTCGCGCACATCCATGGTCATGGCATAGTCGCGCTTGTCGGCATCGGTGACGGTATCGTCGCCCACCTTGATGCTCGCCGGCACCTCAAACGACGTACTCGATCGCACGACGCCCAAGTCGAAGCCGGCGCCCGCCACGAGCGTCTTAAAGACCGAGCCGGGCTCGTAGGCGTCAGTGACCAGGCGCAGGTTCATATCCTCGGTCTTGGCGTTCTCCAGATCGGTCTGGTCGTAAGTCGGGTACGAGCAGGCTGCCAAGATCTCGCCTGTCGTAGGATCGGTGACCAGCGCCGAGCCGTTCTTGGCCTTTGTCTTCTCGACAGCCTCTGCCAGGGCATCCTCGGCCGCACGCTGGATATTGACGTCGAGCGTCGTCACGATATCAACGCCGTCGACCGCAGCCACCTTTTTATAGGCACCGCCCGCGATATAGCTGCCGTCCCTCGCGCGCTCGCGTACGAGAGAACCGTTCGCGCCGGTCAGAAGCTTGTTGTATTGCTTTTCGAGACCCGTCAAGCCGTCGTTGTCTACATTCACTACACCCAGCACCTGCGATGCCAGATTGCCGTATGGATATACACGCTTCATGGCCTGCTCAAAAAGCACGCCGGGCAGGTTCTTCTTCTCCAGCGCCGCAGCATCGTCTTCGTCCACCTGGCGCTTAATATACACCCAGGTGCCATCGGACTCGACGAGCTTGCGGCAGGTCTTTTTATCGATTCCAGTTGCCTTGACCAGCGCCGACACCGTCTTGTCAACATCCTCGACAAGCTGCGGGTTCACGGCGATGTTGCGACATTCGACCGACGACGCCAGCACGTTACCGTTGCGGTCGTAGATGGTGCCGCGTTTGGCATAGAGGGTCTGTGCAAGCAGGCGGCGCGCATCGGCACGCTCGCGCAGTTTATCGGCTTCGACAATTTGATAGTCGGCAAGGCGAAAGACGCCCAAGCCCAAACCAAGCCCGATGAAGCCCATGATGGCTTTGCGGCGAGGCAGAGGCGTGCCTGTGAGCCATTCGGTCGACGAACTCTTGCGCGACCTGGTGTTATGCATTTGAGGGCCGTCCGAGCCGCGAAGTCGCGACGCCGGGTCGTTGCCACGGGACTGCCCGGCGTTGTAAGATTGCCGACCCGTTCCTTGATAACCAGAACGTCCCCGCGACGAGGGACGTCCAGAACCGCGGCCCCCATCGGAACCGCGGCGATAGTCATTTGTCATACTCAGCTACCGTCTTGCTACTGAGCGGTCGCGGTCGCGTTGGCGCCCGCGGCTGCATCCTGCGAAAAGTCAAGTGTAACGCTCTCGCTGGGCTCCACCATGCCATAAGCGCCCGCAAGGTCGCGAATGCGCGTGTCGGCGCCATAGACCGAATGCATGACCTCCAGGTCGGAGCTCTCATCGGTCGCCTTTTCGAGCGTGTTGGTAAGCTCGGCGTTGCTGTTGAGCACCTGGGCCGTAACGCCGGCGAGTGCCACGCGGGCGACGCCGATCGTCATGAAGATAGCCGCAATGATGCAAAACGTTTTAAGAACGCTCATGAAAACCGGGCTTACCGCCTGGTTTGCCTGACGGCCCGCGCCCGTGTAGACATCAAAGCGCGGCGTGCGCTGCTCACGGGGAGCAACGGGGGCCTGCGGCGTCTCACGATAGGCGGGCATGGCGTTCATATCATAGGCAAGTGCTGCGCTTGAAGTGTTGTAGCCCATGATATGCCGCCTCCCATCCCGAGTACGTTGGTAGTGTGTTTAAGCTTCGTTTATGGTGCGAGCGGGAGGTCCAATATCGCGCGGTCGCGCCTACAGACGCTGCGCCACGCGGATTTTGGCTGATCTCGCCCGAGGGTTGCGCTCAACCTCATCAGGCTGGGCAACCAAGGGTTTGCGGGTGATGACCTTGAGTATCGGCACGTTGCCGCACACGCACACCGGAATCTCCGGCGGACACGTGCACCCCTGGCTCATCTCCTTAAAGTGGTTCTTTACGATACGGTCCTCGAGCGAGTGATACGAGATGACGCAGATACGTCCGCCCGGGTTGAGCCACCTGGTGGCGGCATCAAGCCCTCGTTCGAGCACATCGAGCTCGTGATTGACCTCGATGCGAATGGCCTGGAAACTTTTCTTGGCCGGGTGTCCACCATGCCGACGAGCGGCAGCCGGGATACCCGCCTTGATGATCTCGACAAATTGGCCGGTGGTTTCGATCGGTTCTTGCTCGCGGCGGCGCACGATCTCGCGCGCGATCTGCGAGGCGAACTTCTCTTCGCCGTAGACGCGTAGAATCCGGGCGAGGTCGTGTTCGTTATAGGTGTTGATGACCTCAGCTGCGTTTAAGGTGTTATTACCCGGATCCATCCGCATGTCCAATGGGGCGTCCTCGTTATACGAAAAGCCCCTGCCAGGGATATCGAGTTGCGGCGACGAAACGCCCAAATCGAACAGGAAGCCATCGACCCCGGGCACCTCGGCCGAGCAAAGCAGCTCGTCCAAGTCGCCGAAGTTGCCCTTCAGCAGCTGGTGCGGAACGCCGGGAACCTCGCGGTCCAGACGGGTGCCAGCGGCCTCGAGGGCCATGTCGTCCTGATCGACGCCGAGCAAAAGGCCCGTCTCCCCCACCTGCGCGGCCATCTTTACCGAATGGCCGGCACCGCCAAGGGTGCAATCGCAGACAACGGAGCCGCTCTTTAGCCGCAGCGACTCAAGCACTTCGCCGAGCATGACAGGTTCATGCCGATATTCTTGTGTCAAGATCCCACGCTCCATCCGTTACCCGTGCCTTGCCCTTACGAGAAGAAGAGGTCCAGCAGGGCCTCATCGTCATCGTCCTCATCGGCCGCGGCGCGATCCCAAACCTCAAGGTGGTCGTAGTTGCCCACAACCGTGACCTCGCGGTCGAGGTTCGCCTGCTTGCGGAGAGACTCGGAAAGACCGATACGACCGGCGCTGTCCACGTCCATCGACGTGGTGCGCTTGTTGATCGCCCTCATGAGCTTCTGGTCATTAATGTCACGCGGGTTAAAACCCTCGTGGCCCTCACGACCCGCGAAGAGTCCTTCGACCCACTTATCGAAGGCCTCGGCAGAGAACACGTACAGAGCATCGACATCCAGGGCTTTGAACACGCGAACGTGCTCTCCAAGCTCCTCGCGAAGGGGTGCAGGCAGGGACAGACGACCTTTTGCATCGAGATTGCGCTCGTATGCACCAGTCATTCCCATGTGCGCCCTCCCCTCGGTTACTCAGATGGCACGTACGCGGGGAACCACCCCGCCTGTCGACGTCATCAATAATATGGGGAACCGCCCCATTTTTCAACACCTTTCCCCACCCCTTCC
>DBFWBE010000055.1:0-71202 GCA_048485835.1 Collinsella sp.
CCTTCTTCCTCTTTCCGGACATGCCGTCCTCCGATCTTCCGGGGCCGGCCGGTCCGGCCCTCAGGGTATCGGGTTCCCACATTCATCCGTACATGTACGGATGAATGTGGGAGGTGTTCGGATGAAGTCGATAATCAAGGCGTTGGGGAGAAGCAGCTCTTTATCATATGGATTTGCGTTTAAGTCGCCCATAATGATAGTCTTTTTAATTGATAGCTCGTTTTCATACCCGTGAATCACATCCATCATCTTGCGGATATCCACTAGCCTTGGTTCCGGATCGGCTGAAGACATACGGTCAACAAGATGCGCAGCAGCAATGATGAAACAAATCTCGCCTATTTTCATCGGCAGCACGGTAAACCGAGATTCCTCAAAGCAATCAATAACTTCAATGGACTCCTGGGCAATGATTTTGACTTTGTCACACCCACCGTAACCCATTGGATGATATCCTGATCCCTTTAAGAGCTCATCTGAGAATTCAGTTCCAGAAAACTCACCAAAAGCAGCAATGCCCACCTCATTCTCTCGCATACATGCGAGAGCAATGTCATCATTGTCTTTCTTATTTATGTTCCAAAAGAGCAGCTTCATAAAATAGCTAGATTATTAAACGACTTAGAACCCTTATGATACGGATTTACTGAAGATGCCAATACGGGGAATATCCAGCCATCTTTCCAATTAGAGCCAATGAGCGCACTATAAAAATAAATATCCATTTCATATTCTGATACTCGTCCCTGCGCATATGGCTGAAAATCGTCGTCCGCATCAATGTTAAACAAAGGTGAGGTGGTATCGGAGTAAGGCGATACCACCCCACCTTCAGCGCAGCAGAACTTGTCGAAGCCGAGCCCGCCCAACACAGGTAGACCGCTCCTCTCCCCTAGTCCCTCTTAAACAGATCCCTCGTGTACGCCTTGTCCGCCACGTCCGCAAGCTCGTCGCTCCAGCGGTTGGCGACGATCACGTCGCAGCCGGCCTTGAAGGCCTCCAGGTCGTGGGTCACCTCGGAGCCGAAGAACTCCTGCGCGTCCAGCGTGGGCTCATAGACCACCACGGGCACGCCCTTGGCCTTCACGCGCTTCATGACGCCCTAGATGGAGCTCGCGCACGGGGGCATCGGAGTCGAGCTCCATTGTCAGGCAGCATCTCGCCCGCCGCAAAGTCCTTGCGGATGGGGTTGGCCTCCACGATGGCCTCGATCTTGCTCTGCGGCACGTACTTGTAGTTCGTCAGCAGCTGCGTGGCGCCCTTTAGCAGGCAGTAGCCGCCGCAACCGAAACTAGAATCCGGTGAGGAGAATCCGAATCAACGACTGTACTGTAATTAATCACTGAATAATGATTTAGTTGCAACAAAATTAGTAAAATTGAAATGAATAGACCCTTTTGAATCAGGGGTTACAAATAAGAAATTTATCCAACCTTGAACACCACTTCGCCAAGGTTTCATCGAAGCTCAGTTAATGAACGAAATCAACTTTAATGTCATCGAGGATGCCGACAGGATAGCCGGCACCCTCCCCTGCGGCTAAATGCGCCTCGCCGTGATAGCGCAAAGGTCGACGGTAGGTTCCTGAAAAACAGTGCAAGGGCGCACGTTATCCACATCTTATAATCGGTCACTTCCCAATCAGTTTCAGCAACTTGTGCTTCTTGGTGCGAAGCCAGAATCGTTTCCAGGCCCAAGTCTTCCGAACGGCCGATTCGAACCCAACCTTCCCATATGCCTTAAGAAACCGAGACCTGTCCCTTGTCCTTGGGGAGGGTTCGTGGAGGTTGGTCTGTTCCACATTGTCGGCCTCGCTGAAGAGGCGCTCCTCGCGGTAGACGGTCTCAGGCAAATCGGCGAGAGCGTCGATGCCAGTCTCCGTATTGCACAGTACTACGGAGACCTTGCCGGGCGGCTCAGACCCAAGTGTCGACTTATCTAGGCCCCAAAAGTCTCCGAGAGTGATGTCTCCCGCCCGCTGGTTGCACGCGTAAGGACATTCGTAACAGACGTCACGATGGATGGCACCTGTTACGAAGACGGAAAAATATTCGTCTTCGTAACAGGGCTCGTCGAAGACGAGCTCACCGTCGCGATATGCGCACATGTGGAAATCGTTCGCCCCACGAAACGAGAACGAATCCCAGCCTCCTTTAACCTTAAGGTCCAAATGTTCGCGAAGGAATGCAATCGGAGGGGTGCCGTGGCATATGAGATCGATGCAAATTAAGCCCTCGCGCGTATCGCCAACGATAGAGCGCAAGGCAGCGACCTGGCATGGTGTCGAGATGAAGAGTACTTTCCTGCCGTCAGCGAGATACTTTTTGACGTCATTGTATGCGCCGCCGGGATCACTGTAGACGTACTTGGATCCACGTAGGCTTTCCAAGTCGACTTCTCGATCGACTGAAACGCAGCGCGCCGCCCCGTTCACAGAAGCCGTTCCGTAAACGACGCCGCCCCCGTTGATGACCTTCCTTGCAAGCGCTGTGGCAATGCCGCCCGATGAAGAGAGCGCAACGTCACTCGGTTCACTGCTCCAAGCAGCATAGGTCTTTAGGGGCTTCCTGAGCTCGACGGGAGCGCATGCGGGGCAAACAGCATGACATCGCCCACAATCCTTGCAATTTGAGGGGTCGACAGTCGGCACGGGCTCGCAACAAAGGCCGCTTTCCTTCATGCTAAGCGCATGGAAGGGGCACGCTTCGACGCATGCCCCGCACCCAGAGCACGTCAAGTCACCGCAAACGAAGTTAGCCGACATTTCCCCTCCTAAAGCCAAGTTTATCTCGCAAGATGTCGAAAATTACAAAACGTTCTCCCTTGTCAAACAAAGTGAGCAGCTCGAAGGTATAACCGATGACGGCGGCAGCAAAAGCAACGGCTACGAGCGTAGCCCAATTTGTGCACAGACCCACCTGGTCAACAAGCGCGTAGCCGAACCAAAGGACCACGAAAACGAATACCTCTCGCATAAGCGGCTTGTAGAACGTCCGCCTGCGCACGCCGATGACGACCGCACAATATAATGGTTGGACAAGCGCGTGACGGACAAACATCAGAATCGAGCTTGTCCCGGCGATGACGGTGAGCTTGTCGAGCGAGGTGAATAAGATCAAAGGGAACTCTATGGCGAGCGTTGCCAAACTGAACCCGAAGGCGATGAGGACTGAACCCTTAATTTTTGTGGTCAGCGTGTTCGCATAATATAGGGGCTCGACAAGAGCGCTCGCAATGAGCGTAATGACGGTCAAAACCGAAAGAAGCTGAATATCGCCTAATTCGGCAACAGAACGGCCAGGCAGCCATAGGGAGTAGAACGACGGCCCGAAGCCGATGAACCCGGCAAGCGGTACGATCATGAACGCTGAGGTGAAACGCATAGCGAAATCGAATCTGCTCACCAGCTCTACCTTGTCCCCACGGGCATAGGCTTGGGCCATCTTAGGGTAAAAGAGGTTCGCTATGCTTCCGGAAAGATTAGTCAAAGCCTGGGGGACCGTCTTAGCAATGGACAGGAGTCCCATGGCGGCCCCGCTAATGAAGATATTGGCAACCAGGAGGTCGAGGCCGGTCTGGATGAGGTTGTTGACGTTCTGGAGGCTGTTCCACACACCGATTTTGAGAAGCTCCCAGACTTTGCTAGGACTGAACCGCGAAAGCGACAGCTTGAGTTCGGGAAGGAGCCTGCGTGTCACAGCAACTTGCGCCGCGCCGGTCACAACTGTCGCCACGAGGCCCGCGACGCTGAAGTACCACATATGAGGGAAGGCTACCCAGAACAGGACGAACAGGAAGATGACACGAAGGACCGAACCGAGAAGCTGGCCGATGGAATTTAGGAATAACTCGTTTTTTATGAACGCCGCAACACCAAATACGACCGTAAGCAGCCCTATCCCAGCATTCATGAACGCGAGAAGAACGGTGATTCTCAAGTCGCTGACCAATTCCGGCGTCACACTGACAAGGGTCTCTATGTTAGCGGCGAGGAACACCGATCCCACGAAAATTGCAAACGCCATAATACAGTTCGAGAAAAAGACCGAAGAGAAATACTCTTCCGCATTTTCGGTATCCCCCTCATGGTAGGAGACTGTGATGAACCGGCTTGCCATGGCATTAAGTGCTGCAGTGATGATTGCGACATAGCTGACGAAGTTGTTGACCAGCCCTACGAACCCATATGCCTCGTCGCCGAGCTTCTGGAGCACGATCGGCGTGAGAACGAAGCTAATGATGAACTGAGTGCCGAGTACCGCGATTTGCGCGGCGAAGTTAAGGGCGAATTTCTTTTTGTCTCCCATCGGTTTTGGCAGAACGCCTAACGCACCCCCCTGCCAACGGAAATGTTGCACCTTAAATAAGACAGGGAGCTTTCGCGAGCGGCCGCTCTGACGGCATCGGCAACTTCAAACTCCAGGGGCTTGTCGAGAATAAACGAGAGGTCTTCTGGTGTCGTCGCGAGTCTCTCCTTGAGCGACAACCTGTCGAGAAGGTCAACAAGCTTGTTTGCATTCTGTCCACGCTTTATCACCGCGAAAGGGACGTGCGTTATGGCGGAGAATATCGTTCCGTGGAAGGTGTCAGTCGCCACGAAATCGGCTCCTTTGAAGTAATTCAGAATTTCATCAGGGCCGCAATCGACGTTCTCATCGCAGAAATCTTGATGTCCGTAGACCGCAAGGAGCTTGACGCCCCTTTTCTCGGCGATGGCCCTGATGGTCTCGGCCTCGTCCTGGGTGAAACGGTTGCCGTATCCGTAAACTAGGGCATAACGTTCTGGTGTCGCTACGGGCTTCCATTCAACATTTTCGACACCGGAGACAAGAACTGGGTCGAGATGCGTGCTAACGCCATCGATTCCAAGGGCCTCGAGGATGGCACGGGAGTTTGCGTCCCTAACGGAAATGGCGTCGAAGCATCGGAAGCAATTCCTCACGTCGTCGGCCACGTGGTACTTCTCAAGGTCGGACAAAGTCGTGTGCCCGAAAGACCCGGCATAGCTGATTACGGATTCGCAGTTGTTCCCCCAACCAAGAAGCTGGCGGCAGAAACCGACATTTGGTCCCGCCTGTGTACAGTTGAAGACCTCATCGCTTCCGATGACAAGAACGTCGACATGCTCCCCGATGTTGCGCTTGCACGGGTCGACGCCGAGAAGACCGAGGCATCGCTCATATTCGACGTCCATCGGAGTTCGCTTATAAATTCCTGCGGCAATGAGGGCACGCCTTCCCGCGCCAGTAAACCTGACATCGGCCTTAATCCTTCCAAGAAAGTCCTTGAGCCTTCCTCGTGCGTCCCTGAGCCCCGGCACGCACGAGGAAGGTTTGTAGTCAACGAAAAGGACCTCGTGTCCCAGCGACTCGATCATTGACTTTAATCCGTATGCCTGCATGAAGGAGCCGTGGTTCACGACTCTCTGCATTGACATAATGCCAACGCGCATGTTTACCTCCTTGTGAGCGCCCCATTGACACAACAGACACTCTGCTTCACGTCTTTTTCGATTCCTCCACTCTGGATATCCTCGCTAGCCACGAAAATAGCCATGAGCGCAATGAAAAAGTAGTAGTTGTACGTAATTTCGACGATAGATCCTGCGATCATCGCGTAAAGCATGATGTACATGCCCCAGCTCCAAGAAGGCTTATCTCCTTTTACGCTAGTCCAGGCCATATAGAAGACGGCGAATAGACCCACGACACCATAGTTGACGAGCGTCTCCATGATAGAGTTCTGAGCGTTTCCATACCCGACGTACATGGCCACAGCTGCGTTTCCATAGCCGTACCCGAAGATAGGAGATTCGCTGATGACGGCCCGAAGCCCACTGTAAATCAAATCCCTGCCCGTCAACGTCAAGTTCTCACCGAGGACGTCTACGACAATATGCTTCACAAACGGCACCTGGAGGAGCTGTAATAAGAAGGCAAGGATAACGCCCGTCAAGACCATTGCCGCTATGACGATTGCAGGCTTTTCTAGAATACGCTGGGCTTTCCGTGGGAGGATCACTAAAGCAATCAAGAGGGCAGACATTGCGACGGCCGTCGAACAGTAGACCGTATGAGCCACGACGAGGGCAAGCAAACCAAGGCCCGCGGTGACCAGGACAACTAAATCTTTGCTCCTGCCTTCGCGACGAAGCTTGGCGTAAGCCAGACATGCCAACATGATGAAGTAATAGCTCGTTGAGAACTTGTTGCCTGCAAAATAGTAGAGCAGGGGGCCATCGGCTGTACCCACCCTTGCAATGAATACAATAGATAGAACGCAGTAGATGACGGTCATCCAGAAGAAGACGCTCATGAAAGTCTCGAGCCTGCCACGTCTGCTGCATGTCGTAATTAGAAGGGCGAGGGCGTAGAGACAGATGGCGTAGAGAAGCGCGTCGGTGCAGTTGGAGGAGTCTACGTACCCAGCCAGATAGCCCGCGATGCTCGAGATCACGACCATGATGCAAAACAGGGCCGACGGGTGTTTGTACTCTCTTCCTTTGAGGTTGGTGATGAGAAAGAGAAGGACGAAGAACACGCAGCTGACTTTAAGGCCTTGCTGCAGCACCTTCGGGATGCAGACCAACTTGAAGACCGCAAAGTAGATAGCAACGAGCGACGCCGTGAGCCAATCGAAGCGTATCCGTTTCGACAAGATAGAATCTCGCGTCCACGACAATTGATGATGCATATGCCGGCCCACCTAAAGGTAGCTGTAGAAGCGCGGCGAAGCAGCGAACAACAGCGCCTTGGCCTTCTCTTTTGTGTTCATGCCGTATTCGAACAAAAACTTCTTGTCTACGCCCGGCACCTCAAGGCCGCCCCGAAGTCCAAGCTCGCGGCAAGTGTGTAGATAGCACTTCGCAAGATAGCCATATAAAGCGTGGCGAAGTTCCAAATCGTTGATTGCGTCAAATTGAGTCTTCCAGCGCCCTAGGATCTCGCACATGGAAATCGCACGTTCGGAAGAATTCTGCGATTTCATGATGGAGCCCGGCCGTTGAATGTAGTTGTAGAACTTGTATTTCAGGCAGACGACGGTATCCGCTGCAAGAAAGACTCTAGGCTGCATCTCCATGTCTTCATGCAGCAGCCCCACGGCAAACCTGAGCCCGTTTTCATTAAACAACGAGAGCTTGCAAAACATGAAGCATGCGCACGGGTACCATTCTCCCGCTTTTAGAGCTGTGAGAATGAAATCCTTAGTGGGATACGCCTTTCCCTCCTCAAGCGACGCGTAGTGATCGGGCCTGTCCGGACCCGGGGTTACCCTCCAATCCCCAAGGACGATGTCAGCGTGGGAATCGGTTGCCAAACGCAGCAGCCTCTCGCAAGCATCGAGCTCGATAGAATCGTCTGAATCAACGAACATGATGTAATCCCCAGTCGCCTCGGCCAGACCGAAGTTGCGCGCATCCGAAAGCCCGCCGTTCTGCTTGTGGACAACTTTTACCCTCGAATCCGCAAGGGCGTAATCATCGCAGATTCGAGGGCAGTCATCCGGACTCCCGTCATCGACGAGAATCACCTCGATATCGCCCAACGTCTGGCAAAGGACACTGTCAACGCAGCGGCCAAGTTCTTTTTCGACCTTATAGACTGGAATAATTATGCTTACAAGCGGCACAAGCAACCTCCGTTTATATCTTGTCCCCAGGCTCAACGTCCTTCGTAACTATTCGGGCCGCCTTCACAATCGCGCCGTCCCCAACGTATATCGGTCCGAAAATGCAGGAGTTCGTATACACGATAACGTTGCTCCCGAAATGGGGCTGCCAGAAGACCCCCCCCGACCATCTTCGCGATGACGTCCATGAGAGCCGCCGATGGTCACACCCTGATACACTGTGAGTGGCCCCTCGCTGACGACCCCAGCGCCTATAACAACGCCGAGCCCGTGGACGAGGCGAAACCCCGGTGCCAACTTCGCTTTGTAATCCAAATCGACGTGGTAAAGCATCCTGTTCAAACACCAAACAATCTTTGCCAGTGGCTCAAGATGGCAACGGTAGAGCAGGGCGGACAGGCGGAAAAGAGCCACAGCGTGGAAGCAAGGGTTCAAAAGAAACGTCCCGAGCGAACGAGGGAAGCCCTTTCCACCGGCGGCTTCGGCAAAGTCGACGTTGATGTTCATTCCCGTCCTCCTTTACGATCCAATGCGGCCTCGTATGCGCCCTCAAGAAGGTGGTAGCTCGAGGAGATGTCGAAAGGCTCCAGGCTCCCCGCACGGAAGGAGCCTTTGCTCCTATCATGTGGCCAAAAGGCCATCGCAGCTATCTCGCCCGCCCATCTTTCAGCGGTTTCTGTAAGGGAAATCGCGTGGAACCTGTCACTCACGCAAGCGTCCTGCGGCACATTGGACGATACGAAGCATTCAAGGCCGGCGAGTTGTGCCTCTACGAGGACGATACCAAGTCCCTCGTGAATCGAGGGAAACACAAAGCAATCCATCGCCGAATAGAGCTTGGCTGGGTCTTTTACGTTGCCAAGCAGCATAATCGAATCATGGGCAGGCGATGCCTCAACCAAGGCCCTAACATCCTTCTCTCCAGGTCCCCCGCCAGCAATCATCAGAATCGATTCGGGGTTCTCAGCATGAAATGCCTCGAAAACCTTGATTAGGAACGCATGATTTTTCTCAGGGTTCAACCTCGCCACGTTGCCAAGAATATAGACGTCCTCGTCGATACCGTAGGCTCCGCGCAGCTCGAGGCGAGCTTGCGGATCGAACCTGAACTTGTCAAGGTCGAAGGAATTAGGGATGACGGAAAAGCCCGCATTTCCAAAAAGCCATTTGCCCGCCTCGTCACTGCACGCGAACATGCAGTCGCAAAGTCGAGGCACGAAAGGCCTCAGCACCCTGTGCAGCACGGGATGTTCGCATCCCGTGCTGTGACAGTGGCAGGCCACCACTACAACACGGGAGCACTTCGCTATAACCAACTCAGGGAAGACCATACCACTGTTGCCGTGGACATGGCAGATGTCGAATTGTCCCTCGTCGAGGGCTTTGCTCAGCGCCTCGAAATAGCCAAGGGTGTCGGACCTCTTATCGGGAAGCTGTGTGACCGCGATGCCGTGAGCTACGGCCTCATCAACTTTCTCTTGTTCGCATGGACCACCGACGAGCAAGGTCACCGTGTGCCCATGCCGGATAAGTTCGAACGAATATGTGAGCACTACCTTGCCAATGCCATTATTGACGAGATTGTATGTAATCATGCAGACGTTCACTTGGCTACCTCACCGTAGAGCAGCTTCAACCAGGCTTCTGCAGCATAATCCAGGGCAATCATTCGCTTTTCGCAACATGTTCTTGAATGTTCCAAGCCCATGGGATTTCTATCTTTCATTCCAAATGCAATCTTTGATGTAAGCCAGGGCTTACTGAGTGAATTAGATCGGGCGGAGTCTGGACCATGTTCTTCTCGGGATTATCCACACTCGCTAGATAACACTACCTACGCCGCTACATTCGCAGTTACGAATTCTGCTTAGGCAAAACGAATAGCTCTCCGAGCTCGCAATCGAGCCTGTCCGGCTGCTTCTCATCAGCGTAGAAGGGGTCGAAACCGCCCCCGGTGTAAAAAGTCATCTCGCCGAAGAAAGGATTGCCCGCGATGTTGTAAAGATCGACTCGTACATGCGGAAGATCCGACGCCAACGTCTCGGCAAGTCTGAGCATCAAATCGTAGTTCTCGGGCTTTTCGGTGGGTTTACGATTAGATACTTCGTGATTGATGTCTCCACGTTGC
Organism: Collinsella sp.; assembly: GCA_048485835.1. GTDB lineage: Bacteria > Actinomycetota > Coriobacteriia > Coriobacteriales > Coriobacteriaceae > Collinsella. The sequence goes on from DBFWBE010000055.1 coordinate 9,758, forward strand.
TCCCAGCATGGAGTGAAATACTGCATATCGTGCGCGGTAAAGCGATCGGCATCGGTCTGCACGAGCGCCGCCTTACCATCGAAGCAGTAGAACTTATAGTCAGTCGGGGTCTGCCTGCCCGGTTCGTCGAGGTACGCCTCGGCAACCACACGAGGAGCTATATCCTTGTAGGCCCACTCCCGACCCTGCCAGTACCAGTTCCGTTGAAGTGCAGTACGCAGGCGTTTCTTAGCGACCTCAAAATCGAATATTGATTTGTCCGTACACACGATTGTGCTCTGCGAGTCGTGAGTGCACTTCAGCACGAACTTTTCCGGCAACTCATCAATGTCGATTTCTTCCACCGAATCGTAGACGCCATAAAGCGGAACAAGGTACTCATCGCCGATACGCTCCCTTACAAAGGATCGCACTTCAAACTTGTCAACAAGCGTGGTCAAGACTGGATTGTGATAATGCAGCTTGCACCACTGGAGCTTCTCATTAAAGGTCCTGGGATGATCAAGATCGAGCTTATAGTGCAGCTTTGCTCTGAAGCACATGCGAATAAAATTCTCGTCGGGGATAAAGCGCAAGTTGTTCCTCAGAGAAAGCGCGAATCTTTTCTTAAGTTTCATCGTACGCCTCCAACGCCATCGATGTAATCGGAAAGGTCGGCGCAGAACCGCGCCGCGTTGCTCTTGTAGGGCAGGTAATCCTTGGAAAGCACCCGCGCATAAGCGGCGGGCAGGTCGGCAGGGTCCATACACGGCTCAATCAGCCCCATGTCCCCGAACTGCCTAACAATCTCAATCTGGTGATCATCCACATGTTCGCCGTATTTTGCTAGACGCGGAACAGCGATGACTTTCTTGTTGTCCTTAACAGCGCCGATGATGGCGCCTGTGCCTCCATGGGTCACCACTACATCGCAAGCATCCATATGAAAGCGGAAGGAATCACGATTGAGAAATGCCTCGTGTTCCAAATGCTCAGGAATGTAAGTACACACACCCGTCTGAGCAAAAGCTCCATCCCCAGCAACATCGCTCGCAACGAGAGCATCTACCGCTCTGATCAATCTGTTGAATTGGAACTTCTGGGAGCCTACAGTAACGAATATCATGCGACCACCTCCCTAGTACACGCCGCCGACAAAGCGGGCATTGGGGTACACGGATAACATCGACTCCCACTGTACGTAAAAACGATCGGCACGTTTGCTCAGCAGCTTTCCTGTCATGGTTGGTGAGTTAGTTTTCGCAAAAGACTCGACATACACAAGCTTGGCGCCCATTGCATGTCCGATTAGGCAAAACGGTATGGTAGCCAAAACCCCCGTGCACACAATCACGTCGGGGTGTTCAGTGAACCAATAACGAAGAGACGTCGCGGCATTGACCATCATTCGAGGAAGAAAACTTGCCTCGTGTCGATTCACCTGGCGCACATAGCGAGCTCGCACGGGCAGCTTGGCATCGTAGGCAGTCTTCTCGGTGAGGATGAAACTGTCATAGCGCTCCATTAAAGGCTTAAGCGCAAGTAGCTGCTCCAGATGTCCACCAGATGACGCAGCAAAGCACACTTTTATGTCCTTGCGACACTCCGTCATGAACTAATCCCTCTTAAACAGATCGCGAGTGTAAACCTTGTTCGCAACGTCAGCGAGCTCGTCGCTCCAGCGGTTGGCGACGATCACGTCGCAGCCTGCCTTGAAGGCCTCCAGGTCGTGGGTCACCTCGGAGCCGAAGAACTCCGGAGCGTCCAGCGTGGGCTCGTAGACCACTACGGGCACGCCCTTGGCCTTCACGCGCTTCATGACGCCCTGGATCGAGCTCGCGCGGAAGTTGTCGGAGTTGGACTTCATCGTCAGGCGGTACACGCCCACGACCGGCTTCTCCTTGCCGGCGTACACGCGGTCCCACACCATCTGCAGCACCTCGTCGGCGACGAAGTCCTTGCGGGTGCGGTTGGCCTCCACTATGGCCTCGATCAGGTTCTGCGGCACGTCCTTGTAGTTGGCCAGCAGCTGCTTGGTGTCCTTGGGCAGGCAGTAGCCGCCGTAGCCGAAGCTGGGGTTGTTGTAGTGCGACCCGATGCGCGGCTCCAGGCACACGCCGTCGATGACGTCGCGGGTGTTGAGGCCGCGGACCTCGCAGTAGGTGTCGAGCTCGTTGAAGTAGGCCACGCGCAGCGCCAGGTAGGTGTTGGCGAAGAGCTTCACGGCCTCGGCCTCGGTGGTGCCCAGCACCAACTCCGGGATGCCAACGGTGCCGTCGGCGTTCTCGCGCTCCAGCTCGGTGGGGTCGGCGCCCTGCGCGAGCAGGCCGGCGAACTTCTCGGCGGCCGCGACGGCCTCGGGGTCGTCCTTGGGCGCGCCCACCACGATGCGGCTGGGGTGCAGGTTGTCGTAGAGGGCCTTGCTCTCGCGAAGGAACTCCGGGCTGAAGAAGATCTTGCTGTCGCCCAGCCTCTCGCGCAGGCCCGCGGTGTAGCCGACGGGGATGGTCGACTTGATGACGATCCAGGCGTCCGGGTTCACCGAGCGAACGGCGGCGATGGCGGCCTCGACGGAGCTCGTGTCGAAGAAGTTCCTGTCCGAGTCGTAGTTGGTGGGCGTGGCGATGACGGCGTAGTCGGCGCCCGCGTAGGCTTCGGCCACGTCCAAGGTGGCGCGCAGGTCGAGCTGACGCTCCCCCGCCTCGGCCTCCGCCAGGAAGCGCTCGATCTCGTCGTCCTGAATGGGCGATACGTAGTGGTTGATCTTCTCGACCTTCTCGGGCACGATGTCCAGCGCGTGGACCTCGTTGTGCTGCGAGAGCAGGACGGCGAGGGATAGGCCGACGTAGCCGGTACCGGCGACAGCGATCTTCATTTTCTTCTCCGATTCGAATCGAGCATTAGAGTTAGGCATTAGTACGCATCGCTTCCGTTGAAGACCTCCAGAACCGTGAGGAGGACGATCTTGAGATCCATGACGATTCCGCGCTTGGCTATGTACTCGAGATCACGGCGGACCATGCCGTCGAACCCGGTGGAGTTTCGCTCTGTCACCTGCCAGAGCCCCGTAATACCCGGCTTCACTGCTAGCCTCTGCAGGTCGTACTCGGTGTACTCCGCGACTTCGTTCGGCAGCGGCGGCCGCGGGCCCACGACAGACATCTGGCCCAGGAACACGTTGAGGAACTGCGGGAACTCGTCGATGGAGTGCTTGCGGATGAACCTGCCGATCTTGGTGACACGGGGGTCGTCCCTCATCTTGAACATGGCGCCGGCGATCTCGTTTTGCTCCTTGAGCTCGGCGAGGCGGTCGTCGGCGTCCTTGTACATGGATCGGAACTTCCACATTCGGAAGGTGGACAGGCTGCCGTTGCGGTGGGTCTGGCCCACGCGGATTTGGCTGTAGAACGGGTTGCCCTCGCTTTCAAGGCGGATGGCCGCGGCGAGCACCAAGCTCGGTACGGCGATGACGGCCAACACGCAGCCGCTAAACACGATGTCGAACGCGCGTTTCACGGCACGGTAGGCCAGGCGCGAGCGGTCCCAGTCCATGATGGATTGCATGGCCTTGTAGCGACCGGCGCCTTCACGCCGGTCCATGGCCTGAGCGATGAGCGCCGCTCCCGCGGGCGTATCCGTTGCATATTGAGTTTTATCCGACACGTTCTCTTCCAACATTACGTCCCAGACCCGAAGGCCCTCCCTGTTCTATGCGACAATCGCCAGCAGCTAGGCGATCGCCTTTTTAAAGTTGCGCATGGCGCGCTGCTCGTTTGAAAGCACCGCGAGACCGACGCGCGTAGTTACGCGTCGTCCGCACAGGTCGAGCTCCAAATAAGCAGTGCTCTTGCGTCTGTTAATGGTTTTGATAAGGCCTTCATGGCCCAGCAACGGACCTGCCGTCACTACAACCTGGTCGCCGTCTTTTAGGGCCTCGCTCATGGGCACTACGCGGTCTCCCTTATGCGTAAAGCCGCCAATAAGCTGGACCTCTTCTTTTGCCAACGGCACAAACTGACCGTCCTGGGCAAGCACCCGGGCAAAGTCGTCCATACGCAGCAGATACTGTTGCACGGTTCGAGGATCTGTTGCGTCGCAGATAAGGTAACCGGGAAAGAGCGGCTTGGTCGTATCGACCCATTCGCCGTGTACTTTAATCTCGGTTTGAAATTGAGGATAAAAGAGCTCCTGCATGGCGCCCGCAGGCACCACGCGCTCGATGCGCTCGCGCATTACGTCTTCGCGACCGTTAATGACCTGAATTACATACCACACGAGCACCACCCCCCCTGCTGTCTTTACGTGTGGCTCACGAGGTTTGGGTATGGCTTCGCCAGGGCGCTTGTGCGCGAAGGCGCTCCATATTCAAACCCTGAGCCCAGTCAGACAAGCACGCGGCTCTGCCCCACCGTGAACGGTATGTATGAGTGCAGTTGCTAGAGACGCGGACGTGTATCGCAAAATGACCGCGTCCCCAGCTGGCTGCGTGCGGTCCAGTCAAGCGGGTACAAAACTGGACCGCACGCAGCCAGCTGCAGGACTGCTACGTTTTGGCATGCAATCTATTAATTACTTGCACCGTGAATTAACTCAATACAAATAAACAACGTCGCATGACTTCTTTATTGGAGCTCGTGGTGTTTCTGGCACCGCCGTTACGGCCGGATGCTGATCGACCCTGCGCTTTGTGACTTGCTGGAGCCGTGAGCACAGTTGAACTCATGTAACGTTAGGTATCTTAGCACAAGCTGTTAGTGAAACTGATTTGGCTAATGGCGGACAACATTTCGTTCATTTAGCATGTTCAAGAGGGTTATTTTGGGATGTTGTTCACATTGATGCAGGTTATTGAGGTATTTGCGGTGTTTAAGGGCGTTCCTGAAGCCTAAATGAAGCAGCGAGCTGCGCGGATAGTCGCGTTTGTCTAACAAACTATGTACAGACATGGGAAATTAATTGTGCAACTTTTTGTTGGCGTAGGTGGGGTTTGCAGCGCGTGGTGTTTCGGCATAAAAAAGCCTTCGGAATTCCGAAGGCCTTTGCATTCACGATGGTGGAGACGAGGGGGATCGAACCCCTGACCTCTTGACTGCCAGTCAAGCGCTCTCCCAGCTGAGCTACGCCCCCGTGACGAGGTAGTACTATAGGGGAAGATCTTCGGGGATGCAAGGGGGAATTTTGGATTGATTTTCCGCCTTACGGGTTTTCTGGGACAGTGGATAAAACCCTGATGCGATGGCCCTTACTTGTAGAGGTAAGCGATGGCGGTGCCGGTGTGGACTTGGATCTTGGCAGTCGTTCTTACTATGTTGCTGATGCCGGTGTCGGCTAGTAAGCCTAACGAGGCGTGGTCTAGTTCCCACTCCAAGCCGTGTTCGCTTATTTCTGTGTTTGGGGCGATTGCAATGATGGAGAAGGTTTTGCCTTCGGCGCCCTGGATGGTCCACGATTCGCCTGCGTGGAGGATGCGGGCGACCACCTTGTCCTCGGCAATCCAGACTGGGGCGTCTTTGTAGTTGGCTAGTAGGCCTAGGACGCTTAGGGCCATATCAGGACGGCCACCCGTGGCGCAGGTCGCAACCACTTCGGCACCCGGCCAACGACGGCGGACGGAATCGAGCGCTAGCGCCAGATCGGTGTAGTCCTTGTAGGGGTTGTGGCGCTCCACTTCAAAGTCCTCAGCGGCATCAACTTGCGCTCGCCCCTCATCGCTTACCGTGTCGGCGTCCCCTACATATACATCGCAGCCCAGGCCGGCGCCCAGCAGCGCGTCGAGTCCGCGGTCCACGGCGACAACGTGGTCGCACTCCCCTGCTAGCCTACGCAACAGATCTGCGCTCGCCACCACGGGCGAGCCGCAGACCACTAATACCTTGCAAGCCACAGCCCTCGCCTATCCCTCAAACGAAAGCACACGGTCAAGGTCAAGCTCTTCGTAGCTGTCGATAAAGATATCGCAGTTGGCGAGCACGTCGTCGCGCTTCATGCGGCCGTGCGGGTCATAGATGCCCACGCGCTTAAAGCCGGCAGAGCCAGAGCTCTTTAGGCCAAAGACGGCGTCCTCAAACACCCAAGCGCGCTCAAACATGCATCCGTGGCGCTCCTCAAGGCGGCGCAGCGCCAGCTCATACACATCGGGGAACTGCTTGGAACGACCTGCCTCGCCCGTGGTGGTCACAAACTCCATGTAGGCGTCGAGCCCGGCACCAGCGAGCGCGGACTGCACCAGCTCGGCCGGCGTGGACGTGGCAACGCACATGGCAATGCCCGCCGCCTTCGCCTGCTCCAAAAAAGCCAGGAGCCCCTCGCGCGGCGGCACCTTGGAGTAGCCATCGATCAGAATGTCGCTCAGCTCGCGATACAGCTCCTCGCCATTCGCGCCAATGCCCCACGTGTCGTGGTAGGCCTGGCACTCATCCTCCAGCGACAGATGCTCAAACTGGGCAAAATCATCGACCGTCACGTCGACACCGTGGCGGTGCAATAACTCGGGCTGGGCATAGGCCCAAACGGGGGTGCTATTAACCAGTGTGCCGTCGCAATCGAAAATAAAAGCAACCTTGGGAGTGGCGGTATGGGGCATAAACGAACCTTTCGATATCAAATGGTAAACACCTGCTAAAAACGTTTTACCAAACGTCAAACTAACAATCTTGAAAACCTAATTGGTAAAACTGTCAAGAGTTTTACCATCTGAATTCTGCAAGCGGCATCAATCGAACATTCACCGATTAAAAGCCACCGTAAATCCACTTTGCTTCATAAAAGTAACGTACAGGTGTTATCGTAGTTTCTGCCGAAAGTTCCACCGAGCACGCGAGGTGGAACGAATCATAGAACTATCGCCGTCCCTTCGATTCGTGCAGCCCTGGACCTTTCGCATCTAGTCACCAAGGCAACACGCTGCCGCGTCATGATGGGATCAAACGTGAGCGATACAAAGCTAAAGCCAGTAATCAAAAAGCCCGCAACCCGCAAGCCGGCTCCGCACGCACCGGAGCTCTCTAAGGACGATGTCTATCTGTTTGGCATTGGCATGTGGGAGCGCAGCTGGGAAAAGATGGGCGCGCATCCCGACACGCAGAATCGTACGCGCGGCTGGCGTTTTTGCGTTTGGGCGCCCGATGTAAAGAGCGTCCACGTCATTGGCGAATTTAACGACTGGGATGAGGAAGCCAACCCGCTGGTGCCCGTGCATACGAGCGCTATCTGGGAAGGCTTTATTCCTGGCGCCGAGCAGGGCCAGCTCTATAAGTACCTCATCGAAACCAACGAGGGCGAAAAGCTCTACAAGGCCGATCCGTATGCCTTTAAGGCCGAGTGCCCTCCGGGTACCGCGAGCGTGCTGTGGACCCTCGATGGCTACAAGTGGAACGACGCCGCGTGGCTCAAGCGCCGCGCCGGCCACAACCATATGTCGCAGCCGCTCAACATCTATGAGGTGCATATTGGCTCGTGGAAGCGCCACGGCGACGCGCCGCAGGGCGAGCCCGACGAGTACGGCAACTACCCCGGACCCATGGATCCCTTCCCCGCGCAGCGCGGCGAGTTCTACACCTACGACGACCTGTCGGTGGAGCTCGTGGACTACGTGCGCGACATGGGCTACACGCATATCGAGGTCATGCCGCTTATGGAGCATCCCTTCGATGGCTCCTGGGGCTACCAGACGACCGGCTACTACGCCGCCACGTCGCGCTACGGCAACCCGCAGCAGCTCATGCACTTTATCGATGCGTGCCACGAGGCGAGCATCGGCGTGATCATGGACTGGGTGCCCGGCGGTTTTTGCGCCGACTCCCACGGCCTTGCAACCTTTAACGGCCACATGCTGTTTGAGCACGAGATTCACCCCAACTGGGGCACGCACAAGTTCGATTTCGCCCGCGGCGAGGTCCGCTCCTTCCTAGTCTCCAACGTGCTGTACTGGCTCGAGAACTTCCACGTTGACGGCATTCGCATGGACGGCGTGTCCAGTATGCTGTACCTCAACTTTGGCATCGACGATCCGGGCCAAAAGAAGTTCAACAAGTACGGTACCGAGGAGGACCTGGACGCCAGCGCGTTTATCCGCCAGGTCAACTGCGCTGTAGAGGCACACTACCCCGACGTGATGATGATGGCCGAGGAGTCCACCGCGTGGCCGCTCGTGACCTACCCGCCGCAGGATGGCGGCCTGGGCTTCCACTACAAGTGGGACATGGGCTGGATGAACGACACCCTGCACTACATGCAGACCGATTTTCCGTGGCGCCCCGGCAACCACGGGCTGCTCACGTTCTCCATCATGTACGCCTTTACCGAGAACTTTATTTGCCCGCTGAGCCACGACGAGGTCGTGCACGGCAAGTGCTCGCTGATCGGCCGCATGCCGGGCGACTGGTGGCGCCAGTTTGCCGGTCTGCGCACGCTGGCCTTCTACCAGATGACGCACCCCGGTGCCAAGCTCAACTTTATGGGCAACGAGATCGGCCAGTTTATTGAGTGGCGCTACTACGAGTCCATCCAGTGGTTCCTGACCGAGGAGTACGAGACCCACCGTCATCATCAGGCGTTTATCAAGGCGCTCAACCACCTGTACACCGCCGAGCCCGCCCTGTACGAGCGCGGCTACACCGACGACGGCTTTACCTGGATTGACGCGGATAACTCCAAGCAGTCCATCGTAAGCTTTGTGCGCCAGGGCGAGGACGTCGACGACGATCTGGTGATCCTGATCAACTTTGACCCGGCGAGCTACGAGAGCTTCCGCGTGGGCGTGCCGCGCGAGGGTGACTGGGAGGTCATCTTCGATTCCGACCGTCCCGAGTTCGGTGGCAGCGGCTATGCCGGCGAGGAGCCTTACACCTGCTCGAGCGAGCCCTATCCCTGGAACGGGCAGATGGACTCCATCGAGATTAAGGTGCCCGGCCTTGCAGGCGTGGTGCTTAAGCGCCGCGGTCCCAGCAGCTATAAGCCGCCCGTGGTCGAGGCTCCCAAGGCTGCGCCCAAAAAGCGCACGTCCACGGTAAAGCCCAAGGCCGCGGCCGCCAAGAAGGCTCCGGCTAAGGCGAAGGCTACCAAGCCCGCAGCCAAGGCTTCGGCCAAGCCCGCCACGGCCAAGAAGGCAGCCACCAAAAAGGCTGCTCCCAAGGCCAAGGCAGCTGCCGTTAAGGCTCCTGCCAAGAAAGCGTAACAAAGGTGTTACCGCTGTAATTACCCGCCCCGCGGGGGCGTAGGATACATGTCATAACCGTTCCGGGAGAAACATCCCCGGGGGAAAGGAACGTATGAATAAGATCTTCGACAACAAGCAGGAGTTTACCGAGCTCTATCGCGATGCAGTCATGAGCATCAGCGGCAAGAGCGTCGAGGCCGCCAGCGACCTCGACCGCTTTAACGCCCTGGCCAAGCTCGTGGCCGAAAAGGCCCGCACCGTTGCCACCAAGAGCGACGCCCGTGCCACCGCCGAGGGCAAGAAGCGCGTGTACTACTTCTCGATCGAGTTTTTGATCGGTCGCCTGCTCGACAACTATCTGCTCAACTTTGGCGTGCGCGACTTGGTTGCCGAGGCGCTCGACGACATGGGCTTTGATCTGTCCGTCATCGAGAACCAGGAGCCCGATCCGGCTCTGGGCAACGGTGGCCTGGGCCGCCTGGCCGCATGCTTCCTGGATTCCATGGCAGCCGAGGGCATTGCCGGCTACGGCAACGGCATGCGCTACCGCTACGGCCTGTTTAAGCAGGAGATCGTCAACGGCAGCCAGGTCGAGGCCACCGACGAGTGGCTCACCCACGGCTATCCCTGGGAGGTCCGCCGTCAGGACAAGGCCGTGACCATTAAGTTTGGTGGCCACGTCGAGGGCTTTGAGGAGAACGGCCGCACGTTCTACCGCACGGTGGACACGCAGGACATCCTGGCCGTCCCCTACGACATCCCCGTCGTGGGCTATGCCGGCGAGACCGTCAACAAGCTGCGCGTATGGGCTGCCGAGCCGGTCGAGGAGCACTTTGATCTGGAGGCCTTCAACCGCGGCGACTACGCCCTGGCCGATGCCGAGCGTGCCGAGGCCGAGGCCATCAGCGCCATCCTCTACCCCAACGACGCGGGCGAGCACGGCCGTCTGCTGCGCCTGAAGCAGGAGTACCTATTTGTATCGGCCGGCATCTACAGCCTGCTCGACACCTTTGAGAAGGAGCATGGCGCTAACTGGGAGCTGCTGCCGCAGTTTGTGGCAATCCACACCAACGACACGCACCCCGCCATGTGTGGCCCCGAGCTCATGCGCATCCTCATCGACGAGAAGAAGCTCGAGTGGGACGACGCCTGGAACATCGTGACGCAGGTCGCGAGCTACACCAACCACACCATCCTGCCCGAGGCTCTGGAGAAGTGGCCCATCGGCACGTTCTCCAAGCTCCTCCCCCGCGTGTACCAGATCATCGACGAGATCAGCCGTCGTTGGCACGAATCGTTCGACACCACGCAGGAGGGCTGGCAGGAGCGTCTGCGCCAGACCGCCATTCTGTGGGACGGCGAGATTCGCATGGCCAACCTGTCCGTGATCTGCAGCCATAGCGTCAACGGCGTGGCAAAGATCCACTCTGACATCATTAAGAACATCGTGCTCAAGGACTTCTATGCCCTCACGCCCGAAAAGTTCAACAACAAGACCAACGGCATCTCGCACCGTCGCTTCTTTGCCGAGGCCAACCCCACCTACGCCAAGCTCGTCACCGAGGCCATTGGCGATGGCTGGCTGAAGGACGCCTTTGAGCTGGAGAAGCTCAAGGAGTTTAAGGACGACACCGAGTTCCTGAAGGCCGTGGGTGCCTCCAAGCGCGCTAACAAGGAGCGCCTGGCCGCCTACGTCAAGGCCGAGACCGGTCTGGTCATCGACCCCAACACCGTCTTCGATGTTCAGGTTAAGCGCTTCCATGCCTACAAGCGCCAGCTCATGAACATCATGAAGGTGATGGACATCTACAACCGTCGCATCGCCGATCCCAACTTCCACGTGACGCCGACGACCTTCATCTTTAGCGGCAAGGCTGCCTCGAGCTACACCTTCGCCAAGGAGACCATCCGCCTCATTAACTCCGTGGCCGAGGTCATCAACAACGACGCCCGCGTCAACGAGGTCATGAAGGTCTGCTTTATCCCCAACTTCCGCGTGAGCAACGCCCAGCTCATCTACCCCGCCGCCGAGATCTCGGAGCAGATCTCCACGGCCGGCAAGGAGGCCTCGGGCACGTCCAACATGAAGCTCATGATGAACGGCGCCATTACGCTGGGCACCCTCGACGGCGCCAACATCGAGATCGCCGACCTTGCCGGCCGCGAGAACGAGGCCATCTTTGGCCTGACCGCTCCCGAGGTCGAGCAGCTTTGGGCATCCAACAGCTACTTTGCGTGGGATACGCTCAACAACGATCGCGAGCGACTGGGCCGCGTGATGGATGAGCTCAAGGACAACACCTTTGCGGGTCTTTCGGGCAACTTCGAGAGCATCTACAACGAGCTCATGAACAACAACGACCCCGACCTGGTCATGGCCGATTTCCGCAGCTACGTGGATGCGTGGGAGAAACTCACGAACAGCTACGGCGACCAGGAGACATGGAACCGCAAGGCGCTGCTCAACACCGCCTCCTCCGGCTGGTTCTCGAGCGACCGCACCATTCGCGAGTACCGCGACGAGATCTGGCACGCGTAAAGGCGCGCGAGCTCCCTTATGCCAGCACGGCATTACTCGACGGGCGCGACCGAGCGCCGCGCCCGTCGCTAATGGGTTTAGGAACATCGATGACAGAAGGAGAAATCGATGAGTAAGAAAGAATGCATCGCGATGCTCCTCGCAGGAGGACAGGGCAGCCGATTGGGGGCACTCACCCAAAAGATCGCTAAGCCGGCGGTTAGCTTTGGTGGCAAGTTCCGCATTATCGACTTTTCGCTCTCCAACTGCTCCAACTCGGGCATCGACACGGTGGGCGTTCTGACGCAGTATCGCCCCTACCTGCTGCATGCCTACGTGGGCTCCGGCGAGGCTTGGGATCTGGACAGCCGCGATGGCGGCGTATCGATCCTGCCGCCGTACGAAACGCAGACCGGCGGCGCCTGGTATGCGGGCACGGCCGACGCCATTACGCAGAACCTCGACTACATCAAGGCCAACGACCCCAAGTACGTCCTGATTCTTTCGGGCGATCACCTGTATCGCATGGACTACCGCAAGATGCTCAAGACGCACATTGAGAATAACGCCGACCTCACGGTGAGCGTTATGCCCGTGCCGTGGGAGGAGGCCAGCCGCTTTGGCATCCTGACCACCGACCCCGAGGACGGCCGCATCACCAAGTTCACCGAGAAGCCCGATAAGCCCGATTCGAACCTCGCGTCCATGGGCATCTACATCTTCTCGGCCGACGTGCTGATCGAGGCACTCGAGGAGGACGCTCTGGACCAGCGCTCGAGCCACGACTTTGGCAAGGACATCATCCCCAAGCTGCTCGGCGAGAACAAGCGCCTGTACAGCTACGAGTTCCACGGCTTTTGGAAGGACGTCGGCACCATCGCCAGCTTCCACGAGACCTCGATGGACCTGCTGGGCAACAACCCCGAGTTCGATTTGTTTGACAAGAACTTCCCCATCATGTCCAACATCACCACGCGTCCGCCGCACTACATTGGCCCGGACGGCCGCCTGGACGACTGCCTGGTCTCCAACGGCTGCAAGATCTACGGCACCGCTCGCCACTCGATCCTTTCGACCGATGTCATCATCGAGGAGCGCGCCGTGGTCGAGGACTCCGTGCTGCTGCCGGGTGCGCACGTTAAGAGCGGCGCGCACATCTGCCGCGCTATTTTGGGCGAGAACTCCACGGTCGAAGAGGGCGTGAAGCTCGGCTCTGTCGATACCACCAAGGATACGGCCGTCGTTGGAAATGACGTCGTTATCGGGAAGGGGGAATGATCCGATGATCAATCGCAAGGCCATCGGTTATATCACCGCTAACTACTCTTCGACCTACGGCAGCGTGCTGCTCAAGGACCGCCCCATCGCGTCCGTCCCGTTTTTGGGCCGCTATCGCCTGATCGACTTCCCGCTGTCCAACATGATGAACGCCGGCATCAAGACCGTCGGCGTCGTCATGCCGGGTAACTACCGCTCGCTGATCGACCACGTGGGCTCGGGCAAGGACTGGGGTCTGGACCGCAAGAAGGGCGGCCTGTTCATGGTCCCCGGCAACGCATATGGCACCACCAAGGGCGGCATGCGCTTCCTGCTGCGCGACATCATCTCCAACAAGACGCTGTTCAAGCGCTCGGACAAGCCCTACGTCGTGATGATGGGCACCAACATCATCTTTAACATGGACCTCAACACCATCATCGAGGCGCACGAGAACTCCGGCGCCCAGATGACCGTGGTGTACTGCAAGGCTACGCGCAATGTTGAGGACGAGACCAAGCTCGAGATCGGCGAGAACGGCCGCCTGACGGGCGTGAGCGCCGGCGTCGTGTACGGCGACAACGCGTCCATGGACTGCTGCATCGTCAACCGCGAGACGCTGCTCGAGATTATCGATCACTATCAGGCCGCCGACTACCTGGACCTGCTCGAGGCACTCCAGGGCGACTTTGGCAACATCGACGTGTGCAGCTACGAGTACAAGGGCGAGGTCGTGGGCGTGTTTAGCGAGAAGTCGCTGTATCGCCGCAGCATGGACCTGCTCGACCAGACCGTGGCCGACCAGCTCTTCGATCCCGAGCGCCCGATCCTGACCAAGGCCCACGACGTGCCGCCATCGCGCTATGCGACCGGCAGCCACGCGTGCAACTCGATCATCTCGGCCGGCTGCATCATCAAGGGCACCGTGCGCAACTCGATCCTGTCGCGCGGCGTCGTGGTCGAGGAAGGCGCTTCGGTGACCAACTCGATCATCAACCAGAGCTGCATCATCAAGAGCGGCGCCCGCGTCGAGAACGCCATTCTGGACAAGAACAACGTGGTCCCCACCAACACCGAGCTTCGCGGCACGCCCGAGAACATCCTGGTGCTGGGCAAGGCTCCGTTAACTTCCGATACCACCATCGTACGTTAACGTTGGTACCGCAACATCGCTCGTAACATGTAGAATAGCCGCCCGGTTAGCGCCAGGCGGCTATTCTCGAATTGCAACATGGGAGACAATATGGCTGATTCCAGCAAAAAGATGCAGATCGTGTTTGCCTCGGCCGAGTGCGCACCGTTTGTGAAGACCGGTGGCCTGGGCGACGTGGCGGGCTCGCTGCCTGCGGCGCTCGTGCGCGCGGGCGCCGAGGTCATCGTGATGGTGCCCAAGTACGCCACCATCAAGGACGAGTACAAGTCCCAGATGGAGCACTTCTCCGACTTTTATGTGAGCCTGGGCTGGCGCAATGAATACTGCGGGCTCGAGAAGCTCGAGCACGACGGCGTCACCTATATGTTCATCGACAACGAGCGCTACTTTGCGCGCGACTATCCGTACGGCTTCTTTGACGACGGCGAGCGTTTTGCGTTCTTCTCCAAGGCCATCACCGAGAGCCTGCAGCACCTGCCGGCCGGCTTTGAGTGCGACATCCTGCACTGCAACGACTGGCAGACGGCACTGGCGCCCGTGTTTTTGCGCGAGTTCTACCAGGGCCTGCCGCTGTACGACCGCGTCAAGACCGTGTTCTCGATCCACAACGTGGCGTTCCAGGGTCAGTTTAGCGACACCGTGATGGAGGACATCCTTGGTGTGGCGCATATTCCGGCGGCTGCCTCGCAGCTGCGTTGCGACGCCTGCAGCATCAACTACATGCTGGGCGCGCTGCGCTATGCCGACGCCATCACTACGGTAAGCCCTACCTATGCCAACGAGATCCAGACGCCCGAGTTTGGCGAGGGCCTGGACGGCGTTCTGCGCGAGCGTTCGTACGCGCTGCAGGGCATTTTGAATGGCATTGACGTTGCAGGCTTTGACCCGGCGACCGACAAGCGCATTGCCGCCAACTACACCGTCGAGGACCGTTCCGGCAAGGCCGTGTGCAAGGCCAAGCTGCAGGAAGAGCTGGGGCTCGAGGTTCGCGACGACCGTCCGCTTATGGTGATGGTCACGCGTTTGACGCGCCAGAAGGGCATGGACCTGGTCATGTACGCGCTCGACCGCATCCTGGCCGGCGGCGTGCAGGTGGCGGTGCTGGGCACCGGCGACCGCGACTACGAGGACGGCCTGCGCTACTTCCAGGACAAGTACCCCGGCACCATGGCCGCACGCATCGAGTTCGATCCGGCGCTGTCGCAGCGCATGTATGCCGCCGCCGACATGTTCCTGATGCCTTCGAAGTTTGAGCCCTGCGGCCTGTCGCAGATCATTGCCATGCGTTACGGCACGCTGCCCATCGTGCGCGAGACCGGTGGTCTGAAGGACACTGTAATCCCGTATAACGAGTTTACCGGCGAGGGCACGGGCTTCTCGTTTAGCAACTTTAACGGCGACGAGATGGGCGACGCCGTGTTCCGCGCGGCACGCCTGTTCTGGGACAACCGCGACGCCTGGAATCAGCTGGTCACGCAGGCCATGAGCCAGGACTTTAGCTGGACGCGCTCGGCCGATAAGTATCTGGACCTGTACTTCTTTATGCACCCGGAGATTGAGAGGCCGGCGGCTGTTGAGGCTGCTGCGCCTGAGACCGAGGTTGCGGCCGAGCCGGAGCCCAAGGCTGAGCCGGTTGTTGAGGCGCCTGCTGCCGTTGAGGAGCCCAAGGCTGAGGCCAAGCCTGCCGCCAAGAAGACCACGACGCGTAAGACGACGGCTAAGAAGGCTACGACGACCAAGGCTGCTGCTACCAAGACCGCTTCGGCGACCAAGACTGCTGGCACCAAGACGACCGCTGCCAAGGCTACGACAACGCGCAAGCGCACGACCGCTGCCGCCAAGAAGGCCACCGAAGTTGAGGTCGCTCACGAGGTAAAGGCCGAGGCCACGGCTGAGGCTCCTGCCACCGAGGCTAAGCTGGCCGCCAAGGCTCCGGCTAAGACCGCAGCCAAGAAGACGACCGCCGCTAAGACCACCGCTGCCAAGAAGACCACGGCTTCGAAGACAACGACCACCAAGGCCGCTGCAACGAAGGCTGCCCCCAAGGCCGCTGCAAAGCCGACTGCCAAGGTTGAGGAGACAGGCGCCGAGCCCAAGCCCGCTGCCAAGACCACCACGCGCAAGCGCGCCACGACGACGGCCAAGAAGACCACGACCAAGGCCGCTGCCCTCAAGGCAGAAGCCAAGCCCGAGGTCAAGGCCGCCCCGAAGGCCGAGGCCAAGGTTGAGGCAAAGCCCGAGCCCGCCAAGGTGACTCCGGTCTCCCCCGCCGCTCCGGCCGAGGAAAAGGCCCCGTCCAAGAAGACGTCCGTCCGCAAGGCAACCGCCACCCGCAAGCGTCGCTAATCCGGACGATCCAAAACCCAAACATCACCATACAAGGGGGTGTCGTTAACCGCGACGCCCCCTTGTTCTATAGATTTGGTAAAACGATTTTCTAGGACAACCGTTCGCCGATAGTGAACGGCTGTGGTTTAGACAACTAAAGTACAACGATATACTTAAGAACTGTGCGTTAAGTCCATGACCCGTTGGCCATGAATGTATAGAACTGGACCGTACTATGAGATTGATTCACAACAGCCGCCTGCCGCAGTTTCGCGCTCCGTTTGGCGCTGTGACCACAGGAACTTCCGTTTCGCTGTCGGTGATTTTGGAGGACGCCGATCCCAACCAGGCAACGCTCACCCTGCGCACCTGGGTCGATGGCGTCGGCGAGACCCTGATTCCGATGGAGCACGAGGGCGATGGCATTTTTACCGGCGAGCTCAAATGCACCGAACCGTGTCTTGTGTGGTACAGCTTTATATGCAATATCGAGGGCCAGCCCGAGGTTCGCTTGGGCGCGCCGCAGGGCCGCACTGGCGGCGAGGGCGTAACCTACGACTACGCCGAGGTACCGTCCTTCCAGATTACCGTCTACAAGCACCGCGAGAACCGTCCCACCTGGTACGAGCGCGGCATGGTGTACCAGATCTTCCCCGATCGCTACGCGCGCGATGAGCATTGGCGCGAACGTACAATGGCCCAACTCGAAAAACCGCGCAAGGGCATTCAGCGCCGCATGGTCGAGAACTGGAACGAGCCGCCCGTGTACGAGCGCGCCGAGGACGGCTCTATCAAGACCTGGGACTTCTACGGCGGCTCGCTTAAGGGTATCCAGGAAGACCTGCCCCGCATCGCCGAGCTGGGCTTTACGGCCATCTACCTCAACCCCATCTTTGAGGCCGCAAGCAACCATCGCTACGACACCGCCGATTACACCAAGATCGACCCGATTCTGGGCACAGAACAAGACTTTACCGAGCTGTGCCAGGCAGCCGAGAAGCTGGGCATTTCCATTATTCTGGACGGCGTCTTCAACCACACGGGCGACGACTCCATCTATTTCAACCGCTACGGCAACTACCCCGGCGTGGGCGCCTGGCAGAGCGAGGATTCCCCGTGGCGCGATGCGTTTACCTTCCACGAGGACGGCTCGTACGATTGCTGGTGGGGCGTGGGCAACATGCCCGCCATCAACGAGAAATCCGAGCTGGTGCGCGAGAAGCTCCTGGGCAAGGACGGCGTCATCCGCAAATGGCTGCGCGCCGGTGCCCATGGCTGGCGCCTGGACGTGGCCGACGAGCTCTCCGACGACTTCTTGGCCGAGATCAAGAAGGCCGTGCTCGCCGAAAAGCCCGATGCACTGTTGCTCGGCGAGGTCTGGGAAGACGCCTCCAACAAGATCAGCTACGGCCATCTGCGCCGCTACCTGCAGGGCTCCGAGCTGGACTCCGCAATGGACTACCCCTTCCGCGACATGGTAATCGGCTTTTTGATGGGCTACAAAAACGCCTACGAGGCTGCCGAGGACATCGAGACCCTGCGCGAGAACTATCCGCGCGAGGCCCTGTCTTGCGCGCTCAACCTGCTTTCGAGCCACGACCGTCCGCGCATCATCTCGGTGCTCGGCGGCGGCCCCGACGAGTCGCAGCTGCCCGAGTGCGAGCGCAGCAAATGGCGCTTGGACGAAGGCGCGATGGGCCTGGCCAAGAGCCGTTTTTGGCTCGCCACGCTTATGCAGATGACCTTCCCCGGCGTGCCTTCGATTTACTACGGCGATGAGTACGGCTTGGAGGGCCTTACCGACCCGGGCAACCGTCGCACCCTGCCGACCAAGGAAGACCTGCACGACTTCGACACGCTCGCGATCGTCAAGAACGCATCTGCCGTGCGCCGTGCGCTGCCTTTTATGATCGACGGCGAGATCAAGGCGTTCGCGCTCAACGGCGAGGTGCTGGCTTACAACCGTACGGGCAAGGACGGCGAGTCCGCGACCGTCATCATCAACCGCAGCCTGCGCAATTCGCATCGCGTGACAATCCCGGCGCTCGGCGAATGTGCGAGCGATGTCATTAGCGGTCACGAGTGCGAGATCCACAACGGTACGGTCACGCTTGACCTGTATCCGCTGGGTTCGTCGATCATCTACCACCACGCCGAGCAGCGCCTGCAGGAGCCGCTCGATCACGGCGCGGGCGTCGTATGCCACATCACCTCGGTGCCGACCGACGACGGTAAGCCCGGCACGATTGGCGCGCCCACGCGTCGCTTTATCGACCATCTGGCCGCCATGGGCATGCGCTACTGGCAGGTCCTGCCCGTCAACCCGACGGACTTCTTCCGCTCCCCCTACGCTGGCCCTTCGGCCTTTGCGGGCAATATCGACCTGCTGCCCGAAAGCTACGAGGAACTGGCCGCCGACTTTGAGACCTGGAAGGCTCGCGGTGGCGAGGATGCCGATCCGCTCTACACCGCGTTTAAACATCGCAATGCCGATTGGCTCGAGAAGTACTGCGTCTATATGGCCGTCAAGAAGTACTTTGAGGGCGAGTCGCGCCACGATTGGCCGACCGATGTCGCACGCTACAACGAGCATCTGATCGATGACAAGCGCTTCTGTGACGAGGCCGAGCTACAGGCGTACATGCAGTACCGCTTTGACCTGGCCTGGTGCGAGCTCATGAACTACGCGCACAAGAAGGGCATCGAGGTTATCGGCGATATTCCGATGTATGTCTCGGACGATTCGGCCGACGCGTGGAGCGAGCCAGAGAACTTCTGGCTTTCCGATACCGGCAAGGCGATTGAGATTTCCGGCGCGCCGCCCGACAACTTTGCGCCCGAGGGTCAGGTGTGGGGCAACCCCACCTTCCGCTGGGGCCATATGAAGAAGACCGGCTACCGCTGGTGGATGGACCGTCTGCGCCGTGCGTTCTCGCTGTACGACCGCGTGCGTCTGGACCACTTCCTGGGCTTCCACAGCTACTTTAGCATTCCCGCAGGCAAGGCCTGCGCCGACGGCCGTTGGTTGGCTGGTCCGGGTAAGGATTTGTTCCAGACTGCCTACGAGGAGCTGGGCCCGCTTAACTTTATCGCCGAGGATTTGGGCTACCTGACGCCCGGTGTTCGCGCGATGGCTTCGACCAGCGGCTTCCCCGGCATGGACGTGCTGGAGTTTAGCGATTACGACGTCCGCAACGGGATTAACCCCACGCCCGGCAAGATCCTGTATACCTCGACGCACGACACGTCGACGCTTGCCGGTTGGTGCACGCGCTCCTTTGCGGGCGGCGACGAGCCGAGCGGCAAGGAATTTGCCGGTAAGCTGATGGGCGACGCGCTGGCAAGCGACGCACCGCTTGTGATGATGCCGTTGCAAGACGTGCTGGGTCTGGGCGACGATGCGCGCATGAACGTGCCGGGTGTCGCTACGGGTAACTGGACTTGGCAGGCCGATGAGGCTGATATTGAAGCCGCCGAGGATAAAACTGCACAGCTCCTGCGCAACACCCATAGATTCTGGGGCGAAGCGTGATAAAACCCCCGATATAGGGTACAGTTACAGACGTTTGAATTTATGCGGGCAGAGCGATCTGCCCGCTTTGTGCTGAAAAGGAAGTATTATGGCGCGCTACGATTACAAGTGCTCGAGCTGCGGCAACGTGTTTGAGGTTGAGCATCCCATGTCCGAGACCCCCGAGGTCGTGTGCCCGAGCTGCGGCGCTCCAGCCGCCAAGACGTTCTCGGCCAGCGGCATCAAGTTTGAGGGCAGCGGCTTCTACAACACCGACCAGCGCAGCGGTGGTTCCAGCACCAGCGCCACCAGCGGCTGCTGCGCCAACTGCCCGCACAACCACTAGAGACAAGCGGTCCCGCTACCCAAGTTTCCTGTTGAGTTGCGGTGAAATAGTTCCTGAATCAGCCCATCCAACGGCCAAACAGGAACTATATCACCGCAACTTTTCTTTAGATCGGATTTCTGGCTGATGCTAGGTTTGTAACATTTCAAAACTCTGCCGGATTACGGGGCTGAATTGACAACCTCTATCCGTTCCGGTAATTTACAAATTTCAACAAGCCATCTACCTGCGGTTTTATTTAGGCCATTTTTGCTGTGGTCGGGCATCACCAATCTAGCCCCGTAATCCGCCCCACTTTTGATAACAACAAGCATGAGACGGGGCTACTTTTTCCACTCTTTGCCGCAATTGCGATCTCCACTCGCATGACTTTCTGAGTTGCGGTGAAATAAGGACTATTTGGCGGGTAGAAGCCGCCATTCAATCCCTATTTCACCGCAACTTAGTTGTTACTTGTGGACCAGGCGGGCGCAGAAGTGGCCGTCGTAGGAGTCGGCGTTTACCGGCACGCTTTGGAAGAGGCCTCGAGCGTTCTGGCGGACGGAGACGAGTTTCTTAGCCTGGGCAAACTCGGGCAGCTGCAGGATTTGCGCCTCGGAGAGCGGCGCCACGGTAAAGCCGGCACCCTCGGGAGAAGCCAGGAAGGCATCCACGACCTGAGTGTTCTCCTCAGCAAAAACCGAGCAGGTGGCATAGATAAGCTCACCGCCGGCAGCCACGCGCGCGGCGGCTTCCTTGAGCATCGTCAGCTGCAGTTTAGGAAGCTCAACCGTCACGTCCTTTTCGGTCAAGCGCCACGGAATCTCAGGATGCCGGCGCATGGTGCCGGTACCCGAGCACGGGGCATCGATAAACACCGTATCGAACAGAACGGGTTTACCAAGCATCGCATCGAACGACGTGAGGACCGTATCGAGCTCGCACGCATCACCCGAGACGGTACGAACGCCCTTGATACCAGCCTTATGCAGGCGCGCAAGATTCTGATCACACTTGCGATCGTGCAAATCGAGTGCAGTGTGCTGACGCTCGTAGCCGGCACGCTTGGCCTGGCACATCATCACATAGGTCTTGGTGCCGCGACCGGCGCCGATCTCCAGGCAAAGCCCAGGACGGGTCGCCGCAGTAGCGATGAGCTGGGCGTTAAGGTCCGAGGCCACGGCCGCCGCGCGTTCAAACACACCCGACGCAACCGTAGCCTGCGAATCGACCGGCGCATGGCAGCCCGGGAACACCGGCGCCACAAGCTGCGATAGGTACGGATCAGGCTTGGTTGCAAAGGCGTTCTCGTGCAAAGCGAGCGGCGCGGGCGCCAGATTTCCTGCAAAGTTGAGCGCGCCCTCGGGTGTATCGAACGACGCCATAATGCGAGCACACAGCCAGCGCGGCATACCCATCAGGCGAGATAGGCGAACCAATCGGCGCTCGGACTCATCGGCATCCGCCGCAGTGGCAAAGTCCTCGACGTTGTCCGCGACCTTATGCAGTACGGCGTTCGCCAGACCGGCAGCCGATTTAGCGCCGCTACGAACCAGCTCAACGCCCTGACTCACGGCAACGCGACCCGGGGTATGCAGGTAGAGCATCTCGAAGGCCGAGATGCGAAGCGCCATGCGAACGCGCGGCGCGACCTTTTTGGGCTTATCGAGAAACTGATCGAGCAGCTCATCCAAAATGCCCTGCGTCGCGGCAACGCCCAGCGCCAGGCGAGCGGCAAACGCGGAATCGCGCTTGTCAATGGCCTTGGCCGTAGCGCGGGCAGAGAGCACATCGCGCGCATACACGCCGCGACGGTCGGCCTCCATCAGCACATCGAGCGCGAGCTTACGCGCGGGGGAAAGCTTGCTCATGACAAAGCACCCCACGTCAGATCGGCGCCCTGCAGGCCGGCAGCCCAGGCAGAAGCAGCCATAGCGCGCTTGCCATCGGGCTTAACCTCAAGCAGCTCGACCGCACCATCGGAAAGTCCCAGGTAGACACGCTTGCTCTTAACGGCAACAGCGCCCTCGCCAAGCGACACATCCGCCAGCGCAGCATCGAGCACGCGAACCGACTTACCGGCAATCACGCAGCGAGCGGGTGCAGTGTCGGACGAAGCCAACACGTGACGCACGCAATCGAGCGCCGCCATCTGCGGATCCAGACGCATCTCCTGCTTGGAAATCTTGGCAGCATGCGTGACGAGCGACTCATCCTGCTCGGTCCACACCGCTGTGTCATCGGCAAGCGAGGGCAGCGTATCGGCCAGCAGCTTACCGCCCAGCTCGCCAAGCTCCATCGTCAGTGCCTCGGCATGCTTGCCGGCGACAGATGTCGAGGCCTGCGCACAATAAGCGCCGGTATCCACGCCATGCCCAATACGCATAATGGAAACGCCGGCAACCTCATCACCAGCAAGAATCGCACGCTGAATGGGAGCGGCGCCACGCCAACGCGGCAGCAGCGAAGCATGAACATTCACAATACCAAGCGGCGCCATATGCAGCACCTCATCGGGCAAAATGCAGCCATAGGCAGCCACGCAGAATATATCAGCCTGCGCAGCCTGAAGCGACTCGACAACCTCGGGCGTCATACGATTGGCCTCAACAACCGGCAACCCCAGCTCAAGCGCCTTGGCCTTAACAGGAGAAGGCTCAAGCTTCTTACCACGCCCACGAACAGCATCGGGACGAGTAATGACAAGCGCAATCTCATTCCCAGCCTCAACAAGCGAAGTCAGCGAAGGCACAGCAAAATCAGGCGTACCCATAAACACAATACGCATAGAGAACGTCTCCCCTCAACCAAAGCCGAGACAGCTACAAATAACGGCGGAAAGCCAAGTACACAGCCCATCCGCAATAACAATTCAACAAGAACAAATATACCCAAAACCAAAGAAAGAGCCGCAATAAAAGCAGCTCTCTCAACAAAGCACCTATCAGCGAAGACGTCCCTCCCTGGCCCGACGGCACCCGAGCAAGACAGGCAGCGTCAACGTAGTCCCCGGGGCGCCCGCCTATATCGTCCCGCGCGCAGTTTCGCAGCGCAGCGAGAATGTTTGAGCACGGGATGATATAGGCGGGAGCCCCGGGGACGGACAAACCTACTCCGTCTCGCCCGGTCGAGCGCCGCGGGCCAGGGCGTCCTGGTACTCCTTGACTGCCTTGATGCGCTGCATCGGCTTGAGTCGCTCGAACATGGTGTTGCCGTGCAGGTGATCGATCTCGTGCTGTAGGCACACGCAGAACAGGTCGCCTGTGGCCTCATAGCGAATCAGGTTGGCATCCAGGTCATAAGCCTCGACGACGACATGGTCGGGACGCTCAATCTCGCAGCTAATGCCGGGGATGGACAGGCAGCCCTCGCTAAACGGCACCAGATGGTCGCTCTGCTCAACAATGACGGGATTGATGAGCACGTACGGATCATAGTCGTTCTTGTCGCTGTAATCGCAGTCGATGGTGACGAGCTGGATGAGCTCGCCGATCTGCGGGGCAGCCAGGCCGCAGCCACCGTTATCGAACATCATCTTCTTCATCTTCTCGGCAAGCGCCTCGATCGCAGGCGTAATCTCCTCGATGGCGGCGCACTCCTGGCGGAGACGAGGGTCGGGCGAAAGTACGATTCCGTTGGCTTCCATGGCCATCCTTTCGGGTTGTTACATCAAATCATAGGCATCGACGTCAACGCTCACGCTCACGCCGCGCACGGAGCCCACCTCTTTGAGGCAGGCGTCGATATCATCAGAGACATGGTACCCCACGGGCGACTTCACAAGCAGGTGGAAGCGATAACGGTCCTTGGCTCTCTCGATTACACACGAAGCCGGGCCCAGCACCTGCGGCACAGCGCTACCCACCCGCAAAAAATCGGGAGCGGCGGCATGCCAGCGGCGCTTGAGCAACTTTGCGATACGCCCAATATAATCCTGCGCATCATCCGCGTTCGCTGACCACACCAAAATGTTAACCAGGCGCACAAACGGCGGATACAGCGCTTCGCGACGCTGGTCCAAGTCGTAGTCGGTAAAGATCGAGCGATCATGCTCGGCAACGGCGCGAATGACCGGGTCCTCGGGCAGATAGGTCTGGATAATGACCTCGCCAGGGCGATCGCCGCGCCCGGCACGGCCGGCGACCTGCTCCAGCAAATCGTAAGCGCGCTCCCCCGCTCTAAAATCGGGAAGCTTTAATGCAAAGTCGGCATTAACCACGCCCACAAGGGTAACCTCGGGAAAGTCGAGGCCCTTGGCGATCATCTGGGTGCCCAGCAGCACCGCGCAATCGGCGGCATCGAACTGTTCAAGCAACTTCTTGTGCGCGTCCTTGCCACGCGTGGAATCGGCGTCCATGCGAATGATGGCGACATCCTCGGGCAGCATCTGGCGCAAGGCGTCCTCGATCTGCTGCGTGCCTAGGCCCATTTTTGCCAGGTAGCGACTGCCGCATTTGGGGCAACGGCTCGTGGGCGCCGGATAGGGCTGCACGCGCCAGGACGAACCGCAGGTATGGCACTGCAACGAATGCGTGCGCTCGTGATACGTGAGCGCGGTGGAACAGTGGTTGCAGGTGGGGACGCAGCCGCACTCGCGGCACATCAAAAACGGCGCAAAACCGCGGCGGTTGTGCAGCAGCACAGCCTTCTCGCGGCGCTTGACCACGCGTTCCAAGCCTTCCATTAGCGGTATTGAGAACATGGAGCGGCTGCCGTGCGAGAACTCGCGGCGCAGGTCGGCAATGCGAACCTCGGGCAGCACGGCGTGTCCCGGGCGCTCGGGCATCTCGACGCGTGTCCAAGTGACACCGTTGAACGTGCCGCGGCGGCAGCGGTCGAGGGCCTCGGCAGAAGGCGTAGCCGAGCCCAACACGAGCGGGCAGTGATAGCGACGCGCCATCTCGGCCGCCACCTCGCGCGCATGGTAGCGCGGGCTGGAACCCTGCTTATAGCTGGTCTCGTGCTCCTCGTCGATGATGATGAGGCCCAGGTCGCTGAGCGGGCAAAAGAGCGCCGAGCGGGCGCCCACGACCACGCGTGCGGCACCGCTGGCGACCATATCCCACTGGTCTAGGCGCTCACCGGCCGAAAGGCGCGAATGGAACACAGCAACCGTCTCGCCAAAGCGCGAACGGAAGCGCCCGACGGTTTGGGCCGTCAGCGAGATCTCGGGCACAAGCACGCACGCTGAACGGCCGGCCTCGAGCACGCGCTCGATAGCGGAGAGGTAGACCTCGGTTTTACCGGATCCGGTGACGCCGTCGACAAGGACTACGTCGCCGTGCGCATCCAGGCGAGCGCGCTCAATCTGCGCGAGCGCCTGCTGCTGGCCGTTCGTAAGTGCGACCGGCGCTTTACCGCTTGCCGAGGACAGCGTAGTCTGCTCGCTGCAACCGCGCCAGGCACGGCGCTCCTCCACCACCACGACGCCGCGTTTTTCGAGCGCCTTGATGGTCGCCGACATACTGTTGTAGAGCAAATTGAGGTCGCGCGTCGTGACCGGTCCGCACTGGAGCGCCTCGATGAGCTGACGCTGGCGAACTGCGGTCTTGGGCGGCGTATAGTCAAAGCCCTCGGGCGTAAGCATCACCCAGCGGTTTTGGATAGGCTTGACGGCGGGACGCTCGACCGTCCACGCCCCGTCATCGCCCTTAACGACACGCGGGCTGCCACCCGGAGGCAAAAACAGGCGCAGGCATTCGGAAAGCGTCGCGACATACTCGCGGCTCATCCAACGCGCAATGCGGGCGGCCTCGACGCCAAAGAGCGGTTTGCTGAGGATGGTCTCGATGGGCTTGACGCGCGCGGGATCGAGAGCGTCGTTGCCTTGCAGGTCGCCCAGCTCAGACACAATATCGACGATATAGCCCGCGGCAGCACGGTTGCCAAAGTGGACCAGGACGGTGGAGCCAATCAGCGCCTCGTTGGCGAGGGACTGCGGAATGCCGTAGGCGAATGGCTCGGACAGCGCACGGGTGGGAATGTCGAGGACCACGCTCGCGTAGGCGGCAATGGGCTCTGGCGTAGGCTCGGACTTGGCCGAGGCAGCAGCGGATGCCGACGCCGCCGGAGTCTCCTCCGGTTCCGGCGAACCAAACAGCGACAGTTGCTCGGCCATGGCCCCTATACCTCCCATCCCATGCGTCTTCAGAAACAAGAGCCCCGCTCGGGTGAACGGGGCTCGGATACATGCGTTTACGCGGCTGCTACAGCGCCATCGTGCGGGCGCGGTCGATACGCGCCAGGCAGTCGTCGCGGCCGACGAGCGCCATGGTCTCGCCCAGCGGGGGGCTCACCATGTTGCCGCAGACGGCGACGCGCACGGCCTGGAACACCACGCGCTTCTTAAGGTCCATCTGCTCGGGCAGCGGCTCAAGCGCGGCGTCGATGTTGGCAGCCGTCCACTCGTTCACGCCCTCGAGAGCGGCCTTGGCGGCATCCAGAATGGCACCCATGCCCTCCTTGGCCAGGCCCTTGTTGACGGACTTCTCGTCATACTCGAGCGTCTCGGCCGTAGCGAAGATGGGAGCGGCGACGGTCACGGCGTCGGCCGGCATCTTGGTGCGCGGCTTGACGATGGCGGCAAGCGCGTCGATCCAATCCTCGCCGTACTCGACATTGCCCTCGATGAGACCCGCCTCGTGCAGCTCGGGGACCATGATCTCGTCGGCAAACTGAGCATCGGACATGCCGTTGATGTACTCGGCATTGACCCAATCGAGCTTCTTGGGATCGAAGGTCGCCGGGTTCTTGGAGATGCGGTCGAGTGAGAACTTGTTGGCCAGGACATCGCGCGGGATGATCGTGGTCTCGCCGTCGAGCGACCAGCCGAGCAGCGCCAGGTAGTTGACGAAGGCGTCGGACAGGTAACCGGCGTCGCGGTACTCCTCCACCGAGGTGGCGCCGTGGCGCTTGGAGAGCTTCTTGCCGTCGGCGCCCAGGATCATGGAGATGTGAGCGAACGTGGGCACGGGAGCGCCGAGGGCCTCGTAGACCATGACCTGACGCGGGGTGTTGGACAGGTGGTCGTCGCCGCGGATGACATGGGTGATCTTCATCATGGCGTCGTCGACGACGGTCGCGAAGTTATACGTGGGCGTGCCATCGGAGCGGAAGATGACAAAGTCGTCGAGCTCCTTGGCGTCGAAGGTCACCTCGCCGTGGACGGCGTCGTGGATGACGACGTCGCCGCGGTCCTCGGGCACCTTAATACGCAGGACGTAGGACTCGCCGGCCTCGATGCGACGGCGGGCCTCCTCGGGATCAAGATCGCGGCAACGGCGCTGATAGCCCTGGAAGGGGTCCTTGCGCTCCTGCGCGGCCTTGCGGTCGGCGTCGAGCTGCTCCTTGGTGCAGAAGCAGGGATAGGCCTTGCCCTCGTCCCAAAGCTTCTGGGCGGCCTGCTTGTACAGGTCCAAGCGCTCAGTCTGGGCGTAGGGGCCAAAGTCGCCGCCTACCTCGGGGCCCTCATCCCAGTCCAGGCCAAGCCAACGCATGGCGCGCAGGATGATCTGCGTGTTCTCATCGGTGGAGCGGGTGGGGTCGGTGTCGTCGATGCGCAGGATGAACGTGCCGCCGTTTGCGCGGGCGAAAGCCCAGTTATAGATAGCGGTGCGAGCGCCGCCGATGTGCAGCTTGCCCGTCGGTGAGGGTGCAAAGCGGACGCGAACGTCTGATGCCATGGATATCTCCTCGATTGCAGGATGGATGTCTAACCGCACCAGTATAAAGCAACAATGCCCACCTCCGCACAAAGGGCACCGACTCAGTCATTGGGGACACACTCATTGGGGACAGACTTAAATGACCAGTCTCCAAATGCCGGAATGTTCCTTCGGCTGGTCATTTAAGTCTGTCCCCAATGAGTGAGTCTGGTCGTTTATGTCTGTCCCCAATGAGTAGGTGCGGAAAGGGTGTGAATATTCGTTTAACGCGCTATGATGTGCCTTTGCATAGAGAGCCTGGCGGAATGGTAACGGTCGCCGGGACACGTTTTTGAAAGGACAATCATGTCAGAAGAGCTTCGTTCCATCCCACCCCAACACGGGTCCTTTGTATTTACGTCGGAGTCGGTGACCGAAGGTCATCCCGATAAGATCGCCGACCAGATCAGCGATGCCGTCCTCGACGCAATCCTCGCTAAAGAAATAGAGCTGCAGGAGCAAGGCTATATTGCGCCCAACGGCGTGCCCGCCAACGTGGAAAACGTCCGTTGCGCCTGCGAGACCCTCGTGACCACCGGCACCGTCATCGTCGCCGGCGAGATCCGCACCCAGGCCTACGTTGACGTGCAGGAAATTGCCCGTGGCGTTATCCGCCGCATCGGCTACAACCGAGCCAAGTTTGGCTTTGACTGCGATACCTGCGGCGTCATGAGCCTCATCCACGAGCAGTCCCCCGATATCGCCCAGGGCGTCGACGAGTCGTTTGAGACCCAGACCGGCGCTACCACCGACCCGATCGACCTGATCGGCGCCGGCGACCAGGGCATGATGTTCGGCTACGCCTCCAACGAGACCAAGACCCTCATGCCCATGCCGCACTACCTGGCAAGCCGCCTGGCCGAGCGCCTGGCCGCCGTGCGCCACGACGGCACTCTGCCCTACCTGCGCCCCGACGGCAAGACCCAGGTCACCGTGCGCTACGAGGAAGGCAAGCCCGTCGAGGTCACGACGATCGTCATCTCCACGCAGCACGCCGCCGAGATCGAGGACATGGGCAAGATCAAGGCCAACCTCATCGAGCACGTCATCACCCCGGTCATGGCCGCCGAGAACATGCCGTGGGATAACGCCGACATCTACGTGAACCCCACCGGTCGCTTTGTCGTGGGCGGCCCCATGGGCGACACGGGCCTCACCGGCCGCAAGATCATCGTCGACACCTACGGCGGCTACGGCCGTCACGGCGGCGGTGCCTTTAGCGGCAAGGACTGCACCAAGGTCGACCGCTCCGCCGCGTATGCCGCGCGCTGGGTCGCCAAGAACGTGGTCGCCGCCGGCCTAGCCGACCGCTGCGAAGTCGAGCTTGCCTACGCCATCGGCGTTTCCAAGCCCCTCTCAATCATGGTCGACACCTTCGGTACCGCACATGTTGCCGAAGACAAGATCGTCGAGGCCGTAGAGAAGACCTTCGACCTGCGCCCGGGCGCAATCATCCGCGACCTAGACCTGCGTCGCCCCATCTACGAAAAGACGGCAGCCTACGGCCACTTCGGCCGAGAAGACGCCGACTTTACCTGGGAGAAGACCGACCGAGTCGAAGAACTCAAAGCAGCCTGTGGCCTGTAGGCTTACGAGAAAAGCCACAGCCAAATAGAAACACGCCAAAAAGAGGTACCGGAACAACCGGTACCTCTTTTTTATTAACCGGTGGTGAAGATGAGTCGACATGGGACGCAGAATAGGTTCCCAGCTGATGAATTTTGCAGTAAGCGTGCCCCTACCATGTATCCTAAGTTCCGAGGGCTTTGGTATTTGGTCGATCGCGAGTTCCGCACGAGCCGGAGGCCACTTAATGTGGCCTCCGTGCGAGCCAGGACTGTAGAGCAGGCGACCAAATACCAAAGCCCTCGGAACGACGGGATAGAACAGGAGCACCCATGGCAGGCAAGCCGCAAACACTAGCTACGACCTCGGCATTCGAGATCTTGGGCCCCGTCATGGTCGGCCCCAGCTCATCGCACACCGCCGGCGCTCTGCGCTGCGCCCAAGTTGCCGCCAGCCTGCTCGAGGGCCGCATCACCAAGGTCACCTTTGGCCTGTGGAACTCCTTCGCCCACACCTACCGCGGCCACGGCACCGACCGCGCGCTCGTCGCGGGCATCCTGGGCCTCGATACCGACGACGAGAACATCAAGCAAGCCTTCGACCTCGCACGCGAGCAGGGCCTCGAATATCACTTTGGCATCAAGGGCGACGACGCCTCCATCCACCCCAACACCGTCGACATCGAAATGGTCGATGACACGGGCGCCACGGCACAGGTCCGCGGTGAGAGCCTGGGCGGCGGCAAGATGCGCATCAGCCGCATTAACGGCGTCGGCGTCGACATCTCGGGTATGTACTCAACTCTATTCGTGGCGCACAAGGACGTCCCCGGTGTACTCGCCGCGCTCACCAACCTGCTCGCCTACGCACACGTGAACATCGCCTTCTGCCGCACCTACCGCACCGAAGTGGGCGGCCAGGCTTACTCCGTCTTTGAGACCGACGGTGCGCCCGACGACACCGTCGTCCCCATGCTCCGCAAGCTCGACAATGTCGATTACGCGACCTTTATCGAGCTCCCCGGTTCTGCCTCGTCGCTCTCCCCCGGCGTCTCGGCAAAGGAGATCTTCGACGACGGCGAGCAGCTGCTCGATGCGTGCGAGGAACTGGGGCTCAGCATTGGCGCCGTTATGGCCGTGCGAGAGGCGCGCCTGACCGGTGAGGCGCACGCCGTCGCCGCCATGCGCCGCGTGCTCGACGTCATGCGCGAGGAGACCACGGCCCCCATCGCCAATCCGCAGCGCTCGCTCGGCGGGCTTATCGGCGGCGAGGCCAAGCTCGTCGAAGCAACCCGCTGCAACGATTTGAGTGCAAGCCTGATGGGCACCGTCCAGACCGACGCCGTTGCCCGCGCCATGGCCGTGCTCGAGCGCTCAGCTACCATGGGCGTGATCGTCGCCGCCCCCACGGCCGGCTCCGCGGGTGTTGTGCCCGGCTGCGTGCTGGCGCTCGCCGATCGCCTGCAGCTCGACGACGAGCAGGTCATGGACGCCCTCTACTGCGCAGCCGCCATCGGCCTCAACCTCACCACAAGCGCCTGCGTTGCCGGCGCCGAGGGCGGCTGCCAGGCCGAGGTGGGAAGCGCCGCTGCCATGGCAGCCGCCGCGCTGGTGCAGATGCTCGGCGGCACGCCCGAGCAGGCGCTCGACGCCAGTTCCATCGCGCTGAGTAACCTGCTGGGCCTCGTTTGTGACCCCGTCGGTGGCCTCGTGGAGGTGCCCTGCCAAAACCGCAACGCCATCGGCGTGGCAGCGGCCTTTAGCTCGGCACAACTCGCCCTCGCAGGCATTAAGAGCCTGGTG
The DNA here is from genome assembly GCA_048485835.1 of Collinsella sp. Lineage (GTDB taxonomy): Bacteria > Actinomycetota > Coriobacteriia > Coriobacteriales > Coriobacteriaceae > Collinsella. The sequence continues at coordinate 41,057 of DBFWBE010000055.1, forward strand.
CCGTTTGACCAGATGGCACATGTCATGCTCTCAGTGGGCCACGCGTTGCCGGCCACGCTGCGCGAGACGGCAAAGGGCGGCATCGCGCAGGCTCCGGCCGCACTTTCGGCCTGTGCAAAATGCGGTGTGTGCGGATAGCGGCAAAGAACGACTCAAAGGTGGGACAAATGTCCCACCTCTTTTGAATGCCACCGTTTCCGTACCACAAACAGCAGGGCAATCGCTATAATGCAAGCCCAGTAAAAACACGATGAACCGCAAGGCGAAAATCGAAGGATATGCATACGATGTCGCAAAACGATCGAACTCAACTGATTCCCGATCCGCAGCAGCCGAGCAGGCACACCGGCGGCGTTCAGTCGCCGCGTCCTATCGCGCCGAGCCACGGTCAGCAGCGTGGTGCGGCAAACGCTTCCCAACGCCCGAACCAACAGCGACAGCAGCGTCAACAACGTCAGCAGCGCCAGGCAAACGGCAATGCGCCCAAGCAGCCCCCCACGCACGCTCGAGGCGATCGCGGCCCCGCGCGCAAACCCGCCGAGAACAATAAGTCGGGCAAAAAGACGACGCTCTTTGTCATCCTGGGTCTAATCGTCATTGTCTATATCGTAGGCGTCGTAGCGTTTTCGCAGGTAGCCTACCCCAACACCACCATTGCCGGCGTCGACGTCTCCTTCTCCAACGCTTCGTCTGCCGCCACCAAGGTCAACTCGGCATGGAAGCACTATAAGCTCACCGTGACAGGCGATGACTTTAGCTGGACCTATCAGCCCGAGTCCGATGAGCCCATCGTCGACGGCGAAGCTGCCGCAAAAGAAATCATCAGCCACAACGAAGCCTTTATTTGGCCGGTCCGCCTTGTGGAATCCTTAAGCGGCAAGACCAAAACAACCGCTACCTCCAACGAAGTCGATCTTGATCAAGACGTCGACCTGTCCATGCTCTCCGACGCCTTTGACCAAAAGAAGTTTGAGGAGGACCTGGGCGCCGCTATCGACGAGTTTAACGAGGGCCGTTCGGGCACGTTCGAGGCCAATAGCTCCTATGACGAGCAGGCCGGCAAGTTTACCGTCGAGAAGGCGCGCTCCAACGAGAAAATCAACCGCGAGCATGTCATTAAGTATGCCGAGCTCGGGCTTGCCTCGCTGGCCGAGTCCGTAGATCTTTCCAAGCTCGGCAACGATGCCTATGAGCCGCTCAATGGAACGCTGACCGATGATCAGATTCAGGCCGCATGCGATGCCGCCAACAACTTCCTGGGCGTCAACGTGACCCTCAAGCTCAACGGCGAGGATGCCGGCAAGGTTGATGGCAGCTCCGTATTGCAGTGGATCAGCTTTGCCGATCCCGCCAACCCAACGCTCGATACGTCGCAGATCAGCAACTGGGCAGCCGAACTCGCCAACGGCTTTAATACCGTGGGCTCCACTCGCTGGTGGACGCGCGCCGATGGCAAGCAGTGCGCCGTCGAAGGCGGCGACTTTGGTTGGTCCATCGACAGCAGCTCGCTCGCCAAGCAGGTCGAGGACGCCATTAACAACAAGCAGACCGGCGAAATCGAGATCAAGTACTCCCAGAAGGCCGACACCTTTACCGCAAAGGGAGAGCCCGACTGGAAGGCGTATATCGACGTCGACTTGTCCGAACAGCACGCGCGCTACTATGACGAGAGCGGAAATATCGTTTGGGAGGCCAACTTTATCTCGGGCAAGCCGGGCGAGGACGCCACGCCCGAGGGCGTCTGGCAGATCAACAGCAACGACGGCGGCAGCACCCTGATCGGAGCCAAGGACCCCGAGACCGGCAAGCCCAAATACGAGAGTCCGGTGAGCTACTGGATGCCGTTTGAGGGCAACATGATCGGCTTCCATGATGCCACCTGGCAAAACGACAAGAGCTTCGATAACGCCGAGTCGTACAAATGGTGCGGCAGCCACGGCTGCATCAACCTGCGCCTGGCAGACGCCAAGGCACTTCACGACTGCATCAAAGTCGGCCTATGCGTGGTTGTCCACTCGTAGTGCAACGCGCGCATTCCTACAACGTGGAACCGCTGCGACCAATCTAACAGTTCCGAAAGAAACCGTTCTATGCGCCCACCCCAACCGGTGGGCGCATATACTTATCGAGGTACTTTCTATAAAGGAGACGCTATGCCGAATGTCCCCACGACCACCCCGGGCCCGGATGATACCGAGCACACGCTCGAAGATGTCACCGAAACGATTCCTCTGATTACAAACGTACATGCCGATAAGCAGAGCGGACGCGCGAACGATGCGACCGAGATTTCCGATGAAGAGGCATATGCCAAGCTCAAGGCAAAACGTGCCGAACGTCGACGCAAAAAGCTCATCCGACGCGGCATTGCGGCCGGCGTCGTGGCCGCCATTGTGCTCATCGCCGTTGTCGTGACCTTAGCCATCAACGCACGGCCCGCAGGCAACAACGGGCCGGTGACCGACATGGTGACCGAGGGCACGTTTACCACAACGGTCGAGGCGAAAGGCCAGCTCAAACCCATTTCGTCCTCAGTGGTCTCCCCTTCTGTCGACGGTACGGTCGATTCGATCAACGTGCAGGCGGGCCAATCCGTCAACGAGGGCGACGTGCTTATGACCATTAAAAACGACGAGCTCGATCGCAACGTTGCCGAGGCGCAGCGTGCAGTTGCTGCCGCTCAAGAAGACCTCGCTAATGCGAAGAAAGCCGCAGCTGCCGCTCAGGCCACCCCAACGACGGACGTCGATGGAGCTTCCGCAGCGGCTGGCGTCTCCGCCGCATCGGCGGACACGAACGCCGTATCGGCCGCGCAGCGCAGCCTCGCATCGGCCCAGGCAAACCTCGATCAGGCGAACGCCAAGGCGGCCAGTCGTACGGTCACGGCCCCGAGCTCGGGCAGTATCGTGGAGCTCAACGCCAAGGTGGGCGCCACGGTAACAGGCGGCATGATCATGGGCGAAAGCGATACGAGCGGCGGCAAGCAGTGCATGCAGATCGCCGACCTATCCAAGATGAAGGTGACCGTACAGGTGGGAGAAAAGGACATCGCCAAGATCGCCGTTGGGCAGAGTGCCAACGTCACGTATCCCGCGTTTCCCGATATCGTAAGCCAGGGAACGGTCACGGCCATCGCCTCGGTGGCAAACTCCGACGCCGCCAACGGTGGCGGCGGCAGCGTAACCTTTAACGTCGACATTCTCATAGAGGCGCCCGACGCGCGCCTGAAGCCGGGCATGACGGCCGAGGTATCGGTGGTGACCGAGCAGCTCGACGACGTGGTGATGGTGCCGACGATGGCGCTCATGACCGAAGACGGCGAACACTATTACGTCAACGTGGCAACCGATGACGAGGGCAAGCATACCCGTCGCGTGAAGGTGACCGTCGTGACGCAAAACGACAACGAAGCCGTAGTCGGCAAGACACAGGTAAAGCGCGACGACCAGGGCAACGAGATCAACCCCAACGTGCCGGTTACCAAGCTGCGCGATGGCGACACCCTCGTCATGGACACCGGAGCGGACGCAACGGCTGAAGGCGGCTACAGCACGGATTCGGGCAGCATGTCTGACGACGAGGGCATGTAATGCGTCCCGTTATCGACATCCGCAACGTGCACCGCATTTTTGAGAGCGAGGCGGGTTGCGCCCACATCCTGCACAACGTGAGCCTGGCGGTAGAACCCGGCGAGTTCGTCGCCATTACCGGCCCTTCGGGCTCGGGCAAGTCAACGCTCATGAACATCCTGGGCTGCCTGGACAAACCGACGGCGGGCGACTATTACCTGCAAGGGCTCAACGTGGCCGAGCTCGATGATGACGAGCTCACCGAAGTCCGCGCCCTGAGCATTGGCTTTGTCTTTCAGAGCTTCAACCTGCTGCCGCGCCTGTCGGTTATCGAAAACGTCATGCTGCCGCTGGCCTACACCAATGTGCCCCGTAGCCAGCGCGAAATGCGCGCCGTTCACGCGCTGCAGGCTGTCACGCTGCCCGTCGACCACTGGGACCACCGCATATCCGAGCTCTCGGGCGGCCAGATGCAGCGCGTCGCAATCGCGCGCGCCCTCGTCAATGACCCGCCCATCATCCTGGCCGATGAGCCGACGGGAAACCTGGACTCCGCTACCGGAGCGCTTGTGATGGAGACCTTCCATAAGCTCCAGAAGCGCGGCAAAACCATCGTGCTTATCACACACGACCCCGGCATCGCCGCCGAGGCCGACCGTGCCGTGACCATCCGCGACGGTCGCATTCACGATGGCGCGTATATTCCACATGCACCGCGGACCCTGCGCAGCGCCGTGGATAGCCTGCCCATGATTTCCGCCTCCGCCAACCCGCCGAAAGGAGAGATGGCATGAGCGCCCGCGATCTCATCCAGGAAGCCCTTCACTCGCTCGAGGCCAACAAGGGGCGCAGCCTGCTCACCATCCTGGGCATTGTCATCGGCATCGCCTCGGTTATCGCCATGACTTCGCTCATCGGCGGCATCCAAAACAGCCTGGTCAACAGCCTGGGCCTCAATGCGGCACGCATGGTGCAAATCTATTCGTCGCAAGAACTCACAGAGTCGGACATCGAGAAGCTTCAAAAACTGGTGCCGCAGATAGAGCAGATCGGCATTGTCGACAGCGCGTATACCGAGTACAAGACCGGCGATAAAAGCTATACCGTCATGGCACAGGGTGTCGATAGCGACATGCTCGACGCCGTGGGGGCCGGAAAGCTCGTTGCGGGGCGTACCTATTCCCAGGCCGAGTCTCAATCAGGCTCGCGCGTGGCGCTCATCAGCCGCGGCGGCGCCGATCAGCTTTACGGCAACGAACAGGATGCGCTGGGGAAAACCATCAAGGTGTCCAACGGCGAGGTGCAGATTGTCGGCGTGATTGACGGCGGCAGCGACTCCATGGGCTCGCTCACGCTGTATATGCCACGCGAAACCATCTCTGGCCTGTTTGGCGACGAGAATCCTTCATTCCCCAGCGTGACGGCGCTCGCCGCCGAGGGCACGGACATGGATGAGCTCTGCAAGACCATCGAGTCCAAGGTGCGCGCGATGAAGGGCATCGAGGAGGAGGATGAGTACAACAGTGTATCGGCGACCTCCATGAAAAGCGCCATCGATGCACTCAACTCCTTTATGGGCGCGTTTTCGCTCATCATGGGTGCTGTCGCCAGCATCTCGCTGCTTGTCGGCGGTATCGGCATTATGAATATGATGCTTACCAACGTAACGGAGCGCATCCGCGAGATCGGCATCCGCCGCGCTCTGGGCGCAAGTCGTCGCGATATCACTGCGCAGTTTTTGGCCGAATCCTCGGCGCTGTGCGTCACCGGCGGACTGCTAGGTGTCCTGATTGGCTATCTGCTGGCCTGGGCTCTTGCGATGTTTGCCGCAGGATCAGGGGTTCTCGGCGAGCTCGGTGCCAGCGGGCAAATCACACCGAGCTTTTCAATCGCCACGGTACTGCTGGCCTTCGCCGTCTCCGTCGGCATCGGCGTAATCTTTGGCTTCTATCCCGCTCGCCGCGCGGCAAAGCTCGACCCGGTGGAGTGCCTACGCTACCAGTAAGCCACCACCAACAAGTTGCGGTGAATTAGGGACTGAATATGCTATCTAGCAGCAAAAACAGACACTATTTCACCGCAACTTATTGAAGGGCTGCTTGCGCCAGTTCCGGGCGTCCTCCTCGAGCTATTGGCGGATGACGGTCTTGTACGGCTCGAGCTTGCTCGGGGCGCTCCTCCTCGCGGGCGGGAGGACGCGCAGGCGCGGCGAGCGCCTAGCGCGCGAACTCCCGTAAGAGTGCGTCTTCCACTTCCCGAAGCGAAAGGCCCCCGTCTCCCTCGGCGGGACGGGTGACCACGATGCAGCGCGCTCCCACGTCGCGCGCGGCGGCAAGCTTCTCGGCCGTGCCGCCTACGGTTCCCGAGTCCTTGGTCACAAGCCACTGGGCTCCCACCTGCCGAAGCATCGCCTCGTTGAGCTCGCGGGTGAAGGGCCCCTGCATGCCGATGACGTGCGACGGCGAAAACCCCGCGTCGATGCACTTCGTTATAGCACCGGGCAGCGGGAGCACACGCACGAAGAAGCGCTCCGAGAAATCGGCGACGCGCGTATAGGGAGCAAGCTCCTTGCTCCCCGTCGTGAGAAGCGCGCGACCCGGGTTCTCGGAGAGAAAGCGCGCCGCGCAGGCGATCGACGCGACCGACACGACGCCTTTGGGCAGCGCCTCGGCCGCACGCGCAAGGCGCAGACATCGTACACCCACGGCAAGCGAAGCGGCCCGGATGTTGCCGCTGGCGAGCGTAGCGAAGGGGTGCGTGGCGTCGACGACGATGCGCGCGCCGGAAAGCTCGCGCTCCATGTCGGCCTCGTCGAGCCTGCTCGCATGCACCTCGATGCCCGGAAGCTCGCCCAAAAGCTCGCCTCCGTACTCGGTTGCCGCGTAGGCACGGGCGGGGATGCCCGCCCCGCTCGCCCATTCGCACAGAAGGCGGCCCTCGGTGGTGCCGGCGAAGATGCGCAGCGCCGGCGCAGATGCGGGCGCCGTCACTTCGGGCCGCCTGGGCGCGTGATCTGGTAGAGCAGCGCGTTCATAATGGCGGCCGCCACGGTCGAACCACCCTTGCGACCCCTCGCGACGATGGCCGGCGCGCGTCGCGCGAGTAGCTCCTCTTTCGCCTCGACCACGTTCACAAACCCGACCGGCACCCCAACGACGAGCGCGGGCGCGATCTTCCCCTCGTCCATGAGCTCGGCGAGGCGCAGAAGTGCTGTGGGAGCGTTGCCGACGGCCACGATGAGCGGACCCTCGATGCCGCAAGCTTTGTCCATGCTCGCAACGGCGCGAGTCGTGCCCGCGGCGCGCGCAGCCACGGCGACATCAGGGTCGGCCATGTAGCACACGGCCTTGCAGCCGAGCTTCGCGAGCGCAGGCTTGCTTATGCCTGCGAGCGCCATGTTCGTATCGGTGAGCACCGTGGCCCCTGCGCGCAGTGCGTCGAGCGCACAGTGCGCGGCGTCATGAGTGAAAACGAGGGAATCGGCGTACGAGAAGTCGGCAGTGGTGTGGATGACGCGCTTCACGACGGGTTCTTCGAGCGGCGGGAACGTGCGGCCGCCGAGCTCTTCGGTGATGATCTCGAAGCTGCGCCGCTCGATGTCGCCGGGCGCCATCTCCTTGGAATCCATCTAGTACTCCACTCCTTCCCTTGCACATATCCCCTGCTCGTAGGGGTGTTTCTCGCACCGCATCTCGGTTATGTAGTCGGCCTTCTCCACGATCTTGCGGGAAGGCGCGCGCCCGGTGAGCGCTACTTCGACGCCGCGCGCGGACATATCGAGCGCGCGGTCCACGAGCGCCTCGTCGACAAGCCCCTTCGAAAGCGCATCGAGCGCCTCGTCGAGCACGAGCAGCCCCTCCTGCGCGCCCTCGAGCTCGGCAAGCGCGGAAGCGAGGTTCCCATCGTGCAGCTCGCACGTAGCGGCAAGTTCTTCCGACGACATCGACCAGGTAAACTTGTCCGACACCTTCCCCGCGAACACGGGCACGCCGAAATGCTCGGCGAGCAGGCGCGCCTCCCCGCTTTCGCCGTCTTTCAGGAACTGCACGACGACGACGCGGCGGCCTGCGGCGAGCATGCGAAGGGCGAGGCCCATCGCCGCCGTGGTCTTGCCTTTGCCGTCGCCATGATACACGTGAATCATACGCCCTCCTCGATAATGCGGTAGACATACTCCATGTCGAGCGCTCCGCGCACGACGTCGGCCAGGCGGTCGAACTCGCGCGCACGGTGATCGGCCGCGGACGCCGCGCCCGCAGCACCCACGACGCTCTCGGGCAGGCCGCGCATGCGCGCGAGCGAGCGCGCGAGGGCGAGCGCCACCCCCGGTTCGTCGAACAGGCCGTGGAGATAGGTTCCGAACACGTTTCCGCAGGCCGCGCCTTCTGGTTTGCCGCCAATCGTGCCCGCAGGGGCGCAGGAGACGGTCGTTTCGCCGTCGTGAATCTCGTACCCACGCGCCGTCATGCCGTTCCACACCGAGAACGCGCCTTGGGCGCCCGTGATGCGCAGCTCCGACTGGGCGAGGCGCTTTTCCTCCTTGAACACCGTACTTGCAGGGATGAGCCCGAGCCCGCGCGCGGTGCCAGCGCCTTCCCTGCCGTGCGGGTCCGAAAGCTCGTCTCCCAAAAGCTGGTAGCCTCCGCATATGCCGAGCACCGGCGTGCCCGCGCCCGAAAGCGCGCGTACACAGGCTCCGATGCCGCTAGCCGCAAGCCAGCGCGCGTCGTCGACCGTGGACTTCGAGCCGGGAAGCACCACCAGGTCGGGTCGGCCCAGATCGGTCGTCGAGGAAACGTAGCGCACGCCCATGCCGGGCACGCGCGAAAGCGGGTCGAAGTCGGTGAAGTTCGACAGATGCGGAAGGCGCACGACGGCGACGTCGATGACGCCGCGCGCCTCGCGGGCAGTTAGGCGCGGCGCGAGCGAGTCCTCGTCGTCCAGGTCGAGCGTAAGATACGGCACGACCCCCACGACGGGAACCCCGCACATTTTCTCGAGCGGAGCCAAACCCGGACGCAGGATTTCCACATCGCCGCGGAACTTGTTCACCATAAGCCCCCGCAAAAGCGCGCGGTCCTCGGGCGCAAGGAGCGCGACCGTGCCGTAGAGCTGGGCAAACACCCCGCCTGGGTCGATGTCGCCCGCGAGCAGCACGGGGGAGGACACGGCGCGCGCGAGCCCCATGTTGACGATGTCGTTTTCGGCAAGGTTGATTTCGACGGGACTGCCGGCGCCCTCGATGACGATGACGTCGTTTTCCTCCGCGAGCGAATCGAACGCCTCCAAAATCTGCGGCATGAGCGCCTTCTTTCGCGCGAAGTAGTCCCTCGCAGCGAAGGCTCCCTGCGCCTTGCCGGCCACGATGAGCTGGCTTCGGTGATCGCTTTCGGGCTTGAGCAGGATGGGGTTCATGCGCACGTCGGGCGCGATGCCGCACGCCTCGGCCTGCATGATCTGAGCGCGCCCCATCTCGAGCCCGTCGGCCGTGACACCGCTGTTGAGCGCCATGTTCTGGCTCTTGAAGGGAGCCACGCGCAGGCCGTCCTGCGAAAGCACACGGCACAGCCCCGCCGCAAGCAGGCTCTTCCCCGCGTTCGACATGGTGCCCTGGATCATGATGGGCTTCGCCCTACCCACGGGTATCGACCTCCTTCGCCGAGCCTCGGCCATCCGCGCCCGCCATAGCGCCGCTGCAAGAAGCGCCGCCCCGTTCGTCGGGTTCGCCTTCGCCCGATGCGCCTTCCGCCCGAAGCGCGCGGCTGAACGCCATCGCAAGCCGGGCATTCTCCTTGTGCGTGCGCACGGCGACGCGGCACCAGAAACGGGACAGTATCGAAAACGAGTCGCACGTGCGGACCAAAACCCCCTGTTTATACAGGCGCTCGGGGATGTCTTTCGCCGGCGTGCGGACTAAAAGGAAGTTCGCATCCGACGGCACGACGGAAAGCCCGAGCGAGGAGAGCTCGTGGGAAAGCCACGCTCGCTCGCCCGCCAATACATCGCGCGTGCGCGAGACGTATTCGACGTCTTCCAGGGCGGCGATGCCCGCGGCCTCGGCGACCGAGGAGACGGGCCACGCCTGCCCCGCCCGACGAATCCCCTCGATGAGTTGGGCGTTTCCGCTGATCAGATACCCCAACCGCAACCCTGCCATTCCGTAGAGCTTGGTGAACGCGGAGAGCACGGCCACATGGTGCGAACACGCGGCGCGTGCGGCCACGCTCCTTTCGCGGGCGTCGGGCGCAAATCCGAGGAAGCACTCGTCCACGACGAGCAGCGCGCCCACCTGCTCGCAGCGGCAAGCCGCGGCATCGATCACGCGGGGGTCGACGAGGCGCCCCGTCGGGTTGTTCGGATTGCAGAGGTACGCCACGTCTCCCGGCCCCTCGATCGCGCGGGCGAAGGAGGCGGGCACGTCGAAGTCATCCGCCTCAGAGAGCGGGAACTCCTGCACGCATGCACCGTAGTACGATGCCGCCTCCGCATATTCAGAGAACGTCGGCGCGCACACGACGATGCGTTTCGGGCGTACCGCCGCGGCGAGCCGCCAGATGATGTCAGACGCGCCCGCGCCGCAGACGATAGTATCTTCGGGAATGCCCTGGGCGCGCCCTAGGGCGCGAACGAGTGCGAGGCTTTCCCTATCGGGGTAGGCGTCGATTCGAGAAAGCGCCTTGCAAGCTGCGGCGACGGCGCGCGGCGAGGGGCCTGCCGGATTCACGTTCACCGAGAAGTCAATGAGGTCGGAGGCGCCCCCTTCGCAAGCGATGCCGAGCGATTGCGAGCTGCCCCCATGCGTACGGGCGCGCAGGATTCCCCCGGCAGCCTGGGGCGCGGCGTGGTCTTCCCTCATGCCATCGCCCCCACGGCGAGCACGACCGCCGCGCGCGCGGCGCCGAAGACGACGAGCGCGCATACGGACGCGGCGAGCATGAGCCTTGTCGCCCGTGCGATGTCGCCCCACTCGATTTCGCGGGACGCGTCGCCTATCGTCGGTTTCTCAACGAGCTTGCCGAAATACACCGCGGGTCCCGCCAGGCGCAGCCCGAGCGCGCCCGCGCACGCTGACTCGGTCTGCGCCGAGTTGGGGCTCGCATGGCGACGCCTGTCGCGGCGCCAGATGCGCGCCGCCCCGCGCGCGTCGAGCCCGACGATCGGGCACACGGCGATCATGAGCAGGGCCGATAAGCGCGAGGGAATCCAGTTCACCGCATCGTCGAGGCGCGCCGAGGCGCAGCCGAAGTCGATGTAGCGCTCATTTTTGTAGCCCACCATGCTGTCGAGCGTGTTCACCGCCTTGTACGCCATGCCCAAGGGCGCACCCCCGATCATAAGGTAGAAAAGCGGCGCGATGACGCCGTCGCTCGCGTTCTCCGCCACCGTTTCCACGGCGGCGCGCGCAACGCCCTGCTCGTCGAGAACAGACGTGTCGCGTCCCACGATGAGCCCGACGGCTTCGCGAGCCGCGACAAGGCCGCCCTTCGAGAACGCGCGGGCCACGGCCAGGCTCTGGCGGCGAAGCTCGCATGCCGCGAGAATCTGATAGCTTGCCCATGCCTCGGCCACGAAGCGCAAGCCGGAGTGAACCATGCCGCAAAGATGCAGGATTCCCCAGGTCAAAAGCCCACACGCAAGCGGAAGCGCCACGGCGAGCACAAGCCCTGCGGCGCGCGTGCCCGCGGACGTTTGCGGGAATGCGCCCCGCAGGCGGCCTTCGGCCCACGTGATCGCGCGCCCCATGGCGACGACGGGATGGGGAAGCCAGCGCGGGTCGCCGAAGGCAAGGTCGGCCGCGAACCCGGCGGCGACGGCAAGAATCGTCATCACCGGGCATCGCCCCCCGAAGCGGGGCGAACGTCGCGAAGGCAGCGCCCATCCCAGGTGGCGGCCCATGCACCACCCGGCTCGGTATGCACGTCGAAGTATCCCATTTTCGGGACAGCTAGCTCGGAGAGCAGCGCTTTCACGGTACCCGCGTGAACGACGAAGACGGCGCGCCCACTCCCCTGGGCGCGCTCCGATTCGCACGCCTCCCGAAACGCCGCGACGACGCGGCGGGTGAAATCGCTCTTGCCCTCGCCATGCGGGCAGCGCGTCTCACACCAGGAGTCTACCCAGGCGCGGTAACGCGCATCCTCTTTAAGTTCGGCGGCGCTTCGCCCCTCGAAGTCGCCGAAATCTATCTCGCGCAGACCGGGGCACGCCATAAGCTCCGCGTTCGGGAAGAGAATGCGTGCCGTCTGGTCGGTGCGGGCCATGCCGCTCGTGATAACACGGAACACGTCACGATCGCACGCGAGGTCGCGCAAAGCGCGCTCGCCCGCGCTCGACAGGGGCTCGTCGGTGCCCGCCCCGCTGTAGCGATGGTCTTCCGTGCCCGCCGTGGCACCATGGCGCACGAAGATGACTTCCAAAGGCGCGCCCGCGCCCAGCGTCCCTCGAGGCGCATCGGCAAGGTTTCCTTTGATGACCTGGGGAATCCCGCACGTCATGCGCACGACGACGTCGGCGCGCGCAGCGAGCGCGCATCCCAGGCGCCCCGCGCGCTCGCGCCATTGGGCGTCTTCCGCACGCATAGGGACGACCCCCGAGCCGACCAAGGTCAGAATCACTGCGTCGAAGCCAATCAGCCGCTCGAGCGCCCGGTCAGCGTCGAGCGTGCGTACGAGTTCCTCAGCACGGTACGCGACACGGCCGGCAAAAACCGCGGGCACGACGCCATCCGCAAGCTGCGCCGCGTCGACGAAATCGTCCGCCGCGAACCCGAGCTTTTCGCGCACGAAGGTCCTCTTCCCCGAATGCGCGCCACCTACCACGAGCATCATAGGAGCATGCCCCCCGCCACCAGCATGGCAAGCATCGCGAGCTCGGCCCATTGCAGAAACCATCCGGCCAAATCCCCCGTCACCCCGCCGAAGCGGGACAGGGCAACATGGCGATACCACGCGAGCGCCAAAAGCCCCGCCACCGCCATAAGGGCGCCGACGGCCCGAGCGCACGCGACCATCCCTGCAGCCGAAGCCGCAGCGAAAGCGCAAAGCGGCACGACGATCGCCGCGCGCTTCTTCGAAGGCGAGAGTCCCGCGGCCATGCCGTCCGCCCGCGCGGCAGGCCAACATTCAACGGCGAGCCCCGAAAGCGCGCGGGAGAACACGAGCGAGCACAGAAGCGCAAGGAACGTCCCCGCCGTAAGCGGCAGCGCGGTGAACAGGGAAAACTGCAGAATAAGGTACACGACAACACCGATGACCCCGAAGGCGCCCGCCCGCGGGTCGTGCATGATCTCGAGCTTTCGCTCGCGTGGGGCCCAACTTGCAAGCGCATCGGAGGTGTCGCAGAGCCCGTCTAGGTGGATGCCTCCCGTCACCGCCACAGGCAGCGCCACGAGCACAGCCGCGACGATGGTCGCGGGCACGCCGAACAGGTTCGCCATGTACCCCCACGCCGTCATGAGGAAGCCTTCCGCAACGCCCACCAGGGGAAACGCGGCAAGCGCATGGGTTGATCCGAAATCGGTCCAGGTCGATTTCGGGACGGGGATGCGCGAGAACGTTCCGAACGCCGCGCCGATTGCCTCTGCTATCTTCACCTTGTAGGCCCTTCGCCTTTCATCCACACGGGAATCCCGCACACCACTTCGACTGCGCGGTCGGCCAGCGCCGCCACGCCCGCGTTCACGCGCGCAAGCGCGCGCCTCCATGCCTCGGTCCCCTCATCGTAGCGCATCCCATCGGCGAACACGTCGACGGAGACCACCACCGTATACGCAGCGGCCTGAGCGAGCCGTTCGATGCCTCCGAGCACCTCGCGCGCCGCAGCGTCGGGGTCACGTGGGGACAAGCCGCCTTCCGCGAAAAGCTCGTTCGCAACCAGGTTGCCCACGTCCTCCAAAAGAAGCGTGCAGCCGCGCGGAAGCCCGGACACTGCGGCGCCCACGTCACGCGTGCGCTCGAGGGTGGAAAACCCCTTGCCCTCGCGCAGCGCCCGATGGCGCGCGATGCGGCGGGCGCCCTCTTCCCCGAAGGGCTCCATCGTTGCCAGGTACACGCGGGGTCCGTCGTGCCCGAGGCACAGGGACTCGGCGTAGGCGCTCTTGCCGCTCGCGGCGGCGCCGATGACGAGCGTTACCGTCATTTCCCGGCCTCGAAATGCTCGTAAGCAGCCATGCCAGTCGCCGTGAACGTCTTCCCATCCCGGTACACGCGCAGCGCCGAATCCAGAAGGGGCAGATACGCCATGGCGCCCGCGCCCTCGCCCAAGTGCATGCCTGCGTCGAGGGGTGCCTTTATGCCGAGCTCGCGAAGGAGCTCCTGGCTTGCGGGTTCGCTTGATGTGTGGGTGCCCACGAGGTAACCCAAGGCGTTGGGGCACAGGCGCGCCGCGCACAGGGCCGCCGTGCAGGATATGACCCCGTCGAGGAGCGCCGGCGCCTTCGAGGCCGCGGCCCCCAGGTAGAAACCGCACATCGCCGCGATGTCGAAGCCGCCCACCTTCGAGAGCACGTCGATCGGGTCGGCGGGATCGGGCGAGTTCGCGTCGATAGCGCGCTCGACCACGTCGCGCTTGCGCGCGAGCGAGGCGTCCGAGAGCCCCGCGCCGCGGCCGACGAGGCTCCGCGCGTCCGCCCGGATGAGCACTGCGGCCACCGCCGCCGAGGTGGTCGTGTTGCCGATGCCCATCTCGCCCGCGGCGAGAAGGCGCACGCCGGCGCGAGCAAGCCCGCACGCGACGGCGATTCCGACCTCGATCGCGCGCACAGCCCCATCGCGAGACATAGCGGGGCCGTGCGCGATGTTGCCGCTCCCCCGCCGCACGTTCGCGCGTACCATGCGCGCGTCTTCTATGCCCCGGGCCATACCCACGTCGACGGGCACGACCTCGGCACCCGCGAACGCCGCCATGCGGCAGGCGCTCGTGGCTCCCTCGCACATGTTGCGCGCGACGGCTCGCGTCACGTCTTGTCCGCTTTGCGACACGCCTTCGGCAACGACCCCGTTGTCGGAGAAGAATACTGCGAGCGCACGGGGAAACTCGGCCACCTCGGCGCTCCCCTGAGCTGCGGCGATACGCGCGACGGCATCTTCAAAGTCGCCCAATCCCCCCAAGGGGTGCGCGATGGAGTCCCACGCGGCGTACGCGGCGGCGCGGGCACACTCGTCTGCGGGCGCGATCCGGGAGAGCGCGGCTTCGAGCACGGCGCCCGGCGCCGACGAAAACGCGCGCTCGACTTCCTCGCGGATGCAGGCAAACGCGGTTTCGGTTGCTTCAGCCATGCCGTCTCCTCTCTACGAACGACGCTGCGGCAGACGCGAACGCGCGCGCAACGTCGGGGTTCGCAGGATAGTACACATGCGGGAAGCCCGCAACCAGGGACGGGGTGGTCGTCATGCACGGCCAGCCCTTGTCGCGCCGGGGCTTCTGCGCCCAGAAGTCGCCGCCCGGGCAGGTGGACTGCCAGTAGTGGAACTCGTGCGCGCGGATGCGTGTGCCGCGCGGCCCGTAGAGCCCGTCGCGTTGAGAAGTGAGCTCCACGTACCCGAAATGGGACAGCCTTCCCCCGTTCTCGCTTGCGCCCTCAAGGGCGCCCGCAACAGGCCAGCGCCGCCCCTCGCTATCGGCGATTTCGCGCTGCAGGTACAGAAACCCACCGCATTCGGCGACCGTCGGCATGCCGGATTCCACCGCGCGCCGCACCGCCTCGCGCATCGGCGCGTTCTCGGAGAGCTGTCGCGCATAGAGCTCCGGGTAGCCGCCTCCCAGATAGAGGGCGCTTGTCCCCCGGGGCAACTCGCTATCACACAGGGGGCTGAAAAAGGCCAGCTCGCAACCCAGGTCCTCGAGCGCGCGCAGGTTCTCCTCGTAGTAGAACGAGAACGCCTCGTCACGCGCGACGGCGACGATGGGCCGCGCTCCCGCGATCGGCTCCAACCGGTAAGGTTCCTCGCGGATATCGGGTGCCGTCGCCGCTATTTCGAGCAAGCGGTCGACGTCGACGCTCTTTTCCACCAGCTCGGCCATCTTGTCAATGCGCGCGGAGAGCTGCTTGACTTCGTCGGCGGTCACAAGCCCCAGATGCCGGCTTTCGAGCGAGAACGCCTCGTCGGCGGGGATATTACCCAAAACCGCGACGCCCGTGTGCTTCTCGATCGCAGGCGCCGCGTAGGCGCAGGCAGCGGCGCTCGTCTTGTTCAGCACGACGCCGCGCACGTTCGCACAGGGCAGGAACTCGGCGATGCCGCGGATTACGGCGGCGAGCGATAAAGACGCCCCGCGCCCGTTCACCACTAAAACGACCGGCGTTTCCGTGTCACGCGCAACCTGGTAGCTGCTCGCGTCGGCCACGCCGGGCGCCATGCCGTCGTAGAAGCCCATGACCCCCTCGAGCACCGCGACATCCGCGCCCGTGGCGCCGCGTGCGAGTAGGGCGCGCAGCGTCGGGGCGTCGGTGAAGAAACCGTCTAAGTTGCCCGAGCGCGCACCCACGACGCGGCGATGAAAGAGCGGGTCAATGTAGTCGGGGCCGCATTTGAAGGCCGCGCATGCAAGGCCGCGGCGCGCGAGCGCGCGCAGGAGCGCACACGTTACGACCGTCTTGCCGCTCCCACTCGAGGGCGCAGCGACCATGAAGCGCGGGATGGACGTGCTCACCGGGCGCCGCCTTCCCCACCTGCACCACGCGCGCTGACGAGGAACACGGGGTTTTGCGCCTTCATAAGATGGTGCGAGCCTACAGCCTCGGCGCGGGCGGCCGACACCTGGCACGCCTCGAACCCCTTAAAGCGCGAACCCGAGAGGAGCGCGCACGCCTCGGTGAGCGTCTCAACGGTGACGCATGGCACGCACAGGCGAACCTGCGAGTTCTTCTCGAGCGCCGCCTCCACGATGGAGGGAAGCTCGCCCGCGCTCCCGCCGACGAACACGGCGTCGGGGACGGGCAGTTTCGCGAGCGCTTCGGGGGCGACGCCGGGGACCGCATGCACGTTGCCGCACCCGAATGCATCCGCGTTCTCTCGGATGAGCCGCACGCCGGCCGCGTTGCGCTCGACCGCCCACACCGACCCCGCTCGCGCGACGAGCGCCGCCTCGATCGATACGCTCCCCGTGCCGGCGCCGACGTCCCACACGGTGTCGGTCGCGGTAAGGCGCAGCTTCGCGAGCGCGACGGCGCGCGCCTCCTGCTTGGTCATGGGAACGTCGCCGCGGATGAAGAGCTCGTCGGGAATGCCCGAGGAAGCGTACGGCCAGCGGGAGCTCGCGGCGCGGGATGCGAACTCGATAAGCATCACGTTCAAGTCGTCGAACGTCTGACCTGCGATTTCACTTGCGGTCGCGCAGGTGATGCGCTCGTCGGGGTACGACAGGCGCTCGGCCACCGTCACGCGCGCATCCCCGAAGCCCGCCTGCACAAGCTCGCCCGAAAGCCGCGAGGGGTCTTCCCCGCCCGACGTGACGAGAAAGAGCTCACCTGCGCGCTCGGCCTCGGCCACGATGTCGCACGCCACGCCGTGAGCGCTCGCGAAGCGCCAATCCTGCCATGGACGCGCGAGGCGCGCGGCGAGATAAGACGCTGAGCTTATGCCAGGAACGACGCGCACGTCCACCTGCGCGTCGCCGGAGAGCGCCTCCACCAGGCGGCGCGCGCCGCTGAAAAGCCCCACATCGCCCGTCATCACGACCACGGCGCGCCGCCACGACGCCGCATCGGTGAGCGCGGCGACGATGTCCGCCGTCTTCACGAGCTCGCATCTCACCACGTCGGGCGGCACGTCGATGCCGGCAAGCGCGCGATGAGCGCCGATGACCACGTCGGCGAAGTCGATAGCGTCGAGCGCCGCGCGCGAGAGCAAGTCGGGGTTTCCGGGCCCCGCCCCGATGATCGTTACCTTTCGCATGGAATCTCCCGATACCCGCGCGGCGTGACCATACGGCCGCCTACGAACTTCGTGTTCGCGTTGCCGACGAACACGGTGGTGAACATGTCGGCGTCGATCTCCCCCAGCTCAGAGAGCCTACACATGCCCGACTGCTGCCCCTCGCGCCCGATGTTGCGTACCCAGCCGCAGAGCGTGTCGGGGGCCTTCCATTCGAGCATAATCTTCGCCGCGCGTGAGAGCCTGTCGGCGCGCTTTCTGCTGCGCGGGTTGTACAAACAGATGCAGAAGTCGGCGCTCGCCACGGCGGCGAGCCTGCGCTCGATGACCTCCCATGGCGTGAGCAGGTCGGAGAGCGACACGACCGCGAAGTCGTGGGCAAGCGGGGCGCCGAGCACCGCCGACCCGCTCTGAGCCGCGGTGGCCCCGGCGATAACTTCCACGTCTACATCGGGGTAGTCCTCCGCAAGCTCCAGCACGGGGCTCGCCATGCCGTACACGCCCGCGTCACCGCTGCACACGAGCGCCACGGCTTCTCCGCTCTGCGCGCGCGAAAGCGCCAGGCGGCATCGTTCGACCTCGTGCATCATCGGCGTCGCGAGATGCGCCGCGTCGGGCACGGCGGCGAGCGCGAGCTCCACGTATTTCGTGTACCCCACAACGATGTCGGCCGCCTCGAGCGCGCGCCGGGCCGCAATCGTCATGCCGTCGGGGCCGCCCGGGCCGATCCCCACCACGAAGAGCTTTCCCATCACCGCTCCTTAAACGAAAGTTCGATAGTTACCTTGGAAAACGCGACGGTCACGCCGCTGTGAGCGAGCTTCGGGAAGATAAGTTTGCCCCCGTCCGCGAGCGCCGCGCGCTCGCACACGTTGTCGACCCCCACCGTCGCGCGCACGAAATCAGATGGCGAAACGCTGCCTTCGACCCGCGACAACTCATCTGCGGAATACGTCGCAAGCGGAATATTGCGCGCGCGGCAGAAGGCGAGCAGACCCTCCTCGTGCGCCTTCACGTCGATCGTCGCCGCCTTGCGCACGGCCGAAGGCGAGATACCCGCCTGCCCGCACGCGAGAAGAAACGCCTCCTCGATCGCTTCGGCGCACGCACCGCGACGGCACCCTATGCCCGCAACGATGCAGGGCACGACAAGACGAAGCGGCTCGGACGCAGGCGCCTGCGCCCGCACGCCCGCCGGCTTCCCCGTCTCACCGGCGAGCACGACCTCGCCCGTTGTCTCCGCCGCGCAAACGGACGCACCTGCGTTCGCGCCAGCGAACGGCGACACGACGATATCGGCCCGAGCGCGGTCTGACGCAATGTCAACCCCCTCAGGCGGCTGTCCCGAAATCGGCATGTCGGAATAGAGCGCCACGCGCCCGCCCGAAAGCAGCCGCGCCGACACTCGCTTGATGGCCTCGGGATTCGAAACGGCGAGCCCCACACGGCGCGCCCACGTATCCACCGCCCACACGCCGCGGACGTCAGTCGCCGTGGTGATGACGGGGATGACCCCTGCCACGCGTGCCACAGTTTGCGCCAGCTCGTTCGCACCGCCCAAATGCCCCGACAAAAGCGGGACGGCAAAGCGCCCCGCCTCGTCGATCGCCACAACCGCGGGATCGTTTGCCTTCGAGGCGACATACGGCGCGATAGCCCGCACGGCGATGCCCGCCGCGCCCACGAACAGAAGCGCGTCCGACGCTTCCCACGCGAGCGCCGTCCATGCGCGCAGGTCGACCTTCCCCTCGCCGAACCCGCGCGAAACGGAAACGTCCCAGCCAGGGTCATCTTCACCTGTCTGCGCGCAATCGGAAAGCGCGCGTGCGGTGCGCTCCGCCAACGCATACCCCCTCTCAGTGAACGCTATGCAGGAAACCCTCATCTAGCGCACCACCATCGTCGAGAAGTAGCTGCCCCGATCGGGCACATCGTCAAGCGAGCGGTACACGCGCTCGCCCGGAAGCCCACAGTCCTCTACAAGCTCGGCACCGTCGAAGGCGCCCTCCTCGCAAAGAAAGCGCTTCGTGTCCGCAAGCGAGCGGCGCGCCTTCATGACCACCTTCGTCCCCGGCCAGCCGATTGCGCGGCCCACCCCATACAGAACGCCTTTACTCATACGTCGCCCCCAATTCCCCGATAACTGCATCGGCGCCCGACGTGCGGAAAATCTCGCGGCGCTCGGCGTCGAACACGACCGCGGCGATGTCGCATGCGCCCGCCGCGCGGCGGCGCAACCTGTCCTCGATTGCCGCAGCGAGCGAGGCGCGCGCAGCGTCCCCCACGCCGGCGGCCTCGATTACCTCGAGCGCCGCCGTGGTCGTGACCGACGACATGATCTCGCGCACGGTCTTCGCGCCCGCGCCGGCCAAGGCCGCGTGAGCGGCCAGAATCTCCGCGCGGCAGTCGGCGGTACGCGAATGGGTGTCCATGATGCCGCCAGCGACCTTCACCAGCTTGCCGATGTGTCCCACAAGAAGGACATTGGTGAATCCCTCGCGAACGCAGCAATCAATCGCATCGCCCACAAAGTTGGAGATGAAGACCACCGGCGCACCGTTTAGGTGGAAATGCCCCGAGATGAACTGCCCGCCGTAGTTGCCGGGCGTGAGCACGACTCCGCGCCGCCCCATAGCCGCATGCTGCCGGATCTCGAGCTCGATGCTGTCGCGCAAGGCAGCGAGGCTGCGCGGCTCGACGATGCCCGTCGTGCCCAGGATGGAGATGCCGCCCTCTATCCCCAGGTGCGGGTTGAAGGTCTTTTCGGCAAGGGCCACACCCTCGGGTACCGAAATCGTCACAGCAATATTTCCAGAAAAGCCGTGCGCGGCGCACACCTCACGCACCGCCGAAGTAATCATCGCGCGCGGCGTCGCGTTGATGGCGGCCGCCCCCACCGGCTGCTCGAGCCCGGGCAACGTCACGCGCCCCACGCCCACGCCGCCATCGACAGAAACTTCCGATTCGTGCGCGGGCACGTCCTTGCTGCCCGCAGTACCCGTGCCCGACCCCGCATGTTCCACGCGCGCGTACACGAGCACGCCGTCGGTCACATCGGCATCGTCGCCTGCGTCCTTTCGCACGGCGCACTGGGCGCACCCCTCGCCGATGCATGCGTCGACCACGTTCGCCTCGACGGGCAGCCCGCCGGGGGTGACGATCGACACGCGGCCGACGGGCTTTCGTGACAAGAGCATCTCGCAGGCCGCCTTCGCCGCGAGCGCGGCACAGCTCCCCGTGGTGTAGCCACAGCGCAGGCGGGTCGTCCCGGTATATATGTAGTGCTCGAAGGCCACGCTAGCTGCTCGCCTTCCGATACCCCGTGGCAAACGAAGGGTCGTAAAGCTTGCTACGCTCGTACGACTCCGCTTGCGTGCCGTCGTGCGCAAGTCCGCCGCGAGCTCCGAGCACGCGGCCCACCACCACGAGCGCCGTGCGGTCGATGCCCTCTCGCGCGCCCGCATCGGCGAGCGTGCCCACTGTGCAGCGCACCACGCGCTCCTCAGGCCAGGTCGCCTTGTACACGAGCGCCGCCGGCTCATCGGAGCTGCGGCCCGCGGCCAAAAGCTCGGCGGAAAGCTCGGCGAGCATACCCGAGCTCAGGAAGATGACCATAGTCGAGCCGCTTTCCGCCATGGCGCGCATGCCCTCGCCCGCGGGCATGGGGGTGCGTCCGGAAAGCCGCGTGATCACGACCGACTGGCTGATTCCCGGCAGCGTGTATTCCTGGCGAAGCGCCGCCGCGGCACCGCAAAAGCTCGACACGCCGGGCACCACCTCGTAGTCCACGCCGCGCGCGTCGAGCGCGTCCATCTGCTCCTGGATGGCGCCGTACAGGCACGGGTCGCCCGTGTGCAGGCGCACCACTTCCTCGCCCCGCGCATCTGCCGCGCACATCACGTCGAGCACTTCCTCCAAGGTCATGTGCGCGCTGTCGTAGACGACGCAGGATTCCTTGCACTCGGCGAGCAGCTCGGGGTTCACAAGGCTCCCCGCCCAAACGACCACGTCGGCCGCGCGCAGAAGGCGCGCCCCGCGCAGCGTGATAAGGTCGGCGGCGCCCGAGCCAGCGCCAACGATATGAATCATCCGAGCCTTCCCTTCCCGTTTCTCATCGCAACCGTTGACGCCGCCATTCGCGCAGCGGACAAAACACGGCGCCTGCGGCGGCAATCGGCGCAAATACGCAGGCAGGAGGCGCAATGCCGCCCGCCCTGGCTTTGACACGTTCACAAGTGCCCACTATCATAGTAAAAGTTTCGGCAACGAGCATATGACAATCGGATAAAAGGAAATGACCGGCGCGGCGCCCGCACAGCCCGCGCTGGCTTGCGGAGGGAACCAGGTGGGAATCCTGGGCAAGGGACATTACTGTGTAGGACGCGCAGGCGAACCGCCTCGCGCCCCAAGCCAGACTGCTTCGCCTTTTCCTCACGGCATCGCCGTGGCGTTAGCTCCTTGTGAACCCCGAGGGGCGCGCTTTTCTTTCGCTTGTGCCGACAAGCAACTGTCGCCGGGGGACCGGCAAACCGAGGAAAGGAAAAACCATGTCCGACCAGATGTCACGCCGCGGCTTCATGGGCGCCGCAGCAACCGGAGCATTCGCGCTCGCCGGAGTCGCGCTCGCGGGCTGCTCCAGCACCTCCGCGAGTTCCGAGAAATCGAGTGAAAAGGAGAAGGCCGTGAAGCCGGTCATCCTCGTCACGAGCTTCGGCACGAGCTACAACGACTCGCGCCACATCACCATCGGCGCCATCGAAGACGCTATCCGCGAGAAGTACTGGCAGGACTACGACATCCGCCGCGCCTTCACCGCGCAGATCATCATCGACAAGCTGAAGAAGCGCGACGGCATCACGATCGACAATATGACCGAGGCGCTCGACCGCTGCGTGGAAGACGGCGTGAAGGAAATTGTCGTGCAGCCGACGCATCTCATGGCTGGCCTGGAATACGCCGACGTGAAAGACGAGCTCGACAAGTACGCCGACAAGTTCGACAAGATCTCGCTCGGCGACCCGCTGCTCACCTCCGACGACGACTACAAGAAGGTGGCCGCAGCCATTAATGAGAACATGGCGTCCTTCGACGACGGCAAGACGGCGCTGTGCCTCATGGGCCACGGCACCGAAGCCGATTCCAACGCCGACTATGCCAAGATGCAGGAAGTGTTCAAGAACGAGGGCTTGACGCAGTTCTTCGTCGGCACCGTCGAGGCTGAGCCGACCTGCGAGGATGTTATCGCCGCCGCGAGCGCCGCAGGGTACAAGAAGGCCGTGCTCGCGCCGTTCATGGTGGTCGCGGGCGACCACGCGAACAACGATATGGCAGACGAGACCGACCCCGACAGCTGGGCTGCGAAGTTCGTGGCCGCTGGCTTCGAAGTGACGTGCCTGCTCCAGGGTCTGGGACAGAACGCCGCGGTCGACGACATCTACGTCTCGCACGTGGACGACGCCATCGCCAAGCTGTAAACTCGCCGCGCACGGGGGCGCCGGTCGCGTCCCCGTGCAACGGGCATGCGCCTTCCCCGACCGACGGCGCATGCCCGTTGCATTCGCATCCCGCCCGCCCACCGCACGGCGCGGGCGGTCGAAGCGATTGAAAGGAACCCCCTCCATGTTGAAGAAAACCCTCGCCTTCGCCCTGTCAGCGGCGCTTTTTGCGTTCTCGCTCGCCGGCTGCGGCGGAAATTCAATCGACAGCGCAAAGGCAAGCGATGCCGATTCCCAGGAAAAGACCGAACAGGCGGCCGATGCGCCCGAGGGCGCAAGCGCTGCCCCCATCACCGCCGACAAGGTGGCCGACGGCACCTATCCGATCACCGTAGATTCCAGCTCGAACATGTTCAGGATTGTGGACGCCCAGCTCATCGTGGAAAACGGCTCCATGCACTGCGTGATGACACTTTCCGGCACGGGCTACGGCAAGCTCTTCATGGGCACGGGTGACGAGGCTGCCACCGCGAGCGAGGCCGACTTCATCCCCTATGTGGAAAACGCGGAAGGCAAGTACACCTACGACGTGCCCGTTGAAGCGCTCGACGAGGACACCGCCTGCGCCGCGTGGAGTATTAGAAAAGAGCAGTGGTACGACCGCACGCTCGTGTTCGAATCCGCCGGCGTCGATCTGCGCGCCGACGCACTGAAGTAACGCCATGCGGTCGATTCTTCCCAAGGGGGAAAACAGGAAGCGCCACAGCATCGCGGCGCGCGCGATTGTCTGCGTTCTCGTCGCCCTGCTCGCGCTTCCTTTCGCGGGGTGCAGTGCGAGCCCGAACGCGACCGGTGGCACGGCGGGCTCTCAGGAATACACTGTGAGCGTCTCGCTTTCCGGTGGGTCAGGGCGTGCAAGCATCGCCTCGCCCACCACAATTGTGAAGGATGGCGACACCTACACCGCGACCATCACCTGGTCGAGTTCGAACTACGACAAGATGACCGTCGACGGCGTGGACTACGCGCCCGTAAACGACGGCGGCAACTCCACGTTCGAGATACCCGTCACACTCGACGAGGACATCGCCGTGTCGGCCGAGACCGTCGCCATGTCGACGCCGCACACCATCGACTACACGCTCTACTTCGACTCATCCACCATGAAGGAGAAATCGGGCGACGAAGCAAGCGGCGGCTCCCCTGCGAGAACGGCTTCAAGCGCCGCGGCCGACTTCCACAACGCCGATTTGGGCTGCGGCTGGAAGCCGACGGGGACGCTTCAGCTTGAATACGCCGAGCACTTCACTGTCGACGAGTTCGAAGGCGGCTTGCGGCTTATCTGCGTTTCGAACGGTGAGCGCTTCCTCGTGGTACCGCAAGATGCGAAGGTACCTGATGGGTTGAGCTCTGACATCGCGGTCATAAGGCGCCCCGCCGACAAGGTGTACCTCGTGTCGTCGGCAACGATGTGCCTGGTCGACGCGCTCGATGCGAACGACAATATCTTCATGTCGGGCACGAAGGCCGACGATTGCTCGGTCGCGGGCTTCAAAAGCGCACTCGAAAGTGGGGCGATCGCCTACGGCGGCAAGTACAGCGCGCCCGACTACGAGCGAATATCGGCCTCGGGCTGCACGCTCGCCATCGAGAACACCATGATCAACCACACACCCGATGTGAAGGAAAAGCTGCAGAAACTCGGGCTCGTCGTGCTCACCGAACAGTCGTCGAGCGAGCCCGAAGCACTCGGGCGCCTCGAGTGGATTAAGCTTTTCGGCGTCCTGTTCGACAAGGAAGACGAGGCCGCGCACCTGTTCAACGAGCAGAAGGCCCGCGTCGAGCAAACGTCGGGGCTGGCGTCATCAGGTAAAACCGTGGCGTATTTCTACATTAACTCGAACGGGGCCGCCGTCACGCGGCGGTCGGGCGACTACGTGGCGCAGATGATCGAGCTTGCAGGCGGCAGCTACGCGCTCGATGACGCGCAGACGGCGTCGACGTCAGGTTCGTCAGTAACGCTCGAAATGGAGCGCTTCTACGCGACGGCGAAGGATGCCGACATCATCGTCTACAACGGCACCATCGACGAATCGGTTGCCACCTTGAACGACTTTGTAGGCAAAAACGCGCTATTGTCGCAGTTCAAAGCTGTAAAGAACGGCAACGTCTGGGTCACAAGCGCCGACATGTACCAGCAGATGACTTCTACCGCCGACATTATCGACGAGCTGCACGGGGCGTTCACCGGCGATGACGCGAGCGACTTCCATTATCTGAGGAAGCTCGGCTAGCACCATGAAAAGCCGACTTTCCATGACATACGACGAATCGGGGCGCGCCGCGCGGTGTCGCGTCGTGACGGCGCTGCTCGCTGTTGCCCTCATCGTGCTCGTCGGGGCCAACCTGTGCATCGGGAGCGTGCTCGTGCCCGCAGACCACATCCCCGGCATCCTTTCGGGCGGCGCGGCCAATTCCATGGAAAGCCAGGTCATCTGGGAGATTCGCCTGCCGCGTGTGCTTTCAGCCGTGCTTCTCGGCGGGGCACTTTCGCTCTCCGGGTTCCTGCTGCAGACGTTTTTCAACAACCCCATAGCTGACCCGTTCATCTTGGGCGTCTCCTCGGGCGCAAAGTTCGTCGTCGCGCTTACGATGATCGTACTTCTGGGCGCGAACCAGGCCATGTCCTCGCCGGCCATGGTGGCCGCAGCGTTTCTGGGCTCGCTTATCACCATCGGCTTCGTGCTCCTCATCGCACGGCGCATAAGTTCCATGGCCATGCTCATCGTGGCGGGCGTCATGGTGGGATACATCTGCTCGGCGGCGACGAACTTCCTCATCGCCTTCGCCGACGACCAGTCCATCGTGAACCTGCACAACTGGTCTTTGGGTAGCTTCTCGGGTTCGAGCTGGGACGACATCGCGGTCATCGCGGTCGTGGTGATCACCGTGAGCGCATGCGTATTCGCGATATCGAAGCCCCTTTCCGCCTTCCAGCTGGGAGAAGCCTACGCGAAAAGCGTCGGCGTGAACGTCGCACGCTTCCGCGTGGTGCTCGTCCTTCTAGCGAGCATGCTCTCCGCCTGCGTGACCGCGTTCGCTGGTCCGGTGTCGTTCGTAGGCATCGCGGTTCCGCATCTCGTTAAGTCGGCGCTGAAGTCGTCGAAGCCTATCCGCGTGATTCCTGCGTGCTTCTTGGGAGGCGCCATCTTTTGCGCGGGCTGCGATTTGATCGCGCGCACGCTGTTCTCCCCCGTCGAGCTTTCCATCAGCGCCGTCACCGCCATCTTCGGCGCGCCGGTGGTTATTGCACTCATGTTGAAGAAGCGGGTGAGGTAGATGGGGGAATTCGTGCCGCGGACCAAAACGCTCGGAGGGAACATTCCATGCTTGGCCAGTCCTGAGCTCGCACGAAAGCGCCAGAAGGCACTTTCGGCTCGTGCGGAACTGCGCGCGGAACGCCTCCTTCGAGCGGAGTCGAACCTCGAAACCCCGGTCGAAACGCAGGCTGACGGAGCGCCGCTTTTCCGCATAAGCGACCTGTCGGCGGGCTACGACAAGAAGGTCGTAGTCGAAGGCGTCGATCTGGAGGTTCGCGCGGGCGACGTCGTGGCACTCATCGGGCCGAACGGCTCGGGCAAGTCGACCATCTTGAAAACCATCACACGCCATCTGGCACCGCTTGCCGGCGCGGTCGAGCTCGACGGGCGGGAGATTTCCCGATGGAAGACGGCGGAGTTCGCAAGGAACCTTGCCGTTATGCTGACAGATCGCCCCCGGACCGAGCTCCTCACCTGCCGCGATATCGTAGAGGCGGGAAGGCATCCCTACACCGGGCGAATGGGCACACTCACGCCCGACGACCATAATCGGGTCGACGAGGCCATGAAAACCGCACATGTGGAAAAGCTTGCCGAGCGCGACTTCATGCAGATAAGCGACGGGCAACGCCAGCGCGTCATGCTCGCACGCGCCATCGCGCAGGATCCGCGCGTGCTCGTGCTCGACGAGCCCACGTCGTATCTCGATATCCGCTACCAGATCGACCTGCTGCGAATACTTCGCCACCTTGCGAAATCGCGGAATGTTGCTGTCATCATGTCCATCCACGAACTCGAGCTCGCGCAGAAAAGCGCCGACAAGGTGATTTGCGTGAAGGACGGCCGGGTCTTCCGCGCCGGCGCACCCGAGGACATATTCACGCGCGAGACGATTGGCGAGCTCTACGGCCTGCAACATGGCACCTTCAACGAGCGCTTCGGCAGCGTGGAAATTGGGCGCCCGCACGGCGATGCGCACACGTTCGTCATCGCCGGCGCAGGTACGGGGTCGGCTGTGTTTCGCCAGCTCATCCGGCAGGGCAAGGCGTTCTACGCGGGCGTTCTGCACGAAGGGGACATCGACTGCGAGCTCGCGCGCGACCTGGCGACGGAATGCGTGGCCGAGCGCGCCTTCGAGCCGATCGGGGATAAAACCATAGCCCGCGCCAAAGAGCTCCTCGTCCACTGCACGCGCCTTATCGTGTGCCCCGCCGCCTTCGGCACCATAAACGCCCGCAACGCAGAGCTCGTCGAGTTCGCACGCTCGCATGGTATCGAGGTCATGCGAGCGTGCGAAGGCGCATCGGAGGATTCCCAATTGGAGTGGGAAGGATAAACTGGACTTTTTTTAAGGATCCTCAGGCTACAGCTCCTACGCCGGCGAGGTCTCCAAGGCGCCGGAGAACCTCGTGAACAGGAATTTCCACGCCGACGAGCCCAACTAGGCCTAATCCAAGCGAGATTCCAGACTCGAAAGGCCGTTGAGCGTGAGGTCGTTGGCAACCTCCGAGACGCGCTCGATAGGAACCGAGCCGTCAGACAGCGCCCACGTGCGATAGATACCGATAATACCCGACAGCAAAAACGCCAGATAGTAGTCGAACATTTCGTCCTTGAGACCTTGGGGCAGCAGATCGCGCTCGGCAATCTCGTGCTCGAGCGGCGCACGAAGACGAGCCATAAAATCATCGAGCGGAATGTTCTCGATCAGCTGACGATTGAGCACCAAGTTGTTGCACAGTGCCTCGTTAACGGTTTTAAAGAAGGTCGCCGCCGCGCCAAGAGCGCGCTCGTTGGTGTCGCCGTCCATTGAAGCAAGCGTTTTCTCGACCGAGTCGACAATCATCTCCACCACATCGACGGCAATGGCATCGAGCAGGCCGTCAACCGTGCCAAAGTGCACGTAGAAGGTTTTGCGGTCGACATTGGCCTCGCGCGCGATGGCACTCACCGTAATGTCTGCCAGCGGCTTTTCCATGAGCAGGCGCTCGAAAGCGGAAAGGATGGCATTACGGCTGCGAACGATGCGACGATCAAGACGCGGTTTGCTGGTTGCCATGGGCGTGTCCCTTCGATATGCGAGCATTCATCAACAGATGAGAGATAATCTACGTAAGATGATTATCCCCCATACAGCACAAATATGCCCCGCATCATGAAGAACGCACGACTGTCCTACTGCAACTTAGGGTGCTTCTTCTTATTGAGTGCCGACGGAGATACGCGAATACCGTCTCCTGTCTGACGCACATAGGCCTTATGAGCCGGCTTTGCGGTCCCAGAAGCCTTCTGAGCGTGCTTCTTGGGATCAACGGTAACAGCATTCATGGGGTGCGGCTTAGTGGGCGCAGAGGGCGTCTGAGGCGTGCGGCCGAGCTTGCGCATCACGCGATCCCAGCGTGCATGGATGCTCTCGTTGTGGGCGCTCTTAAGTCCCAGCAGGGGCGCAGCCAAAATGGTAGGCGCAATAAACGTAATGAGACGCCACAGCAGATAGCCGGCGGTCGAAGCCGACCCAAAGAAATGACCCAAGAACAATGCAAAGCCGCCCTCAGCGCCACCAGTTCCACCGGGCAAGGGAACCGCAGAGCTTAACAGCTGGACAAAGGCGCTCGCGGCCATGACCGAGAAAAAGTCGACCTCGTGGTGGCCAAAGGCAAGCATCAGGAAATACGGAACCAGATAGAAAAACGCGAGCTGCAGCATGGTGATAAACACGGTGAGCAGCATGGAAGAAAAATGTCCGGCCGAAAGCTTGAACTTCTCGGAGAAGGAGTAGATCTCGCCATCGACAAACGTGCGCCAACTCTCGATCTTAGTGGCCGAGACACCAATGCGCTCGAGCCAATTGATGATGCAATGGGCGACGCGTGTGACGGTCTTAGGCATGAGCGCGACGGCGAAGATGCCAAGCAAGATGCAGCAGTGTCCACCAAAGCTAAAGACGCACAGCAGCGTCATGTCGCCGTAGCGTTCGGCAAAAAACGGCATACGGGCGAGCAGCAGGATAGCGCCCCAGGCGACCAGGCCAAACTGGTACACGATAAAACGCGTGAATTGCGTGGCGCCGGCCTCGCCCACGTTTTGGCCGGCCTTGGTCAGGCGATAGATCTGAGCCGGGGTGGAGCCCATCATCATGGGCGTCAGGTTGCCAAAGAAGATGCCACTCGCCTCGACCGAGATCAGGTCGCGGATGCCGACGGGCGAATTGGGATCGAGCCAGACGGCGATCGCATAGGCCACAATGCCAAAGAACAGGTACATGAACATGCAAAGACACGCGACAACGAGCCATGACGCCTGGACGCTCGACATAGCGGCCCAGAACTGCCCCATCTGCCCGGTTACCACCAGATAGACGATATAACCCACCAGCACGACGCCGATAAAGATGGCGCCGCGGCGTGCGCTCTTATTGTCATCTCCGCCCGAGGCCTCAACCTCGACCTGGGGCTTAGACGTATGCTGAGAGGACTCCGTCATGAGACTCCTTCTAACAGTCAAAATATCTTGGATATTGTACCCGTAAGGGCCATAGGCAGAACGCAAAGCTCTGGTTCAAACGGGAATTGCAGACGGTTGTTTGAAAATAAAAAACCCGGCCTTCCATAGGAAGTCCGGGTATCAGATGCGTGGTAGCCCGTACCAGATTCGAACTGGTGATCTCCGCCTTGAGAGGGCGGCGTCCTAAACCGCTAGACGAACGGGCCACATGACATCTGCACTGCCGTGCTGCAAGGAAATATATTACGGGACAAAAAACGTCAGCGCAAGAAGAAATTCCAAATTGCCGAAAAATTGTCGGCAGCCTTGATTATCGACTTCATCCGAACACCTCCCACATTCATCCGTACATGTACGGATGAATGTGGGAACCCGATACCCTGAGGGCCGGACCGGCCGGCCCCGGAAGATCGGAGGACGGCATGTCCGGAAAGAGGAAGAAGG
>DBFWBE010000056.1:0-10849 GCA_048485835.1 Collinsella sp.
CCTTCTTCCTCTTTCCGGACATGCCGTCCTCCGATCTCCCGGGGCCGGCCGATCCGGCCCTCAGGGTATCGGGTTCCCACATTCATCCGCACATGTGCGGATGAATGTGGGAGGTGTTCGGATAAAGTCGATAATCAAGGCATTTGAAACAAACGCAAAAAAGTACTTGCAAAGACGCGTTCTGACATATAAGTTGATAAAAGACCGCCGTTGCGGTTTTAAGTAGATCGAGCATATGAAGTTTGAGTTTTAGCGTGTAAGAGAAGGAAGATCGGCAAAGTACAACCCCAAACGCAATGACAACTTAATGAGGTAACTGCCACATGTGAGGCACCCAGGGCATTGCTGTCTCGATTTTGAGCACGATGCCTTCCGCCTTGCATGGGCCGTTCCATCCCGCCCCTGCAGCAACTGCCTCACGGGCTCATTGAAAACCGCATAGCACCCCAACGTCAGCACATCACCCACGGCAAGCGCATCACTCACGACAACCAGCACATCAACAAACAGCACGAACATCAACCGATTGGAGAAGCTATGACAAACCACCACGCTGAAGACGGCGATAAGAAAAGCATTCTGGATGCCCGCATTGAGCGAGCATATGCAAACGAATATGACGCCGCCTTTGCCGCCGCGACCATCAAGAACTACGCGTCGCTACCGCTCGCGACGATCTTGGCCGACCACCCTCAACTGCTGAAGCGCTGCACAAAGATCATGGGCGACCCCGACATTCGCAAGCTGACAGACCCCTATGCCCCAAAACGCGACAACGATTCGTACGTTCTTACCGTAGGCTGCCTAGCCCATATGCTTACGGCGCTCGACACGAAACTCAAGCTCGAATGGGAACCCGACGAGCGTCATGAACTCGAAAGCAAGCGGAACACCCTGCGCACCGCACTGTTCCTTCCGTTGGACGGCCTCAAGCGCTGCAACGTCGAGCTCAATACACAGGCGCGGCAAAAGCCCGGGACCACGGGGCAGAAAACTCCAAGACCCCATGTGGCCATCGTCGACCGCAACCGATATAACCGCATGACCGCGCACTTTTCCGCCGAGGGAGCAGCCATAAGGACGCTGATCGATCTGCTGTGCCTCCTGAGCATCAACGAGCTATTTGAGGGCTATCTCGCCCTTGTTCCCGCGACGGCACCCAAGTCGGTAGCAAAGATCATCGAGACCTGCAGACGCCAGTTTGAGCGCCATCGCAATGGCAGTGAGATGAACGTCAGCATCGCGCAGTACTACGCGGCTCATTACAAAAATGACGGATGTGCCCCTGTCGATCATCAGCTGCGGCTCGCCTACACCACGCCCACCGCAACGCTCCATCGCTTTGGAGCCCTTGGCGCTTGCGAGCCGCACGAACAGGCAGCCTGCCCCACAACCGAGCTCGATCTCAGGCTCGGACGAACCCTGTAGCCCGCCAGCCCCTCCACGGGCAACAATCCTATTCCACAACACAACCAACAGAAAGGAGTCCTCATGGACACCAATCATTCCCCCATCATCAGCCCCCTCACCATGCGTGAATCCGCCCGAGGTATCACGCTCACCAGGATTTACGATGAGATGCTCGCCCGTCGCGAGCTCTCCGTCATGGGAAACATCGAAACCCCGATGGCCCACGACCTATGCCAGCAGATCCGCCTGCTCGATGCCACCGACCCCAGCCGCCCCATCACCATATTTGTCGCCAGCGCCGGCGGAAGCGTGCGATCGGGTCTTGCGATCTATGACGCCATGCGCCTCGCATCGTGCCCCATCCGCACCGTCTGCCTGGAATTCGCCGCGTCCATGGGCGCCGTGATCTTTATGGGCGGTGACGATCGCCGTATGGCGCCCCATGCAGAGCTCATGATTCACGACCCGCTGATCCCCCAGGGGGCAGGCGGCTCGGCACTTGCGCTGCAGGAAACCAGCCGGCGTCTCATGCAGACCCGCAAGACCCTCACGCAAATCCTCTCGGACCGCAGCGGCCTCACGCCCAAGCGCATCCAGTCCCTCACTGCAAAAGACACCTACCTTTCGGCCGAGCGCGCCGTCGAGCTCGGCTTTGCCCACGAAATCCTCTCGACCACCAAGGAGGTCGCCCATGTCTAACCTCGCCAGCCGCCTCGCCGCATCTGAGTCCGCATCGTCCACCATCCTCGCCAAGGATCGAACGCTTTCCTGCGACACCCGCCAAACGGGACTCAACAACAACGCACTTGTGATCGGCCCCTCGGGAGCCGGCAAGACCCGAAACGTCCTCAAGCCCAACCTACTGCAAATGAACGCAAGCTACATCGCGCTCGACACCAAAGGCACGCTCTGTCGCGAAATGGGACCCGTGCTGGCAGCCCACGGTTACCGCGTGCAATGCCTCAACTTCGCCGACCTCAACACCGTCCCGGCCCTTGCGCCCCGCATCGAGCGCTGCGGCTACAACCCCCTGAGGCACATTCGCCGCAAGGCGGACGGCAGGCCCAACCAGCAGGACATCCTCTCGGTGGCAAAGGCCATCTGCCCCATCGAGGACAACAACCAGCCTTTTTGGGATCATGCGGCGGCAAACCTGCTGTCGTGTCTTATCGCCTACGTCACCGAACAGCTACCCGCCGACGAGCAGACGATCAGCTCGGTCATCAAGCTGATCGAGCACCTGCAGGACGGTGCCACGGGTCGATTGTTTGACGACCTGATCACGATCGACCCCCAAAGCTATGCCCTCTCGCTATGGCGGCGCTACGCCATTACGCAAAATGCCGAGCGCATGCACGCGAGCATCGTCGGCATCCTTGCCGAAAAGGTCATGTGTTTGGGATTCGACGGTGCGGCACAGCTCTATCGTGAGTGCCATCAGGTGGACTTCGCTTCCATGGGACACACCCCCTGCGCCCTATTTGTAACCGTGAGCGATATTGACCGCAATCTCGATCCGCTGACCGGCCTCTTTATTTCGCAGGCGTTTATGGGCCTCATTCGTGAGGCCGATAGGCAGCCCGACGGCAGCCTGCCCGTGCCCGTGCGCTTTATGCTCGATGACTTCGCAAATCTGCAGATCCCCCAGATCGACAACGTGCTCTCTATTATCCGAAGCCGCAACATCTGGGCAACGCTGCTGCTGCAGTCGACCAACCAGCTCGATGCGCTCTATGGCGAGGCACGCGCACGCTCCATCATGGGCAACTGCGACACGCATCTGGTGCTGGCGTTCCAGGATCCCGAGAGCGCCCGGGTGTTTTCCGACCGCGCCGACGCGCTGCCCAGCACGCTCATGGCGACGCCGATCGATCGCTCGTGGCTCTTTGTGCGCGGCCACACTCCCGAACAGGTCGAGCGCTTTAGGCTCGAAGACCATCCGCTCTACGGGGAGCTGCCCGAGGCGCAGCGAGACCATGCGGAGGCCGAGATCTAGGCGCAGGGTTCTCGCGGCGCGCGGCGCCCCGGCGATGTTCCACAAAGGCCGTGCGCCCCGGGACTACGGCAAAGCAAAGGGGCCCGCATCCGATAGGATACGGGCCCCTGACTATAAGGCGCGACGCGTTAACAGCAGCGACTACTTGCGATGCGCGCGATAGAACTCGATAAGCGCTTGAGTCGAAGCGTCCTGCTCGGCCTTGGCGGCGTCATCGTGGAAGGCCGGGGTAATCTGCTTGGCAAGCTGCTTGCCCAGCTCAACGCCCCACTGGTCGTAGGAGTCGATGCCCCAGACCGTGCCCTCGACAAACGTGATGTGCTCGTACAGGGCGATGAGCTCGCCGAGTGCGAACGGGGTCAGCGTGTCGCCGAAGATCGAGGTCGTCGGGCGATTGCCCTCAAAGCAACGGGCCGGGACGATCTGCTCGGGCGTGCCCTCGGCACGAACCTCATCGGCCGTCTTACCAAAGGCGAGCGCCTTGGTCTGGGCCAGGAAGTTGCCCAGGAACAGCTCGTGGACATCCTGGCCGCCGTCGGTCGCAGGGTTGGCGGTATTGGCGAAGGCGATGAAGTCGGCCGGAACCACCACAGTGCCCTGGTGCAGCAGCTGATAGAAGGCATGCTGGCCGTTGGTGCCGGGCTCGCCCCAGAAGATCTCACCGGTGTCGGAGGTCACGGCGCTGCCGTCCCAGCGGACATGCTTGCCGTTGGACTCCATGGTGAGCTGCTGCAGGTAGGCCGGGAAGCGGTGCAGGTACTGGCAGTACGGCAGCACGGCGTGGCTCTTGGAACCGAAGAAGTTGACGTACCAGACATTGAGCAGGCCCATCAGCGCGACGGCGTTGTTCTCGAGCGGGGTGTTGCAGAAGTACTCGTCGATGGCGTGGAAGCCCTCGAGGAACTGCTGGAAGCGCTCGGGGCCGAGCACGACGATCAGCGACAGGCCCACGGCGGAGTCAACGGAATAGCGGCCACCGACCCAGTTCCAGAAACCGAAGGCGTTGGCGGGGTCGATACCGAAGGCCTCGACCTTCTCGAGTGCGGTGGAAACGGCGACGAAGTGCTTTGCCACGGCCTCGGCGTTCTGCTCATCGGAGCCGTCGATGGCGCCCTGAGCCTTGAGCTGCTCGAGCATCCAGGTCTTGACCTCGCGGGCGTTGGTGAGGGTCTCGAGCGTGGTGAAGGTCTTGGAGACGATGATTACGAGCGTGGTCTCGGGATCCAGGCCCTTGAGCTTCTCGGCCTGGTCGTTGGGGTCGATGTTGGAGATGTAGCGGCAGTCGATACCGGCGTCGGCATAGGGACGCAGGGCCTCGTAGGCCATGACCGGGCCCAGATCGGAGCCGCCGATGCCGATGGACACCAGGTGCTCGATCTTCTTGCCGGTAACGCCCTTCCACTCACCGGAGCGCACGCGCTCGGCGAAGGCATACATGCGATCGAGGACCTGGTGCACGTCGGCGACGACGTCCTGGCCGTCGACGATGAGCTGGCCCTTCTCGCTTGCCGGGCGGCGCAGCGCGGTGTGCAGGACAGCGCGGTCCTCGGTGGTGTTGATGTGCTCGCCAGAGAACATGGCGTCGCGGCGCTCCTCGAGCTTCACCTCGCGAGCAAGATCGCACAGCAGCTTGACGGTCTCATCGGTCACCAGGTTCTTCGACAGATCGAAGTGCAGGTCACCGGCGTCAAAGCTCAGCTTGTTCACGCGGTCGGCGTCAGCAGCGAACCAGGCCTTGAGGTCGATACCTTCGGCCTCGAGCTTCTCCTGATGGGCCTCGAGTGCCTTCCAAGCGGCAGTCGACGTAGCATCGATAGGTGCGGCAACAGTTGCCATAGAGTCCTCCTCAGCATACGGGCGCACGCCTCCATGCGCCCGGACATTCAGATGCCACTATTCTAGCGCAGGTCAAGACTACAATCAGCGAGCGTTGCCAATCGGCCCCCAAACGGCAACCGATCAAAAAGAGACAGGCTTATTTTAGCAGGTCAAACGCTTTACCAACCAAAAATAACCCATCCCTTTATGGCAAATATTAGGCCACGGCGCAGACGCTACCGAGCAACTCACGCAGAGGAGACCCGATGCCCTCCAGCAGTTCGGGCGCGATAATGGCAAAAACGGGAACCTCGCCGGTGCCCACGACAGCAGGCACCTTGCCCTCCGAGACAATGCATCCATAAGGGACAAAACCATCTTCGCCGGCATCGAGCGCCGCCATGCGACGCGCGAGTTCGCGCGCAAAGCCGGCAGCATCGGCATCGCCAATCGCCAGGACAAAGTCCACGCCTTCGTCGGTCGCCAGGGCCACGGCTTCGTCGACCAGTTCGTCTCCCCCGTCGCCCTCAAACGAGCCGCAGCGGAAAAGCACACGCTCGAGTAGGGCTCGAGCGAGCGAACCAAGTGCCGCCGAGACAAGCTCATCGCGCGTATGCTTGTCACCGCCCAACACGACCAGTGCCTTGGTGCCAGCGTAGTGGGCAACCAATCGCCCGCACCAGCGAGCCACATCCCCATCCGCAACCAAGCGCGTCGGCATACCAAACCCATAATTGACCATCTTTCCCACAACCCTTCCGTGCGCATAGGCGGTATCAATCGTTAGGCTCATGCTACGAAGCAAGGTTTTCCGAGCTGTTTCGCACTCTTTAGAGCTGCGTTAAAACCCGATGCAGTTGCACGACTATACCTGGCAAAAAGGAACAGGTTTTGACGATGTCCGGACGAGCGGGTATTATCGAACAGATATTCGATAAGAACATGTGTTTGATGGAGGGACACGGATGGCGCACGAGCAGCACACCTATATCTGCATCGACCTCAAGACGTTTTATGCCAGCGTCGAGTGCGTCGACCGTGGGCTCGATCCGCTCACCACCAACCTAGTCGTTGCCGACGAATCGCGCGGACGCACGACCATCTGCCTCGCCATCACGCAGGCCATGAAGGACTTAGGTATTCACAACCGCTGCCGCCTATTCGAGATTCCCGACGGCATCGACTACATCAAGGCCGTACCGCGCATGCAGCACTACATGGAGGTGTCGGCGCAGATCTACGGTATCTACCTGGAATACGTCAGTCCGCAAGACGTTCACGTCTACTCAATTGACGAGTGCTTTATCGACGTGACACCCTATCTGGACCTCTATCACACCGATGCGGAAGGCTTCGCCTGCATGTTGCGCGACGAGGTCCTGGCGCGCACCGGCATCACGGCGACGGTCGGCATCGGCCCCAACCTATTCCAGGCCAAAGTTGCACTCGATATCACCGCCAAGCACGTACCCAGCCGCATCGGCATACTCGACGATGAGACCTTTCGCAAGGAAATCTGGCCCCATCGTCCCATCACCGATATCTGGGGCATCGGCCCCGGCGTGGCAGCACGACTCGAAAAATACGGCGTCTACGATCTGATGGGCGTCGCGGCGCTCGACGAAAACCTGCTTTACGACGAGCTCGGCGTCAATGCCGAGTATCTCATCGACCACGCCTTCGGACGCGAGCCGACAACCATCGCCGATATCCAAGCCTATCGCCCGCAAGCAACTTCGACCACCACAGGACAGGTGCTCTCGAAGGGCTATGCCTACGAGCAGGCCTACACCGTCTTGCGCGAGATGGTCGACAACGCCGTGTTGGACTTGATCGATAAGCACGTGGTCTGCGACAGCATCTCGCTCTTTGTGGGCTACGCGAGCGAGCGCGCCGACATACGCAGGCTTGATGCCAGCGGTACTGCACAATATGTGGACGGATGCGGACACCTGCGCTCGAGTACGTCGAGCATCGAACCCACCGCAACCGCCGGCCCCGAGCTCGCGCCCCGTGCTCCCAAGCCCGTCCAGCGCGATGACGAACGGCGCCGCCTGGTGCGCGAAGCGCAGGCAATCGATGGCATCTTTGTGGGAGAGCATGGTGGCAAACCGCGTGGTGGCTATGCCGCGCTCTTTGCGCACTCCAACGCCTCGCGCAAGCTGCCCGAGCGTACCAATTCGTTTAAGAAGATCATGGGCTATTTCGATGAGCTCTGGGCGCAGACTGTCGATCCCAAACGACCGGTCAAGCGCATCAACCTGGGCTTTAGCAATCTTGTGCCCGAGGAATTTGCCACCATCGATCTGTTCAGCGATATCGAGACCGATGAGCGCGAGCGCGACCTGGCGCGCGCCGTCCTGGCCGTGAAAGGCAAGTACGGCAAGAACGCGCTCGTCAAGGGATTAAGCTTTACCGCCGGCGCCACCGCGCGCGAGCGCAACGATCAAGTTGGAGGACACCGTGCCTAAACCCAAACAACAGCCCATGCGCCCGCCGACCGCCTTCGAGCGCCTGGCGGACCCCGAGGGCAGACGCCGCGCAGCCGACCCCAACCTCACTGCCAACGGTGCCGTGCGCGCCAACCGCGCCGCACAGTTTATGCCCTTTGCCGCCCTCACGGGATACTACGAACTCGTGCGCAAGCAGGAAATCACCGTCGAGCAAAAACGTGAGCTCACGGAAGAAAAAGCCCTCGAGCTTTCGCAAAAGCTCGAGGGCCTCAAACGCGGCGACTTGGTGCGCGTCACCTATTACGATACGTACGGCTATCGTAGCCGCACGGGCATTCTCGACGAAGCGTTACCCGCATTCAAGCTGCTCAAACTCAGGGATATCGCCATCAACTTCGACGATATCCAGGACATTGAGCTACGCGGACGAGCCTAGCGACGAGAACGCTTGCGCAAGACGAGAGCAATGCCAAGCACTGCGGCAGCTGCAACCAGCAATCCCAAGACCAGCGTGAGGGTCGAGTCGCCAGCGCGAGGCAGCGAGCCGTCCTTCGGAGTCTTCTTAGCGGTCGTCGTGACGGTGGTCGTGGTGCTGCTCGACTGGTCGTTGCCACCCGTCTGGCTGCCGCCAGGCTGATCGCCGCCACCCGGCTGCGAAGGATCGGTGGGTTCCGTCGGATCCGGAGTACCGGGATCAACCGGATTCTCCGAATTCTCCTTGCGCTGGATCCAGACCTGGCAACCATAGAACGGGTTGGCGGTACCAAGGCACAGACCCTGGTTGGTCACCGCAAAGGTGCGCAGACCATGGTTATACGGATCGTTAAAGCCATTGGTCGTCAGCGTCGTAAAGTTCACGCCGTCCTCGGTCACATACATATCAAAGCCGCGCTCGGCATCGCGCAGGTAACACATGCACGTAAGGACACTCTGCAACTTCTTGAGGTTCTCCTCGCTCAGCAGCTTATCGAGCGCATCCTGAATATCGCTCGGCAGCTCGGTGCCATAGGCATCCTCGTACTGCTGCTTAAGGCTCTCATAGCTATCGAGCATGTCCTGATACTGGTCGGCAAAGGACTTGAAGTACGCGATCTCGCCATCGATCTTCTGGACATAAGCGGCGTCGTCCTCAAAGTCCTGGGACATCGTCGCGGCCTGATCGCAAAGACCGCCCGCGGCATCCTCCAGCGCATCGCTCAGATCGCCAAAGCCCTTAGCAACCTCGGTCTTCTCGTCATCGACATCGACGGCCTTGTTTGAATCATCAACCTCAGCAGCTTCGTTCGAATCATCGACCTCGACGGCCTCGTTTGAATCATCGTCCGCAAGCGTGTTCACGGGAACGATGGGGTCGTCAGGCGATTTCTTGTCGAGCAGGTGATTGAGCAGGTCCCTAAGGCGCTGAACCTGAGAGTCCCACTCCTCGGGCGTCATATCGATAATGTCGCCATTGGAGAACTGGCCGATCGGCTCAAGCAGGCTCGCGGTATCAAAGGTACCGATATACAGCTTGCCGTCGAACTTCTGCATGCGCCAAATGTACTGGTTCTCGTTTCGGCCAAAGCCCGAAGTCAGGCCGGAAATACCGCCCTCGGGGAACATGTCGGTGCGATCGCCAACGACGAGCTCCATGTTCTCGTCCTTGTCCATGCGATAGATGTTAACCGACTGCTCAAGATTGGCATTCACAAACGAGCAGTCAACGCCACCCATGCTGCTCTTGCCGCCCTCTTCGGTGTTGGATTTGTTGAACAGGATGCGCTCGAGGGCAATCTCCTCGTCGTTGTATTCACCGATATAGAGGTAGTCGTTGTAGACGATGAGGTTGGCAGCGCCAGAACGGGTACGGGCAGGATCGATGCCAAAGCAGTACTTTGCACCGTCCGTCTTCTGATCGCCGACAATGGGAGTCCACGAATAACTGCCGTCGGCATTCTTGTCGCCACGGACCATGGCAAACGACTGCATGGAATTATCATCGGGAGCGTTCTCGGGCGTACCGGTGCAGATGGTCGCATAGAGATGGCCATTGTACGAGACCATATCCCAAATGGCGCCGTCGTAGATGCTGTCCTGATAGCGAATCGCCGGATAGCCAAACAGCGTCTCCGAGTTGGCAATCTCGGTGAAGCTGTCCTGGCCCTTCGAGGGGTCAGACGACGTCAGGATTGTCGACACAAAATTACCGTTCGCGTCTTTACCCACATTACTGATAACGAGCTGGCCATCATGGACGCACATGCCGCGGATACCGGTAGAAATGCCCTGCTTGTAGGCAGCACCGTAATCCTGCATGCTCGAAAGGCCCTGATAGACAACTTTGTACTCATCCGTCTTAGGATCGATCTCGTATACAGCAGGCAGGCCGCCTTTGCCGTCATTGGTCCTGACGCTGCCGCAGAAATAGAGCTTACCCTTATAGCTCACGGCATTGCGGAACAAAGGAGCGACGCCGTTGAGCGATTCAGAGAGTAGCAGCTTGGTCTCACCGGTCTTGGTATTGATCTTGACCAAGATGCCGCCGCTGTCCTTGTCGGCCGTGCCGTCCTCCTTCTGCTGTCCATAGAAGAAGGTACCGTTAAACATGGCCTCCAGCGTCAGGCGCATGGTTTCGACATCAAAGGAATCGCCCAGCGTGCTGTTCATGAGCGTCAGCGTGTTGCCCATCGCCGCATAGCAGGTGCCCACATAAAGCCAGTCACCATAGCTCGCAGCCGCCCAAGTGTAGCTCTGGCCGCGATCGCCTTCGTTGTTGGCCGTATTACCATCGGCGCCCGGAACGGCAACGGCACCGTTACCCTGGTAGTCGACGATGCCATCCGGCTGCGACGTTCCTACCGTAGGATGCGAGAGCTTCTCAAAGGAATACCCATTTCCCGCATTGTAGGTAACGGCACCCGATGCGTCTTCGGCGTGCGCCGGCAGCGGCGATACCAAGATAGCGGCAAGCGCTGCCACCAAGCCAAGTGTTCCCACTCGTCTCATAAGGTTATAGCCTCCCCTGTCCTAAAGCCCAGTTTTAGCATTCTTCATGGCTCTGTTAGACCAGGATTGACATTCCGCCCCGTCATCTTCTTGCGATTGCACAATGGTCGCCCCTTGTCGAATCTGAATCCGGCAAGGGGCGATGCGCCCGAGACCGGACGAGTTGCTCGCCTGGCCCTGCCGTTTC
>DBFWBE010000057.1:0-15822 GCA_048485835.1 Collinsella sp.
CCCATCGAAACACATCTCCACCGTTCCTTCAACTGGGAAAACGGCGCCCCCGGGGCCCGGATGGGGCCTCGGGGGCGTTCGGCTAGCTGCGGGAACGGCCTGCCCGCCTAATGTGTTCGGCTGAGATCGGAAATCAACCACCACAAAGGTGCCTGTCCCCTTTGTGGTGGTGAGGTGCTAGGGGAGGAGCTTCATGGCGGCGTCGTGGGCGGCGTGCTCGTAGGTGTCGTCGAGGGGCTTGAGCGGCAGCAGGGCGGCGGCCTGTGCATCGCCACGGCGCTCGAGGGCATGGGCGATCAACCAGTCGGCGAGCTCGGGGTTCTTGGGCAGCGCCGGGCCATGCAGGTACGTGCCGATGACGCCCTTGTAGATCAGGCCCTCAAAGCCATCGTCGCCGTTGTTGCCGGTGCCCGTGACGACGGACGTTCCGAGCGGCGTGGCATCGGCGTCCAAAAGCGTGCGGCCGCCATGGTTCTCGAATCCCACAAAGGGCTCAGGTGCCAGGTCGGTTTTGACGGCTACGTTGCCGATCAGGCGGTCGGAGCCGCGTACGGTTTCGGCGGCAATGACCCCCAGACCCTCAATGCGATCCTCGCCCATATAGTACGAACGGCCGAGCAGCTGATAGCTGCCACAGATGGCGAGCAGCGAGCCGCCATCCTCAACATAGGATGCGACCTTGTCTTTTTGGGCGAGCAGCTCGTGTGCCACGGCTAGCTGGTCGCGGTCGGAGCCGCCACCCATCATGACGATATCGGCATCGGTGAGATCGAGTGACTCGCCCATACGGACCTCGTCCACGCGAACGGGGATGCCGCGCCAGGCGCAGCGACGCTCGAGGGCGATAACGTTGCCGCCGTCGCCGTAGAGGTTGAGGGCATCGGGGTACAGGTAGACGATGCGCAGCGGGCGCGAAAGCTCGACTGGCGCGATGCCGACGGGGACGGCACTGCCATCGGCACACGTTGCAGCGCGGGCAGCAACCGTGGCTGCATCGGCACCCTTCAGCCCATCGAGTTCTTTGACCAGCGGCGGGAAGGCCGTGTAGTTGGCGACGGCATAGAAAGTGTCGCCTGCGGCTTCATCCGCAACGGCGCCAATTGCCTGCGCGACGTCCGAGATAATCGCGGCATCGATGCCGGCGTACTTGAGGCGTACCTGCATGTCGTGCGCACGCGTGCCTCCGGCAAAGGCG
Organism: Collinsella sp.; assembly: GCA_048485835.1. Classification (GTDB taxonomy): domain Bacteria; phylum Actinomycetota; class Coriobacteriia; order Coriobacteriales; family Coriobacteriaceae; genus Collinsella. Next base: position 1,196 of record DBFWBE010000057.1, read on the forward strand.
ACAAGACCCGGTGTGTCGGCGATGCGCTCGAAGTCGACGTCGTAGATCCACGAGACATCGTGGCCGTCGGCGTCGTTGTCGTTGAGGAAGAAAGCACAGAGCCTGCCGCCTGCCGTCTTAATGGACTGGATCTGGCGATCGAAGCCCACGGGATTCTTAGCCAGGTTGGCCTCGACGGTGCGGCCGGCGATATCCCAGCGGCCCATGCGTCCGCCGGCGGGGACGTAGGCATCGAGCGTGGGCTGCAGGTGCGCCGTATCCACGCCCAACTCGTGCGCGGCAAAGAAGGCGGCGGCAACGTTGTAGACCATGTACAGGCCGTTGTAGCGTGTGGCGATGTGTGCGGCAGCCGCGTCGGGCGCAGATCCAAAGACCAGGTCAAAGTCGTAGCCGTCGCAGCCGAGCTCCACGCCCGTCACGCGGCGGACCAGTGCGGGGCGTGCCCAACCGCACGAGGGGCAATGGTAGGCGCCGAGTTGACCATACTGCACATAGTCGTACTCCAACGGGGCGTTGCACTGCGAGCAAAAGCGAGAGTCGCTAATGCGGTCAGACTCGGTGTCGGTGGCGCCGTCGATGCCAAAGGCGATGTTTGCATTGGGAACGCGTGCGGCGATCGCGGCACACAGCGGGTCGTCTGCGTTGTAGATGAGCGTTGTTGCCGGAGAGAGCTCCAACGCATGGGCGATGACCTCCTGGGTGTGATCGATCTCGCCATAGCGATCCAGCTGGTCGCGGAACAGGTTGAGCAGCACGAAGTACGTCGGCTTGAGCTTGGGCAGGACGCGCACGGTGTAGAGCTCATCGCATTCAAAAACGCCCACGCGCTTGCCGCCGCCGGCTCGCTTGAGGCCGCTGCGCGCCTCGAGCAGTGCACCCACCACGCCCGGCTCCATGTTGTTGCCGGCGCGGTTGCATACCACGGTGGCGCCGCTGGCGGCAACGGCGTCGGCGATGAGGTTGGAGGTGGTGGTCTTGCCATTAGTACCCGTAATCACCACGCTGCGGTCGACAAGGCCGGCGAGGTCGCTTAGCAGCTCGGGGTCGATCTTCATGGCGATGCGGCCGGGGAGTACGCCGCCCTGGCGTTTTAGGACAGAGCGCAGTCCCCAGCGAGCGATATCGCTCGAGGTACAGGCGAGAGATGAGCGGAGGTTCATGAAATCGTTCCTAACGTAAACGACATGGTCGGGTCGAGTGCGTCACTAAAAACCGTAGCGGCGCGCAAATTCCTGGGCAAGCTGTGACACGTCTTCACAGGCATTGGCCCAGGGAGCAAAGTCGGGAGTGTCCGAGATAATACCGTCCGCTTCCCAAACGGCCTGGTGCGAAAGATCCCAGGGATCGCGCGGCTCGGGTCGGCAGGGAAGGTACGGCGTCTGGTACATGGGGTTCAGTAAGAAGAACGCACCGCCCTCGCAACGGTTGGCAAACTCGCGCAGCGCGCGTGTCGCCGGGCGCATCTTGTTTGTTTTGAACAGCAGAATCGTGCGGGCGAGTAGGTACCAGGGGGAGTTCTCGAGGGCATCGGCTCCCATCTGCTCCTCGAGCTGGTGGGCTAGGGCAAAAAAGCCGTCTTCGTCTTCCAAGCGAGCAAGGGCGAGCAGCACGGTGCCTGCGGCTCGGGTGGGGTAGCCTTCCGCCTTAAGAACACGGCGGGCGTAGTTGGCGGCAGCGCGGTAGCGGGCGCTCGCCATGCACAGCTGCGAGATGGCATCGAGTGTGTGAAGCCACCCGATAAGAGCCGGCTCGCTCACGGTAAGGTCTGCTGCAGTGACACCGTCGGCCAAAACATTATTGGCCCAGTAGTGCGGGGCTTCCATGTCGAACCCGGGCACGCTTTGCTGCAGGTAATCGGCCGTGGTCGCCTCAAGCTTCATCAGGTCACCCAGGCAGGCGTCAACGGGCGTGTCGGCCAGGATGATGGCGAGCAGCTGTGCGTCGAGGACATGCGCATCGATGCGGACGATCTTTAGCAGCTCATCGCGCATGTCGTCGAACAGACGATTGCGCGTCTGCTCGAACTCTTCGTCGCTGCCCATGTCCTCGATGCGATGGAGCTCGTCGAGCAGGTGGCGATGAACACCGGCATAGGACAGCAGCGCTTGGGCATGCTCGGACTGCGCATACTTTTGAGGATTCGCGCTAATGTCGTTATGGACAAGCTCGCGTGCTGCATCGGTGAGTTCGGGGTGCGACGCCAGATAGGTTCGCTCCAGATAGGCGGGGATGTAGACGCTCGGATCCATTAGAGGTCTCCTCCCTTAAATGGAAGCCCCTGCTCGGCCGCGCGCAGGATGCGCTCGTCGATCTGGGAACGCACGATGTCGTTGGTGGCGACCCAGGCGGCAAAGCTGGCGTTGTCGGGGGCGCCCAGACCCTCCTGCAGCACCGGCGTCGCCTCGGACAGCGCAAGGACAAGCTCGTCGGTGGAGCCCGCACCCACGTTGACGCGGGCATAGACGCCATCGGGAAACTCGGTTTGGAAGTAGAGTGCCTCGGCCGCGTGCGGGCACGAGCGTGCGAGGATGCGCAAATAGTGCTCGGCGCCCTCGTAGTCCAGCTCGCGCCAGGCAGCGCTCATCAGCGCGATGAGCGTCCATGGGTCCAAGTCGCGCTCCGCGTCCTTGGGACGACGGCGCAGCGGCGTGTTGGCGAGATAGGGGACGGAGTGTGCAGAGCGAAACCGTTTGAGCTCCTCGGCGGGGTATTCGAGCTTTGCCATGGCGAGCATTGCGGTGTGGCGGACGCCGGCGGGATCGTTGGGGGCAAAGTCGAGACTGCGGTTTGCGGCTTCGAGCGACATGCGATAGCGGCCGCTAATGAGGGCGCGCGATGCAAGGGCGGCAAGCCAGCGCAGGTAGGGGCGGCGCATAAGGTCGCCAGCGGCCTCGCGCTCGTAGGGGTCCTGCGCCGAGGCGGTCTTGAGCGCCAGATCGTGCTCCACCTCGTCGCACTTGGACACCAGATACTGCACGTATTCCTCGTTGGATTCGGCGGTGAGCGCCGTCAGCATGCGCTGGGCATCCCAGTTGGCCGGGTCGAGTGCGGCTGCCTCGCGGAGCATGTTCTCGGCAGCTGCCTCTTCTTGCTCTGCCTGGGTATCGTCAGGGATAAAGGGAATGCGGTAGTCGACAGCCTCGACCACCTTGGCAATGAGGTGCCCGGCGCGGTCGCGGTCGTGCACGATGAGCGGTGCGGGGTTGCGGGTGAATTGTTCCATCAGACGCTCTACGGCAGCACCGTCGGTGAGCGGGATATTGTCGCGGCGCAAGGCCTCAAGAACGAGGCGATGGCAATCCTCTTGAATGGGATCGAATGCCATGGGGCCTCCTTTGCTGCGGTTAGGGTTCAAATGTTTCTATATAAGGTTCTAGTTTACCCGCATGTGGCACACCGGGGGTGCCGCACTTGGACTTGCACCTTTGCACCACGAAGACGGATGTCGCACAAATGTCGGCACCTTGGACGACCGAGTGGTATCACGGTGCCGCAAACGGTCGATTTTTGGCGGCGAACGGTGCATATTTTGGAGGGGCACCGTCCTGCCCGGGATATGTGGTCAACCTTGATAAAACGTTTGCCCAGCTTGGGAGTATGAATGCCGCACAAGGGTCTTCAGGGATAGAAAAAACGTTTCATCATTGGCGGCTTTAGGTGAATAACTGACCAACCAGAACGGTAAAATAGTGTTTGTCTGAGCGTTGAGACGTTTAGACATCGCGCATTGTCATCGCCGGCAACGCGCAAACCGGTCCTAACGGAGCCAATTGGGTGCTCCGTTATATACGCAAGTCTAAGAGGGGCTTGTTTAGGAGGCACAGTATGGGACGTTTTACCAATCCTCGCGATCTGTACTTTGGTGAGGGCGCTCGCCACGAGGTGAAGAACCTCAAGGGCAAGAAGGCCATCATCGTTTCTGGCGGCAGCTCTATGCGCCGCGGCGGGTTCCTGCAGGACGTCGAGAACGACCTTAAGGAAGGCGGCTTCGAGGTCAAGCTGTTCGAGGGCGTCGAGTCCGACCCGTCCATCGAGACGGTCATGAAGGGCGCCGAGGCCATGCGCGAGTTCGAGCCCGACTGGATTATCGCCATCGGTGGCGGCTCGCCCATCGATGCCGCTAAGGCCATGTGGGTCTTCTACGAGTATCCCGAGGAGTCCTTCGATAACATCATCCAGCCGTTCAGCTTCCCCGAGCTGCGTCAGAAGGCTCATTTCTGCGCCATCTCCTCTACCTCCGGCACCGCTACCGAGGTCACCGCGTTCTCCGTCATTACCGACTACGCCAAGGGCATCAAGTACCCGCTGGCCGACTTCAACATCACCCCTGATGTCGCCATCGTCGACCCCGAGCTCACCTACACCATGCCCGCCAAGCTGTGCGCTCACACCGGCATGGATGCTCTGACCCACTGCATGGAGGCCTACGTTTCCACCTGCGCCTCTATGTTCACCGACGCCAACGCTCTGCACGGCATCCGCGAGATCGTCGAGTGGCTGCCCAAGTCCTATGCTGGCGACCATGAGGCCCGTCAGCACATGCACGAGGCTCAGTGCATCGCCGGTATCGCCTTCTCCTCGGGCCTGCTTGGCATCGTTCACTCCATGGCTCACAAGACCGGTGCTGCCTTTGAGAACGGCCACATCATCCACGGTGCTGCTAACGCCATGTACCTGGGCAAGGTCATCCAGTGGAACTCCAAGGACCCGCGTGCTGCCGAGCGTTACGCTTACGTGGCCAAGGAGATCCTGCACCTTCCCGGCGAGACCAACGAGGAGCTCATCGCCGCACTCGTCCAGAAGATTCGCGACCTCAACGACCAGCTCAACATTCCGCAGTCCATCAAGGATTACGCGAATGGTGGCGTGAAGGTCGACGCCGAGAACCCGCAGATGGTTTCCGAGGAGGAGTTCCTCGCCAAGCTGCCCGAGATCGCCGCGAACGCCGAGCAGGACGCCTGCACGCCCGAGAACCCGCGTGAGACCAAGGCTGCCGACTTCGAGAAGATCCTCAAGGCCTGCTACTACGACACCGACATCGATTTCTAATCGACTCTTGTTATCGTAACGAGGGGCTCCGCACGTATCCGTACGGAGCCCCTTTCTTTTTTAGAGAATGGGATAGTTATGGCTGCAATTTTCAATAGCCCCAGCAAGTACATCCAGGGTCCGGACGAGCTCGCCAAGCTCGGCTCCTATGTCGAGCCGCTCGGCGCTAAGGCCCTCGTCATCGTGACGCCTTCGGGCAAGAAGCGCGTCGGTGCCAAGATCGAGGGCGGCTTTGCCGAGGCCAAGGCCGAGCTGCTGTTTGAGGACTTTAACGGCGAGTGCTCCAAGGGCGAGGTCGATCGCCTGGTTGCGCTCGCTCGCGACAACGGTTGCGACATCATCGTCGGCGTCGGTGGCGGCAAGATCCTCGACACCGCGAAGGCCGTCGCCTATTACCTGGAGTCCCCGGTTATCATTTGCCCCACCATTGCCTCGACCGATGCACCGTGCTCGGCACTTTCGGTGCTTTACACCGATGACGGCCAGTTCGATAAGTACCTCTTCCTTAAGGCAAACCCCAATATCGTCCTGATGGATACGACGGTTATCGCGGCGAGCCCGGTGCGCCTGACGGTTTCCGGTATGGGCGATGCGCTCGCAACCTACTTCGAGGCCCAGGCGACGCACGATGCCGACGGCGGCACCTGCGCTGGCGGCAAGGGCAGCATGGCTGGTCTGGCGCTCGCCAAGCTCTGCTACGAGACGCTTATGGCCGATGGCGTCAAGGCCAAGGTTGCGCTGGAGAAGGGTGCGCTCACGCCTGCCGTCGAGCACATCATCGAGGCCAATACGCTGCTTTCGGGCATTGGCTTTGAGAGCTCAGGCCTTGCTGCTGCTCATGCCATCCACAATGGCCTGACGATGCTGCCCGAGTGCCACGGCATGTATCACGGCGAGAAGGTCGCCTTTGGCACCATCGTCCAGCTGTTACTCGAGGATGCTCCGACTGAGAAACTCGAGGAAGTCTTGGGCTTCTGCATTGAGCTGGGCCTGCCGGTCACGATGAAGGAACTTGGCGTTGCCGAGCTTACGCGCGAGCAGGCCATGATTGTTGCCGAGGCCGCCTGCGCGCCCGATGACACTATGTGCAACATGCCGTTTGAGGTGACGCCCGAGATGGTCGCAAACGCCATCCTGGGTGCCGACGCGCTGGGCCACTACTATCTCATGGATGAGTAAATCAAGCTAAGGAAGGGGCAAAGCCGGCAGACGGCTTTGCCCCTTTTTGCTATGGTGCAAAGGGGTCAGGTTGCTTTGCACCAATTGTCGTTGATGAAAGGGCGGATTCTCGTATGGCGCTTCCCATGGTTTATGGCGGTCCCGGACGATATGTTCAGGGGCCGGGTGAGCTCTCGCGTCAGGGCAGGTATTTGTCATGGTTGGGCTGCGCTGCCTATGTCTTGTTTGACCAGGGCACCGAGGATCGGCTGTGCAGGCAGATCGTCGATGGATTTCTGGATGAAGATCTAAGCGAGCCGTTCTTTAAGATTTACAACGGTCCGTGTACGGAAGATGCCGTTGTCGAAATGGCCAAGGAAGCCCGGGCCGAGTATTGCGACATGGTGGTGGGCATTGGCGGCGGCAAGATGCTCGATATCGCCAAGGCCGTTGCGTTTTATGCCGAGTTGCCGTTGTGCGTATGTCCCACGGCGGCGTCGATGGACGGTCCGTGCAGCGCGATTTCGGTGCTGTATCACGAGGATGGGTCGTTCGACCGCTACCTGATGCTCGAGAAGAATCCAGACTTGGTCGTGGTCGATACCAACGTGGTCGCGGCGGCCCCGCTGCGTATGACGGTCGCTGGTATGGGCGATGCGCTGGCAACGTATTTCGAGGCGCGTTCGTGCGCCGCGGCGCACGGCGCCAACGAGCACGGTGGCGCGCCGGGGCACTTGGCCTTGGTTGCGGCTCGTGCCTGCTATGACACACTCATGGAGTGCGGCGTCGCTGCCAAGCGCGATCTCAAAAAGGGCCGTATATCGCCGGCGGTTGAGCGCCTGATCGAGTGCAATATTCTGCTCTCGGGTGTTGGCTTTGAGAGCGGTGGCCTAGCGCTTGCCCATGCCATCGCCAACGGCCTGACGATTCTGCCCGAGTGCAAGGCCATGCATGGTGAGGCCGTAGCGTTTGGTCTGGTGGTCCAGCTTCGTCTGGAGCGTGCGCCCGAGCTTGAACAGGTGCTCGAGTTTTGTCGGCGCGTCGGCCTACCGACGACGCTTGAGGAGCTGGGCCTTGGTGAGATCTCGGAAGCCGATCTGCTGGCCGTTGCGAATGCTGCCTTCCAAAACGAGCGAAATATGGCCAACGAACAGACAAAGGTGACCAGACAAAAACTCGTCGAGCTCATGCGCGCTGAGTAGGGAAGAAGGCGGGGCAGACCTGCGATGAGGTCTGCCCCGCCTTCGCTTGTTTACAGCTCGCAGACGTTCTGTGCGCGGCCCTCGACATAGGCGATAACGTTATCGAACTCAATCTTCGCGCGGCGCTCCATGGCCTCGTGCGTAAGGAATGCAACATGCGGTGTGAAGATGCAGTTCTTGGCGTTGACGAGCGCGTAGTCGGCAGGAATCGGCGGCTCCATATCAAAGACGTCGATGCCGGCACCGGCGAGCTTGTCGTCGTTGAGCGCCTGGGCGAGGGCATCGTTATCCACGATGGCGCCGCGAGCGCAGTTGATAAAGACGGCTCCGTCTTTCATCTGAGCGAACTGCTCGGCGCCAAAGGACTTGCGCGTGGCGTCGTTATTGGGCAGGTGCAGGCTCACGATATCGGACTCGGCAAGCAGCTGCTCGAGCGAGACCTGCTCAATGCCGGCCTCGGCGGCTTCCGCGTGCTCGTGGCGCGCATAGCCCAGCACGCGGGCGCCAAAGGCCTTAAAGAGACGACCCGTGGCGCAGCCGATTTTGCCGCAACCCACGATGCCGACGGTCTTGCCGCAGATCTCGGTGCCCATAAGACCGGCGCTCGTCTTGCCGGCACGAACGGCGGCGTCGGCAGTGCCCACCTTGCGGAGCACATCGATGGTAAGGCCAAGGGTGAGCTCGGCCACCGAAACGTCGGAGTAGCCGGCACAGTTGCGTACCTCAACACCGCGCTCGCGGCAGGCGGAAAGCCCCACGTGGTCGATGCCGGTAAAGGCGACGGAGATCATCTTGAGCGCGCTGGCGCCGGCGACGACCTCGGCAGGGTAGGGGTTGTTGGCGATCATGACGACCTCGGCGCCCTCGCTGCGGCGGGCGAGCTCGGCCGGATCGGTGGTCTTGGTGTCAAAGTAGACAAACTCGTGACCGTCTTCCTTGAGCGGTGCGGCAAGCTCGTCGATGGTCTGCGTGGGTACGCCTAGCGGCTCGAGCAGTGCAATCCTCATCTATGGGCTCCTCTGTATAAACCTATTCGGTAGGGCTGGTATTAGATTGTAGGGTTCTTTGTCGCCAAAGGTACTCTGCATGTAATTTGGCCGAGGTGTGAGCTGTTAGCGTATCATTATCTATCGCTTGTTTGCACTGCTCAGGGAGGGGCCGCGCATGGCGCAGGAACACGATCTGTTTGATGACATTATCGAGATCAGCAAGGGTTTCGATTTCCTTAAAAACCCGCTTGGCGGCGTGACTGACGCGCTCGATCCGTCGACGCCGCAGTGGAATCCTGCCGACTATAAGGAGCGCCCGCGCGGAAACACCATTCCGTGCCTGGCCTGCAAAAACGAGAAGAGCGGCTGCACCGCGTGCATGGATGTGTGCCCGGTCAACGCCGTCGAGGTCGAAGAGGACGCTATCGAGATCCTCGATACCTGTCGCAAGTGCGGCCTGTGCGCTGCTGCCTGCCCGACTGAGGCGATTATCTCGCCGCGCCTGGCGCCCAAAAACCTCTACGACGACATTGTCTCGGCTGCCACGAGCCACGAGACCGCCTACGTTACCTGCACGCGTGCCCTTAAGCGCATGCCGCGAGAGAACGAGGTCGTCGTCGCCTGCGTGGGCGATATTACGGCCGAGACCTGGTTCTCGGTGCTGGCAGACTATCCCAACGTGAGCGTCTACCTGCCGCTGGGCGTGTGCGATAAGTGCCGCAACACCGGTGGCGAGGATATTCTGGGCGAGGCCATCGCCACTGCCGAGGAGTGGGCCGGTACGGGTATGGGCCTGGAGGTCGACCCCAAGAGTCTCAAATGCCACAAGCGCCGCGAGTACGAGCGCAAGGAGTACATGGAAAAGATCGCCCGCACCACGGGCTTGACCGTGACCAAGCTCAACCCGGCAACGGCGGCACTGGCTTCGGTGACGCAGAAGCTCAAGGCCCACCGTCACCAGATCACGCAGCTCGAGCGCACGCTCAACACCATGTGCGGCACCACGACGACCAAGCGTCGCCGTTCGCTCACCCATGGGCGTCAGCTGGTGCTCTCGACGCTGCAGAATCACCCCGAACTTGCCCAGAATATGCAGGTGAGTACGCCGGAGTGCGATTTTGACAAGTGCACGTCGTGCGGCGAGTGCGTCAACGTGTGCCCCACGTTTGCCTGCGATCTGGTGGGAAGCGGTCGCTTTGCGCTGGAGTCAACGTATTGCCTGGGTTGCGGAGCCTGTGTCAAGGTGTGTCCCGAGCATGCGCTCAAGCTGGTTGAGCATGATGCATCCAACCTAGTCGTCGTCGATCCCGAGGCCGAGGAAAAGGCCGCCCAGAAGGCTAAGGCCCACGAAGAAGCCCAGAAGGTCAAGGCCGAGGCAAAGGCCAAGCTCGACAAGATGCTCGACCAAGTGGAGAAGCTCGCGGACTAGCTAGCGACCCCAATCTCTGCTTCATTTGCGCCGCCGTGGTGTCCGGATTAGCCCGGATGCTGCGGCGGCGCTATACTTATGCAGTTTGAAATACTTGTACCAAAAGGAGCTGTCGTGTCCCTTTCCATCGGTATCGTGGGCCTGCCCAACGTGGGCAAGTCGACGCTGTTCACCGCGCTTACCAAAAAGACCGGCCTTGCCGCCAACTACCCGTTCGCCACGATCGACCCTAACGTGGGCATCGTCGACGTGCCCGATAGCCGTCTGCAAAAGCTTGCCGACATCGTCAACCCGGGCCGCATCGTGCCGGCAACGGTCGAGTTCGTCGACATCGCAGGCCTAGTGAAGGGCGCCAACGAGGGCGAGGGCTTGGGCAACCAGTTCCTGGCCAACATTCGCGAGACCGACGCCATCTGCGAGGTCGTGCGCTACTTTAAGGATCCCAACGTCATGCGCGAGGTGGGTCGTACGGGCGAGTTCGTCGACCCCGCCGGCGACGCCGACACCATCATGACCGAGCTCATCCTGGCCGACATGGGCACGCTCGAGAAGCAGCTGCCCAAGCTCGAGAAGGAGGCCAAGCGCGACAAGGAGCTCATGCCCAAGTTCGAGGTGGCCAAGCGCCTGCTTGCTTGGCTCAACGAGGGCAAGCGTGCCGCGTCCATGGAGATGACTGACGAGGAGCGTGCTGCCGCTAAGGGTCTGTTCCTGCTCACCATGAAGCCCATCCTGTACGTGGCCAACGTGGACGAGGACATGCTCAACGACGACCTGGCGCCCATCGACGGCGTCAAGCCGCTGCCCATCTGCGCCAAGATCGAGGCCGAGCTTTCCGAGCTCGATCCCGAGGATGCCGCCGATTACCTGGAGAGCCTGGGCCTAGAGCAGCCCGGTCTGGACGTGCTCGCCCAGGCTGCCTACAAGCTGCTCGGTCTGCAGTCGTTCTTTACCGCCGGCGAGATGGAGGTCAAGGCCTGGACGGTGCGCCAGGGCGCGACTGCCCCGCAGGCTGCTGGCGTGATTCACACCGACTTTGAGCGCGGCTTTATTAAGGCCGAGGTCATTGGCTATGACGATTACATCGAGCTCGGCGGCGAGCAGGGCGCCAAGGCCGCCGGCAAGCTGCGCATCGAGGGCAAAGAGTACGTCATGGCCGACGGCGACGTCGTGCACTTCCGCTTTAACGTGTAAGGACGACGCATATGTTCAAATATGGCAAAAAGGCCGGCTACATGGGCATCGCGCTGCTGGTGCTCGCGGTGCTTCCGCTCGTGGTTGCGGCGTGTGTCCTTCCCAACATTGGACCCGAGGTGGCAACGAAGTTTAACGCCGCCGGCGAGGCGACGCGGTGGGGCAAGAGCTACGAGCTGCTGGCGCTGCCGGTGCTCAACCTGCTGCTCGGCGTGGCGACGTACTTTACCGCCGGTCGTCAGGCTAAGAACAACGACGACTCTGCCGTGATGGCGCGACTAACGTGTGAGCGTTATCTGCGCAACGGCTGCATCACGGGCGTGTTCCTTAATGTGATTAACGTCTACTTTATGTATTCGGCAATTACTGGCACGGGCTTTGGACTGGGATTCTAGCTTGTTCCTTTAGGCAACGAGCCTACAAGCATATTCGATGGCTGCTGCGAGGCCGCCGCTCGATCGTGGTTGAAAGACCACATCGGCGGCGGCCTCGTTTTCGTATCCCGCGCCGCGCAAGGTTAGGGCGACGGTGGCTTCTAGGAGCAGGGGGAGTCCTTGCGGGGTGGTGGCGATAACAGCGGTCTGGTCGAGCGTGCAGCCGCGCTCTTGGCATAGACGTGCGAGGTCGCCTTGCTTTGGATTGGAAAGCAGCGCCGTGGCGACACGGCTCGTCAGTAGCGCAAGGGCCGTGCGTTCGTCGGGCGTAAGCTGGTCGGCCTCGATAACGACAAGAGCAATCGGCGTGGCGCGCCGGCGGCAGTCTGTGCGCCGTACGTAAATCGAAGAACCCGACATAGAAAACTCCTGTGTATTCGTTAAAACGTAAACTATAGTTTACGTTTTTGTTCGGCTCCATTTCAAACTCGGCTGCATGGACGAACGTGCGAAACAGATTCTTGGCAGGCGGGTCGAAGAGACGCGCAGGGACCTTGGTATCTCCAAGGTCGATTTTTGTGTGGCAGCAGGAATCAGCCGCCCCTATCTCGACAGAATCGAAGACGGAACGGCAAATTTCACGCTCAGGGTTCTATTTAAGATTGCGCCCGCACTCGGCCTGACGGTGTCAGAGCTTCTCGAAGGCATCGAATAGGACGTTTTCGATGCTATTTGGCGCCCTTTGGGCAGGTCCCCCCGGCTGCGATGTGCAAAATCGCGAGTATTCAGCAGCTGTTCATCCGTAGACGGCAGTTCGAATGGGTTGCATTGCGTTTTTGGCACTAGTTAATCCACACACTTAATAAAAAACGAGGAATAACTATTTACAAGACGGCCTTTTCACACTAAAAGCCCGCCAAATAAGCAGTTGATTTGATGTCTCCGTCGGGGAAATTGCAGAATACTCCGATTTTTGCACGGCCCGAGGGGGACTACCTGTCGTTTAAGGCTGCGATAAGTGGAGCTGCCTTAGGGTTTACGCCATCGGGATGCGGTCGTGGTTGACTTGGCTGTAGAACAGGCGCTGAATTTCTGACGCATCACGTGACTGGCCGAGTGCCCACATGGTCTTGGCCACGAGCGTCTCGGTGGTCATGTCATCGCCGCGCAGGATGCCCGGATGATCGGCGTAAGCGCGGCCGACCTCATAAACGCCCAGATCGAGGCCCTCTTCGGGGACCTGTGTGGTCATGACGACGGTGCGACCCGAATCGACCCAGCGGAAAATCGCCTCCTGGAACGAATCGCCCGACTCACCAAACTCGGGGATACCGCCAATGCCAAAGGTCTCAAGGATTACAGCATCGTAGCTATCGGCTAGGGCGTCGAGGATGCCCGGGTTTACGCCGGGCGTAAGCTTGAGTACAAATACGCGCGGGTCGATGCTGTCGTAGAAATGCACCGGGTTTTCGTCCTGATGCGTGCCGTGAAGCCCGTTGCGCACGATACGGTCATTGCGGATGTAGGCAATGGGCGGATAGTTGACGCTAATGAATGCGTTGAAGCTCATGGTGCGCTGCTTGCGGGCGCGCGTACCGGCAATGGCGACGCCGCCAAACACAATCGACACATCGTGCGAATGCTCGTCGAGTGCATAGAGCAGGCTCTGGTACAGGTTGAGCTTGGCGTCGGTAAAGGGATTGCCCATGGGCTTTTGCGAGCCGGTGAGCACGATGGGCTTGGGGCTGTCCTGAATCAGGTAGGAAAGCGCTGCTGCGGTGTAGCTCATGGTGTCAGTGCCGTGCAGAATCACGAAGCCGTCGTGATCGGCATAACCCTCGACAATGACGTCGCGGATACGCATCCAGTCGCTCGGGCGCATGTTGGTGCTGTCGATGTTCATGGGCTGCACGACGTCGAGCTCGCAGAGCCCCGAGATCTCGGGGACGCTCTGGGCGAGCTCCTCACCGGTCAGGGCGGGGGAGAGGCCGTTGCCGTCCTCGGTCGATGCGATGGTGCCGCCCGTGGCGATGAGAAGGATGCGCTTCATGCTGGTATTCCTATCGTATTTGCCGCCGCAGAGGCGGAGTCGTTCGGCAGTATTGTGGCACAGGGCGTCCAATGTTCAAACGTATTACATCATCTGTAACGTTTGAAAACACTTCAATTGCCGTCAAATAGGGGCCCAGGTCGTGCGTTTGCCGTGCGCTGATGGCTGCGAGGGGCGAGAAACCCCATATAACGTGTACACTATGGAGGTTATTTTCGTTCATTCACGCGGGTGGGCACCGGCTCCCCGCCAACAAGAGGGGGAACCATGGATCAAAAGGCTTCCGCAAAGGTCCTCGTACTCGACTTTGGTGCGCAGTACGGTCAGCTCATTGCCCGTCGCGTCCGCGACCTCAACGTGTATTCCGAGATCGTCCCCTGCGACATCTCGGCCGACGAGATTCGCGAGATGAACGCCTCTGCGCTCATCCTTTCCGGCGGCCCGGCTTCCGTGTATGCCGAGGACGCTCCGTCTATCGATCCCGCCATCTTTGACCTGGGCCTTCCCGTCCTGGGCTTTTGCTACGGCCATCAGATCACGGCCGTGACGCTCGGCGGCAAGGTCGGCCACTCCGAGGTGGGCGAGTACGGCCGCGCCACCATCACGCGCACGGCCGGCGCCAAGCTCTTTAACTCCACGCCTATGGAGCAGACCGTGTGGATGAGCCACCGCGACGCCGTTTCCGAGGTGCCCGAGGGCTTTACCGTTACCGCCAGCACCGACGTGTGCCCGGTTGCCGCCATGGAGTGCGTCGAGCGCAAGATTTTCACCACGCAGTTCCACCCCGAGGTCAAGCACTCCGAGTACGGTCAGCAGCTGCTGAGCAATTTCCTGTTTGAGATCTGCGGCCTGGAGCCCAACTGGAGCATGGACAACCTGGTCGAGACCATGACGGCCGAGTTCCGCGAGAAGGTCGGCGACGACCGCGTGATTCTGGCCCTGTCCGGTGGCGTCGACTCCTCCGTCGTAGCTGCGCTGGGCGCTCGCGCCGTGGGCAAGCAGATGACCTGCGTGTTTATCAACCACGGCCTGCTGCGCAAGGGTGAGCCCGAGCAGGTGGAGGAGGTCTTCACCAAGCAGTTCGACGTCGACTTCATCCACGTTCACGCCGAGGACCGCTATGCCGAGCTTCTGGCCGGCGTGACCGAGCCCGAGGAGAAGCGTCGCATCATCGGTACGCAGTTC
>DBFWBE010000058.1:0-8656 GCA_048485835.1 Collinsella sp.
CGTCTACGCCCGCAACACCGTCACCAACGACGTGCTGTACAAGGAGGGCCTGGACCTTCTCGTCGTGCCCTCCGCCGAGCTCTCCCGCGGCCGCGGCGGCCCGCGCTGCATGAGCATGCCCTTCTGGCGCGAGGACCTCTAAGTCTTTCCGTTTCCGGTGCGGTCCCCCTACAACCGCACCGGCTTCGCCCGTTAAACGGGCACCACTAATACTTACGTAATTCATTTCTTCGAAAGGAATCAAACCATGGGTGTTAACCTTTCCGGCCGTAGCTTCCTCAAGCTTCTCGACCTCACCACCGAGGAGATCGAGTACCTGCTCAAGCTCTCCAAGAACTTCAAGGATATGAAGCGCGCTGGCGTTCCGCACCGCTATCTCGAGGGCAAGAACATCGTTCTGCTCTTCCAGAAGACCTCTACTCGTACCCGCTGCGCCTTCGAGGTCGGCGGCATGGATCTGGGCATGGGCGTCACCTACCTCGATCCGGGTTCGTCGCAGATGGGCAAGAAGGAGTCCATCGAGGACACTGCCCGCGTTCTCGGCCGCATGTATGACGGCATCGAGTTCCGTGGCTTTGCCCAGGACGACGTCGAGGAGCTCGCTGCTAAGTCCGGCGTGCCCGTGTGGAACGGCCTGACCACCGAGTGGCACCCCACCCAGATGCTCGCCGACATCCTGACCGTCCAGGAGAACTTCAACTACGACATCAAGGGCAAGACCCTCGTCTTCATGGGCGACTGCAAGAACAATGTCGCTCGCTCCCTCATGGTCGTCTGCTCCAAGCTCGGCATGAACTTCGTGGCCTGCGGCCCCGAGGAGTGCATGCCCGCTGACGACGTCATCGAGGCCTGCAAGCCCATCGCCGAGGCTAACGGCTGCACCATCAAGCTGACCACCGACGTCAAGGACGGCGTCACCGGTGCCGACGTTATCTACACCGACGTGTGGGTCTCCATGGGCGAGCCCGACGAGGTCTGGGCCGAGCGCATCGCTCAGCTCACCCCGTATCGTGTCACCTCCGAGGTCATGGCTATGGCCAACCCGGGTGCCATCTTCCTGCACTGCCTGCCCAGCTTCCACGACACCAACACCACCATTGGCGCCGAGAAGTGCGAGCAGTTCGGCATCACCGAGCAGGAGGTCACCGACGAGGTCTTCGAGAGCCCCGCTTCCAAGGTCTTCGACGAGGCCGAGAACCGCATGCACACCATCAAGGCTGTCATGTACGCCACGCTCAAGTAAGAGCATCTAGCATCTCGCTCGGGGTGTATTGCTGCACACCCCGAGCGGTTTTATCTGGTAATAATCTCGCATCAAGCGGCAGGCACGGCACGGAAGAGCCGCTTCTGGCGAGATCAGTAAATGATTTATGAAGGGGGGATGAGAACTATGACTGAGACCGCTAAGAAAAAGCGCGGTATGCCTTCATCGTTCACCATTCTTCTTGCTCTGCTGGCAATTGTCGCAGTGATTACCGTTATCGTCTCCGGCACGTCCGGCGGCGCGGTTACTGCCGCCCGTCTGAGCGATTTCTGCACCGCCCCGATTAAGGGCTTCGCTGACGCTCTGCCCGTCTGCCTCTTCGTTATGATCTTGGGCGGCTTCCTCGGTATGATGACCGAGACCGGCGCCCTGGACAACGGCATCGCCGTTCTGGTGCAGAAGCTTAAGGGCAACGAGATTATGCTCATTCCCGTGCTGATGCTCATCTTCTCCCTCGGTGGTACCACCTATGGTATGTGCGAGGAGACCGTTCCCTTCTACGCCCTGCTCGCCGCTACCATGATGGCCGCTGGCTTCGACCCCATGGTCGGTGCCGCTACCGTCCTGCTCGGCGCTGGCTGCGGCTGCCTGGGCTCCACGGTTAACCCGTTCGCCGTCGGCGCTGCCGTCGACGCTCTGACCGGCGTTGGCATTGAGGTCAACCAGTCCATCATCATCGGCCTCGGTGCCGTCCTGTGGATTGTCACTACCGCTATGTCCATCTTCTTCGTGATGAGCTACGCCAAGAAGGTCAAGGCTGACAAGGGTTCCACCATCCTGTCGATGCAGGAGCTCAAGGACGCCGAAGAGGCTCACGGCAAGGCTGCTTCCGAGGTCCACAAGGAGGTCAAGCTCACCGGTCGTCAGAAGGGTGTTCTGATTGCCTTCGCCTTCACCTTCGTCGTCATGATCGTCGGCTTCATTCCGCTGGCCGACCTCAACGAGGGCGTCGCTAACTTCTTCGACGCTGGCGCTGTCTACGACGCCGACGGTAACGCCGTCGTCCAGGGCTGGTCTGCCCTGATCACCGGCCTGCCCATTGGCCAGTGGTACTTCGACGAGGCTTCCACCTGGTTCTTCCTTATGGCCGTCCTGATCGGTATCATCGGTGGCCTGTCCGAGAAGCAGATCGTTAACACCTTTATCACCGGCGCTGCCGACATGATGTCCGTTGTTCTCGTCATCGCCCTCGCCCGTGGTATCTCCGTCCTCATGGCTAACACCGGCCTCGACGTCTTCGTCCTCGACGCTGCCGCCAATGCTCTGGCTGGCCTGTCCGGCGTGATCTTCGCTCCCATGAGCTTCCTGGTCTACTTCGGCCTGTCCTTCCTGATCCCCTCGACCTCCGGTATGGCCACCGTCTCCATGCCCATCATGGGACCGTTGGCTGTTAAGCTCGGCTTCTCGCCTGAGGTCATGGTCATGATCTTCTCCGCCGCCATCGGTGTCGTGAACCTGTTCACCCCGACCTCCGGCGCCATCATGGGCGGTCTCGCCCTGGCCAAGATCGAGTGGACGACCTGGCTCAAGTTTGCCCTTAAGCTCATCGTCGCGCTCTCTGTCGTCTGCGCCATCATCCTGACCGTCGCCTGCGTGTTGATCTAAGTACCCAACGGGTACCCCACGGAAACCTTGACGATCCTGTAGAGGATCGCCTGGTCATCGTCTGTCCGGTGGGGTAAACCCACCGGTAGACTCCTACCTTTAGCCCCCTTCCGTTCCGTGCGCGGGAGGGGGCGCACTTATGTTGCGCGGTTCTACGAACCGCGCAACCAGTCGACGCTGCGCGCCGCCCAGGACGACAATTTGTCATTCAAAAGGCAAGGCATGACCAAAAGGTCTATGCCTCGCCTTTTTCATGCCAACTTGTACGTCCTGGACGGCGCTCGCTGTCCGTCCTCTGCCTGCGGCGCTTTCCATTGTTGGTGCAGAGGGCGCTTTGCCTACTCTGACGGGCTTTCGCTGGCTTATGCTCAACCTGCGACGTTTCCATTATTGATACAAAGGCCAGGTTTGTTTGAACCAAAAAGGGGAAGTTGCGGTGGAATAGTTCCTGTTTGGCCGTCTTGAGGGGTAACGGGAACTATTTCACCGCAACTTATCGATGGCGTGTTTGGTTGGTGCCAGTTGATTGCTTGGGCGTTGGGGAGGGTCTGCTCCGTTATAATCGCCTAGAACATTAATTGGAAACGGGACGGGAGCCATACATGCGCCAGGGTTTCGACAACGCGAAGTATATCGAGCTGCAGGCTGCTCACATTAAGGAGCGCATCTCGCAGTTTGGTGGCAAGCTCTATTTGGAGTTTGGCGGTAAGCTGTTCGATGACTATCATGCGAGCCGCGTGCTGCCGGGTTTTGAACCGGACAGCAAGTTCCGCATGCTCAAGAGCATCGCCGACGATGTCGAGGTTATCATCGCGATCAACGCGAACCACATCGAGAAAAACAAGGCTCGTGGTGACCTTGGCATTACCTATGACGAGGATGTGCTGCGCCTGGTTGACCTGTTCCGCGGCAACGGCTTTGCCGTCGCGGCCGTGGTCATCACCCAGTACGCCGGCCAGCCCGCCGCCGATGTGTTCCGCAATCGCCTGAACGCGCTCGGCATTCCCGCCAAGCTGCACTATCCCATCGAGGGGTATCCGCACGATGTCGATCTGATCGTTTCTGACGAAGGCTACGGCAAGAACGAGTTTGTCGAGACCACGCGTCCACTCGTTGTCGTGACGGCACCCGGCCCCGGCTCGGGCAAGCTCGCCACTTGCCTCTCGCAGCTGTATCACGAGCATAAGCACGGTACCGCCGCCGGCTATGCCAAGTTCGAGACCTTCCCGGTCTGGAATCTTCCTCTGACGCATCCGGTCAATATTGCCTACGAGGCCGCCACGGCTGACCTCGACGACGCCAATATCATCGATTCGTTCCACCTTGAGGCCTACAACAAGACCACGGTCAACTACAACCGCGACGTCGAGGCCTTCCCGGTAGTCCGTGCCCTGATGGAAAAGATCTTGGGCAAGAGCCCCTACCAGAGCCCTACGGACATGGGCGTCAATATGGTCGGCTTTGCCATCACCGATGACGATGCCTGCCGCGACGCTTCCAAGATGGAGATCGTCCGCCGCTACTTTACCGCGGTCGAAAATGTGCGCCGTACCGGCGTGGGCGATGAGCAAGTCGACCGTCTCAAGATTATTATGAAGAAAGCCGGCATCGATAAGAACTACTCACCGGCGCGCTCGGCGGCCCTCACCAGGGAGCAGCTGACGGGTGGTCCCGTGGGTGCCATGGTCATGCCCGATGGCTCCGTGGTGACCGGTAAGACCTCCACGCGCCTGGGCGCCGCAAGTTCGCTCATTATGAACGCCCTCAAGCATGTCTCGGGCGTCGACCTTGAGCTCGAGGTCATTAGCGATGAAGCGATCGAGCCCATCAGCAAGCTCAAGACGCATTTCCTGGGCAGCAAAAACCCGCGCCTCCACACCGACGAGACGCTTATGGCGCTGTCGATCACCTCGGCCACGAGTGAGACGGCCGCTCGCGTCCTTTCGGGCCTGGAGCAGCTGCGCGGTTGCGATGCCTTCTTTAGCGTGATCATCTCGCCGACGGACGAGACGGTACTGCGCAAACTGGGTATCAACGTGTGCTGCGAGCCCAAGTTTGAGCGCCGCGGTTTCTTCCATCGCTAAGTTTGAAGCACCGCGGTAATTGCATTGCATTTTGGCCGTATCGGGTTAGCGCCCGGTACGGCTTTTTGATCAATAAAGCGCCTATTTCGGCGAAAAATAGCTGTTTACCTGCCTAGAAACAATTTGAGCGGTATACAATAACCGTAACTGTTTCATCCTTAGCGGGATGCCGCATGATGGATATTACCTGCCATCGTGAGGTGTGTCGGTCGCGCACGGCGCGTTAGATGCTCGTGCTCGGTTTGAGGAGGCTGCTATGGCGGGCAAGGGTCGTGCGAGTGTCAACGATATGAAGCGTGTCGAGGTGCTGGTGTTGATGGAGATCGACCAGCAAACCGAAGACAATGGCGGGCCGTATGGTTTCTCGCGCAAAACGCTTGCCGAGCGCGTGGGGGTTTCGCCGTATCGTGCCCGCGCCGCAATCGATCGCTTGGATTCCGAAGGCATGATTGATGTCGTCTCGCGTTATAGCGACGACGGCGGTCAGCTTGCAAATGGCATTTGCCTCACCGAACGTGGCGAGTGGTATCTTGAGGGCGTCCGTACCGGCATGCTCGTTCAAGAAATGCTTGAGGACGAGGTTGCTGATCGATAGCAGCATGTAACCCTTGCCATAGCGACGCCGCCTGGGAAACCGGGCGGCGTTTTGTTTCAAGATTGAGAAATGCAATCTCACGCGAGAAAAATTGCGAACGGTCCGCGGCGCGAGTATTACAATGAAGACCCGTAAGATGTGGATAAACAACTTCTACGGGAAGCGCAGGTAACTCAATATGACCAAGCATGTGTTCGTAACCGGTGGCGTGGTTTCGTCTCTGGGCAAGGGTATCACCGCGGCCTCGCTGGGCCGTCTGCTCAAGTCGCGTGGCTACAAAGTAACGATGCAGAAGGCCGATCCGTATCTGAACGTCGACCCCGGTACCATGAGCCCCTTCCAGCATGGTGAGGTCTTCGTTACCGAGGATGGTTACGAGTCCGACCTGGACCTGGGTCATTACGAGCGCTTTATTGATGAGAACCTGACCCGCGATTCCAACTTTACGACCGGCGCCATCTATAAGAGCTTGATCGCCCGCGAGCGTCGCGGCGACTTTTTGGGCGGTACCGTGCAGGTGATTCCTCACGTCACCAATGCCATTAAGGACAAGTTCCGCCGCATCGAGGAGCAGACCGGCTCCGATGTAGTCATCACCGAGCTGGGCGGCACGATCGGCGACATCGAGTCCCAACCGTTTGTCGAGGCCATCCGTCAGTACCGCAAGGAGGCCGGCCCCGAGAACGTCTGCTACATCCACGTGTCGCTCGTTCCCTATATCGCCGCCGCCCACGAGGTCAAGACCAAGCCCACGCAGCATTCCGTCAAGGAGCTCCGCAGCTTTGGCATCCAGCCCGATATCATCGTGCTGCGCTCCGACCACCATATCGATGACGCTATCCGCGGAAAGATCGCAAGCTTCTGCGACGTCGACACCGATTGTGTCTTTACCAACGAGGACTGCGCGAGCATTTACGATGTTCCGCAGCTGCTTGCCGAGCAGGATTTTGACCTGCGCATTTGCGAGCGCCTGGGTCTGGACCCGCGTGAGCGCGACATGAGCGAGTGGAACGAGTTCCTGCGCAAACAGAACCACGCCAACCATCACGCCGACAAGGTGAAGATCGCCGTCGTGGGCAAGTACACGCAGCTGCCCGATGCGTACCTGTCGGTTATCGAGGCCCTGCACCATGCGGGCGTCTTCTACGATCGCCATGTGGACGTCCAGCTGGTCGACGGCGAGAGCCTCGACGAGCAGAATGTCTCCGAGGTTCTGGGCGACGCCTCGGGCATCCTGGTCCCCGGCGGCTTTGGCAAGCGCGCCCTGGAGGGCAAGATCCTCGCGGCCGAGTTTGCCCGTGAGCACAAGATTCCGTATCTGGGCATTTGCCTGGGTATGCAGGTGGCCGTGTGCGAATTTGCGCGCAACGTCGTCGGCCTTGCCGGCGCCAGCTCCTCCGAGTTCGATCCGGATGGCCCGTATAGCGTCATCGATCTGATGAGCTCGCAGGAGGACGTGACCGAGAAGGGCGGCACCATGCGCCTGGGCGCCTATCCGTGCAAGCTCGCCGCCGATACCCTCGCTCGCGAGGCATATGGCGAGGAACTCGTCTACGAGCGTCACCGTCATCGCTTTGAGTTCAACAACGCCTTCCGCGACCAGCTCGAGGACGCCGGTTTGGTTATCTCGGGCCTGTCGCCCGACGAGCGCCTGGTCGAGATGGTCGAGCTGCCGCGCGACGTGCATCCGTGGTATGTGGCAACCCAGGCTCATCCCGAGTTCAAGAGCCGCCCGACCAACCCGCAGCCGCTGTTCCGCGAGTTCGTGCGCGCTTCGATCGGCCAGCACGAGGGTGTCGACCGTCTGCAGGTGACGCCCATGAACCTCGCTACGGACTAAGGGTGCCGGCGAATAAGGAACATACCGAAGCTACTCCCTCGTCGCTCGCCGTGGCGGCGGGGGAGTATCTCGATTACCTCGCGGTCGAGCGGGGTTTGGCGCGCAACACGATTGCGGCCTATCGTCGTGACCTGACGACGTACTGCGCCTATCTGGAGCGGGCGGGTATTGTGTCTTTTGAAGAGGTGACTCGTCAGGTCGTGGAGGGCTTTGTCGCCGACCGTCGCGATGGGGGCTATTCGGATGCCTCGGTGGAGCGTGCGCTTGCGGCCGTGAAGGGCCTGCATGCCTTTTTGGTGCGCGATGGGGCTGTGGCCCAAAATCCAACGGCGGCGTTGCGCCTGCCTAAAAAGGCTGAGCGTTTGCCGGAGTATCTATCGGTGGGGGATGTCTCGGCGCTGCTCGATCAAGATTTCCCCGAGGGCGAGATGGGCTTGCGTGACCATGCCATCTTGGAAGTGCTCTATGGATGCGGTTTGCGTGTGAGCGAGTTGGTGGGACTCGATGTGGGCGATATCCATATCGACGATGGCTTTGTGCTCGTTCGCGGTAAGGGCTCGAAGGAACGCCTGTCCCCGCTGGTGGGAAGCGCGGCGCGAGCTCTGACGCTCTATGTAACTGAGGGGCGTTCTCGCTTGGCGGCCCATGCGCGCGGAACCGAGACCTCGGCGGTCTTTTTAAATAAGAACGGCCGCCGTCTGTCGCGCCAGGGCATCCATGCCATCTGTGAGCGCTACGGGCGCCAGGTGGGACTGGTGGGGCTCCATCCCCATACGCTGCGTCACTCCTTTGCCACCCATATGCTTGCGGGCGGCGCAGACCTCCGTGTGCTACAGGAGATCTTGGGACATGCCGATATATCGACCACGCAGGTCTACACGCATGTCGATCGTACGCAACTGACCGAGGTCTATTTGGCGGCGCACCCGCTGGCACATCGTTAACACATCGCTGACCTGCATATTTATAGGTATTTGGGGACGGGCTCCAGATTGCCGCGGCGTGCTTTTGCGCGCGCATGGGCAATCTGGGGCCCGTCCCATTTTTCGCCACTTGGCGTCGCGGTGGTGGGCCGCACGTGCCTTGGGTGGGGGAGTTTGGGGGCGATGTGAACGGCATGTAAAGGGACGTAAAAATCGCCTCAAGGTCAACTTGAAGGTTGAGGTTCGCGGGTGTGGTTCTACAGGTGGCATCACGCCTTTGCTGAAAACACAACATATTGTGTTTTCGAACATATGCTTGGGGGTGTTTTGCAATATATGGTGAGT
>DBFWBE010000059.1:0-11568 GCA_048485835.1 Collinsella sp.
ATGGGCACCCGCCCGGAGCAGGCCCTCTCGGCCGTTTCGTTTTGCGGGGCTGAAAATTTTTAATGCAATGGTGACTTTGCTGATGCTGCCCTGGAGACTGCGCATCTAACTTTGGTCAGCTAGGATTACATTGCCGGGGCCGGGGCGGCCTGGTTAGGTTTGGGAAGTTCGCGAAGCCCACTTCCCCGAGGAAGGGCACCCGCCCGGAGCAGGCCCCAGCGCGAGACCGTCCCGGATGCCTACTTACTCGTTGTCGCCCGCGGTCATCTGGGTTGCGGAGAGCGCGCCGTCGGCTGCGGTTGCGGCAGCGGCGTCGGGCCAGACCCAGTCGGTGAAGGCCGGGTGATCGTAGCCCTCGTCGCAAGCGAACTCGAAGGCTTCGGTGCGGAAGGCCTCCCACTCGTCGATCTGCTCGGCAAACTTGTCGGCATCGACCATACGCAGCACGTCGGCAGCCAGGGCCCAACGGTCCATGTTGTTCAGACGCAGCATGTCAAACGGCGTGGTCGTGGAGCCCTTCTCCTCGTAGCCGTGGACACGGAAGGCGTCGTGGCCGGGGCGGTTCCAGATCAGGCGGCGAATCGTGCCGGCATAGGCGTGGAAGGCGAAGAGCACGGGCTTCTCGCCGCAGCCGAACAGCTCAGCCCAGCGCTCATCGCTCATGGCCTGGTCATTCTCGCAGACGTTCTGAATCTTAAGCAGGTCGACCACGTTGACGAACCAAACCTTGATGCCCAGCTCGCGCAGCATATCGGTTGCAGCCAGAGCCTCGAGCGTCGGCACGTCGCCGCAAGTGGCGACCACGACGTCGGCCTCGGCGAGCGAATCGGCGGTCGATGCCCACTCCCAGGTCGCAACGCCCTCGGCGAGCTCCGCCTTGGCCTCGTCGACCGTCTGGAAGGTCGGAGCAGGCTGCTTGCCGCAGAAGATGGCGTTGACGCAGTCAGTGGACTGATAGACGCGCTCGGCCACGGCGAGAGCCATGTTGGCGTCGGCCGGATAGTAGGCGTTTACGATGTGCGTGTCGTTGGCCTTGTTGAGCAGCAGGTCGATAAAGCCGGGGTCCTGATGCGAGAAGCCGTTGTGGTCCTGACGCCAGACGTGGCTCGACAGCAAAATGTTAAGGCCGCTGATGGGGGCACGCCACGGAATCTCGCGCTTGGTAGCCTCGAGCCACTTGCAGTGCTGGTTGACCATGGAGTCGACCACATGGACAAAGCTCTCGTAGGAGCTCCACACGCCGGAACGGCCAGTGAGCACGTAGGCCTCGAGGAAGCCCTCGCATTGGTGCTCGGACAGCTGCTCGACGACCTTACCGGAGCCTGCCAGCAGCTCGTCGTTGGCCTCGTCCTCGTAGAAGCCGGCGTCCCACTGCTTCTTGGTCACCTTGTAGGCAGCCTGCAGGCGGTTGGACGCGGTCTCGTCGGGACCAAAGATGCGGAAATCATCCATGTTCTTGGCCAGAACGTCGGCAGTGTACTCACCAAAGACGCGGGCTGCCTCGGTGGAACCCCAGCCATGACCCTTAGTTGCGACGGGGACCTCGTGGGCATGAATATCGGGCAGCTCGAGCTCGCGACGCACCTTACCGCCGTTCGCGTTGGGGTTGGCGCCGATGCGCAGCTCGCCGGTCGGCATAAAGGCCGTCACCTCGGGGCGCACCTGGCCCTCGGGCGTAAAGAGCTCCTCGGGCTTGTAGGAACGCAGCCACTCGCGCAGCACGCGGAAGTGCTCGTGGGTGTCCTTGGCACTCGCCAGCGGCACCTGATGCGCGCGCCAGGAGTCCTCGGTCTTCTTGCCGTCGATGTGCTTGGGGCAAGTCCAGCCCTTGGGCGTACGGAACACAATCATGGGGTAGGCCGGGCGAACCACGGTCTCGCCTGAGGCGGCCTGGGCCTGCGCGGTGGCCTTGATGTCACAGATCTCGTCAAAGACCTGCTCAAACAGGGCAGCGAAACGCGCATGAATGCTTGCGTGGCTCTCGTCGTCAAAGCCGGCGACAAAGAAGTGCGGCTTATAGCCCATGCCCTCAAAGAACTTGGTGAGCTCTTCGTCGGACACGCGGGCGAGGATGGTGGGGTTGGCGATCTTGTAGCCGTTGAGGTGCAGGATCGGCAGGACGATGCCGTCGGTTGCCGGGTTCACGAGCTTGTTGGATTGCCAAGAGGTCGCGAGCGGGCCGGTCTCGGACTCGCCGTCGCCCACCACGGTCACGGCCAACAGGCTCGGGTTGTCCATGACGGCACCGTAAGCGTGGCTGAGCGTGTAGCCGAGCTCGCCGCCCTCGTGGATGGAACCGGGCGTCTCGGGCGCAAAGTGGCTCGGGATGCCGCCGGGATAAGAGAACTGGCGGAAGAACTTCTGCAGGCCGGCCTCGTCATTGGTGATGTCGGGGCGAATCTCGCGGTAGGTGCCGTCGAGCAGCGACTGAGCAGTACCGGCGGGGCCGCCGTGACCAGGGCCCATCAAGAAGATAGCATTCTGGTTGTGGTCGGTGATCAGACGATTGACGTGACCGAACAGGAAGTTGATGCCGGGCGTGGTACCCCAGTGGCCAACCAGGCGGTGCTTAACGTCCGGACGACCAAAGTCGCGCACCTCACCGGTTTTCTCATCAACAAAGTCGGGGCGCATTAGCGGGTTAGAGCGAAGGTAGATCTGACCGACGGACAGATAGTTCGATGCGCGCCAATACAGGTCGACGCCCTCGAGCTCGGAAGCCGGCACCTCGTGGCCCAGCTTTTGCCACGGCGTCCCCAGTGTTTTAGCCATTGTTTATGTCCCTTCGCTGTGTGGTCACCCTCCGATACGGCAACCTTTCGTTGGGACTAGTATATTTGCTAAAACGTTTTATCATGATGAAAAAACGTTTTACCACCCTTATCAATCGCATCGATCAACAAAACGCGACATTCACCTGCGGCATTGCCCGTCACAGGTGCTCCACATTCGATCTCTGCAAATTGATAAACGTGTTTAGTTGTGTTTAGTAAGCTCGAGCACGCTGCCCTTAACGATAAGCTCCGGCTCCAGAACGACCTCTTCGGCACGCCTGCCGCCCCTACCGGCAAGACGCTTGGACATGCAGCCAAAAGCATGCTCCGCAAGGACACCAGGGTCCTGCTCAATCGCGGTCAGCGCCGGCTCAAAGAGAACGTCGGCCGCCGAGTTGTCATAGCTCACCACCGAGATATCGCCCGGGATGCTCTTCCCCATCTCGTGCAAGCGCTTGAGCAAACCGAGGGCAATGTTATCCGAGCTTGCGAACACGGCAGTGGCGTCAGTTGCGAGCACCGCCTCCGAGGCCTCGTATGCGCTCGGAATGTAGTACTCGCTCTCAAACTCCAAACGTGCGTCGATCGGCAGGCCAACCTCACGCAGCGCGCGCTCATAGCCGGCAAGTCGCTTGCGACCCGTATTGGAACGGCGGGCATTAACCAAGCAGGCGATGCGACGGTGACCTTGCTCAATCAGATAGCGGGTGGCCATATAGCCGCCCATCTCGTGGTCGAACATCACCTTGTCGCACTCGAGCCCCTCAATGGCACGGTCGACCATTACCGCCGGGATGGGCAGGTGGCTGACTTCTTCGCGCAGGGCGCGGTCGTCGGAGAACTCGTCACCCACCACCAGAAAGACGCCATCAACGCCGCGCGTCACCAGCTGGCGCAGCAGCTCCAGATCGTCATCGGCGCTGCCGCCCGAGCTGGTAATGAAGAGCGCATAGCCGTCCTCGCGGCAGCGCTTTTCCAGGCTACCGGCGAGCGAGGCAAAAAAGCGGCTCTCGATGTTAGGGACGATAAGGCCCAGCGTGCGCGACTCGCGCATGACCAGGCTGCGCGCAATCTGGTTGGGAACATAGTGGTTGCGCGCCGCGACCTCCTTGATGAGCTTGCGGTTTTCTTCCGAGATGCGACAGGGCCGATTATTGAGAACAAGCGAGACCGACGAGGGGGAAAGCCCCACCTCCTGGGCGATCTGCTTGAGGGTGACTTTGTTGGCCATCTCGCTCCTTCCGGGTTTACGCGCAATCTCTTGAAAGTATAGCGACTACCCCTCTACCTCGGTGATAAACACTTTACCAATCCGGTGGACGGCTGTTTTATCGCCGCCAGCGCACCAAATCCGTCCGGGTGGGGTATATTGCAATCGATTGATGACAACGACCACCAAAAGGCGGATATCCGTATGCACGAGAACGATTTTTTTAACGAGGACCTGCTGTGCGCGCTCGCTGGCGTTGCCGGCGAGGACAACGTGCTGATGAGCGAGCCCATGCGCGAGCACACCACGTTTAAGATCGGCGGTCCGGCCGACGTCTTTGTCACGCCCGATACTGAGCAGGGCCTCGTCGCCACGCTCGATACCTGCTATCGCTGCAATCTACCACTCACCATCGTGGGCAACGGCTCCGACTTGCTCGTCGGCGACAAGGGCATCCGCGGCGTCGTCGTAGCGCTGGGCGAGGGCCTCTCCGACATTACGGTCGACGGCACGCACGTCACGGCGGCAGCCGGCGCCTTGCTTTCCGATGTCGCAGCCGCGGCAGCCGAGGCCGGCCTTACCGGCATGGAGCCCATCTCGGGCATTCCCGGATCGGTCGGCGGTGCCTGCTACATGAACGCCGGAGCATACGGCGCTTGCATGGCCGATGTGCTGGAGTCCGTGCGCGTCTACAAACCCGCTCGCCAGCTCGACGATTGCACCCGCGGCAGCGGCAACATCATCGAGTTCGATGTCGACGAACTCAACCTGGGCTATCGCAAGAGCCGCATCGCCGACGACGGCTTTATCGTTCTTTCTGCCACCTTCAACCTCGCACCGGGCAACGCCGCGATGATCAAGGCCGACATGGACGACTACCGCCAGCGCCGCGAGGACAAGCAGCCGCTCGACATGCCGAGTGCCGGCTCCACCTTCAAGCGCCCCGAGGGCCACTTTGCCGGCAAGCTCATCATGGATGCCGGCCTGCGCGGCCATGCTGTCGGCGGCGCACAGGTAAGCGAAAAGCACTGCGGCTTCATCGTCAACGCCGACCACGCCACCGCCGCCGACGTCAACGAACTCATCCGCTACATCCAAACAACCGTCAAAGACCAATTCGGCGTAGACCTAGAACCCGAAGTCCACCGAGTAGGCGAATTCCTTTAACAAAGAAGGCCCCGAAAGGGGCCTTCACCATAATTTATTCAGATAACCCAGTCCGGTGTGTCGCGCTCAGGACCCGAGAGGGCCGGGACAGTCCGAGAGGCATAAGGTTGATCGCGAGTTCCGCACGAGCCGGAGAGCACTTAATGTGCTCTCCGTGCGAGCAGGACTGCCCGAGCAGGCAACCTTATGCCTCTCGGGCTGTCCCGGACCAAGCCGCAGCTACGACAGCGCAATACCGCCAAGCCAGCCCCAACGCACGCCAGAGCCAGTGCCATAGAAGCTAATAAACGAATCGAGCGACTTAGACGTAATGGCACCCTCGTTGCTCATAACGATGCCGCCGCCAACGTAGATACCCACATGACCGTAGATGAGGCCCGGAGCACCCGTGCCGCTGTGCGAGGAATCGGCCACGATCATGCCCACCTGCAGCGCCGAGCGGTCGGAGCTATAGCACCATGCGTTAAACATATCGCATGCGTTACCGCCAAAGTAGCCAACGCCGGCGTTACGGAAGACATTGGTAACCCACGCCGCGCACCAGTTCTGACCCGGCGAAGGCGTGGAGTAGCACGCGTTGACGACGGCCTGCTGTTTGCCCGAGCCGGCATTCTGTTGCGGGGTTCCGGGCGCATACGATCCGCCACCCGAACTCGAACCACCCGAGTAGGAATTGTTCTTGTTCGCGGAGGCAGCGGCAGCGGCGGCCTTCCTGGCAGCCTCCTCAGCCTGGGCGGCAGCGAGGATCTCGGAATCGCGCTGAGCCATGAGCTCCTTGACGTCGTCGGAAAGACCGTTCAGCACGGTCTGGACTTCTTGCTGCTTGGCCTGCATATCCTGCATCTGAGCCGTCTGCTGGTCCTTGAGTTTTTCCAGGTCGGCCTTTTGTGCTTCGAGCTCGGTCTTCTGTGCGTCGAGCTCAGCCTGAATCGTCTGGATATCCTCGATGGCATCGCGGTCGCTCTTGTTGATCTTCTCAACGTAATGCGCGTTGGCGACGAGTTCCTCAAACGAGCCAGAGGCCAGCAGCAGCGACAGGATGTTCGTGCCGCCGGACTTGTAGCTGGCGGCCACGCGATCGGAAAGGTCGTTGCGCTTCTTCTTGAGCTCGGCCTTCTTTTCATCGATCTGGGCCTGCGTGCCGTCAATCTTGCCCTGGACATTCTCGATGTCGTTGAGGGTCTGGGCATTCTTGTTGGCCAGCGCCGCATACTCATTTGCGATGCTGTCGAGCTGGGCCTGAACCTCGTCGAGCTGGGCCTGGGCGGCATTCAGTTTATCGGTTGTTTCTTTGGAAGCCTCCGCCGCATGGGCGCGAGCGGGCAGGCCAAAAAGAACTGCCGCAGAAGCGGCGCCGAACAGGGCCTTGAGGGCAGTGCGGCGCGAGAGCTCCTGGGAAAGGATGGAATCGCTGTTTGGTGACATATGTACTCCGTTACATGTTTATTTATATGTCGCTCAACTCATACATATTAGCGTACATATGGCGCGTCCCAACGATTTCCACGAACGACAAGAAACTACAAGGTCAGCGGCTCGTAAGCAAATGCCAAAGATCAGGTTATGCGTACGCAAGCTCTTCTGATGAGTACGTTAGCACAATCCTCTGCTTTTCCTACAGCGCACGATTTGGGCGTCCCTGCCTGCGCTATACTCCCCTGAAGAAGTGTTCCTGATTCGATAGGAGACTACATGTCCAAAGCACTCGACCCCAAAGACACCTGCGTCCTCGTTACCGGTGGCGCCGGCTTTATCGGCTCGCACACCGTCGTTCAGCTGCTCGAGGGTGGCTACCAGGTCGTCATCGTCGATGATCTCTCCAACTCCAGCGCCGTCGCCGTCGACCGCGTCAAGACCATCGTGGGCGACGAGGCCGCCAAGAACCTCACCTTCTACGAGGCCAACGTGCTCGACCGCGATGCGATGAACAAGATCTTCGATACCCATCAGATCGACCGCGTCATCC
This sequence comes from Collinsella sp., assembly GCA_048485835.1. Taxonomy (GTDB): domain Bacteria; phylum Actinomycetota; class Coriobacteriia; order Coriobacteriales; family Coriobacteriaceae; genus Collinsella. The sequence goes on from DBFWBE010000059.1 coordinate 7,118, forward strand.
ACTTTGCCGGCTTTAAGGCCGTCGGCGAGTCGGTGAGCAAGCCCGTCGAGTACTACCACAACAACATCGAGAACACCCTGGTGCTCATCGACGTCATGCGCAACCATGGCTGCAAGTCCATCATCTTCTCGAGCTCCTCGACCGTCTACGGCGACCCGGACAACCCGCCCGTCACCGAGGAGGATCCTAAGAAGCCCGCGACCAACCCCTATGGTTGGACCAAGTGGATGATCGAGCAGATCCTTATGGACGTCCACACCGCCGACCCCGAGTGGGACGTCGTGCTGCTCCGTTACTTCAACCCCATCGGCGCTCATCCGTCGGGCCTGATCGGCGAGGACCCCAAGGGCATCCCCAACAACCTGGTGCCCTATGTCGCCCAGGTCGCCGTGGGCAAGCTCGAGGCCGTTCAGGTCTTTGGCAACGACTACCCCACCCCCGACGGCACCGGCGTGCGCGACTACATCCACGTGTGCGATCTGGCCTCTGGTCACGTTGCCGCCCTTAACTGGATGAACGGCAAGACCGGCGTCGAGATCTTTAACTTGGGCACCGGCACCGGCACCTCGGTACTCGAGGTCGTCGCTGCCTTCTCCAAGGCTTGTGGCAAGGAGCTGCCCTACGTGATCCGCGAGCGCCGCGCCGGCGACATCGCTGCCAACTGGTGCGATGCCTCCAAGGCCGAGCGCATGATGGGCTGGAAGGCCCAATACGACATCGCGGACATGTGCCGCGATAGCTGGAACTGGCAGAGCCACAACCCCAACGGCTTCGCCGACGCCGAGTAGCAAAAACCTACATACCGCTCTTGCCCCGATCTCACGTTGTGAGGTCGGGGCTTTTTCATGGCATGTAACCATTCGCCGAAAATCGACCAACTTTTTTATCTTGCCTGTACATGTTTAAACAACATGTTTTACAATAGGCGTATCGAATCAGAACATCGGAGGCGGACTGCACGCCCATCGGCAGGCCGACCCCACAACAAGAAGGTTGGTGAGCGCATTCATGGAGCGTGCAAGCGGTGTCCTCATGCCCGTCTCATCTCTGCCCGGACCATACGGAATCGGCGGCTTTGGTTGGAATGCCTACGACTTCGTCGATTTTCTCGCCTCGTGCAAACAACATTACTGGCAGATTCTGCCCCTTACGACGACCAGCTATGGCGATTCGCCCTATCAGTCGTTCTCGGCCCGCGCAGGCAACCCCAACTTTATCGACTTTGCCGAGCTTATCGAGGCAGGGTATCTGGAGCAGCGCGATATCGATGGCGTGTATCTGGGATCCGACCCCAGCAATGTCGACTACGGTGCTATCTTTGGCGGCCGCCGTCAGATTCTCGACCGCGCCGCCGAGCGCTTTGCTGCCGACAAGCCGGCCGATTTCGATGACTTTATCCAGGCCAACGAGGACTGGCTCATCCCCTACTGTGAGTTCATGACCGTCAAAGAGGAGTGCGGTCTCAAGGCGTTCTGGGAGTGGCCCGCGGAGCTCCACACCCGCGGCGAGGCTTCCGCCAAGGTCTGCTCCGACCATCCGGCGCGTATGCTCTACCACCAGATGACGCAGTACTTCTTCGATCGCCAGTGGAGCCGCCTCAAGGCCTATGCCAACGAGCGCGACATTCTCATCATCGGCGACCTGCCCATCTATGTCTCGCGTGACTCCGTCGAGATGTGGGCGACGCCTGAGCTCTTTAAGATCGATGCCGCCGGCAATCCCGTGAGCGTCGCCGGCACGCCGCCCGACCAGTTCTCGGCCACCGGCCAGTACTGGGGCAACCCCATCTACGACTGGGACGCCATGGAGTCCGACGGCTTCTCCTGGTGGGAGAGCCGCATTCGCGCCGCCCTCGACATGTACGACGTCATCCGCCTGGATCACTTCCGCGGCTTCGAGGCCTATTGGGAGGTGCCGTTCTCCTCGCCCGATTCGTCCTACGGTTCGTGGACGCAGGGTCCCGGCCTCAAGTTCTTCAAGACGCTCAAGGAAAAGCTCGGCACGCTGCCCATCATCGCCGAGGACCTGGGCTTCCTCACCCCCGGCGTCATCGACATGCGCGACAACTCGGGTTTCCCCGGCATGAAGATCCTGCAGTTTGCCTTTGAGGGCACCAACTCGTACTACCTGCCGCATAACTACATCGCCAACACCGTCGCCTATGTGGGCACCCACGATAACGAGACGGCGCGCGGTTGGTTTGAGGGAACGGCCACCCCGCGTCAGCGCGAGCAGGCAGCCCTGTACACCCATCAGCAGGCCGGCGAACCCATGGCAGATGCACTCAATCGCACCATCGCCGCCAGCGTGAGCGACACGTGCATCTACACCATGCAGGACCTGCTCAACTTGGGCAACGAGGCGCGCATCAACACCCCTGCCACGCTGGGCGGCAACTGGACCTGGCGCATGCTCGACGGCGCCATCACCCGCGAGCTCGAGCACAAACTCACCGACTGGACCGAGACCTACTTCCGCATCCCGTCGGAAGCCGAAATCGAGCTTCCTCAATAGGAGCTACCGCGCCCGACCCCTCCCCACCGTGCGGACGCGCTTGCTTTTCCCGCGCGAGGCCACCCCAATCCCCTCGCGCGGGCTTCTTATGAATTGCAGACATGAAACAACCCATCACAGGAGAAAACATGCCCCGAATTAACCTCATGGAACTCGCCGAGCAGTCTTTTGGCACCTCGCTCGAGCAGCTCGACGACCGTCGCATTTACAAGCTGCTGGTCAAACTCGTGCAGGAGCGCTCCGCCACCTGCCCGCTCAACAACGGCAAGAAAAAGCTCTATTACATTTCCGCCGAATTTTTGATCGGCAAGCTGCTCATCAACAACATGATCGACCTCGGCATCTACGACGAGGTTAAGGACCAGCTCACCGCCGCAGGCCACAACCTCAACAAGATCGAGGAATTCGAGGTCGAGCCGTCGCTCGGCAACGGCGGCTTGGGCCGCCTGGCCGCATGCTTCCTGGATTCCATCGCCACGCTGGGCTTGACCGGCGATGGCGTGGGCCTCAACTATCACTACGGCCTGTTCCGTCAGCGCTTTGTCGACAACCAGCAGAAGGCCGTCCCCGACGAGTGGCTCGGTGAGCAGGACATCCTAGTCGACGATGACCGCTCCTACACCGTCGAGTTCGGCGATTTTGCCGTTACCTCCAAGCTCGTCAACATCGATGTGCCCGGTTACGGCCGGCCCACCAAGAACCGCCTGCGCCTGTTCGACCTGGCGAGCGTCGACGACGGCCTGGTCCCCGGCAGTTCCATCGACTTCGACAAGACCGAGATCGCCAAGAACCTCACCTTGTTCCTCTACCCCGACGATTCCGACGAGCAGGGCCGCCTGCTTCGCATCTACCAGGAATACTTCATGGTGAGCAACGCCGCCCAGCTCCTGATCGACGAGGCCATCGAGCGCGGCAGCAACCTGCACGATCTGGCCGACTACGCCGTGGTCCAAATTAACGACACGCACCCCACCATGGTCATCCCCGAGCTCATTCGCTTGCTCACCACCGAGCACGACATCGAGTTTGACGAGGCCGTGACCATCGTACGCTCCATGGTCGCCTACACTAACCACACGATTCTTGCCGAGGCGCTCGAGAAGTGGCCGCTCGCCAGCCTGCAGAAGGTCTCCCCTGCCATCGCCGACATTATCGTCAAGCTCGATGAGATCGCGAAGGCCGAGCACGATGACCCGCGCGTCGCCATCATCGACGAACACGATACCGTCCACATGGCCCACATGGACATCCACTTTGGCTTCTCCATCAACGGCGTAGCCGCCCTCCACACCAAGATCCTGGAGGACACCGAGCTTCATCCGTTCTACGAAATCTATCCCGAGAAGTTCTCCAACAAGACCAACGGCATCACCTTCCGCCGCTGGATCCATGGGGCCAACCCCGCGCTCGCCAGCCTGCTCGACGATGTGATCGGCACCGACTGGCGCAGCACCGGCGATCTGAGCAAACTCGCCAAGTTCGCCGACGACAAGGACGTTCTTGAGCGCCTGGCCGCCACCAAGGTCGAGGCCAAGGCCATCATGCGCCAGTTCATGGCGCTCGAGCAGGGCGTGACCATTCCCTCCAACGCCATCATCGACGTCCAGGTCAAGCGCATCCACGAGTACAAGCGCCAGCAGATGCTCGCGCTCTACATCATCTGGAAGTACCTCGATATCAAGAACGGCAACAGACCTAAGCACCCCGTCACCATCATCTTTGGCGGCAAGGCGGCGCCTGCCTACACTATCGCGCAGGACATCATCCATCTGATCTTGACGCTGTCGCGGTGGATTGCAAACGACCCCGACGTGGCTCCCTACCTGCAGGTTGTCATGATCGAGAACTACAACGTCACCGCCGCCGAGCGCGTGATCCCCGCCGCTGACATCTCCGAGCAGATCAGCCTGGCCTCCAAGGAGGCGAGCGGCACCTCC
>DBFWBE010000060.1:0-5435 GCA_048485835.1 Collinsella sp.
GTTTGGCCCCACCCGCATAGCGGGTGGTTTCTGATGCGGCGCGCTGCGCGCCCCGCACAGGCTAAAGCCCGTAAAGAGAAGAGGCGGGGCATGCCCCGCCTCTTACACCACATCTCTGCGCGCTACCGCATGGCATAGGAGAGAGCGGTTCCAATCACCGTGATAGCAATGAAGACGAAAGCCCCTTTTGCTCTGATGAACCTCGAGAGAACGCATCGAATCAAGGAAGGCCCCAATCTACCCGCCACAAAACATCAATCACTGATACCTTACACCTCAACACAACAGGAGCGAAGATTTGCCAATGAGACTGCTTTAAGATTGCCTTGGGCCAATACGATCTCAAGCTCTTCCTACAAGAGAGTCGGAATCGGACATCTCCTCCGACGAACCTGGCAATCGGGCGGTTGAAATATCTTTTTCAACCGCCCGATTGCCACAATAGATTTGAGCATCCGCCCACAAACGTCCGCGTTTTATACCCATCAAATCCTTTGCCTTTTGTCGTCTAGACTAGAAAAATCGCTCGAAATAACGCAACCGGCCTGCTCGCTTGAAGAAACCTAAGCCCGTAACGTAGATGTGCAAACTTCCGAAACGCCTTGCGCGGCATAGTGCGTATAAACTTCGTCAACCGCCTCAGAAATATCTGAGTATCGCGCCGGGTCAAAAGCATACGATGTCGCAGCTATATCCTGCACCCATTCGGAACGCGGATTAATTGAATAGCCACACAGCATCATCATACATGCATCTAGACCTGATTTCCCAAGTATCCGACGTATTGATGAGAGCATCGCGGGTCGCCCCTGCACCATCGTCGTCACCCCTATTAGCAGTATTTACCGTTTTTCTCTAAATGCGTATCGCCACCCTTAAGAATACGAAGTGTTTTATCCAGACCCGATTGTCCTCCATCTCAAACGAAGGGATAAGGAATCTCATCCGGAATCGGCAGTAACGGAGGATTCACAACGACAAGCGAAAAACATGAGTCATCTCTCAGAGGGGAGTAAAGGCTCCCCTCAAGCACCCTAGTTTCGTCATCCAAAGAGTTGATGGCAGTGTTTTTCTTACAAAGGTCGACAACAAAAGGGTTGATTTCTACAGATGTTACATCCATGCCACAGTTGGTAAGTATCAGGCCCTGTATTCTGGGGCCAGAACACAAATCGAGAGCCTTCCGTGCGCTCTGCGGTGTAAGGCGCCAATCTCAGCAAATCTGTCCCACAATACTGCGCTGAAGAACAAGACGGAACCCCTGAGCCAAACTCCCCTATACCTTATTAAGGCTAAGACAGGCAAGTTCACGCACCCGGCATATTCCAGAATAACATCCTATTGTTTTAGATGCTCTACAAGCATGAACAGCCGCGAATCGGAAAGATCTTCTAGTTTCGCCCCGACTGACCGCCAAGGGCCAAAATGGCCCCTCCATCCCCGGGCGACCGGCTCTGGCGCGCCAAGGAGTGTCCCCAGCCGGCAGAGAAAAGGAACGTCCCCATCTGCCGGCTAGAGGGCACCGAAGAGGATGGCGTAGGTAGTGGATTCGCCGAGCTTGAGCTCGTCGCCGGGATTGAGTTGGGCGGAACGGCCGGGCTCGACCTGAATGCAGACGCGCGTGGCCCCGTTTACCACCACGGTTCCGTTGGTGGACGACAAGTCCTCGACGTGCCAGATATTTTGAGCATCGCACCAGATATGAGCATGGCGGGCCGAGACATCGTCGCCGACGTCGGTAATATCGCCCTCACCAGTGGCCAGCGCGCCAATCTCAACACCCCGCTCACTCGGCTGAATCCAGCGCGGGGCGCTCACGACAAAACTGTTTTGTACGCGCAGCAAGCCCAAGGGGTGCGCCGGGGCGGGTTCGCGTTCGCCCGCGGTCATCGACATGCCAAGCGAACGCGGCGTGGATGTTCCTCCGCCACAGGTCGCGTGCGCGTAGTCGATGGCATAGTTCACCGAGGACCGCACATCCGCCGAACAACCGACGGCGACAAACAGCACCAGCACGGCCTCGGCGCGCTCGGCGGGCATGAGTTCCGCCGCCTGGGACAGGCGATCGAGCGCGTTGCGATAGAGATTCGTGTCCTGGTGGCACTCTTCGAGCGCGCGTACCATCGGTTCACCTGCAGGACCGCACACCATATTGATCACAGCCGTGGAGTCCATGGGATTGCGCTGGCGCAGGGCCAGTTGCGACATAATACGCGCAGCCGAGGTACCGTATTCGGCAAAGTAGCGCTGCTGAAGCGTGCCGACCGGCGCGCGAACGATAAAGCGGGAAACCCAAGAGCGATCGGCGGCTCGGCTCTGCGGGCTGCGGCCGTCGGCGAGCGGACGGGACGAAAGCACCAGGCCGCACAGCTCGATATGGCTCAGATGCGCCGCGCGCTTAAAGATGTCAAACATGGCCCCGCATGGGGTGAGCTCAACTTGAGATGCCATGACCTAGGCCTCCTTGGTCGTAGAAATAGAATCGGACGATACTTCGACAGGTCCGCCAAAAGTACGGGCAGCTGCGGCTCCACCGGCAAGCGGAGTCGCCATCTGGGCTTTTGTGCGTCGCGGTGCCGAAACGGGAAGTTCAAAGGCAAAGCCCATCGCAAGCAAAAACCACGTAAGCGTATAGGTTGCAACCAGAGCGGCAACAAGGCCACCCATCACGGCGCGTTGGGAAAATACGCTACATGCAGCCACAACCAGCACCGGAACCTCGCAGGCAGAAAGCGCAAGCACACCCTGCAGGAAGCCCGAGCGCCGATCGCGCGCAAGTGCCCCCGCGGCAACGCCGGCTATGCCTGGCAGCGCCAACGCCAGTGCGGCAATAATACCCGGTAGCGACCCAGACCACACGAGCGATCCCAAAGTCGCCGTCACGCGAGCGCCCGACGCCAGCAGCGCGGCCGAAACCACGACCACAGCCCAAACCACGCCACAGACGACCGTCGCGCCGACCATCAGCGCGCGACGCACCGCGCGGCCAGACGCATCCATGGGGCACGGCGTGAGCGGCTCGCCGCGGAGCGAACGACCGACATTTTGCGCATAGTGGTCACAAAACGCCGAGAGCGCCGCCTCGACCGCCGCCGGCTCGGGACGATCTTTTTGATGGCTGGACAGACAGGCCATCACCACGTCGAACAGCTGGGCATCGACAAACGCCAGCGCATCGCGTAGCTCTTCGGAATCCGGCTCAAGCCCTAGCTGCTGGGCCTGCTCGGCCGCGGCGAGCGCCACATCGGGCTCACGACGAAGCAGCTGAGTCAAATCACAACCGGGCGCATGGGCACCAATGGGATAGTGGGGCCGCGTGTCCATCTTGAGACGATAGGGGCTCGCGATGTCGCGCGTCTTTTTGCGCGAACCCGAGGTGCCCGAAGTGCTCGGCGCGGCTTCGTATGGCGCGACGCCGGCAATGAGCTCGTAAACCGTGCTTGCCGCGGCATAGACGTCGATCGCCGGCGACATACGCAAAGCGCGCAGGTCGGGAATATCGTCGGTGAGCATCTCGGGCGGAGCGTAGGCCACCGTCGCGCGACGCAGCGTCGCATAACGCTCCGTAAACGACGCCTTGCCGCCGGTACCGGCCACGGCCGACGCAGGCTCAAGCGCCAGCGACGAGCCAAAGTCGATCAGGCACAGGTCAAAGGCGCCCTCGGCAAGCTGCCGGTCAAGCGGTAGACGCGCCGTGCGCACCATAATATTAGCGGGCGAGATATCGCGATGGACAAAGCCCTCGCCCACCAGACTCATACGGCAGAGCAGATCGAACAGGTCGCGACCCAGACGCGCCGCCACAAGCGGCGACAGGCGTCTGGCATCGTCCACGGCAAGTCGCGAACGCAAGCGGGCGAGCGTCTCGCCCTCGACCCATTCCATGACAATTGCAGGCGCACCGTCGACCTCGCCCCAGCCATAGAGGCGGGGAAAGCCCTTAAGGCCCGAAAGGGCGCGATGGCATTCGTATTCCTCGCGAAACGCCGCCTTGAACTTGGCGACCAGCGCCTCGTGAGCGGCATCGTCATCAAACTCATCGCGCGTCGGCAAGATGAGCTGCTTGAGTGCCACGGCCTCGCCTTGGGCGTTGACAGCACGCGTCACGCGGCCGATACCGCCACGGCGCATGGTGGCATCGTCGGCAAACAGCATCGTAAAACGACGCAGATAGGCAGGCAGTTCGTCCTGACCGAGCGCAATGGTCGGCTCAAACCCGTCGACACGCGCCAGGCGCAGGCCGACCATGGGATCGCGACCGAGCGATTGTGGTGTGGTGGATGCAAGATCGGTCATCATAGGGCAAGCGCCGCCACGTTATTGTTGAAGTTACCGAGCGCGACGTCATCATCGCCGTAATGGCCGACCCATTGACATAGGTTGGTGTAACAGCCCCACAGACTGGCATACTGCTGATACCACTTTGACCGGGGCGAGAATGTCTGACGACCGAACTCGGCTCGAATGACGAACATCTCCCCGACCAGGCTGTCGCACGGCCTGGGATCTCCCGTAGAGTTATAGGTCGAGACCACGTCATCGGCACGAGAAACATAGCCGTCGAGCATGTTGTACTTGGTCACAAGCCAACTGTGAATGCTCTCTTCCTCAGCAGCGGAAAGGCCGCCGGAGTTTGCATCGTTGTCAGTGTTGCCGCCCGTCGAGCCGCCGTTTCCAGGCCCTCCGGTAGAGGAACCCGACCCAGAGCCACCGCCCGAACTCGATGAATCCGAGCCAGAGCCAGAAGTATCCGAGCTACCGGGCTTTCCGGACTGCTGGGCGTCCTGCTCCTTCTGCTCCTCGACCTTATTCACCGTTGCCGCCACGCTATTGTTGGACAACCGATCGATGATCTTGGTATTGGTAAGCACGATGGTTTTGCCATTGGCAAGCGTGACTTCGTTGTCCGGGGCCTCGGCGCCGTCCGCATCGTCGGTGCCAAACACAATATGCGCGACCACACTTGCCCAAGCATATCCAGTCGTGGTACCCAGATCACTTTTGACCTCATGCCCAACGCGCGGTTCGAGTGCGGCATGCGCCTGCATCATGGACGGCACGGTCATGCCATAGGTAGAAACGCCAGCTATGACCAGCACCAGCGAGCATGACAGCAGTGCGCACGCCCGCGGCGCCAAGCCCAGCCGGCGTCGCATGCGCACCGCGGCGCCGCGCTTTGTCTGAGTGCCACCGGGCCGCATGCGTTCTCCTCCAATCAGAACCACCCTTAAAAAGGGTGGTTTGCTCTTAGGGTATAACCCACGGGCCCCGGGCTCGCGTCTAAAGGCGCGGGTCCGGACTTCGTCCAGGCCTAGTGCATCTTGACCCGTGGCGCGCCGGTCGAACCGGCAGGATCACCTCCTCTTGAAGGGGTCCTCGTACTCCTTCACGCCCAGCTTGTCCAGCGCGATGTCGTGGGACTCCTGCTCCCTGAT